>JAZUOH010000019.1:0-19964 GCA_045604525.1 Acutalibacteraceae bacterium
TAACATTTGCGAGCTTTTAAGACTTTATCTTACAAAGGAAGGCTATAATGTGGTTATAGCCAATGACGGACAGAGTGCTGTCACAACCTTCCAGGAGGAAAGCCCTTCACTTGTGCTTCTTGATATTATGCTTCCTAAGCTTGACGGCTGGCAGGTATGCAGAGAAATCAGAAAGTTTTCCGAAACTCCCATCATTATGCTTACTGCAAAGGGTGAGATTTTTGACTGTGTTTTAGGTCTTGAGCTTGGAGCTGACGACTATGTGACAAAGCCCTTTGATACAAAAGAAATCGTGGCAAGAATCAAAGCTGTTCTTCGCCGCAGCGCTTCCTCTGCTACTGAGGAGATCAAGGAAGTTCATTATGATAAGCTTTCCATCAACCTTACGAACTATGAGCTCAGAGTGGCAGGAGTGCAGATTGATACTCCTCCCAAAGAGATGGAGCTTATCTTCCATCTTGCAAAAAATCCCAACCGTGTTTTCACCCGTGATCAGCTTCTTGATGAGGTGTGGGGCTATGACTATTACGGTGATTCCCGTACTGTTGACGTTCATGTAAAGCGTCTTCGTGAAAAATTAGAGGGTGCTTCAGACAAATGGGAGCTTCGTACTGTATGGGGCGTAGGTTACAAGTTTGAAACAAGAGACTGATTATGCTGTACAAACTGAGAAAAAAGCTGCGTAAAAAGCTGCGAAGCATGTCGGTGCGTACAAGGTATTCGATGATGCTCACAGCTATTATACTTGCGTGCTTTATTTTGCTGAGTGTTTTTCTTACGGTGTTCTCGGGTAACTATTGGTATAAGCAGAAGGCACAGCTTCTTACAGAAAACGCACGCAATATTGCCGTGTCAGCTTCCGACCTCCTTTCGGGCGGCTATATTTCAATGTTCGGCGATGGCGATTCAATTGCCGCCCTCGGCTCCTCGCTTTCGCTTGTTTCAACTTCAATCGGTGCCGACGTTTTTCTTTGTGATACAACAGGTCACGTCATTATGTGCCGTGATTTCCTTGTTGACGGCACGCTTGTTACGCAGGCATGCGAATATCACGACGGGCTTATGGTCAACAATGCAATACTCGACAATACGCTCATCAATTCTTACTCAACTGTCAGCCGTATGGGCGGCCAGTTTGATGAGGCGCAGTTTATAGCGGGTGAGCCGGTTAAGGTTTCGGGTCATACGGTGGCGCTTGTTTTTGCGGTTGCCCCGGTTACAAATGTTCTTGTCGATTTCGTCGTGCCCATTATCAATCTGCTTCTTATTTCGTTTGTCGTGGCGCTTGTCTTTGCGGTTATTGCGGTTTACTACTCTTCTCACGCACTTACAAGGCCGCTTAAAGAAATGGCAGATGTTACAAAGAGCTATGCTGTCGGTGATTTTTCACACCGTGTGCATTTTAAGCGTGATGATGAGCTGGGTCAGCTTGCGGCAGCCTTCAACAAAATGGCGGGCAGTCTTGCACAGCTTGAATCTTCCAGACGAAGCTTTGTTGCAAACGTTTCGCACGAGCTGAAAACACCTATGACAACTATCGGCGGCTTTATCGACGGTATGCTCGACGGCACAATTCCGCCCGAGCAGCAGACGCACTATCTTCAGATAGTGTCCGATGAAATCAAGCGTCTTTCACGTATTGTTGTTTCAATGCTCAACCTCTCTAAAATCGAGGCAGGCCAGCTTGACCTCAATATGAGCGATGTGGATTTGTCTGCTATGATTCTCAATACTTTCCTCACTCTGGAGCAGAAAATAAGTGCAGGCAAGATAGAGATAAGAGGTCTTGATTCTCTGGGCCATCACAGGGTAAGGGCAGACAGAGATATGCTCAGCCAGGTGGTTTATAACCTTGTCGATAATGCTGTAAAATTTACGCCCGAAAAAGGCTTCATCAGCGTAACCGTCACCGAAGAGGATAACTGTACAAAAACTCATATTCTCAACAGCGGTGCAGGCATTGCATCCGATGAGATTGATAAAATATTCGAGCGGTTTTATAAGGTGGATAAATCGCGCAGTGCAGATGCAAAGAGCACGGGGCTCGGCTTGTATATTGTCAAAAGCATACTTGAGCTGCATAACGGAAAGATATATGCAGAGAGTATTGAGGGCAGATATACCGAGTTTGTATTCGTGCTTCCGAAATAACTGCAATAAAAACAACAAACATTGTTAAAAATAAGTTAACACACACGAAAAGTGAATATTAAACACAAACTCTATCATAGGTTTACCACGCAAAAGGAGAGAGTTTAATGGATGATTTTATGAATAAGGGCAATATGCCCGAGGATAACGCTGACCAGCCGGAGAATACACAGGCTGCACAGCAGAATGAAAATCAGGATGAGGTTGTTTCTGTAACGGATTTTGTGCTTGTCGATGCTCCGAAGGAGCCTGAAAATCCCGAAGAGCCCGTACAGCCTGTGCAGGAAGAAGCGCAAAGTCAGACACAGCCTCAGAATAACGCAAACCCCTATTCCTATCAGCAACCATACACACAGTACAGCTACAGTCCGTATCAGCCGCCTGAGGTTGATACATCAAAGAAGAAAACCAACAAAAAATGGCGCAGGATTTTCTGCGTTGTTCTGGCCGTTGCCGTTATAATTGCCGCTGTTGCAATTCCTGTATCACTTAACGGTAAAAACAATGGCACACCGGTTGCACCCGGTATTGCAGGCAGTGAGCAGACCACAAAGAACGAGGGTGCACCCTCGCTTGAAATCAACAAAACGCCCGTTAAGGACAGCACTTTTTCCGATGGTGTTCTCACACCCGAACAGGTGTACGAAAAAATCGCAAAAACCAACGTTGCGGTTATGGTGTATAAAAACAATTCGCTCTACACCGAGGGTACGGGCATTATTATGAAAGAGGATAAGGCAGGAAAATATACCTATATCCTCACCTGCGCTCACGTAATTTCAGATGCAGGCGTAGAGATTGTTATTCAGCATGAGGATGGAAAGCGACATGATGCACAGGTCGTCGGCTATGATGAGCGTACGGATATAGGTGTTCTGCGTATTGAGGCAAAGGGACTCCAGTGTGCAGAGTTCGGCGATTCCGATTCACTCAAGGTAGGCAGTACGGTTTATGCAATCGGTAATCCCGGCGGCTCTGCTCTTTTCGGCACGTTTACCGACGGTAAGGTTTCTGCAATCGGCCGTAACATCACAAGCAGTATCGGCTACGATATGGTCTGCATTCAGCACAATGCCGCAATAAGCCCCGGTAATTCCGGCGGTGCGCTTGTAAATGAATACGGCCAGGTTATCGGTATAAACTCTTCTAAAATTGCCGCAACCGAGTTTGAGGGCATTTCCTTCTCAATCCCGATTACTCAGGCGCAGGACGTTATAAACAATGTTATCGCCTACGGCTATGTGCCCGGCAGACCAAAGCTCGGCATCAGCTATGTTGCAAACGATTCTTCATCAATCAGCGGCATTTACAGCATGGCTGTTCAGATGATGGATCTTCCCAGCGGCTCACTCGTCATTTATTCAATCGACCCCGAAAGCTCACTTGTAAATACTGAGGTTCAGCCCGGTGATATGATAACCGCTGTAAACGGCAAGGACCTTGACACGGCAGACGTTCTGCTCGAAAAAATTGAAAAATCCAAAGTGGGCGATGTGCTTGAGCTGAGCATATTCCGAATCGAAAGCACGGGCGGCAGATATTCCACCTCCGAGTTTAAGGTCAAGGTTGCACTTATTGAAGAAACGAACAAAAAAGAGGTTGAAACCACTACCCGCGGTGTTTACGGCAACGAAGGCAATTATGGCTTTGATTTCGGCTTCGGCTTTTAATAATGATTACAAATTTGAGGAATAAAAATGAACAGTTCGGTTTTTGAAAAAACAAAATATTTTATCATTGATATGGACGGTACCTTTTATCTCGGCGGCGAGATAATTGAGGGCGCAGATACTTTTATAGACAAGGCTCTTGCTACGGGCAGAGATTTCCGCTTTTTCACAAACAACTCGTCAAACAACGTTGAGGTTTGCTGTGAAAAGCTTAAGAAAATGGGTTATCCCGTATCTGAGGATAAAATTATAATTTCTTCTCACGTTACAATCGATTATCTTAACAAAAATCATAAGGGCGAAAGGGTTTATCTTCTCGGCAATGAGCGCCTTACAAACGATTTTCTTTCAGCAGGCATAAACCTTGTTGATGAAAGCCCCGATGTTGTTGTGCTTGGCTTTGATACAACGCTCACCTACGAAAAAATCAACAAAGCGGCAAACTATATTGCAGGCGGTGCGGTTTATATCGCAACTCATCCCGATTTCAACTGCCCTATGGCAAACGGCTTTATGCCCGACACAGGCTCTATGATTGAGATGTTTGCCGCCTCAACGGGCAAGCGTCCCCTTGTTATGGGTAAGCCTATGACTCAGACTGTTGATTATATAACGTCTCTGCTCGGCTGTGAGCGTGATGAAATTGCCTTTATAGGCGACCGTCTTGCAACCGATATTGCAATCGGTGCAGACCACGGCATTCCCTGCGCACTTGTGCTCAGCGGTGTTACAACGGTTGAAGAGTATGAAACGGCAGGTATTCCGGCAAGCGTGGTTGTAAAAGACCTTGCTTCGCTCGGTGAATACATCTGATCTATGAATATTTTCGGAAAAGGGGTGTACGTATGCTTTGTGAAAATCTGAAGAAATACAGAAGGCTTTGCGGCTTTACACAGGATGATGTGGCAAAGATGATTGGTCTTGACCGTTCGGCATACACTTACTATGAAAACGGCAAAACAGAGCCAAACGTAGAAAACCTTAAAAAAATTGCGGCAATGTTCGGCATTGATATGAATATACTTCTCGGTTTTGATGCGCCGGAGGTTATTACACCAACTGCAACATTACAAGTCAGCAATGATAATGTTTTTACTTATGAAAGCAATTTGTCAACGGAGGAATCTGTCGGTAAGTGCTCTGCAGATGAAAGAAAGCTCATAGCATACTACCGTGTCTGTAAGGATAAGGAAAAGGTGCTTGAAGCCGTAAGAAATCTGTACGAAGCATCACTTTCAGAAGAATAAAAAGGAAAAGAAAGAGGGGTTATTTATGTACTGTAAATTTTGCGGTACGCAGATAGACGATAATGCTGTCGTTTGCCCTGCGTGCAACTCCCAGCTTGAATCAAGCATTGAAAAAGCAAAGCCGGAGCCGGCAACATATACTGCCGAGCCCGAGAAAAAGCCCGGAAAAATAAAAACGCCTTTAAATCCCAAGGCAAAGGGATATGCTGCGGTTGCATCCGCACTTATTGCTTTTCCTGCGTTTCTTTGCCTTGTGCTGGACTATGTCGGTCCTCCCACCTGGATTCAGAGTCTTTTCCCCAACCGTGAATGGGCACAGGCAGGTATAATCACCTGGTCAGCATATCTGCTCGGCATACTTATGTGCACGTGGATGGTTGTTGTTCTGCCCGCAATAAAGCCGAAGCGTCCTGCAATTACGGTGTGTATCTGTCTTGCGGTAATTTCGCTTTATCTGCTGTTTTTGGCCTATGTCAACCACAGTGCAGGCTGGTACATAGATTATGTTCTTCCCATCTGCCTCATGCTCACGGTTACCTCGGCAATAATGAGTATCCTTCTGGCTTACAAAATTATTCCCGCAAATCACATTTTTTCGGCAATAGGCATACAGGCGGCACTTCTTTGCGTAGGCTTCGAGGTACTGTTTGATATCAATATCCGTCAGGCAGTAAACCTTCGTTGGTCGCTCATACTTGCAGTTGCGGTTATCGGCGCAATTGTTGTGTATGAAGCTGTAAGCTATGCAGTAAGAATCAATAAGAAATAAATAACAAATGGCTTGAGTTGGAGTTTATATCTTCTCAAGCCAGTTTTTTATTTTATTTTTGCGGTAAGAATGACAAAAGTAACTGCGGCTTTATATCGCACGAAATAAAATCTTTTAAGTTCCTTTTTCTTTCCAATATTTGTGCGTTGACTGCAATGTATGTCGGATGTTAGTATTTATTTGTCGAACGAAAGAGTTTCGCACAAAAATAACAAAGAAGGAAGGAATCAGTCAATGAAAATCAAAAAGTTTCTTGCGGTTTTTGTGGCGGCTGTAATGTGCCTTTCTCTTTCTGCCGTGGCTTTTGCCGTAAACGGCGAGGAAGAGTCCACACAGGAAAGTGTTTCTGTTGAGAATTCCACCGCAGAAGAGTCCACAAGCGAGCTTGCAGGCGAAGAGGAATCAAGCGAGGAAGCTCCTTCTGAAGAGGAATCCTCAAGTGAGGAAATTCCCTCTGAAGAGTCAAGCGAAGACGTAAGCGAGGAAGCAAGCGAAGAGGAATCCTCCGAGGCTCCCGATAAGGAGGACGTTATTCAGACTATCATTTCCGTGCTCGGTAAGATTGACCTTACAGAAGTCAAGGAAGCTATCAACGACATCAATGAGGCCCTCGGCCTTCCCAGGGTAGAAAGCTTCAAGGATATCCCCGAGTATGCAGATGCACTTTACGCAAAGCTTGAGGAAATGGGCCTTGGCTACGGCGATATCATCAACGGCATCACTTCAAGTGATTTGCTCGGCTGGCTCAACGACCTCATCTTCGGCGGCTCATCAAAGCCCGAAGCCACAACCTCACCTGCAGACAGTGATGAAGAGGGTGAGCAGGGCAGCTCAGACAGCATTATCCCCGATACAGGTGCCGCACTCGGCACGGCTGCACTTGCTGTTGCCGCAATGGGCGGCTCCGGTGCACTTGCACTTTTCCTGCGCAAGCGTGACAGCGACGAGGAATAATTAAAAGTCAATAATTTAGAGTTGTGTAAAAAACACCGTGGTTTGATTTTGGTCAGACTGCGGTGTTTGTCTTTTGTCAAAAGTCAAATAAGGTCAAACTCTTAGAAAAATGAAGAAAAATCGAGCAAAAGGGAGCTATTTTCAAAAATCGGACAGTGAAAGTGAAATTTGAACTTTATTGACCTTTGACGACAAAGTCAAAATGTAATAGAATTTAGTCAAGGTCAAAGAAAGTCAAAGTCAAACTTAAAGGAGTGAGCGAAGTGAATATCAGCAACACTATCGCAAAGCTTATAATGGATATGCTCGAGGCTGACGGAAGTGCGGAAATGCAGCGCAACGAGCTTGCACAGGCTGTAGGCTGTGTGCCAAGCCAGATAAACTACGTCATATCCTCTCGCTTTACACCCGAGCAGGGCTATATTGTCGAAAGCAGACGAGGCGGCGGAGGATATATCCGTATCACCCGTGTCAACCACACAACGCCTGCGTCGGTTGTAATGCACGTTGTTAATCATATAGGCTCTGCGATTGATGAAAAAACAGCACGTGCGCATATAATTAACCTGGCAAACAGAGAGATAATAACAATGCAGTCGGCAAAAATTATGCTTGCGGCAGTGCTTGACAGCTGCTACCGTGAATTGCCGACGGATGTGCGTGATAAAGTCAGAGCGGCGGTATTCAAACAGATGCTGCTGCAGTCTGTATAAGTTTTAAAGGAGGAGTTTTATTATGGTATGTCAGAATTGCGGAAAAGCGCAGGCAACAACCCACATCAAGCGTGTCGTAAACGGCGACACAACCGAGCATCACCTTTGCGCACAGTGTGCAGGTGACCTCGGCTATACGGATATGTTTTCGGGCTTTGCACCCTTGAGTCTGAGCGATTTCTTCGGTGACCTTTTAGGTGATGCCGGCAGAAAATCAATCGGCACAAAGGTTGTACGTTGCCCCAAGTGCGGCAATTCATTTAACGATATTGTCCGTGACAGTCAGGTCGGCTGTGCCGAGTGCTACAGAATTTTCTTTGATAAGCTTGCTCCCTCGCTTGAGCGTATTCACGGCAGGGCAGTGCACTCGGGCAAAAAGATTGATGTAATCCGTGAGGAAAAGAGCGAGCCTACCATGGAAGAACAGATTGCAAGCCTTAAAGCAAAGCTCACTGAGGCTGTTGAAAAGCAGGAGTTTGAGCTTGCAGCAAAGCTCCGTGATGAAATTAAAGAGCTTGAAGGAGGCGAAAAGGCATGAGTAAATGGTATATAGGCGGCGGTGAAAAGAGCGAGGTTGTTGTCAGCACACGCATACGCCTTGCACGTAACCTTGAAGAATATCCCTTCCCCTCAAAGCTCAATGCGGAAGGAAAGAAACAGGTTAACGAGCTCGTGCGTGATGCGCTTCTCGGCGGCTGTGATGAGGATTTGAGCTATATTGAAATGGAAAGTCTCACACGTGCGCAGGCAATTTCACTTGCCGAAAGACATCTCGTCAGCCCCGAGTTTGCAAGCTCGGTCAGCGGCAGAGCATTGATTCTCTCTGAAGATGAATCCGTCAGTATAATGCTTTGTGAAGAGGACCATATCCGCCTTCAGGTTATGGAGTCCGGACTTGCACTCGACAGCGCATATAAGCGTGCAGACAGCCTTGATAATGCGGTTTCTTCAAAGCTTCAGCTTGCGTTTGATGAACGCATAGGCTTCCTTACACAGTGCCCGACAAATCTCGGCACGGCAATGCGTGCTTCGGTTATGCTTCATCTGCCCGGACTCGGTAAGAGCGGTCAGATTACACGTATCGCCTCTACCGTATCAAAGCTCGGACTTACAATCCGAGGCGCTTACGGTGAGGGCTCATCGCCAAACGGTGATATGTATCAGCTGAGCAATCAGGTAACGCTCGGTATAAGTGAGGAAACTGCGCTCAATAATCTTAAATCAATAGCACAGCAGCTTGTTGCGCAGGAGCTTGCCGTAAGAGAGCAGATGCTTCAGAATATGGCGTGGGAGGATAAAATCTTCCGTGCGCTCGGTATTCTGAGAAGTGCAAGGCTTCTCAGCGCAGATGAGTTTATGCAGCTTGCTTCTTTAGTGCGCCTTGGTGCCGCACAGGGGCTTATTGATATCAGCCTTGAAAAATTAAGCGAGCTTATGGTTGATATGCAGCCCGCAACAATAAATGCAAGGGAAGGAAAAAATTTAGAGCCTGCCGCACGTGATGAGCTTCGTGCAAAGGCAGTAAGAGAGGCACTTTCTTAAATCATACTTTGTGGAAGGAGTAGTGATTTTATATGTACAAGTTTACAGGTTTTACAGAAAAAGCAAATAAAGCTCTCAACAGCGCAATCAGTGTAGCGGAGAGTATGGGTCACACCTATGTCGGCAGTGAGCACCTGCTTGCAGGTCTGCTTCACAGTGAAAGCAGCGTTGCCTGCCTTGCGCTCAACGCAAGGGGAATCGGCAGTGAGAATGTAGAAAATCTTCTCAAATCAACCGTCGGTGTGGGCACGCCTACCGTTTTACTGCCCGATGATTTTACACCGAGGCTCAAATATATAATTGAGCTTTCAATGGCTTCTGCACGCTCAATGGGCCACACGTATACGGGCACGGAGCATCTGCTCATTTCCCTTATCAAGGAGGGCTCAAACTGTGCCGTAAATATTATCGGCAAGCTCGGTGTGTCGGCTTCCGATGTGCTCAGCGATGTAGTCAAGGCGGTCAGCGGCAATAACGCAAAGCAGGGTAAAGAAAAGCAGAGCGAAAAGAATTCAAAGTCTGAAACTCCTACGCTCGACCAGTTTGGCAGAGAGCTCACAACACTTGCCGCACAGAGCAAGATTGACCCAGTTATCGGCAGAGAAAAAGAGATTGAAAGAGTAATTCAGATTTTATCCCGCCGTACAAAAAATAATCCCTGCCTTATCGGTGAGCCCGGTGTCGGCAAAACCGCAATTGCAGAGGGACTTGCACTCAAAATAGTTTCGGGTGAGGTGCCCGAAACACTCAGCGGCAAGCGTATAGTTTCGCTCGATTTAACAGGTATGGTTGCGGGCACAAAGTACAGGGGCGATTTTGAGGAGCGAATCAAAGCCGCACTTGAAGAGGTTGTAAAAAGCGGAAATGTGATACTGTTTATTGACGAGCTTCATACTCTCATCGGTGCAGGCTCGGCAGAGGGTGCGGTTGATGCCGCAAATATTCTCAAGCCCTCGCTTGCAAGGGGTGAGCTTCAGGTAATCGGCGCAACAACCCTCGAGGAATACCGCAAGCATATCGAAAAAGATGCCGCACTTGAAAGGCGTTTTCAGCCCGTTACCGTAGGTGAGCCGAGTGAAGATGAGGCAATAGAAATTCTCAAGGGTCTGCGTGATAAATATGAGGCGCATCACCGTGTAAGAATCACAGATGAGGCACTTATTGCCGCTGTTAAGATGTCTGTGCGCTATATAGGCGACAGATTTTTGCCCGATAAGGCGATTGGCCTTGTTGATGAGGCAGCATCCCGTGTAAGGCTGCGTGCCTTTACAGCTCCGCCCGACCTTAAAGCGCTTGAAGAAAAAATCAAATCGCTCACCGATGAAATGTCGGCGGCTGTAAATGCGCAGGATTTTGAGCGTGCGGCAAAGCTGCGCGATGAAAAAAGAGAAATTGAAACAAAGCTCAGAGAAGAAAAAGAGAGTTGGCAGCAGCGTAGCTCAAGCACGGCAGGTGAAGTTACCGCAAACGAAATTGCCGAAATTGTGTCGGGCTGGACGGGTGTGCCCGTTGTTGAGCTGACACAGGAGGAAAGCCGTCGTCTGCTCAATATGGAGTCGGAGCTTCACGAACGCATTGTAGGCCAGGATGAAGCTGTCAGGGCAGTGTCAAAGGCAATCAGACGAAGCAGAGTAGGTCTCAAAGACCCGAAGCGTCCCACAGGCTCCTTTATCTTCCTCGGTCCAACGGGTGTTGGTAAAACTGAGCTTTGCAAGTCGCTTGCACAGGCGATGTTCGGCGATGAAAACGCTATGATTCGCCTTGATATGTCCGAATATATGGAGAAGCATACGGTGTCCCGCCTTGTCGGCTCGCCTCCCGGTTACGTCGGCTATGATGAGGGCGGCCAGCTCACCGAGCGTGTGCGCCGCAAGCCATATTCGGTTATCCTTTTTGATGAAATTGAAAAGGCGCACCCCGATGTTTTCAATATGCTTCTGCAGATTCTTGATGACGGCATTCTCACCGATTCGCAGGGCAGAAAGGTCGATTTCAAAAACTGCATTATCATAATGACCTCGAACATCGGCGCAAAGCAGATTGCAGGCAGCGGTGCTTCCTCACTCGGTTTCGGTGCAGAAAAGGGCGGCTCGATGAGTGACGAAAAAATTAAAGAAGCTGTTATGGGCGAGCTTAAAAACGCTTTTCGTCCCGAATTTCTCAACCGTGTTGACGATATAATCGTTTTCCGCAAGCTTCAGAAAGAGGATATCGAAGAAATTGCAAAGCGTATGCTTGCTTCACTGAAAAAGCGTGTCGCAACAATGGAGATTAAGCTCGATTTTGCGGACGAAGCAGTAAGCAAAATTGCTGATGCAGGCTTCGACCAGGTGTACGGGGCAAGACCTTTACGCAGAGCGATTCAGTCAAAGATTGAGGATAAGCTCTCCGAGGAGATTCTCGAGGGTAAAATCCTTTCGGGAGACAGCTGTATATGTAAGCTCAACGGCGACGAGTTTGTTTTTGAAAAGGTATAAATAAAGTTTAACAGCACATCTCGAAAGAGGTGTGCTGTTTTTTGTACAGATAATATTTAATTTATAAATTGCCATTCCGATAAATATGTGCTATTATATAAAAAATATTTCCGGTGAGGTGCATTTTTAAAATGGCAACAAAAACACTCACTCCCGTTCAAGCTGAAAAACGCAGGCTCAGAACGGAAAAAGAAATAAAAAAATGGGAGAAGCAAAAGAAAGGCTCTAATTCAAAGACCTACTTTGCTTACCTTGTGTTCATAATCACACTTATTTACGCTACCGATGAAATTGCATCGCAGATTGGTATGCTGATGAAAAGCGATATTGCCGCAGACCTTTTTGCATCGCATGGCTACAGCGCGGTCGGTATGCTCGATCTGGTTTCAGCCCTTGCAATTCCTTTTCAGGCTGTAGGCTTGCTTTACAGACCGCTGGCAGACCGTTGGGGCAGAAAAAAGTTTCTCATTATCAACACATTCGGTATGAGCTTCGCTCTTCTTCTAATCTTCCTTTCAGGCAACCTTGTGCTTTATTTCCTCGGTGCGTGCCTTGTTCAGTTCTTTATTCCGCACGATATGCACGTGGTTTACATAATGGAATCCTCACCATCAAAGCATAGGGCAAGGGTGTATTCAAGCATCAAGTTTTTTGCTAATATGGGCGTTATGCTTGTGCCGCTGTTAAGACGCTGGCTTATAAGTGCCGCAGGCGATTCTTACGAGTGGCGCATGGTTTATTTTATTCCTGCAATCATTGGTCTTGTTGTCAGCTTTATTGCGCTTTTAAGTGCTAAGGAAACACCGTCTTTTGTAGATTCAAGGCTCAGCTACCTGCGTATGTCAGACGAAGAAAAGAACGCACTTGCCGAAAGTAAGCTGGCTGAAAGCAAGCAGGGCGGTCTGATTCCTGCACTCAAATTTGCTCTCAAGCACAAACAGCTTCGTTGGCTCTATGTTGTATCGGCTCTTGCAAATATCGGATTTTACGGAAGCATAAATTATGAGCCGATTATGAATTTCGGTTACGAAAGCAGTGGTATACCTTCCACCATTGATGCGGTTACCGCCGCACTTGTTCTTTTCCCGATAGGCTCTGCCGTCGCACAGGTTGTAATGGGCTTTATCTCAGACTCGGCGGGCAGAAAAACTGCGGCAATCATAACTGCGGCTAACTGCCTTATAGGCTTTGTCGGCTTCTCACTCGGCGCAAGGTTCGGCTTTAACCCTACGGTTGTCGGCTTCCTCTGCGGCGTATTTGTCGGCAGCTACTATTCGCTCAACGATGTGCTTATTATGATGATTGGCGAATCAGCCCCCACAAACCTGCGTTCATCCGCAATTTCTGCGCAGTATATTGTAACAGCAATCGGTTTCGGTATTTCTCTTGGTGTGGGTACACTTTCCGCAATTATATTCGGCAATAGCTTTATCGGTACTGTTGCCCTTGCAATGCTTGTGCCCGGCTTTGTTTCGGCTCTTATTGTTCTTTTCAGGAATGTCGGCGAAACAAAGGGCATAAATATGGATACCGTTTCGGGTACGGAATGGGATTGATTAAATAGAATCTTAAAAGGCTTTTACAGGTTCGGAATCTGTAAAAGCCTTTCTTTTTTTGAGTGATGCAGCAATTATTCAAGGAGGGATATCAAAAGGTTTGTGTTATATATTCTTCTGCGTGGTGTGCCGCAACGGCACCGTCAGCCGCCGCAGTTACAACCTGCCGAAGAACTTTCGTGCGAATGTCACCTGCCGCAAACACTCCGTCAACGTTTGTTTTTGTGCTTTCATCTGCAACGATATATCCGTTTTTGTCTGTTTCAACTGCACCTGCAAGGAAATTTGTTGCAGGCTCTCTGCCTATGCTGACAAAAAGTCCGTCGCATTCAACCAAAGAGAATTCACCGTTGCCGTTAATGATTTTTACACCTTCAAATTTTTCATCGGCAACAATTTCCACAACACTGCTGTTCCATAAAAACTCGATGTTTTCAGCTTTCATAAGCGGTTCATGATATATCTTTGTTGCTTTAAGCTTATCTCTGCGATGTATCAGATATACCTTTTTTGCAAGGCGTGAAAGGTAAAGCGCATCTGCCGCGGCAGAGTTACCTCCGCCTACTACGGCAACTGTCTTATCTTTATAGAATCTGCCGTCACAGTGGGCACAGTAATGTATTCCGCCGCCTGTAAAGTCGTTTTCCTTTTCAAGTTCAAGCTTTCTCGGATTTGCGCCTGCGGCAATAATTACGGTCTTTGCATAAAATGTGCCGCTGTCTGCGATATCTTTTTAATTCTATCGGAGAAGTCGACGGAAAGAATTTCGCCGTATTCTGTTTTTGAGCCGAAGCGTTCGGCACCCTGCTGCATTTTCATTCCGAGTGTGAATCCGTCAATGCTCTCATCAAAGCCGGGATAGTTGTCAATATCACCCGTCAGCGTCATCTGGCCGCCTGCCGCCATGCGCTCAATAACAACGGTGTCAAGCCCTGCACGTGCGGTGTATAATGCCGCCGAATAGCCTGCAGGTCCGCCGCCTATTATCAATGTATCGTAAATGTGCTCCATATAGCTTCTCCTTTCCTTTTGTTCTGCTTTTATTATATTTAATTTTGCTGTTTTTTTCTGTGACTTAGTCACTTTGTTGACTGATATATAAAACAGATGTATAATATATAAAAAGCGAGGGAGACCGGATGAATATGATTAACGAACATTTTGAATCCGTTTACAAAAATATGTTTCCGTTCTGGGATAAAATATCTGCGGAAGAAAAGCTTTCTGTCTGCGAAAATTCTGTTGCCGTCAGCTATCGTAAGGGCACAACCATCCACGACGGCAACGAATGTCTCGGCATTGTGTTTGTTCGCAGCGGCTGTCTGCGTGTTTATATTATGTCGGAAGAGGGTAAAGATATAACACTTTACAGGCTTCATCCCGGTGAGATGTGTATGCTTTCTGCCTCCTGCGTTTTGCAGAGCATCACTTTTAATGTTTTTATTGATGCGGAGGAAGACAGCGAGTGCTATATTATAAACGGCTGTGCTTTTTCAAAGGTGTCCGACAATAACCCCGATATCAAAATTTTTATGCTCGAAATGGCAGTCAGCCGTTTTTCGGATGTTATGTGGGTTATGCAGCAGATTCTGTTTATGAGTATGGATAAACGCCTTGCAATTTTTCTCTATGAAGAATCTGCACGTATAAATTCCGATACAATAAGCTTAACCCACGAGCAGATTGCCAGATATATCGGCTCTGCCCGTGAGGTCGTTTCGCGTATGCTCAAATATTTTTCAAATGAAGGTATTGTTGAGTCTTCACGTAAGGGTGTTAAAATACTCAACAAAAACCGTCTGAAAGAATTAGCTTTCTAACAGCTTCAGTATCTGCTGCTTGGGTCTTGCGCCTGCGGCTTTGTTGATTATTTTGCCGTTTTTTACAGCTGCAAGCAGAGGTATGCTCGATACACCGAACTGTGCTGCAAGCTCGGGCTCTTCATCAACGTTTACCTTTGCCACAAGGTACTGCGGATTTTCATCTGCAATCTGCTCAATGAGCGGGGAAACCATACGGCAGGGTCCGCACCACTCTGCATAGAAATCAAGCAGAACAGGTTTTTCGCTGTTTATAACAAGGTCGAAATTGTTTTTGTTTATGTGTAATACTGACATAGTCTTTACTTCCTTTCTTTAGTTTGTGTCTTTATTATATCCGCAATTTTTCGATATTTCAGTGACAAGGTCACATTAGTTAAATTATATTGTTTATCAAAAGGAAATATAATAAGTTCAAAAGGAGCAAAAAGATGAACATCAAAATGAAAAAATCGGTGTCACTGATAATTGCGTTTCTCATGCTTTTTACAAGTGTGAATACAGCATTTGCTTATGAGGCCGAAACAGAGCACGGAGCTGAAAATGAAACCACGCAGATACCGAATGACAATGAAAATCCCGAACAGCCGGAAGGCTCTGACGAACAGCCTGAAACTCCGGAGGAAAGCGAAGAAACAATAGTTGCAAGGGCATCGCTTTTTGCGGCTATGTATGTTTTCCCCGTTTCAGGTCATACATGGATTTATGTTGAGAATTTAACAGATGAGCCGATGACGGTCGGACTTTACGAGGTGCCCGCTAAACAGGGCGTGTCAGTCGGTGCGTTTTCTTTTTCTGTAAATGACGGCTGGGGTATTTATTATAATCTCGAAGCCTTCCGTGAAAACCGAAACGATAATATCGGCGGTTGCCGTTCAAGGACGATTGAGCTGACAAGAAGCGAGCTTGAGGAGCTGAGCGAATCGATAAGAGATTATCCTAATATGTGGGAATTCTTTATTTTCAACTGTACGTTTTTTGCTTTTTCAATATGGAACGGCATTTCGGATGATTTTCTTATCCCGATGATGATTCCTGCAATGGCAATGCTTGAGGTTATAATTCTCGGCTCGCCCAAGGGCGTAACACCCATGTATTATCCTACGGCCGACCAGGTCTTCAGACAGAAGGGCAGAGGAGATGAGGCCCACCTTGAACCTGTCGGCGAAAAAACACTCAGCAGATAATGATGCGGAAAGGTTAACGCAGTGATTAGAATTATGTTTGTCTGCCACGGCAATATATGCCGCAGCCCTATGGCAGAGTTTATTTTAAAGAATATGGTGAGCGAAATCGGCAGGGCAGGGGATTTCGTTATTTCTTCGTGTGCGACAAGCACTGAGGAAATATGGAACGGTGTGGGTAATCCCGTCTATCCGCCTGCAAAGGATGAACTTAAAAAGCACGGCATTTCTTGCGAGGGTAAGCGTGCCGTACAGCTTAAAAAGAGCGACTATGAAGCTTACGATTACCTTATCTGTATGGATGAGAATAACCGCCGCAATATGCTGCGCATTTTAGGCTCCGACCCCGAAAAGAAAATCCACAAGCTGATGAGCTTTGCAGGTGAGGACAGAAACGTTGCAGACCCTTGGTACAGCGGCGATTTTGCAACCTGCTACCGTGATATTTATGCGGGGTGTAAGGCGTTGCTTGAAAAAATAATCTGAAGTCAGTTTTTACAGGAGTTGATTATGATGAAAAAATTTATTTCAGTTCTGGTAAGCATTTTAATCGCCGCAAGTGCGACTATTCCTTGCTTTGCCGCAGACGAAGTGCTTTCACCTGAAATAATCAAAACTGTTTATCCTACAGACGATGTGGTTGTGGCAGATATTACCGTAAGCACAGATTCAAGCGGCGTAAAAGATGTTACTGCCGATATTCAGCAGGCTATTGATATCTGTGCGGCAAACGGCGGCGGCACTGTCTGGCTTCCTGCAGGCAGATACAGGGTAACGGGTAATATATATATCCGTCAGTTTGTAACACTTATGGGCGATTATCAGAATCCCGATGAAGGCAAGGATTACGGTACGGTTATAATAGCCGATGTCGAAAGCTCAGATGCTATGAATCCCGCTCTGTTCACTGTCGGTGCAAGCGCAGGCGCAGTTGGCCTTACTGTATGGTATCCGAATCAGAATATCAACGATATAAAGCCTTATCCCTTTACATTTTATATTGTAGGTAATGGCGATTATATGCTGCAGACAATAAAAAATTGTACTCTTATTAACTCTTACAGAGGCATAGGTGCGAGCGCAGAATGTGAAAACGGCATATATGAGTGTCACGAAATGATGACTGTTGAAAATGTGAGAGGTACGTTTCTTTACCAGGCTATGAATGCCCACAACTCTGCAGATGTTGATACGGTAAAAACCTTTTATGTGTCAAACAAATATTGGTGTGAAGCCGGAGAGGAATACAATGCGCCCGAAAAAGAAAAGCTGGATGCATACACACGCAAAAACGGCTACGGCATGATTATAGGTGACCTGGAGTGGCCGCAGTTTGCCGATGTCAGAATTTCCGACAGATACTGCGGTATAGAGGTGAAAGAAGGCACCCGTTATACCTTCAGCGGTGAGTTTACGGATTTGTATATAACCGATTGCGATTACGGTATTTTTATTCCCGAAGGAAATATAATCAGCAGAGGATATTCCTGGGGTACGGGAATAAGCAACGGTGTTATTGAAGGCAGTGAATATGCTGTTTATGACCCGGGCAAAAATGCCACGGTAATGACGAATGTTGAAATTGAGGGAAAAGTAAAGGGTAAAAACATCCGCAGATACAGTGCGGATACAACCTCGCTTACTCCCGATTATGAACATAAACACATAAAGCCTGCTGAGGTTTTATATGTTGTTTCAGCGGATAAAACGGGTAAAACCGATGCTGCTCCTGCAGTTCAGAATAAGCTTGATGAGGCTTCTGCAACTGGCGGAATTGTCTATCTGCCGGCAGGCCTTTATCGCTTTGAAAGCCCTGTAACAGTGCCGGCAGGTGTCGAGTTCAGAGGTTCCTCTTCTGTCGGAACCCGTTGTCAGTCGGGCAACAGCAGTGGCACGCTTATTCTTTCATATTACGGCTTTAATGACGCAGATAAACCATTGATCACCTTAGGCGGCAATCAGGCAGGGGTCAGCGGAATAAGGGTTGATTATCCTCTGAACAATCCGGTTGATGCCAGCGGTAATTATATGAAAACAACGCCGGTTATCTACAGCGAATATGACGATATTTACGTTATCAACTGCTGTCTTACGCTTGCAAGCTGCGGAATCAGATTGAAAAATTCGGATAATGCTTTTGTCAAAAAGCTTGTCGGTTGCTGTTATGAATCGATGTTTGATTTGACGGATTGTAACAATACCTTTATTGAAGCCTGCTTGCAGAACGCAAACACATTGCCCAGAAACGGCTATGCAAATTTTGGTATTCCCCGATTCACGGAAAACTTTATATTTGACTATGTGTTTATTCCGATAACAAGAATTCATACCGATTATATAAAGCTCAATTCCTGTAACGGTGTAAGGGTTTTCAACACTTTTATTTACGGCGGAAAATCGTTTTTAAATTCGGTTGACAGCGAAGCTGAATTTGTCAATATCGGCCACGACGGCTCCTCTAAAACAGAGCCTGCCTTTATAATGTCGGGCGGTAAAATATCGCTTCTCAATTCTATGCGCTCAACCTCGGACGGTAAGCACGGATTCAACTTTTATTCGATTGAAAACGGTACGAAGTTCAAGTCGTATAACAGCCAGTCCGTTGATATGCTTTATTCTGAGCATCCAGTCATTGAAAACATTGGATTCAGCGAGCTTGACGGCAGTGAAAAGCTATACGGTATACTTCAATACTTATATAAATTCATTGCTTTCTTCGGCAGAATGTATATGGTCAATGAGCAATAAAAAAAGGTTGATGATTTTTTAGAATCTGAACAGGTCCAGTAAAAACGGACAATGAAATAAGGAGCCTCCTATGGTAGAATTAAAGAAACTACCATAGGAGGTTTTGTCATGCCCAGAAGTTATAGGCACATAAAGGACTACGAAAAAGAAATAGAAGAATTAAAAAATGAAGGATATACGAGCAGAGAGATAGGAAACAAACTTGGATTCAGTTACAAGCAAATGCGTAATTTCTTTTATCGAAGAAATGCAAATCAAAGGAAAGTACAGGCAGGACTAGCATTAAAACGCAAAGGTAGACCGCCAAAAGATTATGTTGTAACAGAAGAAGATAAGATTGCTGAACTGAAATATATCCTTGCCCGAAAAGAAGCAAAGATAAAATCGTTGGAAATGGAAAATGAACTGATGCGGGATTTTCTCTCGCTCACAGAAAGGAAGTGAGAACAAGTGTAAAGTTTATGGTTATCTACCGACACAAAGATAAGTATTCAATAAGTGAAATGTGCCGATTCTTCAATGTATCAAGAAGCGGTTACTATGATTATGTCAAAAGAATGGAGATGCCTGCAAAAGATTTACCGTTAGCTAAAAAGATAAAAGAATGTCAGGACAAATGCGGTAAAACATACGGTTATCGCAGAGCACATATGTGGCTTGAAAGAGAAAACATACATCATAATCCCAAAACAATATTAAGAGTTATGCAGAAATACAACCTGTTATCGGTAGTCAGAAGAAAGAAATATCGCAATTACGGTGATTATCTTCACCGTTATCCAAATCTGCTTAACAGAGATTTCAATGCTGACAGACCGAATCAAAAGTGGGTAACGGATATATCATACATCAAGACACAACAAGGAACACTTTATCTGTCTGTAATCAGAGATTTGTATGACAACAGCATAGTTGCCTATAAAACGGGAACAGAACAAAACATCAACCTTGTTTTAACTACAATCAGAGCAGCCAAGAGAAAAGAGAAGGTCACTGCAGAGCTGCAACTCCACAGTGACCAAGGGTTTCAATATACGTCACAAGCATATTTTAACCTGACAAAATCATACGGCATAACGCCATCAATGTCAAGACGTGGAAATCCGTATGACAACGCAATGGCTGAAAACTTT
>JAZUOH010000020.1:0-4537 GCA_045604525.1 Acutalibacteraceae bacterium
TCCCGAAGTAACCTACACCGTAAGCGGCAACAAGGCAACAAACGTCGGCGTATATCTGCTCACGGTAACAGGTACGGGCAATTTCACGGGTGAAGCAAAGATTGCTTTTGAAATTGCACCCGATACAACGGGCATTGATGCTCTCGCTGTTGATAATGTAAAAACAAGCGATAAGGCGGCTGTTGAAGCAGTCAAAGCACAGATTGATAACGCGGTAACAGACCTTGCAGATGATGAAACAAAGGCTGAATATCAGGCGATCGCCGACAAGTGCGATGAACTCCTGGCAGTTATCAACGATACAGCAGATGAAATTGCAAGAACTGAAACTGCCGTAAACGGTTACGATGAAGAAACAGTCAAGTCTTCCGATAGCGATGAACTCGCACAGCTCAAAGAAGATATTCAGTCACTTATCGATAGCGACAATACCACCGAAAACGAAAAGACCGCTCTCGAAGAAATGATTAAGGACATCAAAGGTCTTAAAGATAAGATTACCGAAACAGAAGAAAAGCTTGAAGAAATCAAGGATATTGAAAACGTATACAACCCCGAAAAGGTAACAAGCGACGATAAATTAGCTATTCAAAAAACAATTGATGAAATCGAAGCTGTAAATCCCGATAACCTCACCGACGAGCAAAAGGAAGAATACGAAGAAATCAAGGCAGGCTTTGAAGCTCTCCTTGAAGAAATCGCAGCAGCAGAAAAGGATGTTGCAGACATCAGCGCCGAGCTTGAAACGTTCGACGAAGAAAGAGTAACAAAGTTCTGGGAAGATGATATTGAAGCTCTCAAGGCAAAAATTAACGAGCTCCTTGCAGATGAGAATATGGGTGAAACAGAAAAAGCAAAGCTTAATGAATACAAGGCTCAGGCTGAAAAGCTTATCGAAATAATCAACACACCCGTTGAATATTTCTCACTCCGTTTCTTCTACCTCATCTGGGATTCCCTTACCTGGAAATGGAACGGACTCAACAAGCTTTTTGAATCACTTTTCGGTATCAAAGCAGCATAACACTAAACTTAAGCCGCACGGACAAATCCGTGCGGCTGATTTTTTACTCTCCTTGACAATGTAAAAACGAAAATGTAAAATATAAAAAACAAGTAATTATCAAAATCAAGGAGCTTGGCTTATGGTCGGTTTTATTTTTCGCATAACTATAATCTTTCTTACGGTAATGCGTGTGTTTTTTCCGAATTTCAGCGGTAATATAAGCTATGACAAGCTGCCGATAAAATTTGAGGTTGAGAGCGTAAGCGACGTATACGTGCCTGCGGACAACAGTGCAAACGTTGCCGAATACCCGACGGTAATAAGGCTGTGCCACCAGAAGAACGAATCGGACAACGGCAAGTTGCTTGCAACGTTTGAAAAGTGGGGCGACACATATCCCGTATACGAGAGCACAGACGATGCAGAAAGCTGGCACTACGTCTGCACGGTAAAAGATAACCTGAACGAGGGCTATTTGAACGAATGGATGCCTTTTTTATACGAACTGCCTGCAGATATGGGTGAGTTTGAAAAGGGCACGATAATTCTTGCCGCAACCTCTGTTTACGGCGAAGGTGTTACAGACAGCACAATCACGCTATATTCAAGCACTGACCTTGGCAGAAGCTTTAACGCGTTCTGCAATGTTGACAAGGCAGGCGGCATAGATTGGGGCGTATGGGAGCCGTACTTTATTTACGAAGAAGAAACGGGCAGACTTTTCTGCTTCTACTCCGACGATTCCGACCCCGAGCATTCGCAGAAGCTTGTATACAAATACACAACAGACCTTATAAACTGGAGTGAAAAGAAAGAGTGTGTTGCCTGTGCTGACCCCGAATTGCGACCCGGTATGGTATCCGTCACCAGAATGGGCAACGGTGAATATTATATGGTTTACGAAATGGTAGGCATACACTGTAACCCGATTTACTGCAAGAAAACAACCTCGCTTGACGATTGGGGCGACGTGAGTGACTACGGCAAAATCGTATCTGCAACAGGCAAGACCTTCGGCTCATCGCCCAACGTGCTGTGGACACCCGTTGGAGGCGAATGCGGCACGCTGATTGTAACGGCAAAGCACCCGATCAAAGGCTCAAGCAAAACCGGCACGGATATATTTCTGAGCTTCGATTACGGCAATAGCTTTGTGCCCGTTGACAATCCCCTGCCCTATTCACTTGACCCTTACGAAAGATGCGGCTACAGCCCGTCACTTTTTCTCTCACCCGACGGTAAGACTGTTTATTATGCAAACAACCCGCCGTGCTACGAATCAACATACAAAATAAGCGTAGCAAAGATAAATATTGAGGTATAAATATGTCCGAAATTAAAGACTACATTGAAAGAGCATTCACCGGCCGAATACAAAAGGCTGTTATAAGCAAGCCTGCAGATAAACAGGCGCAGTACAAAAAAATAACCATTGCTCTTCTGCCAAAATATTACCAGATTGCCAAGTACACCGAAAAGCAGGTTTTTCACGAAAACGTTGCGTTTGACAAAATCGGTGAGCGCTGTGCCGAAATTATGGAAAGCGGCTATATGCAGTTTAACGCCTGGACGGATGATAAAGAAATTCAGCTGATGATTTCCAAAAAAGGCAAAATCGGTTACAAAGAGAAGAGAGCTGCAAATTCGCCTGCGCCCTGCAAATCCACCGAACACAACAGGCAAAAGCAGTATCTTCTGCCCGAGGGCAAGGTTATTGAGCCGCTTGTGGATATGGGTATATTCACAAAAGAGGGTAAGGTTGTGCAGGCGATGTACGATAAGTATAAGCAGATTAACCGACTTATTGAAATTATTGACGATTCGGTAAAACAGCACAGCTATAAAAACCTTAACATAATTGATTTCGGCTGCGGTAAGTCGTACCTTACGTTTATCGTTTACTACTATCTGACCGAAATAAAGGGAATTGATGCGCATATAATCGGCCTCGACCTCAAAAAAGACGTTATTGAAAAATGCAACAAGGCAGCTGAAAAATACGGCTACAAAAACCTAAGGTTTGAGCTTGGCGACATAAACGGCTACAAGTGCCCGTTTGATGTTGATATGGTTATCACTCTGCACGCCTGCGACACGGCAACGGACTATGCGCTTTATAATGCGATAAATTGGGGCGCAAAGATGATATTCTCTGTCCCCTGCTGTCAGCATGAGCTAAACAAGCAGATTAAAACCGACAACCTTGCTGTTTTAACACGTTACGGCATTATTCAGGAGCGATTCTCCGCACTGATGACAGATGCAATAAGAGGTAACCTGCTTGAATACTGCGGGTATAAAACCCAGCTTCTGGAGTTTATTGATTTTGCGCACACACCAAAAAACATACTCATACGTGCAACGCTTAACAACAGCAGCACAAAAGCCGCCAAAGAGAAAGCAATGGCAGAAGTTAAAGCGGCTATGGCAGAATTTAACGTAAAGCCGACGCTGTATGAGCTGATTGAAAAATAATAGTTTTTAAAACAACACGGACGCCCAATGGGCGCCCCTACGGCGTAAAAACCAAATAGATATAAAAACAAACGATTCCGGAAATTTGAACGTAGCAGGCTGACGATATCTCACCTTACTAATTTATCCGAGCAACGAGTGACAAAAGTAACAGCGGCTTTACGCCGCATATAATTTTTTATATATGCATAAAAAAATCAGCCACCCTATTGGGTGGCTGATTTTATTGGTGTTGGCAACGACCTATCTTCCCGGGCGGTGACCCACCAAGTATTTTCGGCACGATTGAGCTTAACTACCGTGTTCGGAATGGGAACGGGTGGACCCTCAATGTCATAAACACCAACTGTTGTCTGTAAGTTATGTCTCACAGAATGCTTGACTATAATATCAAATCAAACCACACTTGTCAAGTGTTTTTTTCAATTTTTTTCAAAAAGTATGAAACATTGTTGTAAACCGCAGAATAAAGCGATTTTTCGCACTCCGATAAAACCTTTTCAAAAGGCAGATGCTCGGGATTTGTTTCAAAAACAGCACTTACGCCCTGCATATTCTCAGCTGTGCAGATACCGCAGATTACGGCTACGGGCTTATCCCCTGCCCTGCTTATAATTTCACCGGGCAGCTTACCCATAAGGCTCTGACTGTCAAACCTGCCTTCACCCGTAATTATGGCATCAGCCTTTTCTGCACGCTCATCAAAGCCGCAGATATCAAGCACGGTTTTGGCGCCGCTTTTAAGCTCAGCACCGAGGAAAACTCGAAAGCCATAGCCCATACCGCCTGCCGCACCTGAACCTGCATTATGAGCACAGTCAATACCATGCGATTTTTTTACAGCTTTTTCATAGTTTTCCAGGGCATCATCAAGGAAAATGACGGCTTCACCGTCTGCACCCTTTTGCGGCGCATAAATAAAAGCTGCACCGTTTTCGCCGTAAAGCGGATTTTCAACGTCGCACAACACTGTAAATTCACACTCTGCAAGGCGTGAATCAACACCGCTTATATCAACAGATTTCAACTTTGACAATCCAAGCGCATTAGGACTGA
>JAZUOH010000021.1:0-59645 GCA_045604525.1 Acutalibacteraceae bacterium
GTCCCGAAGCTGTACAAAGGTACTGCGAGAGGGCAAAAATACGGCAAACGCACAACATATTGATACTTATATAGAAGCAAAATCAGGAAGAATTGATGTTAATTCCTCCTGATTTTTTGTTGATTTATTTTGCGGAACGGTCAAGACCGTTCCATGCATTTTTTATTGTGCGTGTTCTCGGTGACTTTATCGACAGTCTGAGTCGCAGTTATTCAGAACTGCGGCTTTTGTTTTCGGGCTGCCATACAAATTTTCCGTTTATAATAGTAGCGCATACACTTGAACTTATTTCAAGCGGACTGCCGTTAAAGATGGCAATATCAGCATCCTTACCCTCTTTAAGGCTGCCGAGTCTGCTGTCAACACGGCAGATTTTTGCTGCATCAATTGTAATTGAGCGTAAAGCATTATTTTGTCCGAGACCTTCCTTTGCCGCTAATGCCGCGCACAGCGGAAGATACTGTATGCGTGATACGGGGTGGTCGGTTGTAAGGGCAAGCGTAACCCCTGCTTTTTTCAGTATTCCCGGTGTTTTGAAATCCGATTGACTTACTTCGTTTTTGGTGCGTGAAGCAAGTGTCGGGCCTACGATTGCAGGAAATCCGCTCTCTGCAATTTCTTCTGCAACGAGGTGACCTTCCGTGCAGTGGTCAAGCGTAAGACCAAGCCCGAATTCTTTGGCAATCCGTATTGCCGTGAGTATGTCATCTGCACGGTGAACGTGAGCCTTGAGCGGAATTTTTTCGTCAAACAAATCACGGTAGCACTCGTATCGGAAATCTGTACAGGTATTGTTTCCTTCCAGATATTGGCGTGCGCTGAAAAGCTCTTGTCTGATAAGCGATGCAATTCCCATGCGTGTGGAGGGAATATTACCGTTAAGACCGTAACAGTTCATTGGATTTTCACCGAATGCAATTTTTATTGCCGCAGTCTCAAGCACAGCCATTTTGTCTATACAACGTCCGTCGGTTTTTATGAATGTAAACTGTCCGCCTATTGCGTTTGAACTGCCCGGTCCGACCATAGCACCTGTAATTCCGCTGGCAAGCGCATTGTGAAATGCACTGTCCATCGGGTTTATTGCATCAATTGCACGCATCTGCGGTGTGACGGGATTTGTGCTTTCGTTGCATTCATCTCCCTGCGGAGTTGTCTTTTCCTGTGATATTCCTATATGGCTGTGAGCATCAATAAATCCGGGAAAAACATTCATTCCATCTGCATCGAATATCTCCATCTCTGAAGTAGGATTTATATTTTTTTTGATTTGTGCAATTTTTCCGTTTTTTATTAAAAGGTCAGCACAAATCGGTTTTTCGTTTTCCATTGTATAAAGCAGTCCGTTTTTTATAAGAAGCATAGTGAAATTTCCTCCGGGTAAAAGATTTTCAATGTATAGTTTTCCGCAATCTGACGCAAACTATCCGTGTAATCATAATCAGGAGGTGAGATTGATGGATTACAACAAGAACAATCAGCAGAACCAGAACAACAACCAGAAGAATAACCAGCAGAATCAGAAGAACAACCAGCAGAACCAGAACAACAGATAAATAATTGCAGGTATAAGAGC
This sequence comes from Acutalibacteraceae bacterium, assembly GCA_045604525.1. GTDB lineage: Bacteria > Bacillota > Clostridia > Oscillospirales > Acutalibacteraceae > UBA8612. The sequence goes on from JAZUOH010000021.1 coordinate 1,577, forward strand.
TGTCGGTCAAACGGCAGCCCATTTTCTTCTTGACGGCAGTTGAGATTGTGATATAATTATAAAAAATTCCAAAAAGAACGGACGGATACGGTTATGGAAAAATATGCAAGATTCAAGTATCAGCCCTGCATACCTCTCGGTGAGGACGGACGCTGTGTTACCGCTTCACTCAAGCATACTCAGCTTTCAAGAAGAGCGGCGGCAGACGGTATGGTGCTTCTTAAAAACGAGAATAAGACACTGCCTCTTAAAAAGGGTGAAAAGGTTGCACTTTTCGGCAAGGCAACTATCGAATACATAAAAGGCGGCGGAGGTAGCGGCGACGTTAACACACCCTATATCCGTAATATCTATGACGGCTTTGAAGAAAAAGACGTTCAGATTTATATGCCGCTTATTGAGTTTTATAAGGAATATGTCAAGCGTGAAAGTGTCAACATTCCCACACAGGCACAGATTAACGCAACATGGGATATTGTCAACGCAATGGAATTCTGCACAAAGCGTGACGATATGACTTACGACACCTTTGCAAGCATGCACGTTAAAGAGCCTGCAGTTCCCGATGAGCTTATAAAATCAGCTTCCGAAAACGCAGATACAGCAGTTATCACGCTCAGCCGTTTTTCTGCAGAGGGTGTTGATCGCAGACCGCAGGCAGGTGACTATTATCTTTCCGATATTGAAAAAGACCTTATCGATAAGGCAGGTAAGCTGTTTAAAAATGTTGTTGTCGTAATCAATTCCGGTGCAACGCTCGACTGTGAATATTTTGCAGAGAACGATGCTGTCGGTGCCGTGCTGTTTGCTTGGCAGGGCGGCCTTGAGGGCGGTGCCGCAATTGCGGATATACTCTGCGGCGATGTAAATCCCTCGGGTAAGCTTGCCGATACAATAGTTAAATCTTATGATTTCTATCCCGGAAAGGACGATTTCTGGGAGTGCTTCGACCACGTTGATTATTCCGAGGATATCTATGTCGGCTACCGTTATTTTGAAACAGTGCCCGGCAAGAAAGAATGCGTACGTTATCCCTTCGGCTTCGGTCTTTCCTATACTCAGTTTGAGCTTAGCGGTAAGCTCTGCGGTGAGGATAACGGCACAATAGTTGCTGCTGTAACTGTTAAAAATACAGGCGATACAGCAGGTAAAGAGGTTGTTCAGCTTTATTATTCCGCCCCCCAGGGCAAGCTCGGCAAGCCCTCAAGAGAGCTGGCGGCATTTACAAAAACCAAGCTTCTTGCACCCGGTGAATCGCAGACACTCGCCCTTACCTTTAAGGTAAGCGATATGGCAAGCTTTGATGACCTTGGCAAAATACAAAAATCCGCCTACGTGCTTGAAAAGGGTAAGTATGAATTCTATATCGGCACATCCGTAAGAGATAACGAAAAGCTCGCTTTTGAATATGAGGTAAAGGAAGATACCGTAACCGAGCAGCTCACGCAGTGGTGCAAGCCCTTCAAGCTTGCAAAGCGTATGCTTTCAGACGGCAGTTTTGAGGTTCTTCCACAGGGTGAAGAGAGCTATTATTACGGCGAAAATCAGCCCACAGGTGCGGTTGCACCCGAAAAAGAAGTAATGTTTAATCAAGTCGGCGAGAGCATTACAATGGATGAGTTTGTTGCTCAGTTCACTCTTGAAGAGCTTATGGATTTTGTCGGCGGTCAGCCGCCTACGGGTGTTGCAAACACAGGCTGCTTCGGTCCCGTCAAACGCCTTGGCGTGCCCGCAATGCCTACGGCAGACGGCCCTGCAGGTCTTCGTCTTGATACCGAAACAGGCATTCCCACAACTGCATGGCCTTGCGCAACGCTTCTTGCCTGCACATGGGATACCGAGCTCAACTTCCTTGTCGGTGAAGGCGGCGGTGCCGAAATCAGAGAGAATAACCTTGCAATCTGGCTTGCACCTGCGCTCAATATTCACCGTGACCCGCTCTGCGGCAGAAACTTTGAGTATTATTCCGAAGATCCGCTTCTTGCAGGTAAGTGTGCGGCGGCAAATATAAGAGGTGTGCAGTCAAAAAAGGTTGCCGTTTCGATGAAGCACTTTGCCTGCAACAACAAAGAGGCAAACCGTATGGGCAGTGATTCGCGTCTTTCGGAACGCGCACTGCGTGAGATTTATCTCAAAGGCTTTGAAATTGCAGTAAAGGAATCAAGCCCCTGGACTGTTATGTCTTCCTACAATCTCATCAACGGTCAGCATACGTCAGAGAGCTATGAACTGCTCACAGGCATTCTCCGAGGTGAGTGGGGTTATAACGGTATGGTTGTAACCGATTGGGGTGTCAAGAATGACCCCGTCAAGGAAGTTAAGGCAGGCAACGATATGAAGATGCACTGCGGCTATCCCGAAGACCTCAAGGCAGGCTATGACGACGGCAGAATCACAAGAGCAGACCTTGAGCTTTGCGTCAAGCGCATACTTGAAATGTTTATGAAACTCGACTGAGAAACTGTCACAATAAGCGGAAAATACGGCACTTCATTGTGAAGAAAAAAGAACAGCTATGTAACATTCTTTTACAGAACATTACATAGCTGTTTTTACATATTAACCGTATTTATCGGCTTGCCGTTGAGAAATGCGTTAACATTCTTTTCAAGTGTTGCCATAAGTCGCTGTCTTGTTTCAAATGCCGCCCAGGCTATGTGCGGCGTGATAAGGCAGTTTTCACAGTAAAGCAGGGGATTGTCTGCTTTTGGAGGCTCGGTTGAAAGCACGTCAACACCTGCACCTGCAATCCTGCCTTCTTTGAGCGCATCAGCAACTGCGCTTTCATCAAGCACAGGCCCTCTTGACGTGTTGATAAGGTATGCGGTTTTCTTCATTTTGCTGATAAATTCTGCGTTTACCATACCTTTTGTTTCAGGTGTGAGAGGGCAGTGCAGAGTGACTATATCAGCTTTTGCGAGAAGTTCGTCGAGCGAAACGAATTCAACGTCACTGACATCCTTGTATTTATCGGGGTTAGCGGTGTTTGCAACCACTGTCATACCGAATGCGGCACCTATTTTTGCAACTGCTCTGCCGATACTGCCAAAGCCTACAATTCCGAGCGTTTTGCCGGTAAGCTCCTGAAGCGGACTTCTCCAGAAGCAGAAATCCTTACATTCGCTCCACTTGCCTTTTTTTACTTCTGCGTTGTGAATTGCAACCTTGTTGCAAAGCTCAAGTATGAATGCAAAGGTGAGCTGTGCAACGGCGGCTGTGCTGTAAGCGGGAATGTTTGATACGGGAATGTTTCTCTCTTTGGCATATTCGCAGTCTATAATATTATAGCCTGTGCTCAGCAGTGCGATGAATTTGCAGTCGGGTAACTGCTCAAGAACATCTCTGCCGAGCGGTGTTTTGTTTGTGATTATAATGTCGTAGCCCTTACAGCGGTTGACAGTTTCTTCAAAAGGAGTTCTGTCGTAAACTGTCAGCTCGCATTTTTCCTTCAGCCAATCCCAGCTTAAATCGCCCGGATTTGTTGTATAACCGTCTAAAATAACTGCTTTCATAAAAAAATCACTCCGTTTTAGTTGACCTGACGATAATTTTTTTATATAATTATACATATATTTTTGTAAAATGCAAACTTTTGTGCAAAAAAGGCGGTGAGAATCAGTGTGAGCAAAAAAGAAATAAAGCGAAGCTCGGCACTTTCCTTTACCGGTGCGCTGTTGCTGATTCTCTCGGCTGTGCTTGTTGCGGTATATTTTTTAATTACAGACGAAAATATTCAGCAGTGGTATGCAATGTACGAAGAAATGCTTTATAAGCTGGATATGGCAATTCTCTCAATAGGCTATAACTGGGTAATCGTCTTTGTTATTTTTGCGCTTTACGTTGTACGGTGTTTTGTTCCGATAATTACCGTTCCTGCGCTGTGCGTGCTTTCTGGTATGGTTTATCCTACGGCTGTGGCTCTTTTTGTAAATGTCATCGGCATACTCATAATGCTTACTGTCAGATACAAGTTCGGCGAGCGGTTCGGCGGCGGTAAAGCCTACAGGCTTCTCAAAAAGAATTCGGTCAGCCGTATGCTTATTGAGCGTAAGGGCACGGGCAACCCGTGGGTTCTGTTTGTTTTCCGCTTTATACCGTGTTTCCCTATAAATTCAGTCAGCCAGATTTACGGCGCAATGGGCTATAATTTCGGCAAGTATCTTGTAATTTCAATGTGGGGCTTTCTGCCCAAGCTTTTCTCGTATACCTTTATCGGTGTATACGTTTTTGACCCGCTCTCGCTCAAGTTTTTCTTACCGTTTATTATACTGTTTGCGGTTTCGGGTGTTTCAATACTTATACTCAATGCAATTTTAAATAAATTGGAAAAAAATGAAAAGGTTTAATATTCTCGAAAGGGTGTAACATAAATTATGTATAGCTTTGATGTTGTTAAAAAAGGTCTTGAAGGTGTAGAGTTTGATTCTGCATTTGCTTCACTTTACGGTGCAGGCGCCGAGGCACAGAAGCCCCGCTATGCACGTGTTCTCAATGCATTCGGCGAGCTTTTCGGCGAGAATAACGAGGTTGGCTTCTTCTCTGCCCCCGGCAGAAGCGAGGTAGGCGGCAACCATACCGACCACAATCACGGCAAGGTGCTTGCAGCTGCAATCAACCTCGATGCCATTGCCGCAGTTGCAAAAAACGGCAAGGATGTAATCCGCCTCAAGTCTGAGGGCTACGATATGGATATGGTCGATATCACCGACCTTGAGCCTAAGAAAGAGGAATACTCAAAATCAAAGGGTCTTATCCGCGGTGTGTGCGCAGGCTTTGTTGCAAGAGGTTATGAGATAGGCGGCTTTGATGCCGCAACAGCAAACGACGTTGTTTCGGGCTCGGGCCTTTCTTCTTCCGCATCATTTGAGGTGCTTGTCGGCACAATCCTCAACCATCTTTATAACGACGGCAAGGTTTCTCCCGTAGAAATCGCACAGATTGCACAGTATGCCGAAAACGAATTTTTCGGTAAGCCCTGCGGTCTGCTTGACCAGATGACCTGCTCAGTCGGCGGCTTTGTGTTTATGGATTTCAACGACCCCTCAAAGCCCGTTATCAAGCCCGTTAAATTTGAGTTTGAGTCCTGCGGACATGCTCTTTGCATTGTCAACACAGGTGGCAGCCACTCCGACCTTACCGACGAGTATGCTGCTGTTAAAAACGAAATGATTTCCGTTGCACAGCGTCTGGGTCATAACTTCCTTCGTGAGGTTGACGAGGCACAGTTCCTCAACTCAATCGACCTTATGAGAGGTGTTGTAGGCGACAGAGCAATTCTTCGTGCAAAGCATTTCTTCAGCGAAAACGCAAGAGTTGATAAGGAAGTATACGCACTTGAAAACAAGGAGTTCGGCGAATTCAAAAAGCTTGTTGTTAAAAGCGGCCAGTCATCATATATGTATAACCAGAACGTCTTTTCTGTAAAAGACCCGATCTCTCAGCCTGTTTCACTCGGTCTCTGCCTTTGCGAAGAGCTTCTTGAGGGTAAGGGTGCATGGCGTGTGCACGGCGGCGGCTTTGCAGGCACAATCCAGGCTTTTGTTCCCATTGATATGCTGGCAGATTTCAAGCACCGTATGGAGCTTGTTTTCGGTGAGGGTAACTGCTACGTACTTTCAATCAGACCTGTAGGCGGCGTAAGCGTAATATAACAGAATTTAATCGGGGCGGCTCAGCCGCCCTTTTGGGTTTTTTATTGAGGTGAATTTTTTTGGAAATGTTTGATATGCTTTGTGCCCTTTGCCACGCAAACGGCACATCGGGCGATGAAAAATCTGCCGCTGTAAGCGTAGCATCAGAGTTTCTCGGCAAATTTATGCCTGTCCATACAGATAATATGGGCAACGTTATAGGCGATACAGGTGTTGAGGGAAGTAAAATCCTGCTCGATGCACACCTTGACCGTATCGGTTTTGCCGTAACGGCAATTGATGAAAAAGGCTTCCTCAAGGTTGCTCGTGTGGGCGGCATTGACCCGATTGTCCTTTCCTGTGCAGAGGTTACCGTGCACGGCAAGAGCGAGGTTTACGGCGTTATTACTTCAACACCGCCTCACCTTGCTTCAAAGGAAGATAACAAGGCACGAAAGATTGACGAAATTGCAATAGATATCGGTATGAGCAAGGAAGAAGCCGAAAAAATAGTCTCTGTCGGCGACAGAGTAACAATTAACGGCAACCTTGTAAAGCTTATGGGCAACCGTGTCAGCGGTGCGGCACTTGACGACCGTTGCGGCTGTGCCGCAATTCTGCGCTGTCTTGAAATTCTCGGCGATAAGCTTGGTAAACTTCCTGTCAGAGTTATGTTCTCTGCCTGTGAGGAAACAGGTGCGGCAGGTGCCGTTGCAGGCGGCTTCAATTCGCAGGCAGACGAGGCAATTGCCGTTGATGTCAGCTTTGCCAAAGCACCGGGCACGGATGCTTCTGTTACCGCTTCACTCGGTAAGGGTACTATGATAGGCTATGCACCGTCGCTCAATTTTGAAATGTCACGCAGACTTGAGGAAATAGCAAAGCGTGACTTAATAAAATATCAGGTTGAGGTTATGGGTTCAAGAACGGGCACAAATGCCGACGATATTGCTGTTTCAAGAGGCGGCAAAAAAACGGCTCTGCTCTCAATTCCTCAGCGCAATATGCATACAGCGGTTGAGATTATTGACCTTGACGATATAGAAAGCACGGCTCAGCTTATGGCGGCCTATATTCTTGAAAGGGAGGCTGAGAAAAATGCTTGAAATGATTAAAGAGCTCAGCCTTATAGGCGGCACGTCCGGCAGAGAAGAAAAGGTGAGAGATTACATTATCTCGCATCTTCCCGATACAGCTAAGTATTCCGTTGACGCAATGGGCAATCTGCTTGTTTTTGTCAAGGGTAAAAAGCCTGCAAAGAACAAGGTTATGCTTGCCGCACACATGGATGAAGTAGGTATGATAGCCACTTATATCACCGATGACGGATTTATTAAATTCAGCAATGTCGGCGGTATTGAAACGGCCGCTCTGCTCGGTAAGCGTGTAAGAGTGGGCGAGAACGAAATTCCCGGTGTTATCGGCGTTGTGCCGATTCATCTTCGCAGAGGCGACGATGAGCTTAAAATGCCCAAGGTCAGCGACGTTTGTATTGATGTCGGCGCAGATAAAAAAGAAGAGCTTGAGGGAATTGTTTCTCTCGGTGATAAAATAATATTTGAAAGTGATTTTGTTGAGTTCGGCTCACTTGTCAAGGGCAAGGCTCTTGATGACAGAGCAGGCTGTGCACTGATGCTTGATATGATAGCAGGAGGTGTCGAGTACGACACGTGGTTTGCCTTTACCGTGCAGGAAGAGGTCGGCTGCAGGGGTGCTTTGGCCGCAGCATATAATATTGCTCCCGATTATGCTGTAATTATCGAAACAACGACAGCCGCAGATATTTCGGGTGTCAGTGGTGAAAAAGAGGTCTGCAAGCTTGGAGAAGGTGCGGTTATTCCGTTTATGGACGGAGGCAGTGTTTACAGCCCCGAGCTTTATAAAACAGCAGGCAGGCTTGCCTCCGAAAAAGGCTTTAAGATGCAAACCAAAACCGTTGTTGCAGGCGGCAACGATGCACGTGCGGTTTCCAACAGCCGCGGCGGTGTAAAAACACTCACCGTTTCTTTTGCAACACGCTATCTTCATTCTCAGTCCTGCGTTATTGCAAAGAGCGATGTTGAAGAAATGAAAAATGCTGTAAGAGCGATAGCGGAGGAATTTGCAAATGCTTAAACTTATTGAGAATAACGAAGAAGCAGAGCTTCTTGAGGAATTCTGTACCGACAGCTTCGGCATAAATATCGTGTCAATGTTAAAGTCCTATCCGCCCGAGCTTGATATATGCCGCTACTGGATTCAGATTACGGGCGATTATCTTACTGCGGCTGTATGCGCAGTTGACGGTGAGGTTGTAATCAGCACAACGCTCAAAGCTGATTTTGAAGAGCTGAGAGAGTTTCTGAATTCAATCGGTTACTCAACAATTTTCTGCCAGGCGAGGGATGTTGTGAGTCTTGAAATGTTTGCCTGCGGCTGCGGTCAGGTGCTTCGAAAAGAAAACACTGTTTCTTCATTTAGCAGTTTTGAGCGTCCCGAAAAAGCTTCGGATTATAAAGAGATATATGACTTGCTTGAAATCAAGGGCGATTATGACAAATGGTTTGCCGATATCAGCCGAAGAATAAACTGCGGTAATGCCGATATGAGAGTTATCCGTAAGGACGGAAAAATTGTTTCTACTGCTTCGCTTCTTCATATTGCAGGTGACAGAGCTGTGCTCGGTGCGGTTGCAACGGATAAAGCATACAGAGGACAGGGGCTTGCAACAAGCCTTGTGAATTCATTTGGCGGTTATACAGTCTATCTTCGCTGTTTGCCTGCGCTTAATTCGTTTTATGAGCGTATGGGTTATAAGAGCGTTGATGTATGGGCAGAAATAAAAAACAGGTAAGGAATTAAAATGAACAGCTTTTTTAATATTGATGAAAAAATAGCAAAGGCAGGCGAAAGGGCACTTGAGGCCGCCTCGGCATCCTTTGCAAGAATAGATGAGATACGTGCTTACAACCAGGAAAAGGTGCTTGCTGCCTTTATCAAAAACAGCGTAACAGAGAGCCATTTTACCGAATCAACGGGTTACGGCTACGGCGACAGAGGCAGAGACGTGCTTGACAGTGTGCTTGCAGACTGTGTTGGCGCAGAGGATTCACTTATCCGCCACAGCCTTACCTGCGGCACACATACCCTCGGCGTTGCTCTTTTCGGTCTGCTCCGTCCGGGTGATACAATGCTGTGCGTAACGGGCACCCCGTACGACACCATTCATTCCGTAATCGGTATTAAGGGCAGCGGAATGGGTTCGCTCAAGGATTTCGGCGTTACATACAAGCAGGTTGATTTACTGCCCGACGGCACGGTAGACCTTGAGGGTATAGAAAAAGCGCTTGATGAAAAGGTCGCAATGGTTTATATCCAGCGCTCACGAGGTTATTCGCTTCGCCCGAGCCTTGGTGTTGAGGATATAGAAAGAATATCAAAAACAGTACGTAATAAGAGCGATGCGGTTATTATGGTAGATAACTGCTACGGTGAGTTTGTTGAGCGCACAGAGCCCGTTTCACACGGTGCAGACATTATTGCAGGCTCACTTATCAAGAATCCCGGCGGCGGTATTGCAAAATGCGGCGGTTATATTGCAGGCAGGGCAGACCTTGTTGAAAAATGCTCCTACCGTATGACTACACCTGGTCTCGGTAGAGAGGTCGGACCCTCTCTTGGCCAGACAAGAGGTCTGTTTATGGGTCTTTTCAATGCGCCGCACATTGTAGGTGAAGCACTTAAAACAGCCGTTTTTGCCGCAAGCCTTTTTGAACAGCTCGGCTATGAAACAACTCCTCACAGCAGTGAAAAGCGTGTTGATATAATTCAGGCACTCAAGCTTTGCAACAGTGAAACACTCGTTGCCTTCTGTCAGGGTATGCAGAAGGGCGCTCCGATTGATTCTAATGTATGTCCTGAGCCGTGGGATATGCCCGGTTATGACAACCAGGTTATTATGTCAGCAGGTGCGTTTACGGGCGGCTCATCAATTGAGCTTTCGTCCGATGCTCCGCTGCGTGAGCCGTTTGCTGTGTGGATGCAGGGCTCGCTCAACTTTGACAGCGGCAAGGTCGGCATAATGCTTGCCGCACAGGAAATTTACAAAAGAGGTCTGCTTAAATGAGCAAATACAGATACGACGGAATTACACCCGAAACTCTTATGCTTCTGAGTGAAAACCGTTTTAGAAACAGCAGGGATTTTTACGAAGAAAACAAGAAAAAAATAAAAGAGGGCATAACAATTCCGCTTCAGCAGGTTATTTGTGCACTGTCCGATACGATTATTGAAATTGATGAGGATATACCTATTATTCCGCAGAAAATGGTGTCAAGAGTAAGGCGTGATACACGCTATACCAAGGACAAGCACCTTTACCGTGAAAATCTGTGGACTATGTTTACTCGTGATAAACACAGCCTTCCACATTTCCCTTGTATGTGGTTTGAGGTGGCGCAAAACGGTTATTCCGGAGGTGTCGGCACTTATTATGCACCGCCGCGTATGATGGAGCTTTTCCGACAGGAGATAATTGCCCGACCCGATGAATTCTACGATGCGGTAATTATTGCCGAAAGAAGCGGTGCAGTTTTCAGCGGAGATTTCTATAAGCGTGCAAAGGAAGGCTGTCCGATGCCTGTGCTTGAACCGTATTTTAACTGCAAAAGCCTTTGCTTTATGTTTCATTTTCCGAATCTCAATGAACTTGAAAATGCCGATTTTATTGAAAAAATAAGACCGATTTACGCTTCTTTCAAGCCTTTTTACGATTTTCTTATTGACGTTGCTGTGAAATATTCTGCAGAGCAGATGTGAATTTTTATTTGACGGCGTAGCTTTATTGTGGTAAAATAAATTACAAATTCAGAATAATCCAAGGAGGAAATTTCTGTGAAAATCAAATCATTTACAAAAAAAACACTCAGCCTTGTATTGAGCGTAGCAATGCTTTTTTCGTTTGCATCGCTTGTTTTTGCTGCAGATGCAGACATCGATTACAAAATCACTAACCCCTATTCGAGCGTTGATTTTGACACCTACAAGGCATACAAGGCAGACCTTCACAGCCACACAACCTTCAGTGACGGCCACGATTCTCTTCCTCAGCAGGTAGAGAGACACTACGAGCTTGGCTTTGATATCTATGCCAGAACGGATCACAGCACGGTTTCCTACGGCTATAAGGCTCACGATTATGTTCCTGCAATGAAGGTTCTCGGCCTTATCAAAAACGGTGCGGTAGGCGGTGAGGTTCTCGGCGATAACGGCACTGCTGCAAACGGCAAAGCATACAAGGTTGAAACCGTAAACGGCGATGAATTCTATTCACAGGCTGGCGGTCAGCAGATGCTTTCCGTTCCCTTCGGCAACGAGCAGAACGGCACTTCCTTCAACAATGCTCACGTTAATACGTGGTTTGTTGATTACGGCAACGGCAGACTCGGCGGCACAAGCGAATATGAATCTGTTATCAGCGCTATTGACGGTCTTGGCGGTCTTTCTGTTATCAATCATCCCGGCGAATATACAAACGCACGTGATGAAATTTACACTGCAGATGCTTATAATAAGGATAACTTCTCCTACAACTACAAAATAAATAAGTTTGAGAATCTTCTTCTCAAGTACGATACCTGCATTGGTATTGATATCAACAGCAAGGGCGACAGCAGAACACGTTTTGACAGAAAGCTCTGGGATATTCTTCTTCAGGACATCATCCCTCATGGCAGAAACGTTTTTGCAATTGCAACATCAGATGCACACAACCTTGAAATTGTCGATTCCGGCTACACAATGCACTATATGGAATCTCTCACCTCTGCAAATCTCAAAGAGAATATGGAAGACGGCGCATTCTTTGCCGCAAGTAAGTATGTGGGCAATTTTGACGAGCTTGTAACACTTCGTGATGAGCTTAAGGCTGTCGGCGGCGCAGAGGCTCTTGCATTTGCTGCAACGCTTGACGCTATAGTTGCTCAGAGCGAGCAGGAAATGGCAAACGGCGAAGACGGTCAGAAATACGAAGCACCCGAAGGCACTGCAAGACCTCTTTTCACAAACGTAAAGGTTGATGAAGCAGAGGATACAATTTCTATGCAGGCAGAAAATGCACTTGTAATTCACTGGATTGCAGACGGCAAGGTTATCCACGTAGGAGATACAATTGACCTTGACGATTATTCCGATAAAATAGGCAGCTACGTCCGTGCGGAAGCTTACGGCACAGGCGGTGTTGTTTACTCACAGGCATTTGTGCTTGATTATGACGGCGCACCCGAGGCAGAGGAGAGAGGCTTCTTCTTTGACTGGGGCATAGTTGCAAGCTTTATCTGTGATAATCTTGTAAGAATCATTCTCGGTCTTCTTCCGCTTAATCTTATTGCTGAAATCTTCGGTTAATATCATATCAAAAAGTTCACCGCTCTGTCATTGATTTGACAGAGCGGTGTGTTTTTTTATGCTAACGGCTCAAAATCCTCTGCACCGTGCTTGCACCAGGGACAGACAAAATCCGGCGGAAGCTCTTCGCCCTCGTGCACATAGCCGCAGATTTTGCAGACATAGCCCTTTTTCTTTTGAGGCTGGGGCTTGGGCTTGATGTTTGCAAAGTAATATTCATAAGTTACACTCTTTTCGTCGCTGAACTTAACGGCTTCATTGACGGTGGCAATAAACATAAGGTGTGTGCCGCAGTCAATTTCCTGTGTTACATCTGCGCAGATGTATGCGTTGCAGTAGGCTGTGAGATATGGCAGACCGTTGGCGGAAAGAGCATAGGTATCAAAATCGGCAAATTTGTCAGTGTCCTTTCCGCTTTTGAAGCCGAAACGCTCAAAGAGCGAGAAGGGAGCCTTTTCAGTAAGAATGCTCACGCAGAACTTTTTTGCGTTGCTTATTGTCTTAGCTGTGTAATTTGCTTTGTTAACACAGATACAAATCTGCTTAGTGCTGTCGGTTATCTGCATACAGGTGTTTATAATGCAGCCGTTATTTTTGTTGCCGTCGTTGGATGTAAGAACAAAAAGGCCGTATGAAAGCTTGAAAAAAGCGGTGTTGTCGATATTTGCCATATTAAGTATCTCCTTTCATTTTCTGTATTATACCATATTTTCAGAAAGTATCAAATGTTTTTTATTGTTCGAAAAAAATATTTCTTTTAGGAATTCTTAAGCTTTGCTTAAGGAAATGGGTGTAATATAAAACTAACGAGGGATAACTCAAGTTATTTCGAGTGATAGGTTTGCGTTTGCGTCAGCCGGGGCACTTTGGCTCCGGCTGATGCTTTTTTGCTTTACTTTTATAAAAGTATTTTCAAAAAACTATATAACTATTTAATAATTTATGATATAATCAGTTAGTATATCATACAAGGCAGGTGTTTTTATGAGACTTCTTCTTGCTGAAGACGAAAGAGAGCTTTCCAACGCAATAGTTGCCATACTAAAACACAATAATTATTCGGTTGATGCGGTTTATGACGGTGTGTCTGCGCTCGACTGGGCTATGACGGGCAATTACGATGCAATTCTTCTTGACCTTATGATGCCCGAAATGAACGGTCTTGATGTGCTTGCAAAAATCCGCAGCAACGGAATTTCTACTCCGGTAATGATTCTTACCGCCAAATCTGAGGTGGAGGACAGAATAACCGGCCTTGATGCAGGTGCTGACGACTACCTTTCAAAGCCGTTTGCAATGGGTGAGCTTCTTGCCCGTGTGCGTGCAATTACACGCCGCAAGGCAGATTTTGTGCCGAATACAATTACCGCAGGTAACATCAGCCTCAACCGTGAAACCTTTGAGCTTACCTGCGGGGCTAATAATATACGTCTGGTGGGCAAAGAGTATCAAATGCTTGAAATGCTTATAACAAGCCCTAACAGACTTATTTCCGTTGAGCAGTTTATGGAGCGGATATGGGGTTACGATTCCGAAACAGAAAGCAGTGTTGTCTGGGTTTACGTTTCCAATCTTCGCAAAAAGCTTGCCTCAATTGGTGCTGATGTTGAGATAAAGGCAACACGAAACGCAGGATATTATCTTGAGGATAAACGAGGTAATATCGGATGATAAGACAGCTGAGAAGCCGCTTTATCGTTTCTATAATGGTGTCGGCATTTGCTTTGCTTGCAGTGGTGCTCGTGTCCGTAAATTTGCTGATTATTGTAAATATGCACACTAAGAACACACAGCTTCTTGACAGCATTGCTGAAAACAACGGCGTTATAATTGATGCTTCTTCAGATTACCGTGCAGATTTGCTGGATTATCTCAATCCGCTCAACGAAACACACGCTCTTGAATCTGAAATTTCATACACAACCCGTTTCTTTTATGTGCGCTTTACAACCGACGGCGAAGTGGAAACGGTAAATATTGACCATATTTCGGCAATTGATAAGCAAACGGCGCAGACCTTTGCTATTGATGCATTGAAAACCAGCGATATGGCAGGCTATATCCACAGCAATTACCAATATCTTATAGATTATTCCGAGGATTACGGAATGACGGTTTATTTTATGGATATAAGCGATGAGCTTGTTACAATCGGGCTTACGGTTACCACGTCGTTTATAATGGGTTTGGTTTATTTTTTGCTGCTTCTGGCGATAGTAATACCGTTTTCAAAGCGTGCTGTTCGTCCCATGGCAGAAAATGCAATAAGGCAAAAGCAGTTTATTACCGATGCAGGTCACGAGCTAAAAACACCTATTTCAATAATTTCCGCAAATACGGAAGTGCTTGAGATGATGTACGGCGAAAACGAATGGCTTACCTCCATACACAATCAGACCAACCGTTTGTCTGACCTTATAAAAAATCTGCTCGTTCTCTCAAAGGCGGAGGAAAAGCCGAAGGAAGGCTTTTCAGAGGTGCAGATTAGCGATATCGTTTCGGCTACGGTAGCTTCTTTTTCAACGCTTGCATATACATCGGAAAAGCGTCTTTATGCTGAAGTTCAGCCGACACTGACTGTATGGGGTAATGAAAAATCAATTGCGGAGCTTACAAGTATTTTGCTTGACAATGCTGTGAAATATGCTCCGGTGGGCTCGAAAATTCAGCTTAATCTTTATAAAAAGAACAGACAGGTTATCCTTGAAACAGTAAACGCTTTGTCACCGGGCACTGAGGTTGATACCGACAGGCTTTTCGACCGCTTTTACAGGTCGGAAAAATCACGCTCACGTCAGACGGGCGGATATGGCATAGGCCTTTCTATTGCGGGTGCCATTGTAAAGTCACATAAGGCTGATATTGACGCAAAAATATTCGACGGAAAAATTACGTTCACAGTAACATTCAATACAAAAAACTGATAGGAGAATAAAAATGAACAAGCTTTGGTACAAAAAACAGGCAGCTCTTTGGAATGAAGCTTTGCCGATAGGTAACGGCCACACCGGTGTAATGATTTTCGGCGGCAGGAAGAGAGAAATTCTCTGCTTTAACGACGTTACGCTCTGGTCGGGTTATCCGCATAATTACAATAACCCAAAAAGCCTTGAGAATCTTGCTAAGGTGCGAGAGCTTATTTTTGCAGGCAAGCAGGATGAAGCTCACGATATAATTGAAAACGAAATGGACGGCGGCTACAGCGAAGCGTATATGCCGCTCGGCGATATCAAAATCAATTTCGGCAGTAAGAGCACCTGCGGCTACCGCCGTGAGCTTGATATTGATAATGCCGTACATACCGTTTCTACAAAGTGTGAAACACGCACTGCATTTGCCTCAAACCCCGACGATGTTGTGGTTTACAGAATGAAGGCGAAGGATAAGACCGATGCAGTTATTTCCGTAACGTCAAAGCTTCACCACAAGAGTGTTGTCAAAGACGGTATACTCTGTCTTTACGGTAATGCGCCCGACGTTGCAATGCCGAGCTATCTCGGCAAAATTCCGAATGCGGTTATGTATGACCAGGGTAAGGCTATGGCTTTCTGCCTTGCTGTTAAGATTATTGCTGACGGTAAAGTGAGCGATAACGGCAAGAAAATCACTGTCAAAAAAGCAAAG
This sequence comes from Acutalibacteraceae bacterium, assembly GCA_045604525.1. Classification (GTDB taxonomy): domain Bacteria; phylum Bacillota; class Clostridia; order Oscillospirales; family Acutalibacteraceae; genus UBA8612. The sequence continues at coordinate 17,215 of JAZUOH010000021.1, forward strand.
AATATCACCATTCTCGCAACCACAAAAACAGGCTTCCTCGGCTGCGATAAAATGCCCGAAACCGATAAGGAAAAGGTCTGTGCTCAGTGTGTAGAGGCGCTTAACAAAACCGAAACAGATTATGATAAGCTTCTTGCACGTCATATTGCAGATTATAAGTCAATTTTTGACAGACAGCGTTTTTCAATCGGCGGCACAAATGAGGATTGTACGGTCAATCTGCTTAAAACAGCCAAGAAGGGTAACCCTGACCCCAAGCTTGTTGAGCTTTTCTATAACTTCGGCAAATACCTTATGATTGCAGGCAGCCGTAAGGGGGGTCAGCCGCTTAACCTCCAGGGCATCTGGAATGCAAGGGTGCGTCCGCCGTGGAGCAGTAACTATACGGTAAATATCAACACTGAAATGAACTATTGGCCCGCAACATCTGCAAATATGGCAGAGTGTGCAGAGCCGCTTGTAAATATGGTTTACGAGCTTATGCAGCAGGGCAGGGAAACAGCAAGGGTAAACTACGGCTGTAAGGGTGCTTGTGCCAACCATAATTCGGACCTTTGGCGTATGACGTGGCCTGCAAAGGGCGGCCCATGCTTTATGTATGCTCCTCTTTGCGGTGCTTGGCTTGTAAACGAGGTTTATACTCACTATAAAAACGGCGGTCTTGATGAATATAAAGATAAGATTTTCTATTCAGTCAAGGCTTCTGCAGAGTTTATAAACGACTATCTTGTAGAGCATAACGGCGAGTATGTAATTGCTCCCTCAACCTCACCCGAAAACGAATATAAATACGGCGGCAGAGCAATTGCGGTTGATTACGGCTGTGCATTTGATATGGCTGTTGCAAAGGCAGGTTTGCTTGCGTATCTCGACTTTGAGTCAGAGGGTGAGCTTGCCGAGCAGGTTGAAGAAAAGCTTGCAAAGCTCAGACCGTATAAGCGTGACAGCTACGGAATTATGGAGTGGTCACAGGAGCGTGAGCTTCACGAGCCCGGTCACAGACATTTCTCACCGCTCTACGCTCTTTATCCCTCAAACACAATAAAGTATTATGAGAATGAAACAGAGCGTGAGTGGGTGCGTGAGCTTTACCACTTCCGCAAGAAGAATTGGGAGCATTATATCGGCTGGTCCGCAGCATGGGCAATCTGCCTTGCAGGCACACTTCACGAGCCCGAAACAGCACAGGAAATTATTACAAACATGCTCACTTATTCAGTATTCTCAAACCTGTTTGATACTCATCCGCCCTTCCTTTTCCAGATTGACGGTAACTTCGGCTTTGTCGCAGGCGTTAATTCACTTCTCCTTTACAGCGAAAACGGCAAGGCAGAGCTTTTGCCTGCACTTCCGCCCGATTGGAAAAACGGCGAAATCGAAAACATCGTAACAGGCGGCATACAGCTTTCGTTCAGGTGGGAAAACGGCAAGGTCGTATCTGTCAGCGCAGATAAGCCCATCACCGTTATGAATGCAAACCTCGCAGAAAACTGTGAAATAGGCGCAAACATAACGGTAGAATAATTATAAAAAAACAGCAGAGTTGATGTAAAAATCAACTCTGCTTTTCTCATTTAATATTAAACAATTTATATGCGTTTTCCCTTGCTCTGTCAATGACTTCCTGAGCGGTAATTCCACGCAGTTCTGCAATTTTTTCTGCCGTGTGCACAATCAGTGCAGAGTTGTTCCTCCTGCCTCTGAAGGGTACGGGTGTCATATACGGGCAGTCTGTTTCAAGTAGAAGTCTGTCGAGGTCAATGCTTGCGGCAACCTCGGCAGGCTTGCGCGCGTTTTTGAATGTTACACTGCCGCCGAGCCCGATGTAAAATCCGATATCGGTCAGCTGCTTTGCTGTTTCAACACTGCCCGAAAAGTAGTGCATAACACCCTTCGGCCTGTGCTTTAACAGCATTTCAACGCAGTCCTGATGAGCCTCTCTGTCGTGCACAATTACAGGCAAATCAAGCTTTTTTGCAAGCAAAATCTGCTTTTCGAAGTAATCGAGCTGCATTTCTTTCGGCGTGTAATCGTAGTGGTAATCAAGGCCGATTTCGCCGATTGCAACCACTCTTTCGTGCTTTGCAAGCTCTTCGATTTTTTGCAGTGCGTCTGCACTTTCCTCTGCTGCATTCTGCGGATGAATACCCACCGCCGCATAAATCTGCGGATATTTTTCGGCAAATTCAATGCTCGTTTCACTGCTCTTTACGGTACAGCCGCAGTTAATTATACCGCATACACTCGATGAGAGCATTTCTTCAAACAGTTCGAATCTGTCTTCGTCAAAACACTCGTCATCATAGTGTGCGTGTGTGTCAAATATACCTGTGTATGTCATCTGATTTTTGTGCCGGGCTCAAGGTAGTCAACAAAAACAACCTTAACGTCGTCTTCGCCGCCTGCAAGAATCATACCTCTGCTTTCAACACCGCAGAGTGTAGCGGGCTTGAGGTTTGCAACAACAATTACGTTGTGACCTATAAGCTCCTCCGGCTTGTAGTAGAGCGCAATGCCGCTTGCAACGGTGCGGGGTGTGCCTGTGCCGTCGTCAAGGGTGAGCTCAAGCAGCTTCTTTGCCTTTTTGACGGGTTTGCAGTCAACAACCTTAGCTACGCGAAGGTCAACTTTTGCGAAATCGTCAATCGGAATCTGCGGCATCTCTTCGAATGCGGGATTCTTTTCTTCTTCCTTTGCAGCCTTTGCGGCGTTTTCTGCTTCAATTTCTGCAAGCAGCTTTTCTGCATCAATTCTGCCAAAGAGGGGAGCGGCCTCACCCATAACTGTGCCTGCAGGTGTTGCACCGAATTCATTAAGGCTCTCGTAGCTGTCAATGCTGCAGCCAATCTGTGCAAAAATCTTGTCGGCTGTTTCGGGCATAAAGGGCTTGAGCTGTACGGCAATAAAGCGGATGCTTTCAATAAGGTTGTACATTACAGTGCCGAGACGCTCTTTCTTTTCTTCGTCCTTTGCAAGTGCCCAGGGCATTGTTTCGTCGATGTATTTGTTGGAGCGCTTTGCAACAGCCATTACCTCATTGACTGCGTCTGCAATGCAGTAGCTGTCCATCTTTGCGGCACATTTGCCGACGGATTCAAGTGCAACCGTCTTAAGCTCGCTGTCAAGTGCTTCGGGTGCTGTCGGAGCGGGGAGTACACCGTCGAAATACTTCTTGACCATTGCAACACAGCGGTTTACAAGGTTGCCAAGTGTGTTTGCAAGGTCTGAATTGTAACGCTCAATAAGTGTTTCATAGGTGAGTGAGCCGTCCTGTGCGTGGGGCATTTCGGCAAGCAGATAGTATCTTACAGCGTCAACGCCGAAACGGTCTGCAAGGTCGTCTGCATAGATAACGTTGCCTCTGGATTTTGACATCTTGTCTGCACCGACCATAAGCCACGGGTGGCCGTAAACCTGCTTGGGGAGCGGCTCGCCGAGTGCCATAAGCATAATCGGCCAGTAGATTGTGTGGAAACGTACAATGTCCTTACCGATGATGTGCACGTCTGCAGGCCAATATTTTTTATACTGCTCACTGCTGCCGTCGGGGTCATAACCGAGACCTGTGATGTAGTTTGAAAGAGCATCAATCCACACATAAATTACGTGCTTGTCATCAAATGTTACGGGCACACCCCATTTGAATGTTGAACGTGAAACGCAAAGGTCCTGAAGACCTGGCTTGATAAAGTTGTTGAGCATTTCCTTCTTACGGCTTTCGGGATAAATGAAGTTGGGGTTTTCTTCAATATACTGCTCAAGCTGCTTCTGATATTTTGAAAGGCGGAGGAAATATGTTTCTTCCTTCTCCTTGCGTACCTCTCTGCCACAGTCAGGGCACTTGCCGTCAACAAGCTGGCTGTCTGTAAAAAAGCTTTCGCAGGGCACGCAGTACCAGCCCTCATATTCGCTCTTGTAGATGTCACCCTGGTCATACAGCTTTTTGAAAATCTTCTGCACGCACTTCTCGTGATAATCGTCTGTTGTGCGGATAAACTTATCGTATGTTGTGTTGAGTCTGTCGCAGATGTCCTTAATTTCGCCTGCAACCTTGTCAACATATTCCTTCGGGGATATGCCTGCTTCTTTTGCGTATTCTTCAATCTTCTGGCCGTGCTCGTCTGTGCCGGTCTGGAAGAATACGTCATAGCCCTGCATTCGCTTGAAGCGTGCTATTGCATCGGTTAAGACAATTTCGTAAGAGTTGCCGATGTGCGGCTTACGTGAAGTGTAAGCAATAGCGGTTGTGATATAGTATGGCTTTTTTGACATAGTGATTTACCTCCTTGAAGCCGATTTGTAAACATTATCCATATTAGTATAGCATAATTTTAAAAAAATACAACACCTTTATTTTTATATTATTTTATTGACATAAAAGTTAAATAGGTCTATAATTTATTGGTAAAAATTTATTTTGCGGAGGTATAACAATGTTAGGTTTTGTAAACTTCATCAAAGGCTCTTTTTTATTCAAAGGTATTTCGGCTCTGCTTGCCGCACTTCTTACGGTCAACCTTTCGCTGACCTATTCAGCTAACGAAAAGCAGAATGCAGACCCCGGCGAATTCAAAAACGTAATTATTATGATAGGCGACGGTATGGGATACAACCATCTTTATTGGATGGAGGATGAATACGATATTGATGCAAACATTTTCTCCAAGGCTGAGCATATAGGTTCCTCCAAAACACGTTCATCAAATGCAGCCGTTACAGACTCAGCAGCAGGCGGCACAGCTCTTGCCTGCGCAACACGCACATCAAACGGTGCCCTCGGCGTATTCCCGCAGGACCAATACGGTGTTGCTTTTGTTGCAATGAACCTTTCTGAGTTTGCTTATTCAACAGGCAGAATGACGGGCGTTGTCACATCTGACTATAACTCCGGTGCAACTCCTTCTTCTTTCTCAGCTCACGTTTTCGACCGTGACGAGGATGTTGAAATTACAAGACAGCAGATTGAAGAATCCTCGCTTGACCTTCTCTGGGCTCAGGATAACGGCCTTGTTACAGACGAATGGGCAAACGAATACGGCTGGACTCTTGTCAATAACACAGCTGAATTCAATGCTCTCAAGGAGGGTGACCGCTCATTCGGTGCTTTCCCCGGCAATCTCTGGAATTCTGACACAGGCGCAGATTCTCCCAACCTTTCATCTCTTACTGAAAAGGCTATTGATATGCTTGACGACGATGCTGACGGCTTCTTCCTTATGGTAGAGGGCGCACATATTGACAAGCACTCACACAGCAACGAAGAAGCAGATATGAAGAAGGCAGCTCTTGAGTTCGATAAGGCTTGCGGTATTGCTATGGATTACGCAAAGGAAAAGGGTGATACACTTGTTATCATCACCGCTGACCACGAAACAGGCGCAATCTCCCGTGAGAACGACGGTACGTTCAAGTTCAATTCCGGCTCACACTCGGGTGTAGACGTTCCTCTTGCTGTATACGGCTCTGATACCTTTGTCAAAGACGGCGAGGCTATCAAGAACAAAGAGGTTTCCCGCCGCCTTGCTCTTGCTATGGGTGCAGGCAACGACGAGTTCCCCCAGGCAATAGCTGTTAACTAATAAAATTTTTTAAGGATAGGTTTTTGATTTGACAGAGATTATTAAGGCCGATGCGGCTGCAGAGTTTGATGCCTTCGTGGCAAGCCACCCAAAGGGTCACTTTATGCAGCAGAGTGCATGGGCAAAGGTTAAAAACAATTGGATATGGCGCGGTATAATCTGCCGCGATGAACAGGGCAATATCAAGGGCACGATGGCGGTTATTATCCGCCGTCTGCCCGGCGGTCTGCCTTTCAGTATGCTTTATGCTCCCAGGGGTCCCGTATGCGATTTGCACGATAAGGCTGTTTTCAAAGAGCTTATGGACGGCGCAAAGCAGCTTGCAAAGGAGTTCGGCGGCTATGTGCTCCAGGTTGATACGGACACGAAAATTGACGATACCGAGTACGAGAAAATTGCCGTTGATTACGGCTTTAAGGTTGGCCCGCGCTCAAAGAATTTTGAGGGTATTCAGCCCCGTTTCGTAATCCGCCTTGACGTGGAGGGCAAAACGGAGGATGAGGTTTTTGCCTCCTTCCACTCACGCCACCGTTATAAGGTGCGTGTTGCCAAAAAGAACAACGTTGAGGTTGTAATCAAGGGCGCAGAGGCGGCAGAAGAATTTCACAGAATAATGGTCGAAACAGGCGAGAGAGATAATTTCTCAATCCGCCCTGCAGACTATTTCAGACGTATGGTTGAGGCCTACGGTGATAATGCACGTATCTATATGGCATATAGTGAGGGCAAGGCGATTGCAGGCACGCTTGCACTGCTTTGCGGCGATAAGGTGTGGTATCTCTACGGCGCATCTTCAAACGAAGAGCGTAACAAGATGCCAAACTATCTGCTCCAATGGGAGATGATTCGCTGGTCGGTTGAAAATAACTGCCGTATTTATGATTTCAGAGGCATTTCAGGTGACCTTGACGAGAATAATCCTCTCTACGGTCTCTACCGCTTCAAGAAGGGCTTCTGCCCCGAAATTACCGAGTTTATCGGCGATTTTTACTACGTCTACAATCCGCTTATATATAACGCAATGGAGATTGCTCAGAAGCTTCGCAAAAAGCTGAGAAAGGGTCATTAAGCTTTTATGAGATACGTTGTACAGAAGGATTTTATTGTTTCAAATCTCAATAAAATGCGTACGCACTGCCCGACGGCCGAGGTTGTCGGCGTTATAAAGGGCAACGGCTACGGTCTCGGGCTTTTGCCTATGGCAAGGCTGCTGTGTGAAAACGGTGTTAAAACGCTCGCTGTTTCAAGGCTTGAAGAGGCTGTTGCACTTCGTGAAAACGGCATTGGTACTGCGATTTTGCTGCTCAGCCCTCCTTTTGATGAGGCGAGTGCAAACAAATGCGCAGAGCTTGATATTACGGCAACTGTTGATTCTCTGAACACTGCAAAGCTTCTCAACTGTGCCGCAAAGGATAAAAAGGTATCGGCTCATATTATGCTCGATACCGGCTTTGCCCGTTTCGGCTTTATGCCCGGCGAAGAGGACGATATAATCAAGGCTTTAAAAGAGTGTGGAAATATCAGCTTCGAGGGTGTTTATTCTCATTTCTACAACGCTTTTTCGCCCGATTCTTCGTCTGTAAAGCTGCAGGTAAGCCGTTTTAACACGGCTGTTGCGGCAATTGAAGCGGTGGGCTTTAAGGGTCTTAAAAAGCACATCTGCTCTTCTGCAGGTGCAGTTAAATATCCCGAGTATCATTTTGATGCAGTGCGCCTCGGCTCTGCATTGCTTGGCAGAATTGCAGTGCCCAATAAGCCGGGTCTTGAAAAGGTCGGCTTTATGGAGTGCGAGGTTATATCAATCAAAACTCTGCCTGCAGGTCACTTTGTCGGCTACGGCGAAGCGTATAAAACCACAAAGGAGACAAAGGCTGCCGTTGTGCCGCTGGGCACCTGCGACGGCTACGGTCTGAGCAAAACAGAGGTTGCTTTTACAAATTCCGATAAGGTGAATTCTATTTTGCGCAAGGTTAAACGCTTTGGCGCAGACCAGAGCTTCAGCTGTGTTATCTGCGGCAAAAAGGCTCAGGTTATCGGCAAGGTCGGTCTTACAGACCTTATAATCGACGTTACGGGTATCGACTGCAAGGTCGGTGATGTTGCCGCTTTTGAGTTCAACCCCACACTTGTTGATGCACTTGTAAAAAAAGATTTTGTCTGAAAGGGTAAGCTATGTCAGTAGATTATCTTGAGAAAGCCGTTGCGGCTGTGCCTACCAAGCGCCAGCTTGACTTTATGGCAACCGAGTTCAACGGTATTATAAATTTTGGTATGAATACATTCACAGGCCGTGATGAGGGTACGGGTTTTGAGGAGCCCGACCTTTTTAACCCAACCGCATTTGATGCAGAGCAGTGGGTTAGGATTGCAAAGCGCACGGGTATGACGGGCCTTTTGCTCAACTGTAAGCACCATGACGGCTTCTGCCTTTGGCCTACCGAGCATACCGATTATTCGGTCAAATCAAGCTGTTGGCTTGATGGTGAGGGCGACGTTGTGCGTGCTGTGAGCGATGCGTGCCGCAAATACGGTATGAAGTTCGGCATTTCGCTGTCTCCGCTTGATTATCACGAGCCAAGCTTCGGCAAAGGTAAGGAATACGATATTTTCTTCAAAAATCTGCTCAGAGAGCTTCTGACGAATTACGGAGAGATATTCTGCGTCAGCCTTGACGGTGCTGTTGATAAGCGCAAAAACGGCAGAATTCAGCAGTACGATTGGGAAGGATATTTCAAGCTCATCCGTGAGCTTCAGCCGAATGCCGCAATCACAAACTGCGGCCCCGATATTCGCTGGTGCGGCAATAATGCAGGTGTCTGCCGTATAAGCGAGTGGAGCGTTGTGCCCGCTTATTATAGGGCTGTTGACCCCGATTCCGATAAGAAGATTTCTGTCGGCAAAGCACCCGTCAATTTCACACAGACTGATATTGCAAGCAGACGCAAAATCAAGCGCTGTGAGGATTTTATATTCTATCCTGCCGAGGTTTCAATGCCTTTGCGTGACAGCTGGTTTTATAAACAGGGTCAGGTGCTTTCAATCAAGCCGCTTTCCAAGCTTGAGAAGGTTTATAACGGCTCTGTAGGCGGCAATGCGAATTTTCTGCTCGGTCTTACTCCTCAGCCGGACGGTGTGATAGGTGAGAAGGATATTGAAACACTTGCTACCTTCGGCGCGGTGCTTTCGCTTCATTTTGAGGATAATCTTGCTGTTGATTCGTCAATGCAGGGCAGCTGTCAGCTTGATGATTTGCATTCACCCACAAGAGCTCTGCCGGATAAGCAGGGCTACTGGCATTCAGGTAACGACCCGAAGGAAGCCGAGCTTATCCTTGATATGGGAGACGATTATGATGCAGACCGTGTTGTGCTCTGCGAAAACATAGAAACCGGCCAGCAGATAGAAAAATTTGCACTTTACGTCGAGGTTGAAGGCAAGTGGAAAAAGATGGAAACAGGCACGGTTATTGGCAGGAAGCGTATTTGCGAATTTAAATATCCGATACGCACACGCCGTATTAAGCTCGTAATATTAAAAACACGAAAATTCGCCACAATCAAAGAATTTTCGGTATATTAAGCATAAAAAAACCGCAGTCAACCGACTGCGGTTTTTATTGTTATGATACCGTTCTTTCAAACTGGCTGTTGTAAAGGTTGGCGTAAAATCCGCCGAGTGCCATAAGCTCATCGTGGTTGCCCTGTTCAACAATGTCACCGTTGTTCATGCAGAGTATGAGGTCTGCATTGCGTATTGTTGAAAGTCGGTGGGCAATGATAAAGCTTGTTCTGCCCTTCATAAGGTTATCCATTGCACGCTGAATCAGAATCTCTGTTCTCGTGTCAACTGAGCTTGTCGCTTCGTCGAGAATCAGTATTTTAGGGTCGGCAAGAATGGCTCTTGCGATTGTGAGAAGCTGTTTCTGACCCTGCGAAATGTTGGTTGTTTCTTCATTAAGCTCCATGTTGTAGCCGTCCGGCAAAGTGCGTACAAAATGGTCAACCTGCGCGGTTTTAGCGGCTTTTATAACCTCTTCGTCGGTAGCGTCGAGCTTACCGTAGCGAATGTTTTCCATAATCGTGCCGCTGTAAAGCCAGGTATCTTGAAGCACCATACCGAATTTACTTCTCAGGTCGTGCCTGTCAAAGTCCGTAAGGTTGTGCCCGTCAATATAAATTGCGCCGTCCGTCAGCTCGTGATAACGCATAAGCAGCTTTACCATTGTGGTTTTGCCTGCACCGGTCGGGCCGACAATTGCAATTTTCTGTCCGCTTTTAACCTTTGCCGAGAAATCGGTTATAACAATTTTGTCTGTATCTTCATAGCCGAATTTAACGTGGTCAAAGGTGATGTTGCCTTCAATTTCAACGTCGCTTACCTTGAGCTTTGCCTGCGAATCATCCTCTTCCTTTTCGTCAAGAAATTCAAATACACGTTCTGCCGCAGCGGCCATTCGCTGAAGCTGTGCCGAGATGTTTGCAAGCTGATTTATAGGTTGATTGAAGTTTCTGACATACTGAAGCATTGCCTGAATTCCGCCTATTTTCATCGAACCGCCGGAGGCGAGAATTGCACCTGCAACGCATACGAGCACGTAGCCGAAATTGCCTACAAAGCCCATAAGCGGCATCATAAGTCCGGAGAGAAATTCTGCTTTTCTTGCGTTTTCCGCAAGCTCGCCGTTGAGCTCGTCAAACTCTTCAATTGAGCGTTCTTCACCGTTGAAGGCCTTTACAACAAGGTGTGCACCGTACATTTCTTCAATGTGTCCGTTTACTGCGCCGAGGTATTTCTGCTGCTTGCGGAAGTGAGGCTGTGAGAGCTTGACAACGTTGCGCACTATTATAAGTGAAACAGGCACTGTCAGCACAATTATAAGTGTAAGCAACGGGCTTGTGATAAGCATCATAGAAAGAATACCGATAAGCGTAGTTACTGATGTTGCAAACTGCGTTATGCTCTGTGTGAGTGCTTGCTCAAGAGTATCAACGTCATTTGTGATTCGTGAAAGTACATCACCTTGGCTCTGCTTGTGGAAAAAATTGAGCGGCAGACGGTTTATTTTCTGCATAATGCTGTTTCTGAGGTCAAACGAAAGTCTCGTTGTGACACCAGCCATAATAAATGACTGCAGATAATTGAAAAGTGCACTTATAAAGTATACGCCAAGCGCAAACAAAAGTATGCTGCCGACCTTTTCAAGATTGATTGTGCCTGTGCCGTTTATCATTCTAAACACACCGTCTGCAACCTCGTTTGTTGCGCCCTCAAGCACCTTAGGGCCGAAAACCGTAAACAGTGACGATGCCGCCGCAAGTATGATTACTGCTATAAATCTGTGTTTGAAGGGTGCAATGAATTTAAGAAGCTTTTTTACCGTGCCCTTGAAATCCTTTGCCTTTTCAACTGGCTTGCCTCCCGGGCCGTGCTTGCCGGGTGGGGGAGCGGGGCGTTTTGTTTTTTTGCTCATTCCAACTCCTCCTTTGCAAGCTGTGATTCTGCAATTTCTCTGTATTCCTCGCAGTTCTTAAGCAGCTCTTTGTGGGTGCCCTTGCCGACTATTCTGCCTTCGTTGAGCACTATAATCTGCTCTGCGTTCATAATCGTGCTCACACGCTGTGCGACAATAAGCACGGTTGCATCTGCCGTGTAGGTCTTGAGTGCTTTTCTCAGCGCCGCATCTGTTTTCAGGTCGAGGGCAGAGAAGCTGTCGTCAAAAATATATACGGGCGACTGTTTTACAAGCGCACGTGCAATTGCAAGACGCTGTCGCTGACCGCCGCTGACATTTGTGCCGCCCTGCGATATTTCGGAATAGATGCCGTTTTCCATATCTGCAACAAAGCGTGCCTGTGCGGTTGAAAGGGCTTTGCCTATAAGCTCTGTGTCGGCATCGGGCTTGCCAATCTGCATATTAGTTTCTATCGTGCCGCTGAAAAGTATTCCCTTTTGCGGCACAAAGCCTATGTTTTCACGCAGGCTGTGCAGTGAAAGCTCACGTATATCAATGCCGTCAAACGTAATTTTACCCTCTGTTACGTCATAAAAACGGGGGATGAGGTTTATAAGCGTTGATTTGCCCGAGCCTGTTGAGCCGATAAATGCCGTAGTCTGACCGGGCAGAGCGGTGAACGAAATATTGCTGAGCACGCAGTCGTCAGCATTGTCATATCTGAAAGAAACGTTGTCAAACTCAATAATTCCCTTTGTGTTTTCGAGCACCTTGGGCTCTTCGGGGTTACTTATTGATGGCTCGGTGTTAAGTATTTCGCTTACACGGTTTATTGAAACCATAGCTCTGGGAATGTTTATAAATATCATCGCAACGAAAAGGAACGACATAATTACGTGCATTGCGTACTGAATATAAGCCATCATATCGCCGATTTCAAGTGAGCCTTCAATAATTGAATGTGAGCCGAGCCATACAACCGCAACACCCGTGAAGTTCATAATTATCGTCATCATCGGCTGAACAAGCGAAACCGTTCTCATAACAAAGCGGTTAGTCATTCTCAGCTCTTTGTTTGATTCTTCAAAGCGCTCTTCTTCGTGCTTTTCATTGCCGAAGGCCCTTATTACCATAAGGCCCGAAAGGTTTTCACGGCTGACAAGGTTGAGGCGGTCTATGAGCTTTTGCAGTATTTTGATTTTCGGCAGTGCCGCAGAAAGGCCGATGCCGAGCATAATCAGCAGGCAGGATACCGCAACGGCAAGAATCCAGCTCATTGATAAGCTCTTGCTGAGTGCAAGAGTAATACTGCCTATACCCATAATGGGAGCGAAGAATATGAATCTCACACCGCCGCTGAGGATGAACTGCACCTGCTGAACGTCGTTTGTCGTTCGTGTGATAAGTGATGCGGTTGAGAATCTGTCGAGCTCAGTGTTTGAAAACTGAGATACACGCTCAAAAACATCGTGTCGCATTTTTCTTGAAATAATGGACGATGTTTTGGTGGAAAAATAGTTTACACCGATTGCCGCAAAAACGCATAGCAGAGCAACGCCGAGCATCTGCAAGCCTTTTGAGATTATGAATGCCATCTGGCCTTCACGGCCGTTTAGCGCAATAATGCCGTCGTCAATAAGGCTTTGCATCATTGTGGGCAGCATAAGCTCTGAAAGTGCCTGAACAATAAGCAAAATAATGCTCAGCGCAACGTAGCCTGCGGCATATTTGAGATATCTTAATATCTTTTTCATTATCCGTCCTCCTTTTTGTATTAGATAATGTTAGTTTCTTAACTTTTCTATTTTATCTTAAAAGAACAATATCTGCAATGCATATTTGTAAAAAAATTGTAAATGCAACGCAATTTTACAGAGGTTTTAACGCAGTAAAGCGTAAAAATATACATAAAAACGGTGCTTAAATACCGCAAAATTTTGCTAACTGACGAATTGTAGCTTTATGCTAAATTTTGTTTGCATATCCTTATATATTATGCTATATTATAATATATTTTATAATTACTTTGGGGCGGTGTTTTTTCGTGAAAGTAATCGATATCCTCAATAACGGTAAGGTCAATCTCTCTTTCGAGCTTTTTCCGCCAAAGGAGTGGGGCAGGCTTTCCGCTGTAAAGCAGGTTGTACGTGATATTGCGCAGCTCTCACCGTCTTTTATGAGTGTTACCTACGGTGCCGGCGGCGGCACGAGCGAATATACCGTTGACCTTAGCCGAGAGGTTGAAAACTGCGGTGTCACCGCTCTTGCACACCTTACCTGTCTTTCTACCGATGAAGAAAGGCTTGTTTCCATAATCGACAGCCTCAAGGAAAATAAAATCGAAAACATTCTTGCATTAAGAGGTGACAGGGGCGAGCTTTCGGTGCCCGGCGCTTTCACTCACGCAAGCGAGCTTATATCTCTTATCAAAAAACACGGCGATTTCTGTATAGGCGGTGCCTGCTACCCCGAGTGCCATCCCGAATCGGCAAGCGTTTCTGCCGACCTTGACGGTCTTAAAATCAAGGCGGAAAGCGGCTGTCAGTTTTTCACCACACAGATGTTTTTTGACAACAACGTTTTCTATAAATTTATGTACCGCCTTCTTGCGGCAGGCATCAACGTGCCGATTGTTGCAGGCATTATGCCCGTCACAAACAGCTCACAGCTTGACAGAATAGTATCTCTTTCCGGCTCGGGCATTCCGCTTCCGTTTAAGGCTATTGCCGACAGATTTGCTCACGACCCTGCGGCAATGAAGCAGGCAGGTATAGCCTATGCCACCGAGCAGATAATAGACCTTGTTGCAAGCGGTGTGAATAACATACATATCTATACAATGAACAAGCCCGATATAGCAGCCGCTATTAAGGCAAATCTCTCTGACATTATCGGAAAGTGAGGCGCGCTTAAATGAGTTTTAAAGAGCAGTTCGGCTCCCGTCTGCTTTTCTGCGACGGTGCAATGGGCACAATGCTGCAGTCGCTTGGTCTGCCCGTAGGCAAGCGTGCCGATTACTGGAGCATAGAACAGCCCGAAAAGGTTAAGAGCGTTCACGCTCAGTATCTTGAATGCGGCTGTGATATTATTACCGCCAACACTTTTTCTGCCCCCTCGGGCGGCGATTACACCTGCGAGGAAATTACAAACGCAGGTGTGAAAATTGCAAAAGAGGCTGTGGCAGAAAGCGGCAAAGAGGCTTTTGTTGCCCTTGATATGACCTCTATGGGCGAGCTTCTTGAGCCCTTCGGCACACTCAGCTTTGATGATGCATACAGCGGCTTTGCCCGCACTGTTATTGCAGGCGAAAAAGCAGGTGCCGATTTTATACTTATCGAAACAATGACCGATACGGCAGAAATTAAAGCGGCTGTGCTTGCCGCAAAAGAAAATTCTTCTCTGCCCGTAGTTGTTACCTTTACCGTTGATGAAGACGGCAGACTTATGAACGGTGCGGATATTATTACCGCCGCCGCTCTTATCGAAAGCCTCGGTGCAGACGGTGTAGGCCTCAACTGCGGCTTCGGTCCCGATAAAATGCTTCAGTTTGTGCCGTCACTTCTCTCTTTCACAAAGCTTCCCGTGCTTGTCAATTCAAACGCAGGTATGCCGAGTGTTATTGACGGCAAAACGGTGTACGACGTAGACCCCGTTAAATTTGCCGAAAGTGCCAAGAGGCTCGTAAGTCTCGGCTGTGCGGCAATAGGCGGCTGCTGCGGCACAACACCTGCGCATATCGGTGCGGTTGTTGAAGCCTGCAAGCCTATGGGGATTTTCAAGCCCGACAAGGCAGAGCGTAGAAGCTTTGTTTCTTCAAGATGTCAGACAGTGTTTTTTGATGATAAAACCCTGCTTATCGGTGAGCGTATAAATCCCACGGGCAAGCCTAAGCTCAAGGCGGCACTTCGTGAGGGTAACCTTGAGTATCTTTGTGACGAGGCTGTGTCACAGCAGGCGGCAGGCGCAGATATTCTCGATGTCAACGTCGGTATTTCCGAAATTGACGAGGTGTCAGTGCTCAACCGTGCAATTAAGCGCATACAGCAGGTTACAACTCTTCCGCTTCAGATTGATACTGCAAATGTAACCGCACTTGAAAAAGCACTTCGTGTTTATGCGGGCAAGCCGCTTATAAATTCAGTAAACGGCTCGGAGGAATCGCTTTCGGCAGTGTTACCTCTTGCGGCAAAATACGGCGCAATGGTAGTCGGCCTTACGCTTGATGAAAACGGTATTCCCGAAACAGCCGAGGGCAGAATTAAAATCGCAAAGCGAATAATAGACCGTGCCGCCGAGTACGGCATAGATAAATCAGATATAATTATCGACCCGCTGACAATGACAATCAGCACAAGCGACAACGGCGCAATGCCCACTCTTGAGGCTCTTGACGTGCTGAAAAATGAGCTTCACGTGCACAGTGTGCTTGGTGTTTCAAATATCTCTTTCGGCTTACCTAACCGTGAAAAAATAAATTCAGCGTTCTTCACCCTTGCAATGCAGAAAGGCCTGAGCGCAGGCATCATCAATCCTCTTAACAAAGCTATGATGGATGCTTACTATTCGTTTAATGCGCTTTGTGCTTACGATTCAGGTTGTCTTGAGTATATTGCAAACAACAGCATTCCCGAAGAAAAACCGCAGATTGTTGTTGAAACGAAAAAACAGGTAACTGCCGATGCGGATGACCTTAAATCAGCAGTTGTTAAAGGCTTGGGAGAAAAGGCGGCATCAATTACCGAAAAGCTTCTGGCAGAGAAAACTGCACTCGAAATAATCGACAGCCTGCTTATTCCTGCGCTTGATGAAACGGGCAGGCTTTTTGAAGAAAAAAAACTCTTCCTGCCTCAGCTTCTGCTTTCGGCAAAGGCGGCAACAGCGGCGTTTGATGTTATAAAGACACGTATTTTATCAAGCGGTGAAAGCGCAGGCGCAAAGGGCAGAATTATTCTTGCCACCGTCAAGGGCGATGTTCACGATATAGGCAAAAATATCGTAAAGGTTCTGCTCGAAAACTACGGCTACGACGTAATTGATTTGGGCAAAGATGTTTCGCCGCAAGCTATTGCCGAGCGTGCAAAGGCAGATAACGTTAAGCTTGTCGGTCTTAGTGCACTGATGACAACAACGGTGCCCAATATGGCAGATACAATTTCGCTTCTTCGCAGTGATCACAACTGTAAAATTATGGTCGGCGGTGCTGTGCTGACAGAAGAATATGCCGCACAAATCGGTGCCGACTGCTACTGTAAGGATGCTATGGCATCCGTACGCTTTGCAGAAAAACTTTTTGAGGATGGTGTTATACAATGAGCTTTTTCAAAATTAAATCAAAGGGCAGAAATTATTCAATAAAACAGGTTGATTTGTCACGTATGCCGGAAAATACACCGGACGAGCTTAAATACCTTTTTGAGCAGACTGTTGTTGACCCGGGCGAAGGCTATCTCGGCCATCCCGATTCCGTACTGCTCAAAAACGGTGATATACTTACCTTCTTCCCCAAGGGTCACGGTAAGGGTGCTGCGCTTTCACGCATCAGTAAAGACGGCGGCGTTACCTTCGGCGAGGGAGTAAAGAATCCGCCGAAATCCTGGGAGGGTTCAAGAGAAACACCTACTGTTTACCGTCTTGAATTCTGTGACCCTGATACACCCGATAAGCTTCTGCTTGTCTGCGGAAACCCCAAATGGGGCACAGAGCCTACAACGGGCGGCTTCAACTGCTCACTTTCCTGCGACGAGGGTGAAACCTGGAGCGAGTTTGAGCTTTTCTACAAGGGTATGAATACCATTGTTGCTATGGCTTCTCTCACAAGGCTCAAGGAAAACGGTGAGTTTGTCGATAAATGGATGGCACTTTTCCACGACAGACATTTTCATAACTACAAAACAATACTCAGCTTTGATAAAGACGGCAGAATGCAGTGGTCAAAGCCCGAAAAGTACTTTGCAAAATACCGCAAAACAGAAAAGGGCAGCAATATGTGCGAGGTTGAGTGCATACGCTCTGACTCGGGCAAGGGTGACGAGCTGTGCCTGCTCACCAGAAGTAACACGAAAAAGATAAATTCGCTTATCACTTTTTCAAACGATGAGGGCAAAACCTGGTCCGAGCCTGTCGAGCTTCCCGCCGCACTCAACGGTGAACGACATAAGGCAGACTATCTGCCCGACGGCAGACTTATCATAACCTTCCGCTCAATTGAGCGTGACCCGGAAAAGAACAAGAAGTTCAAAGAAAAAGGACACGACCGCCGAGGCTGGTACAGCGAGGGCTGGATTGCCTGGGTCGGCACTTACGACGATCTTAAAAACGGCAGAGAGGGCCAGTACCGCATAAAAATTGCGCATACTTACTTAAACTATCAAAACGAGCCCGACATAGTTGCAAACGGCGACTGCGGCTACTGCGGCAACGTTGTGCTTGAGGACGGTACTTTTGTCACCTCAACCTACGGCATTTTCACACCCGACGATAAGCGTCACACATACATTGTGTCAAAGCGAATCCGTCTTGCGGATGTTGAGAAACTTCTTTAAGGAGATTTTTAGCAAATGGGCAGTTATAATTTTACCGATAAAACGCTTTATGACCTTCGTATGCTCTATGAGCAGATGGGCTATAAGCGTTTCAAAATGAGCAAGTTTGAGGAATACGACCTCTATCTTGAATATAAAAAATTTCTCTCAACAGAGAACATCATCACCTTTACCGACCTCAACGGCAAGCTCTATGCGCTAAAGCCCGATATCACACTTTCAATTGCCAAAAACGCAAAAGAGGGCGAGGCACAGAAGCTTTACTACAAAGAGAACGTTTACAGAGCTTCGAGAGATACGAAGGAGTATAAGGAAATCACACAGCTCGGCCTTGAGTATATCGGCGATATTGATGCCTACACCCTCGGTGAGGTTGTGCTTCTTGCCGCAAAGAGCCTTCGCTCTATAAGCGACAGATATGTGCTCGATATTTCGCACATGGGCTTTGTTTCCGCTCTGCTTGATGAAGCGGGTCTTTCCGACAGCCGCAAGGAGAAGATTATCACCTTCCTCGGTAAAAAGGATACACACGAGCTTCTTTCAAGCTGTGAGAGATACGGTGTTGCGGAAGAAACAGCAAAGCGTATTGCGGCTCTGTGCGAAATTTACGGCGATTTTGAATCTACCTATCCGAAAATCCGTGAGCTTGCCTCAACACCTGCAATGGTTGAAGCGGCAGAAGAGCTTGAAAGCCTCTACGGCTTCCTCAAGGCTTCGGGCGAGGGTGAGCATATCAACCTTGATTTCTCAATTGTCAATGATATGAGCTATTACAACGGCGTTATCTACCGCGGCTATGTCGAGTCCGTGCCCTGCAGTGTGCTCAGCGGCGGCAGATACGACAACCTTCTTGTAAAGCTCGGCAAAAGCTGTCAGGCAATCGGCTTTGCCGTTTATGTCGATTTGCTCGAGCTTCACGCAAAGCACGAAAAGGATTATGATATTGACGTAATGCTCTGCTACGACGGCGACGTTTCACCCGTTGACATTTCAAAAACAGCGGCAGAATATACATCACAGGGCAAAACCGTAAAGGTTATGAATACCGTGCCCGACAGGCTTAAATACAAACAGCTTGTAAAGCTTACAAAGGAAGGGGTTGAGGTTACCGATGGATTATCTTAATATCGCTTTGCCCAAGGGCAGACTCGGCGAAAGAGTATACGAAATGTTTGAAAAAATCGGTTACGGCTGCCCTGCAATCCGTGAAAAAAACAGAAGCCTTATTTTCGAGAATCCCGAAAATAAAGTCCGCTACTTCTGGTCAAAGCCTTCCGACGTTGCAATTTACGTTGAAAGAGGTGCGGCAGATATCGGCGTTGTTGGCAAGGACATACTTCTCGAGTACGAGCCCGATATTTACGAGCTGCTTGATATGAATACAGGTAAGTGCAGAATGTGCGTTGCCGCTAAAACTTCTTTTCACGATAACCCCGAAAAGACACTCCGCGTTGCAACAAAGTTTGTCAACATTGCCCGTGCACACTATGCAAAAAAAGGCAGAGATATAGAAATCTGTAAGCTCAACGGCTCAATTGAAATTGCACCCATTCTCGGAATGACGGACGTTATAGTCGATATCGTAGAAACAGGCACAACGCTCAAGGAGAATAACCTTGAGGTTATCGAATCAATTGTGCCCATAAGTGCAAGGCTCGTTGCCAACAAGGCGAGCACAAAATTCAAATCTGAACAGATTGCAGATATACGCAGAAAGCTTCAAGAGGTAGTTGAAAATGATTAAGATTTATGAAGGCGGTCTCAAGCCCGAAGAGATATTTGACCGCAGTGAAGAAAAAAACACGGTTGGCGAAATTGTCGCCGACATTATTGCAAACGTACGCAAAAACGGCGATGCCGCACTCAAAGAGTATTCCGCAAAGTTTGACGGCGCAGTGCTTGATAATATCGAGGTTTCCGCTGATGAAATCGAAGCAGCTTTCAATGCGCTTGAGCCGGAGTTTGTTGATATTATCAAAGAGGCGGCAGACAATATCCGAGAGTTTCACCGTCATCAGATTAAGACGGGCTTTGTTATCACACCCCGTGACGGCGTTGTGCTCGGTCAGCGTGTGATTCCGCTTGAGAGGGTAGGTCTTTACGTGCCCGGCGGTACGGCAAGCTATCCTTCATCTGTTCTTATGAACTGCATCCCTGCAAAGCTTGCAGGCTGTGATGAAATTGTTATGGTAACTCCGCCTTCCAAGGACGGCGGTATCAAGCCCGCAATTCTCGTTGCCGCAAAAATTGCAGGTGTAGACCGTATATTCAAGGTTGGCGGTGCGCAGGCTGTTGCCGCCCTTGCTTACTCAACCGAAACAATTCCGAAGGTCGATAAAATCGTAGGCCCCGGTAACGTCTTTGTTGCAGAGGCAAAGCGTCAGGTTTTCGGCACGGTTGCAATTGATATGATTGCAGGCCCTAGTGAAATCCTCGTTATTGCAGACGGCACCTGCAACCCGAAATATGTTGCCGCCGATATGCTCTCCCAGGCAGAGCACGACAAGAATGCAAGCGCAGTGCTTGTAACCGACAGCATTGAGCTTGCAAACGCTGTCAGTGCAGAGCTTGAGGTGCAGATACCCAAGCTTTCCCGTGCGGAAATTGCACGTGCTTCGGTCGATAATAACGGCAAGATTATTGTTGTTGACGACCTTAAAAAGGCAGTAGAGATGTCAAATGCCATAGCACCCGAGCATCTTGAGGTGTGCGTAGACCGTCCGTTTGACCTGCTTCCCCTTATCCGCAACGCAGGTTCGGTCTTTCTCGGCAAAAACTGTCCCGAGGCACTCGGCGATTATTTTGCAGGCCCCAACCACACTCTTCCCACCAGCGGCACGGCACGCTTCTCAAGTCCGCTGTCCGTTGACGATTTTGTAAAGAAGTCATCTTTCATTTCCTATTCCGAGTCCGCACTCGAGAATGTGTATGAGAAAATTGATGCCTTTGCACAGAAGGAAGGTCTGCAGGCGCACGGCAAGTCCGTCACTGTCAGATTTGAAGACTAATTATTTTCGGAGAACACAGCTATGAGCAGATTTTTCAGCCACAGGTTTGACGCTCTTGAGGCTTATACCCCCGGTGAACAGCCGCAGGACCGTCAGTTTATAAAACTCAACACAAACGAATCGCCGTTTGACCCGTCACCCGCAGTGCTTGAAGCAGTAAGCGGTGCGGAGGTTGCAAAGCTTCGTCTTTATTCAGACCCCGAATGCAGACTCACCGTCAAAGCTATAGCCGATTATTACGGCGTAGGGGAGCGCAATGTTGTGCTCGGCAACGGTTCGGATGAAATTCTTTCTTTCATCTTCCAGGCCTTTTGCGATAAGGATACACCCGTCGCCTTTCCCGATATAAGCTACGGCTTTTATTCGGTTTTTGCCGACCTCTACGGGCTTGAAGCACAGGTTATTCCTCTAAAGGACGATTATTCGCTTGACGTTAACGACTACTGCGGTATACACAAAACCGTTGTTATTGCAAACCCCAATGCGCCGACGGGTATGGCTGTAAGCCTTGAGGATATTGAAAAAATCCTTGTTTCAAACCCCGATAATATTGTTGTTATTGACGAAGCCTACGTCGATTTCGGTGCAGACAGTGCAGTTGAGCTCACACGCAAATATGATAATCTCATAGTTGTGCAAACCTTTTCAAAATCACGTCAGCTTGCAGGTGCAAGGCTCGGCTTTGCGGTTGCAAACGAGGCGATAATAGCGGACCTTAATACAATCCGCTTTTCAACAAATCCCTATAACATAAACCGCCTCACACTTCTTGCAGGCGAGGCGGCAATAAAGGATAAGCCGTACTTTGAAAAGACAAGACAGCAGATTATAGAAAACCGTGAGTACACTGTAGCAGAGCTTAATAAGCGTGGCTTCAGAGTGCTTGATTCAAAAACAAATTTTGTTTTTGCCGCTCATAATACTGCGGGCGGTGAGGAGCTTTATAAAAAGCTCAAGGATATGGGAATACTTGTTCGTTTCTTCAATAAAGCAAGGCTTTCCGATTTTCTCCGTATAACAATAGGCACAAGAGAGCAGATGGATGCTCTTCTTGATGCGCTTGACATAATTCTTTCGGGAAAGGATGATAAAAATGCGTAAAAGTGAAATCAAACGCAACACTGCAGAAACACAGATTGAGCTGAGCCTAGACCTTGACGGTACAGGTAAGAGCAGCATTGACACAGGCTGCGGCTTTCTTGACCATATGCTCACGCTTTTTGCACGTCACGGCAGGTTTGACCTTCTTGTTAAGTGCAACGGCGATACACAGGTTGATTATCACCACACTACCGAGGATATCGGCATTTGTCTGGGCCAGGCTTTTGCGCAGGCTCTCGGTAATATGGCAGGCATCAAGCGCTACGGCGATATCATTCTTCCTATGGACGAGTCGCTTGTTATGTGCGCTGTGGATATTTCGGGCAGAGCTCACCTGAGCCTTGACCTGGGCAATATCAACCCCACAGTAGGCGATTTTGATACAGAGCTTGTGCCCGAATTCCTGCTCGGCTTTGTGCGTAACGCAAAAATGACACTGCACGTAAAGCTTCTTTACGGCTCAAACACACACCATATCATTGAGGGCAGCTTCAAGGCGCTTGCACGTGTGCTCGGTGCGGCTGTCAGCATTGATGAAAAATATGCCAACGAAATTCCGTCAACCAAGGGAGTGCTTTAATCTTGCTCGCAATTATAGATTACGGTGTCGGCAATATCTTTTCGCTCTATTCTTCATTCAAGTTTATAGGCGAGGATGTTGTGCTGACCAATGATAAAAAAATTATTGATTCCTGTTCGCATATAATTCTGCCCGGCGTCGGTGCGTTTGCGGATGCAAAGCGTAAGCTTGACGAGAGCGGTATGGCAGACGTTGTAAAAGAGCAGGTCAAAACGGGTAAACCCCTTATGGGTATATGCCTTGGTATGCAGATGCTTTTTGATAAAAGCCTTGAATACGGCGAACACGCCGGTCTCGGTCTTATAGGCGGCAGTGTAAATCCTATTTCAGACGTTATTCCGTCAAATCTTAAAATTCCGCATATCGGCTGGAATTCGCTCGAATTTACCGCAGACAGCAAGCTGTTTAAACATATTAAGAACGGCGACCATGTTTATTTTGTCCATTCGTTCTATGCGGCAGACTGTGCTAAGGATACTATTGCCGTGTCCGAATACGGTGCACCGCTTACTGCAGCTGTTGCCAAGGATAACGTTTACGGCTGTCAGTTCCACCCCGAGAAGAGCGGCGAGGTAGGTCTTAATATCCTCAAAGCCTTCTGTGAGTTATAAGAGGTGAGTGAATTATGAAGCTTTTTCCTGCAATAGATTTAAAAGATAAACAGGTTGTCCGTCTTTATAAGGGCGATTACAATCAGATGACCGTTTACGGCACAAATCCGCTCGAAACCGCAAAGGGCTTCAAGGCGGCAGGTGCAGAGTATCTTCACGTT
The DNA here is from genome assembly GCA_045604525.1 of Acutalibacteraceae bacterium. Lineage (GTDB taxonomy): Bacteria > Bacillota > Clostridia > Oscillospirales > Acutalibacteraceae > UBA8612. Next base: position 40,249 of record JAZUOH010000021.1, read on the forward strand.
GTTGACCTTGACGGAGCAAAGGATGGCGATAACCCCAATTTTGAAATTGTTGCCGACCTTGCAAAAAACAGCGGCCTCAAGGTTGAAATAGGCGGCGGTATCAGAAACGAAGAGATAATAAAGAAGTATATTGATGCAGGCGTAATGCGTGTTATTCTCGGCACTGTTGCAATCTCAAACCCCGATTTTGTTGCTGAAATGGTAGCAAAATACGGCGATAAAATTGCAGTGGGTGTTGATATGCTCGACGGTAAGGTTGCCACACACGGCTGGACAAACGTTTCCGAGGTTGACGGCTTTGATTTTTGTGAAAAGCTTGAAGCAATGGGCGTTGCCACGGTTATATGCACCGATATTTCAAAGGACGGTGCAATGCAGGGCACAAACCGTGAGCTTTACAGAGAAATGGCAAGGCGCTTCAAGTTTGATACGGTGGCTTCGGGCGGTGTGTCAACACTTGACGATGTAAAGGCGCTTAACGAAATGAATGTTTACGGCGCAATCCTCGGCAAGGCACTTTATACGGGTGCCATTGACCTTGCAGATGCCGTTAAGATAACATCGGAGGATAACAAATGATTACAAAAAGAATAATTCCCTGCCTTGATGTTAAAAACGGCAGGGTAGTAAAGGGCGTTAATTTTGAGGGCTTAAGTGATGTTTCATCGCCCGTAGAGCTTGCCGATTATTACAGCCGTGCAGGTGCGGACGAGCTCGTTTTCTACGATATTACTGCTTCTGTTGAGGGCAGACAGATTTTCACCGATATTTTAAAGGAAGCCGCATCAAAGATTTTCATTCCGCTCACTGTCGGCGGAGGTATCACCACGCTTGACGATTTTGAGCGTGTGCTCAAATGCGGTGCGGATAAGGTCAGCGTCAACTCAGGTGCTATCAAAAACCCTGCTATTATCGAGCAGGCGGCGAAGAAGTACGGCGACCAGTGTGTTGTTCTCTCTGCCGATATAAAGCGTGTAGACGGCAAATTCAAGCTCTTTAAAAACGGCGGCAGAGTCAATACCGAAATTGATGCGCTCGAATGGATTAAGTTCGGTGTAGACAGCGGCGCAGGCGAAATTGTTGTCAACAGCATTGATACCGATGGCGTCAAGCAGGGCTTTGACCTTGAAATGCTCGAGGCTGTCTGCGATATCGTTTCCGTGCCCGTTATTGCTTCGGGCGGTGCAGGCTGTATTGACGATTTTACAAAGCTTTTCAAAACTCTGCCCGGTGTTGATGCAGGCCTTGCCGCATCAATCTTCCACTTCGGCGAGGTTACAATAGACGAGCTCAAGCGTGAGCTTAACAAAAACGATATAAATGTGAGGATATAAAAATGCTTAATATTGACGAACTCAAGTTTGATTCACACGGTCTTATTCCCGCAATTGTTGTGGACTATATGAGCAAAAAGGTGCTCACTCTCGCTTATATGAACAGAGAGAGTCTCAAAATAACACTTGAAGAGGGCACAACCTGCTTCTGGTCACGCTCACGTCAGAAGCTCTGGCGCAAGGGCGAAACCTCAGGAAACTACCAGCACGTTATGAGCATCACTGCCGACTGTGATAAGGATGCTCTCGTTATCAAGGTAAAGAAGGACGGACCTGCCTGCCACAAGGGCACGGATTCCTGCTTTACAAGGCCGGTATATCAGAAGGAAGGTTATCAGGATTTCTCAATCCAGGGTCTTGAAGAGCTTCTCAAATCCCGCAAGGCAAATCCGCCTGCAGGCTCATACACAAGCTATCTTTTTGAAAAGGGTATTGATAAAATTCTCAAGAAGGTAGGCGAGGAGTCAACAGAGGTTATCATCGCCGCAAAAGCCGACGATAAAAAAGAAACCATCTACGAGGTTGCAGACCTTGCATACCACGTAATGGTAATGATGGTTGAAATGGGTATTACAACCGATGATATCATAAAGGAGCTTTCCTCACGCCATGTTATCGACCATAAGGTAAAGCAGGAAAAGATGACCCATTAAATAATGCGGGTAAAGTCACCAATATGACATTTTTTTGCTCGCTCGAAATATATTCATATTCCTTCGGGATAAAGAAAATGCCATCTCGTCACCTTTCTCGCAATTTTTTATAAGAGGCGGATAGAATCGCTATATACTTTATAAAAGAAACAGCTCAACCAATTGGTTGAGCTGTTTTACTTTTATTCTCTTATGCCTTGTGCCATTTTACGCCCTGGGGTGTATCCTCAAGCACAATTCCCATTGCCTTTATCTTGTCTCTGATTTCGTCGGCAAGTGCCCAGTTTTTGTCTTTTCTTGCCTGTGCACGCTGTGCAATAAGCTCCTCAACCTCATCGTCAAGGCTGCTGCTTGCGCGGTTGTAAACAAGGCCGAGCACGTCTGTAAGCTCATCAAAAGCCTTGCTTGCAAGCTCAAGCGTTGCCTTGTTTGCACCTGCGGCAATTGCTGTGTTGATGTCTCTTACTAGCTCGAATACAGCGGCAATTGCGTCTGCTGTGTTAAGGTCGTCGTCCATTGCGGTGATAAACTGCTGAATTCTGCCGTGCACCTTATCGTTGAATTCGTTGTCAAGCTCGCCGTCAACGGCGTTTTTAAGCGCAAAATCAAGGTTGTTGCGGCAGGTGTAAAGGCGCTCGAGTGAAGCCTTGCACTGCTCGATAATTTCGGTGTTGTAGTTGATGGGGCTGCGGTAGTGTGAAGAAATAAGGAAGTAACGTACAGGCTCATAGCCGTATTTTTCTGCAACGTCACGGACTGTGAAGAAGTTGCCGAGTGATTTTGACATCTTTACGTTGTCAACGTTGATGTAGCCGTTGTGCATCCAATAGTTTGCAAAGGAAGCACCGTTGCAGCATTCACTCTGTGCAATTTCATTTTCGTGGTGGGGGAATATAAGGTCCTGACCGCCGCAGTGAATGTCAATTGTTGTGCCGAGGTATCGGCGTACCATTGCCGAGCACTCAATGTGCCAGCCTGGTCTGCCGTGACCCCAGGGGGATTCCCAATAGGGCTCACCGGGCTTTGCGCCTTTCCAGAGTGCAAAGTCCATAGGCTCGTGCTTGATGTCTTCAACGTTGATTCTTGCGCCTGCCTCAAGCTCCTCAAGCGGCTGGTGTGAAAGCTTGCCGTATTCGTCAAATTTTGAGGGGCTGAAATAAACGTCGCCGTCTACAGCGTAAGCGTAGCCTTTTTCGATAAGTGTTGAAATGATGTTGATAATTTCGTCTATATTCTCTGTTGCCTTGGGGTGAACGGTTGCCTCACGCACGTTCATACCCTTTGCATCTTTCCAGAATTCCTCAATATATTTTTCGCTTACCTCTTTGTAGGTGATGCCTTCCTCGTTTGCACGGCGGATAATTTTGTCGTCAATATCCGTGAAGTTCTGAACGAATTTAACGTCGTAGCCTCTGTACTCCATATAGCGGCGAAGCACGTCAAAAACGCAAAGCGGTCTTGCGTTGCCGATGTGGATGAAGTTGTAAACAGTCGGGCCGCAGGCATAAACCTTGAGCACACCGGGTTCAATTGTTTTCAGCTCTTGCTTTGAGCGTGTGAGAGTGTTGAAAATTTTCATTTATTTTTCTCCTCTTCTAAAGATTTTATTTTTTTGTTAAGCTTATCTATCTGAATCTGCATCTTGCAAAGCTCCATTGCAATCGGGTCGGGGATGTGAATCTGGTCAAGGTCGTCAACCCGCTTGCCGTTTTGCTTTACAACTCTTGCAGGCACGCCTACGGCAGTTGAATTGGGCGGAATTTCGTCAAGCACAACCGCACCTGCGGCAATGTTTGTGTTGTCACCGACCTTGAACGGACCGAGCACCTTTGCACCTGCACCGATAAGCACGTTGTTACCTATTGTGGGGTGGCGCTTGCCCGTATGGTGACCCGTACCGCCGAGCGTAACGCCCTGGTAAATAGTGACATCGTCGCCGATAATTGCCGTTTCGCCAATAACAACGCCTGTGCCGTGGTCAATAAAAAATCTTTTGCCGATTTTTGCGGCAGGGTGAATTTCAATGCCCGTCTTTTTGGCGCATCTCTGCGATATCATACGTGCAAGGAAGAACAGCTTGCGGTTATAGCAGAAGTGAGCCTTGCGGTGCATCCTTACCGCACGCAGTCCGGGGTAAAGGAACAGTATCTCGAGCGATGAGCGTGCCGCAGGGTCACGCTCTTTAACGCAGGCTATGTCTTCTCTGAGCTGTCTGAACAAATTAAATCACCTCTTCAAATAGACAACCCCGTCACCCTTAATAAAAGGTGACGGAGGCGATTGTTGTCGCGGTTCCACTCCGACATTATACTCGGTAAGGCTCGTTAAAGCCTTGGGCGGATAACGGTGCCTGCCGCACGGGAATACTGTAAATTTTCCTCCCGTGTGCTCATGGGTGCATTCGCCTTGCGGCTCAACAGTGTGCTTTCAGCAGGGTGCACACCTCTCTGGGATGAGCTGATGCATGGTTACTGGTCCCAATCATCGCATTTGAAAATATTCTTATAATATTATATGCATTTTATTTTGAGAAGTCAATTGTTTTTTTAGCTTTTGCAAGGTAAACAATGCCCGAAATTGCGGCAAGTGCGGCCGTAATCCAAATCATAACATTTGTAACGTCATAGAAATTCTCACGCAGGAAGCCGAAAACCTCAACAAGCTCGCCCCAAAGAAGAATAACGATTGTGAACGTCATCTGTGTTGCAGTCTTTATTTTGCCCCAGATGTTTGCGGGCACAACAATGTTCTGTGAAGCGGAGATAAGCCTCATTGACGTGACGATAAACTCTCTTGTGAGAATTATAAATACAGGCCACGCACCGCAGATGCCCTCCTGAATAAAGGCAAGCAGTGCGGCAGTGGTCAGCATTTTGTCAGCAACGGGGTCAAGAAACTTGCCAAAGGTCGTAACCTGGTTGTTTTTTCTGGCAAGCTTGCCGTCAACCGCATCCGTTATCGATGCAACGGAAAAAATAATTGCGCCGATAAGAAAGCGGTGGGGGATTGAGCTCAAAAAAGCCAGCATAAACAGCGGAGTGATAATTACTCTTGCAACTGTCAGTTTGTTTGGTGTATTCATTTACTCAGCCTCTCCGATGAGGTCGTACTCATCTGTGTTTATTATTTTAACCGTGCAGAAATCGCCTTCGCCGTAATCGTCATCGCTTGTGAATTTAACACAGCAGTCAATTTCGGGGGCATCCATATATGTTCTGCCCGTGTAGCTGTCGGTGTAAGCGTCGTAGCCCTCAACAAGCACTTCGAATGTTTTGCCTATAAGTCGATTATGCTTGTCGAGCACAATGTTATACTGGTCGTTCATTATAATTTCCTGCCTGTGAAGCTTTGTGCGTTCGTCAAGCTGATCTTCAAATTCTGCGGCAGGTGTATCTTCTTCGGCTGAATACGCAAAACAGCCAAGGTGGTCAAATTCTGTTTCATTTACAAACAGTGCAAGATTTTCGAATGCCTCTTCGCTTTCACCGGGGAAACCCGTGATAAAGGTTGTTCGTATTATAATGTCGGGCATTCTTACACGCAGCTTTGCAATAAGCTCTTTTACCTGCTGCTGTGTGCCACGGCGGTTCATTCTTTCAAGCACTTCATTATCTGCGTGCTGAAGCGGCAGGTCAACATAGTGAAGCACCTTGGGCAGCGTTGCCATAGCCTCTATCAGCTCGTCGGTGAATTCATCCGGGTAGCAGTAAAGCATTCTTATCCAGTGAATTCCGTCAATGTCATTGAGCTGTCTGAGCAGCTCGGGAAGCTTGAGCTCGCCGTATAAATCCCAGCCGTAAAGCGTTGTGTCCTGCGCCACAACAATAAGCTCTTTAACGCCTTTTTCAGCAAGATTCTTTGCTTCTTCAACTATATCTTCAATCTCACGGCTGCGGTATCTGCCTCGGATTTCGGGTATTGCGCAGTAGGTGCAGCAGTTGTTACAGCCATCTGCAATTTTGAGATATGCATAGTATTCGGGAGTTGTGAGCACACGTGCACAGTTCATCGGAAGCTTATCTTTTTCGGGAAATGTGCCGATTCTTTCTCCGTCAATAACTCTGCGGCAGATATCTGCAATTTCGCCGTTTGCACCGATGCCCACTACAGCATCAACCTCGGGAATCTCGCTGAGAATTTCATCCTTATATCTCTCGGCAAGACAGCCCGTGACAATTATTCTGCCGACCGTGCCTTCTTCCTTGAGTTCGGCCATATCAAGTATATTCTCTATTGCCTCTTTTTTTGCTGACTCAATAAAGCCGCAGGTGTTTACGATAACAGCATCAACACCGTCGTACGGGTCTGCAATTTCAAAGCCTGCCTCATCAAGAAGTGCAAGCAGACCTTCGCCGTCTATCTGGTTTTTGGGGCATCCGAGTGAAATAAAGCCAACTGTACTCATCAGTCAAAATCCTCGTTAAATTCGTTGTATTCGCTCATGGCACTGCGTACGTCGGAATAAGAATATCCCAGACGGAGCAGGGCAGAGAAGACCTGCTTTCGGCCCTTCTCTGTTGTGAGCTTACGTGAAAACTTACCTTCTAATAATACTCTAATATTATCGCTTTCGTCAAGTGTAATTGCGTTAATTGTGTTTTGAGCTGTTTCACGGTCAATTCCTCTGCGCAAAAGCTCCGAGTAAACTGCCCTTGTGCCGTAGCCCTTGCGTTCGATCAGCTCTTCTGCAAGCCTTGCGGCAAAACGCTCATCATCTATGTAGCCAAGCTGTTTGATTCTCTCAACAGCATCTGCCGCGGCGGCCTCACCGTCAGCACGTTTAAGCTTTATAAACAGCTCTCTTTCGCCGTGGTCGCGGCGTGAAAGTATATTCAGCGCACGGTTGAAGCAGCGGCGTTTTGCAACTTTGTCTGCAAGAACACCAAAAGCCTCTTCATCAATCTCATCGCCCGAAATATATCCGCTTGAAAACCAGAAATCAGCATCAACGGTGAGCCTGTACTCACCGTCGATGCTGATATGTATCTTGTTTGCTTTACCTTTTTGTGCCGTAATAATCATTATTCGTCGTCATCTACCGCAATGTCGAGGTTTGCCTTTATCTTTCCTTTGGGGGCAGGGGGAGCTACAACCGGTGCGGGAGCGGCGGGCATATCGTCAGCCTCGGGAGCAGAGGCCTTTTTAAGCTCGGTTGCTTCTGCGAATCTTGCTCTTACCTTTGCCTCAATCTCTTCACGAAGAGCCTTGTTTGTGCGAATCATTTCCTTTACGTTGTCACGGCCCTGGCCAAGACGCTCGTCGTTATAAGAGAACCAAGCACCGCTCTTGTGAACAATGTCAAAATTAACAGCAAGGTCGAGGATTTCACCCTCAACAGCAATGCCTTTACCGAACATAATGTCAAACTCTGCTGTCTTGAAGGGAGGAGCAACCTTGTTCTTTACAATCTTAACCTTTGTATGGCTGCCTATAAATTCGCCGTTGGCACCCTTGAGCTGGTCTGCCTTGCGCACGTCAATACGCATCGATGCGTAGTATTTGAGAGCACGGCCGCCTGTTGTAACCTCGGGGTTGCCGTACATAACGCCTACCTTCTCACGAAGCTGGTTTATGAAAATAAGAATTGTGTTTGATTTTGAAATTGCACCTGCAAGCTTACGAAGCGCCTGCGACATAAGTCTTGCGTGAAGACCGACGTGTGAATCGCCCATTTCGCCCTCGATTTCTGCACGGGGAACAAGTGCGGCAACAGAGTCCACAACAACAACGTCAAGTGCGCCTGAACGTACAAGTGCCTCTGTAATTTCAAGTGCCTGCTCACCGTTATCGGGCTGTGAAACAAGAAGGGAATCAATATCTACGCCAAGATGTGAAGCGTAAACGGGGTCGAGAGCGTGCTCAGCATCAATGAATGCAGCCTCGCCGCCTGCCTTCTGTGCCTCTGCTACTACATGGAGTGCAAGCGTTGTTTTACCTGATGATTCGGGGCCGTATATCTCTACAATTCTGCCGCGGGGGAGACCGCCTATGCCTGTTGCAAGGTCGAGCGTGAGCGAGCCTGTCGAGATAGCCTCGACATTAAGACCGCAGTTCTGACCAAGGCGCATAATGGCACCCTTGCCGTAGCTTTTTTCAATCTGCTTTAATGCTGTTTCAAGTGCGCTGTTCTTCTCTGTAATTCTGTCTGCCATATTTTCAAACCTCCGAAAGGTGATAGTACAAATGTTCGATAAATTGATTTGATTATACCTTTTTGCACAATAATTGTCAAGCGTTTTTCTACAATCTGCAAAAATTTTTTCGCTCATAATAAATGTACTTGCATTTTGCTGTAAATTCGTTTATCATAACTGTAATTATTATAATAAGGTGAATTGAAATGATTATTGATGAATTGGTAACATTATCGAATACTTATGGCTCAAATGAAGAGCTTGTCCTTGCAGGCGGCGGTAACACCTCTGCAAAAGACGGCGACGTTATGTATATCAAGGGCTCAGGCACACAGCTTGCAACAATTACTGCAGACGGCTTTGTAAAAATGAGCAGAGCGGCCCTTGCAGAGATTTTCACAAAGGATTATCCTACAGATGATAATGCACGTGAGGCACAGGCACTTGCAGACCTTACAGCCTCTAAAATGGCGGGTGAAGAGAATAAACGCCCAAGTGTAGAAACTCTGCTTCACAGCATTTTTCCGCACACCTTTGTTTTTCACGTTCATCCCGCACTTGTCAACGGTCTTACCTGCTCTGTAAACGGCAAGGCGGAGGCTGAAAAGCTTTTCGGTGACGAATTTGTATGGATAGATTCCTGCAAGCCCGGCTATACTCTTTCAAAGATATGCTACGATAAAATGACTGCTTACAAGGCAGAAAAGGGTAAGGATGCCGATATGCTTCTTCTTCAGAATCACGGTATTTTCCTTGCGGCAGACACTACAGAGGAGATAGGCGACAAGCTGGCAGACGTAATGTCAAAGCTCAATGCAGCTGTTACACGTGAGCCCGATTTTGACAGCGGCGATTACGACGGCGAAAAGGCGCAGAAGTGCTTTGAGGTAATATACGATATTTACGGCGAGGATGCTGTTATCACCTATGAGCCGAGTGCAGAGGCACTGAAGGTTGCATCAAGTCCCGAGGCTGCACAGCCGCTTATGAAGCCTTTTACACCCGACCACATCGTTTACTGCAAGGCAGAGCCCGTATACGGCTTCTGCAACGGCTGTATCAGAGGTGCAGTTAACACATATCTTGAGGAAAAGGGCTATATGCCTAAAATTATAATTATTGAGGGCTGCGGCTTCTTTGCCGTTGATACAACAGCAAAGGGCAGTGAAACAGCGGCAATGCTGTTTAATGATGCGCTAAAGGTTGCAGCATATTCCGAAGCCTTCGGCGGTCCGCTTCACATGACAGATGAGCTTTCCGATTTTATAACAAACTGGGAAGTTGAATCATACAGACAGAAACAGAACGCTTGATTTACAGATTAGGAGAGTTTTGCAATGTATTACACGATTGAAAACGAATATCTTACCGCACAGATTGACGATATGGGTGCTCAGCTCCATTCGCTTGTCACTAAGGATGACGGCTTTGAGTATCTGTGGCAGGGCAACCCCGATATCTGGTACGGTCAGGCACCCGTACTTTTCCCCGTAATCGGTCAGCTTTATGAGGATAAATTCCGCTACGACGGCAAGGATTATCCGCTTGCCAAGCACGGTTTTGCACGCAAAATGCTTTTTGAAGCGGCTGACGTTGAGGGTGCAAGAGCAGTGTTTATTCTCCGCAGTAACGAAGAAACACTTCAGATGTTCCCGTTTGAATTTGAGCTTGCCGTATGCTTTGAGCTTGTCGGCAGAGCAATCAAGGTTACACATACCGTCACAAACCTTGACGGTAAAACAATGTTTTTCTCGCTTGGTGCACATCCCGGATTTAACTGTGCTATCGGTGATTATCTTGAGTTTGAAGAGAGCGAAGAGGGCGCACAGGTAGAAAAGATCGATAAAGAGAATATCATCATCGGCACAAAATTTGATGTTGAGCTTGAAGAGGGCAGACGTCTTCGTCTCACACCCGACCTTTTTGCAGAGGATGCGCTTATTTTCTCCGACCTCAACTCAAATGTTATCACACTTAAAAGCGATAACAGCGAGCGCAGTGTGCGTTTCGATTTCGGCGACGCTCCCTTCCTCGGCATATGGGCAAAGCCCAACGCACCCTATGTCTGCATTGAGCCGTGGTACGGCGTAAATGACGACAGAATAAGATATGAGGACGTTTCGCTCAAGCGCGGAATTCAGAGCCTTGAGCCCGAAGAAACCTTCGACCTTGTCTGGATTGCAGAATTATAATAAAATAATACAGCCGGGGGATTTCCTCGGCTTTTTTGATAGGAGTTTTTATTATGACACATTCGGATATATTCGGCAGTGCAAAATGGCTCAGTGCCGATAAAAGCATTTCTTCGCCGCTTTTCAGAGCAGAATTTGAAGCTGAAAATATTAAAAAAGCAGAAATATTTATCTGCGGTCTCGGCTTTTTTGAGCTTCATATAAACGGCAAGCGTGTCAGTGACGATTTGCTCGTGCCTGCATTTTCTCAGTATTGCTACCGAGACCTTAGTGCTCATTACACCGAGCGGCAGGACAAAATGAGCTACCGTACATACGTTGTAAATTACGACCTTACCGATTATCTTACCTGCGGCAAAAATGCGATAGGAGTTCAGCTCGGCAACGGCTGGTATAATCTGAACGATACAAACAACGGCGATGATGACGGCGACCCCACTTGGACAAGCTACGGTGCACTCAAGCTCTGCTATAAAATTGCTGTTGAGCATAACGACGGTTCAAAGAGCGAAATTTATTCGGATGAGAGCGTTAAATGCTCGGAAAGTGAAATTACCTTCAATAATATCTACGGCGGCGAAAGGCACGATTATTCGCTTGAGAAAAAGGGCTTTTCAACTGTCGGATATGACGATTCTGATTGGGAAAATGCTGATATTGCTAATGCACCCGAATGTGAATTTTATATTCAGACCTGTCCGCCCGACAGAGTTATCCGCACAGTTTCGCCCGTAAAAATAAAGGATTTTGGCAAAACGAGCATTTATGACTGCGGCGAGGGAATTACGGGCTATGCCGTAATAAAATCGAAAGAAGACGGTGCAACTGTTACCGCACGCTATGCAGATGCGCTGAAAGACGATTTTACCCTCGATTTTTATCCGAGCGGCGGCGATAAGGATAAGCTTCAGCAGGAGGTTTTTGAAAACACAGCGGCAGGGGATAGCTACTTCCCGCATTTTTGCTGGCACGCTTTCCGCTATATAGAGGTTCCAAACAATGCCGAAATAATAACAGTCAATGTAACTCATTCCGACTGTGAGGTTACGAGCGGCTTTGAGTCCGACAGCGAGGTGCTCAACTGGCTTTATAAAACATACCTGCGCACACAGCTTGATAATATGCACTGCGGCGTGCCTTCCGACTGCCCTCATATAGAGCGTCTTGGCTATACAGGTGACGGTCAGCTCTGTGCAGAGGCCGTTATGCTTATGACAGACAGCCGTGAGTTCTATCGCAAGTGGCTCGGCGATATTGCAGACTGTCAGGATACGGAAACGGGCCACGTTCAGCACACAACTCCCTTCTGCGGCGGTGGCGGCGGCCCTGCTGCCTGGGGCGGTGCAATTGTCGTTGTGCCCTATGTCTTTTATAAAACCTTCGGCGAAAAAGAAATTGTAGAGCAGTATTTTTCAAATATGCTCAGCTACATTGAGTATATGTCAAATCACAGCGAAAACGGCCTTGTATGCCGTGAGGAAAAGGAATGGTGCCTTGGTGATTGGTGCGCACCTGTCGAGCTTCACAAGCCCGAAATTCACACTAAGAGCCGTGTTCTGATTCCCGAAACCTATGTCAATACCGTTCTTTTCATCAAGCAGATGAAAATGGTGCTTGAGCTTGCGGAAATCATAGGCAAAAAAGAGCAGGCGGCACACCTGCCCGAGCTTATTGAAAAAGCATCAAAAATGGTTGATATTGCCTATTTCAGCCCGATGACACATTGCTACTGCGGTGATGTGCAGGGTGCAAACTGCCTTGCGCTTGATGCAGGTCTGGGCGATGAAAAAACGCTTGAAATGACGGTTGACAAGTACCGAGACAGAGAGTGCTTTGATACCGGTATTGTTGCAACCGACGTTCTGCCGAGAATTCTTTTTGAAAGCGGCAATGCACAGCTTGCCTTTGACCTTATAAATTCACGCAAGCTGCCGTCATTCGGTTATATGATGGAGCACGGCGCCACAACTCTGTGGGAGGACTGGCTGCCCGAGCGTTCGCTCAACCACCCGATGTTCGGTGCTTTAACACGCTATCTGTTTACGTATCTGCTCGGTATTTCACAGGCTAAGGACAGCGCAGGCTTTGAAAAGGTTGTAATAGCACCACAGCTTGTTGACGGGCTTAACAAGGCAAGTGGATATATAACAGTGCCTGTCGGCAGAATTTGTGTTGCATATGAAAAGAACAGCGACGGCGTAGAATTCACCGTCACTATTCCCGAAAATATATCGGCAGAGTTCATCTGCGGTGATTATAAAACAACGCTTATGAGTGGTATAAACAATTTTACTGTATAAATATTTTTCATCTGCGTAGGGGTGATTCACGAATCGCCCGCAAATAAAACACCTCTGTATCAGCCGATACAGAGGTTGATTTTTTAGCCTATTGCTCTTGCAATTTCCTGGATGAGGACATAAAGTCTAGTGTCCTTAAACCATGAAACTAACTTTTCGATAAATGTCATTTCGCCGTCTTCTGTCCACTCAAGAGGAGCGCTGCCGTCGTCAATAACAAATGCCTGTGTTATGCACATACCGCCATCGCCGAGAAGCTCTGCACGGATGTAGGTGTAATCTTCTGCGCCGTCGATATTGTCAAGGTCAATTGTGTATGTGCCGTTGCCGTTTACAGCCTGCTTTGCGATAACCTTACCGTCTGCAATCCACTGTACCTGCTTTGCATCTGTGTAGTCAACGGTAACCTTGTGGCCTTCTGTTACAACCTTTGTAAACATCGGGAAGGGGAGATCTGTGTTTGCAACATCAAGCTCCTCTTTCGGGCCGATTTCAAAGTCATTCTTACGAAGCTTTCTTGTAACTGAGAAGAATGCACCGCTCTGCATCGTTTCTTTAACGTGCTCCTGGTCGTTCTTTTCCATCATAAACATCATAAATGATGTATCGATTGTGTCAAGCCAGTGTGCATCGGTGTTGCTGTAGCCGATAACGTTTTTGCCGTAGGGAAGGCAGTACATAAGAAGGTTATCCCAAAGAATTCTGTCATAGCCTGTTGTGCCGTTTCTCTCGTTGAAAACCTCTGTGCCAAGGCAGGAATCGTACTTGAGAATAATGTCGCCGAAGTATTTGACCATTTCGGGGTCATTAACAACATCGGGGTTGTCGTTGGACTGAAGCCAGTCGCCGGGGTGGTTGATGTGTGAAAGACCGTTGTTATCGTCAATAAACTTAACAGCCTCTTCGTAGCCGTTTTCGCCGCCGTCCCAGCAGTTACCTACATCTGCGGGAAGGAAGTAGCCGTTAACGTGGCTCTTGGTGAGTGTTATGTAACCAAGCTCGTTTGCGCCTGTGATGCAAGCCATGGGCTTGTTTCTTACTGTGCCGTCTTCAAGCTTGTATGTGCCGTTTGTGATTGCCTCATATTCTTCGTCTGTAAGGTGACCTACCTCGTTGCCGAGCAGATACTGATACATATAAAGCAGAGGTCTTGCAGGCTCTTTGTTCCATTCAACGCCTGTAACACCGTGGTCAGCGTTTGCAACAAAGTCAAAGCCTCTGTTGTAATAGCCCTTAATCATAACGGGCAGGCTGAGGTCTGCATCGCTGTAGGTTGTGTGAGTGTGGAGTGTGCCTTTGTAAGCGCCCCATGCATTCTCACCCTCCCATACAACCTCGTCGTAGGGGGATACGATTGTGTAGTCGGAATCAGCAGCAAAAGCTGTTATACCGAGCTGTGCGAGCATAAGTGTGCAGAGGAAAATGCTGAGGAGTTTAACTGCTTTTTTCATATTTTTCATCCTTTGCTGTTTGTATTTCTTTAATTATCTCACAAATTTTAAAACTTGTCAATTGCCTAAAATAACTGCGCTGTATGCGGGAATTTCAACGCTTGTGTAGCTTATATTTGTGCCGCCCAACAGAAGTTTGGCGCCGTGCCAGTCTTCAGGCAGGTGATAGGTTATCGGGTGCACGTTGCGGTTGGCAATTAACATTATTCGGTTCCCTTGCGTGCTTCTCACGTAAGCTATACAGCCTGCCGCCTCTGAAACAGGGTGAAAGCTGCCGTCAATCAGTGCGGGGCTTTCCCTTCGGATTTTGCCAAGCTCTCTGTACCAACACAGCAGCTCACGGTTTTCGTTGCCCCAGGGGTAACAGCCGCGGTTGAACGGGTCTTTGTAGCCTGTCATACCTGCTTCATCACCGTAGTAAATGCTGGGTATACCCGGCAAGGTGAACTGTATTGCCGATGCCGTTTTGAGCATCTTTATACCTATTTCAAGCTGTTCTTCACTTAAATTTTGTGCCGCCTGCCACCTGCGGTCACGTCCCTCACAGCTTTCGCCTACCATTGCGGTTATTGCTCTTGCGGTGTCGTGTGTGCCTATGTGATTCATAAGCAGGGGAATGCACTGCGGAGGATAATTCTCAAGAATCGTCATTATCTTGTCTGTAAATCCGCTTGCAATGCCTGTGCGCATAAAGTACATTATCGCATCAGCAAACGGATAATTCATAACCGAGTCAAGCTGACCGCCGAGCAGATATCTTCTGCGCTTGTGATAGGCAAGCTTGTTTGATGCATCCTCCCACACTTCGCCGAGTATGAGTGCATCTTTGTTCTCTTCTTTAACACAGGTGTTGAGCTTGTCAAGAAAGCTGTCGGGCAATTCGTCTGCAACGTCAAGCCGCCAGCCTGCCGCACCGAGCCGAAGCCATTTTTTTATAACACCGTCGTCGCCGAAAATAAAATTGCGGTAGCTGTCTGAATCTTCGTTGACGTTTGGCAACGTGTCAAAATCCCACCAGCTCTCATAATCGTCGGGCCAGCTTCTGAACGAATACCAGCTGTAATAGGGCGATTCTGCCGAGTTGTATGCACCGATTGATGAATATCTGCCTTTTTTGTTGAAGTAAATGCTGTCTGCGCCCGTGTGGTTGAAAACGCCGTCGAGAATTATGTCAATGCCTTTTTCCTTTGCTTTGGCGCACAGCGATTTGAAATCCTCCTCAGTGCCGAGTAACGAGTCGATTTTTGTGTAATCTGCTGTGTTATAGCGATGGTTTGAATGTGCCTCAAATATGGGGTTGAGGTATATGCAGGTTACAGACAGAGAGGCGAGATAGTCAAGCTTTTCTTCTATGCCTTTAAGGTTGCCGCCAAAATAATCGTTGTTGAGCACCTTGCCGTTTTCATCGGGTCTCCAATAGGGCTGTGCGCCCCAGTCGCTTCGCAGTATTCTGTCGGTAGGTATGTCTGTTAGCTCTGCTTCCGTTTTATAAAATCTGTCAGGAAATATCTGGTAAATTATGCCGCCTTTAAAACGGTCGGGTGTTTTGAGGTCTTTGCCGTATACTGTCAGCTGCCAGTCTTCACCGTCACTGCAGAATTTGCCTATGCCGTTTGAAACCCTGCGTATTTCACCCTTGCCGAATGGGATGTCATATTCGAAATGATACCAATAAAGTCCTGCGGCTTCGGGTGTGAATTCAACCCGCCACCATTCTTCGCTGTAGCCCTGCATACAGTCCCATGTGAAATTTATCTTTTGCTCCGCTTCACCGTCTCGGTGCCACACAAGCCTTACGGCACTGCACTGCATATCACGGGGTAAAATTACACGTAAACATACAGTGCAACCCTCACGGATTGCACCGAAAATGTTTTTATGAAACTGTAAACGTGAGTTGTAGGGGATGTAATGCATAAATCTTATCCTAAATCAAAAATGCTTTTGCAAGTGCAAAGTAAATTACAAGTGTGACGATATCGACGAGAGTTGCAATCATCGGGCCTGCCATAAGCGCAGGGTCAAGCTTAACGATTTTTGCAAAAATCGGCAGTGAACAGCCGATAAGCTTTGCAACGACAATTGCTATAAACATCGCAAGCGAAACAACTAGGAAAACCTCTATTGTGCCTTCGCTGAAGAAATACATTCGTATAATGTTTGCTAAACCGAGCACAAGTCCGCATACGGCGGCAACACGAAGCTCCTTGAGTATGATTTTAAAGTAGTCTTTAATTTCAATTTCACCAACCGCAAGACCGCGGATGATAAGCGTTGAAACCTGGCTGCCTGCGTTACCGCCCGTGCCCATAAGCATAGGCATAGATGCGGTGAGAGCCACAAAGCCCGAAAGCAGGGTTTCGTAGCCTTCTATAATCATACCCGTAAAGGTGCCGGAAATCATAAGAATAAGAAGCCAGACGATTCTGTTTTTCGCAAGCTTGAAAACACCTGTCTTGAGATATTCATCGTCCGAAGGTGTCATAGCGGCCATTTTTTCAAAGTCCTCTGTGACCTCTTCTTCCATAACGTCAACAGCGTCGTCGATAGTGACGATACCTACAAGCCTGCCCTCGTTATCGGTAACCGGCACGCTCAAAAGGTCGTACTTACGGATTATGTCTGCAACATATTCCTGGTCGTCAAGCGTGTTTACGCTGATAAGTGAAGCATCCTCTTCCATAATTTCGCTCAGAAGAGTGCTGTCTTCGTTGAATATAAGCTCGCTGAGGCTTATTGTGCCTACAAGGTGACGTGCTTTGTCAATGCAGTAACAGGTGTAAATTGTTTCTTTGTCAATACCTGTTCTGCGGATGTTCTCGATAGCTTGCGCAACGGTAATGTTGTCGTGAAGCTGAACCATTTCAATGGTCATAATACTGCCTGCGCTGTTTTCGGGGTAGCGCAGGAAGCGGTTTATAAGCTGTCTTGTTTCCTTGTCTGCAATTTTGAGAACACGCGTTACAACACTTGCAGGCACTTCCTCAAGAAAGTCCACCGTATCGTCAAGGAAGAGCTCGTCAACAAGCTCACTGAGCTCTCGGTCAGTGATGGAGTTAACGATGTTCATCTGGTCGTCGCTTTCAAGATATGCAAAAACCTCTGCCGATATATCCTTGGGCAGTATGCGGAAAACAAGCAGCTGCTGCTTGGGTTCGAGCTCGCTGAAGAACTCGGCTATGTCAACCTCATTCATTTCGGATAGCTCTGATTTCAAAGTTCCGAATTTTCCGTCGTTTAGCAGTTCGAAAAGCCCGTCAAAAATCTTTTCATCCATAAAAAATACCCTTTCTGCAAACGTTTCCGTGCAGAAAGGGCAATGCAAAACTGATTGGCTTCCCCGTTACATTCCGGATGTAAGGAGGCCAATTGCATCTGAGCTCATAGCACAGAACGGATGCTGTTTTGTTTTAAAACTTGAGCAACATAAAGGTATGCTGTCTTTACTGTCCAAAACAGTTTGCCTCCTTTTAGGGGAATTTAAAACTAAAAAGTTTTATCTATTCAATTTTAGACTTATAACTGCGCTTTGTCAAGAATTTTATTTACTTTTTTTAGCGGCAGTTTTCTTTGTCGTTTTCTTTTCTGCCGACTTTTCTGCTTTAGCCTTTGCGGGCTTTTTCTCGGGCTTTGCGGCAGGCTTTACTGCGGGCTGAGTGTGCCAGATGTTAGCGGCATATTCGTTGATTGCTCTGTCAGCGGCAAATCTGCCTGCACCGGAGATGTTCATAAGTGACATTCTGTTCCACTTTTCTTTATCAAGCCACATCTCTTCAATTTTCTGCTGTGCCTGGCGGTAGTCTGCAAAATCAGCAAGCACCATATAGGGGTCGTGGTAGATGATTGATGCGCTTACGTCGGGGAACATCTTGCCGTTGATGCCCTTGTTGATGAAGTCTACAACCTTGTGTATTTCAGAGTTATTCTCGTAGTATGTGTGAGGGTTGTAATTGGGCTTGAGTGCGTTCACCTCTGGTGTCTTCATACCGAAGATAACGATGTTTTCTTCGCCGACAGCCTCGTGAATCTCGATGTTTGCACCGTCCATTGTGCCGAGTGTTACTGCACCGTTGAGCATAAGCTTCATGTTGCCTGTGCCGCTTGCCTCTGTGCCTGCAAGTGAAATCTGCTCGCTGATATCTGCGGCAGGCATAAGTGCCTCAGCCATTGTTACGTTGTAATCCTCAACAAAAACAACCTTGAGTCTGCCTCTTACATCGGGGTCGCTGTCAATAAGCTTGCCGAGCTCGCAGATAAAGTTGATGATTCTCTTTGCAACTACGTAGCCGGGTGCTGCCTTTGCAGCAAAGATGTATGTGTGGGGCACGAAATCGCCGTCGGGGTTTTCCTTGATTGCAAGGTATTTTGAAACTATTTGAAGTGCGTTGAGATGCTGACGCTTATACTCGTGAAGTCGCTTAACCTGTACGTCAAAAATTGAATTCGGGTCAATTGTAACACCCTGCTTCTGCTTGATGAGCTTTGCAAAACGTTCTTTGTTAGCGAACTTGATTTCGCCGAGCTTTGCGAGCACTGCCTTGTCATCCTTGTATTCACGAAGGTTGATAAGCTCGTCTGCGTTGTAGGTGAAGCCGTCGCCGATAAGTGATGTTAGGTATTTTGTAAGCTCGGGATTGGACTGGTTGAGCCAACGGCGGTGAGCAATACCGTTTGTAACGTTTGTAAACTTCTCGGGTGTGTGGCGATAGTAATCGTTGAATACGCTGTCCTTGAGAATCTGGCTGTGAAGTGCGGAAACACCGTTTACACAGTGGCCTGCAACAACGCAGAGGTTAGCCATACGTACACTGCCGTTTGAAATAACAGCTGTGCGCTCAACGTAATCTGCATCCTGTGTGATTGACCAGGCGTAGCCTCTGTAGCGGTTGTCGATTTCCTTTGTAATCTGATAAATTCTGGGAAGCAGACGCTTGAAGAGGTCTTCGCTCCAGCATTCGAGAGCTTCCTTCATAACGGTATGGTTTGTGTATGCAACGGTGTTACTTACAATTCTCCACGCATCGTCCCAGCCGTAGCCGCATTCGTCGAGGAAAATTCTCATCAGCTCGGGGATTGAAAGCGTGGGGTGAGTGTCGTTGATGTGCACTGCGTTTTTCTCGGCAAAGTTGTCGATTGTGCCGTAGGTGCGAAGGTGACGTGCAACAATATCCTGAATTGAAGCGGACACGAGGAAGTACTGCTGCTTGAGACGAAGGCTCTTGCCCTCGTAGTGGTTGTCTGCAGGGTAGAGAACCTTGCTGATAACCTCAGCCATAGCCTGTCTTTCAACGGCCTTCATATACTGGCCCTGGTTGAACTGAGCAAGTTCAAGT
>JAZUOH010000022.1:0-62277 GCA_045604525.1 Acutalibacteraceae bacterium
CCTTTATTTTTTTGTTTTATTGCTTTGAATTTTTAAACCTGCTATAATTATACATAATCTATCCAGCCAAGGTGATACTATGTTCAAATTAAAAGACAACGACGTTATTCTTTTTCAAGGTGATTCGATAACCGACGGCAACCGTGGCAGAAATGAAGACCTCAACCACATTCACGGTCACGGCTATCAGTACATTCTCGCTTCCGAAATGTATGCCGATAATTTTAATAAGAATATTGAGGTTATTAACAGAGGTATCAGCGGCAACCGAATTGCTGACCTTTACGGCAGATGGAGAGAGCATTGCATAAACCTCAAGCCGACCGTTTTAAGTATACTTGTAGGCATTAACGACTGCCACTCAGTCTACCACTGGAATCACGGCTCAAAACCCGACAGATACAAAAAAATTTACCGTTATATGCTCGACGAGGTGCTTGAGCAGAATCCGGATACACTGCTTGTTATTATGGAGCCTTTTTTCGGCAAATCGAAGGATGAAGACGAAAACTACGACAAATATATGACCGAACACATTACCGAATATTCTAAAGCGGCAAAAGAAATTGCCGAGGAATACGGCGCAGTGTTCGTGCCGCTTCAGGATATGTTTGACGAATATGCAAAGCACACCGACATATTTAGTCTCCTGTGGGACGGTGTTCATCCAACAACAGGCGCCCATCAGCTTATAGCCCGCAGGTGGAAAGAATGCGTAGAAGAAAAAATCAATAACAGATAACAAAAAGTGACTTGCAAATGAGCAGGGTTGCTGAGTACAGTTATTATTACTAAAAACGGAATTTAGCACACAAATTCCCTGCTTGTGAGAGTATAAGACAAAACTACCCGAAGAAGAGAAAAACACAACTCTTTTTCGGGTAGTAATTTTTATATAGTGATATTGTGCCCTTGACACAGTGATATTTTTGCGTTGCAAAAGTGATATTGAAACCTTACGGTTTCAGTGTTATTATATTCGCCATTAAAACTCGCGAAGCGAATATCACTTGAACGAAGTTCAAATATCACTCGCCGTTAGGCGAATATAACTGTGGCACCTTCCTTACGGAGGGTGCCACAAATGCAAGTCACTTTTTTAAATATAATTTCTTATTCTGTGATGATGTCGCCCATCATACCGGGTGTGCAGAATGCTGCATTTGACTCGTCTGTGTCAATGTGCATTGCAAGGCGATATGCAGGGTTAAGACGTACAACAACGTCGCCGAAAACAAGGCTTCTGCCGTCGGACTCAACCTTAACGGAAACAATCTGCTTGTCCTTGATGCCGTACTTTTCGCCATCCTCGGGAGTTGCGTGAATGTGACGCTTTGCAACGATAACACCCTCGCTGATTTCAACCTCACCCTTGGGGCCTACAAGCTTGCAAGCGCCGCTGCCCTCGATAACGCCGCTCTCACGAACGGGAGCAACAACACCGATTGAGCGTGCATCTGTTGCTGAAAGCTCTACCTGTGTAACAGGTCTTTCGGGACCGAGAATTGAAACTGCGGGGAAGCTGCCCTTTGAGCCTACAACTGCAACACGCTCTTCACAAGCGTACTGACCGGGCTGAGAAAGCTCCTTCTTATAGTTGAGCTGATAGCCCTCACCAAAGAGGATATCGAGGTGCTCACGTGAAACGTGAACGTGACGAGCTGAAGTTTCGATAAGAACAGGTTTATTCATGTCTATTCATCCTTTCACAAGTATTTAAATTAAAACCAATTTTTTGCTTTTTCATTCTTCTTAACAATTGCCTTGACTATAGCCTTAACTATAACAACACCGATAAGGCCGTAAATAACACCGAGCACTGCGCCTGCAAGAACGTCGGTGAAATAGTGAACACCGAGGTAAATGCGTGAGAAGCCGATAAGTGCAGCAAGAACATAAGCTGCAACGCCGATCTTCTTGTTGTTTGCGGCAACTGCTGTTGCAAAAGCGAATGAAGAAGATGTATGGCCCGAGGGGAAAGACCAGCTTGTGGGCATATGTACAACATCGGGGAAAACATACTGAGCATTCCAGCGTGATGCAAGTTCAGGGTAAGCAACAAGGTTTTCCTTAACTCTTTCCGCAATGCTGTTGAACATATCTTCCTTGCCGCCTTCAAAGA
Source organism: Acutalibacteraceae bacterium (assembly GCA_045604525.1). GTDB lineage: Bacteria > Bacillota > Clostridia > Oscillospirales > Acutalibacteraceae > UBA8612. The sequence goes on from JAZUOH010000022.1 coordinate 2,123, forward strand.
ATGCCTGCTGTCTGCTCATAAGGTTTTCAAGGCTGAACATATAGCAGGGACGGATTCTTGCAATAACGGGCTTGAGAATTTCGTTATTGAGTATAAGCATAACGAGAAGTGCACCGAGCATCATCATACCTGCCTTGCGTGTCTTCTTGAAGATAAGAAGAATTGCCGCAAATACGGGCATAATCCAGCCGTCACCAAGTGTGGTGATGACCTTCATAATTACGTCGAGCACGTCGTTACCGATTGAGAAAACTGCGCTGAAAACGGATAGGTCGAAGTTATAAATAGCTTCAAGCATTCTTTTTCACCGTTCTTTCGTTTAAAATTTATTTGTTTGCTATATCGTATGCGATTGAAAGGAAAATTGACTGAAGCGATTCGCCGATAAAGGGAACAAGCTTGAACACAAGTGATACGTAGTAGAGTGCGATATTATCGGAAGCAAAGGAGAGAATTCTCATATCCTTTGTATCGCCGCAAACCTCAAAGAATGTGGGAGAGAATGTCTCGTAGCTCCATGTATCATCCTCGCTGATATCAATAACACGGCAACCGCGCATTTCTTCGTCGCCATAGGACTGGAAGGAAGCACCGGGAGTGTTGACAATATCAATGCTCTCACCGTCTGCAGAGTTCATCTTTGTGTGAACTATATAGTCGTTAACGTGGTCGTGACCTACGAATACGGCGTTAACGTCACCCTGCTGCTGAAGAACACTCATCTGCTTGCCGTGGAAAGCAGAGGGACAGGGATTCTCTCTGAGAATTGAGCCCTCTTCTGCATAGTTGGGGTCAAGCGCAAAGTATGATTTTTCGCCTGTCTCTTCGTTTGTAACCATAAAGCCATTGGGGTCAAGCTCGGGAGTCTGAATAACATAGTCCTTGATTTCGTAAGGAACAATGTGCTGGAACGCAAGTGAGGGAACAGCCTCGCCGCCATTAGCCTCTTTGAGTGCATTTGATGTATTTACATACCAATCGAGCTGATCATCGTGTATGTAGTCGTAACCGTCAGCATCATACATATTGGAGTCGAACATCCAGAGGTTGTATGCAACCTTCTTACCGTCTGAAGACATAACGGGAAGATTGTGTGTGCCCATACCGTAGATTTCGGGGTCTGCATCGTAAGCAAGGCAGTACTCAAAGCTTCTCCAGCAGCTCATATGATACTCTTTTGAAACGTTCTCTGCATCGTGGTTACCGAAAACAAGTGTAAACGGAACCTTTGCATCGTTTACAATTGAGAGGATGCTCTTGAGAGCATACTTAGCATCAATTTCTGCGCTGACTGTTGATGTATTGTCGCCCGTGAAGATAACAATGTCGGGCTGATACTTCTCAAGTGCAGTCTTAATCATATGAAGCATACCGGGGGATGCAAACATATCATCCTGTGTATCGGTAATCTGAAGAATACGGAAGTTGCCGTCTTTGTCAAACTGAAGAGTCTTGTCAGACTTTGTTGTGAAATCGGCAGCGGATACTGTAAGTGAGAAAAGCATTGCAGCTATCATAACCAGCGCAATTACTTTGAGAAAAGTTTTCTTCATTTTAATATCTCCCTTAATAATACTGTAAGCCGTCGGGCAGATTGCTCTGCCCAACAGCTTTTGAATAAAGAGTTTAATTATTTCTTGTAGCTTTCTGCAACTGCAACTGCGCAGGCAACTGTAGCACCGACCATGGGGTTGTTACCCATACCGATGAGACCCATCATCTCAACGTGAGCAGGAACAGAGGATGAACCTGCAAACTGAGCATCGCCGTGCATTCTGCCCATAGAGTCTGTAAGACCGTAGGAAGCAGGACCTGCAGCAACGTTATCGGGGTGAAGAGTTCTGCCTGTGCCGCCGCCGGAAGCAACGGAGAAGTATTCCTTGCCGTTTTCAAGTGCCCACTTCTTGTAGGTACCTGCAACAAGGTGCTGGAAACGTGTGGGGTTAGTTGAGTTACCTGTGATGGAAACGTCAACACCCTCGTGCTTCATAACTGCAACGCCTTCAAGAACGTCGTTAGCACCGAAGCAACGAACAAGAGCACGGTCGCCGTTTGAGTAAGGTGTTGTGTTTACAACCTTGAGCTCATCGCTGTAGAAATCGTACTCTGTCTCAACGTATGTGAAGCCGTTGATACGGGAGATGATCATTGCAGCGTCCTTGCCAAGACCGTTGAGGATAACACGAAGGGGCTCTGTACGAACCTTGTTAGCTGTGAGAGCGATTTTGATTGCGCCTTCAGCAGCTGCAAATGACTCGTGACCTGCAAGGAATGCAAAGCACTTTGTTTCATCCTTAAGAAGCATTGCGCCGAGGTTACCGTGGCCAAGGCCAACCTTACGGTTTTCAGCAACTGAACCGGGAATGCAGAATGCCTGAAGACCTACGCCGATAGCAGCGGAAGCGTCTGCAGCATTTTCGATGCCCTGTGCAAGGGCGATAGCTACGCCGAGAGTGTATGCCCAGACAGCATTGTCGAAAGCGATGGGCTGTGTGCCCTTAACGATAGCTTCAACATCGATGCCTCTGGAGAGGCAGAGTTCTCTGGCAGCTTCAAGGCTCTCGATGCCGTACTGAGCAAGGCAAGCCTCGATTTTTTCCATTCTTCTTTCTTTACCTTCAAATGTAACAGCCATTGTTCTCCCTCCTCCTTATTCTTCTCTGGGGTCAATATATCTTGCAGCATCAGCAAATCTGCCGTAGCTGCCCATATTGTTCTTGTATGCTTCTGCGGGGTCTGCACCGTGGCGGATATCCTCAAGCATCTTGCCGAGCTTTACAAACTCGTAGCCGATAACCTGGTCGTTCTCGTCAAGAGCCATGCGTGTAACATAACCCTCAGCCATTTCGAGGTAACGTACACCCTTTGCCTTTGTGGAGAACATTGTACCAACCTGTGAACGAAGACCCTTACCAAGGTCCTCAAGACCTGCGCCGATTGTAAGACCGTCTTCTGAGAATGCGGACTGAGTTCTGCCGTAAACAAGCTGAAGGAAGATCTCACGCATTGCAACGTTGATAGCGTCGCAGACAAGGTCTGTGTTAAGGCACTCAAGCAGTGTCTTGCCGGGAAGAATCTCAGCAGCCATAGCTGCGGAGTGAGTCATACCTGAGCAGCCGATTGTCTCAACAAGAGCCTCTTCAACAATACCCTCTTTGATGTTAAGAGAGATTTTGCAGGTACCCTGCTGAGGAGCACACCAGCCAACACCGTGTGAGAAACCGGAGATATCCTTAATTTCGTATGCCTTTACCCACTTGCCCTCTTCGGGGATAGGAGCGGGACCGTGATGCGGGCCTTTAGCCACGATACACATTTTTTCCACTTCATGTGAATAGTTCATTTTGTATTCTCCTTTCTGAGCCATTTATTCTCAACGTATATTATACATAAATCGGTTTTAATTATCAAGTAATTATTGCATAAATCGACGCCTTAAATAAAATATTTTTATATATATTTTGTCTGTGAGATAGCATTGCGTTATAAATTACAGCTTGTCGGGATGAGTGCAGAATTCAAACAAATTGTAATTTGTTAATTAAGCTTATCTCACCGCATCACTGTTATTTTTTATATCGCTTTAATTGAGGCATTAAAATTGTTTTATAATTGTTCGATAATATTAACTTTTTTGTAAGAATTGGCATTTAAACTGAAAGCCAAAGGTGGGATTATTAAAATGAAAAAGAAAAAAGCAACACTTATTATAATCGGCTCAATCCTTATGCTAAATGCCGTGCTGATGATTATAGTTTCAAACTTTAACGCAGGCATAATTGTCGAGCTTATGCTCGGTGCAGTTTTTGCGCTGTACGGTGTAAGCCTTGAGCGAATCCGTCTGCCGAAATGGCTTACGGGTGTTTTCTGGGGCGGTGTGAGTGTGCTCACGGTGTTTATAGTGTTTCTTTTCACTTACGGAATTTCCGATAACGTAAGTGGCAGAGAGGATGCGCTAATCGTGCTCGGCTCGGGCATACGGGGTGAGCAGCTTACCGTAGGGCTTAAAAACCGCCTTGACGAAGCAACCGAATGCTACAAAGAAAACAGCAACATCATAATTGTTGTAAGCGGCGGCCAAGGTCCGCAGGAGAATATAACCGAAGCACTTGCAATGGAAAGATATCTGCTCACACAAGGCATACCACAGGATAAAATAATCAAAGAAGAAAAGGCAACCAGCACTTATGAAAACTTTGTTTATTCAAAGCAGATTCTTGACGAAAGGCTCGGCAAAGATTATGAGGTTGCATTTGTCACAAATGACTATCACATTTACCGTGCGGGCTCGCTTGCAAAAATTGCAGGCTTTGAATACGCAACGCATTCACACAGCAGCACAATGTGGTACACCGTACTTCCAAGCTGTATAAGGGAATGTATGGCAGTTGTGAAGCTGTGGATATTTAAGCAATAAGCAATGTGCCTGTAGCAAATACAAATCCTTATTCGGATTTCATTCGTTAGTATATACGTCGCTATGCAGCGTAAAGCTGCAGTTACTTTTGTCAATCGTTACAAAAGTAACCAAAAAAACTTTTTGAGGTTATAATCACTCCACAACGGCTGACGAAATAAAATCCGCTTGACAGACAGAACACAAAGGTGTGGTCACCATTACGGCTATTGAAGCGAAATCTGAAAGTTAACTTTGATTTACCGCCTATGATACCCTCGCTCAGATAAATGAGTAAGGTTAGATATCGTCAGCCTGCTTCGTTCAAACTCACAGCATCTATCACTTTTAAACGACGTATCAGCTTTTTACTGCTGAACGGTCAAGACCGTTCCATACATTATATCTGTCATTATAAACCATAGTGAAGAATATTAAAACTGTCGTTTTACCATAAACATTAAAAGGCAAGGCACCGTTTGGTACCTTGCCTTTTGGTTTTATACGCTGCCGCTTCCCTTCGGAGAGGAAACGGCAGAACGTGACAACCTCGGGTTTATTTACCCGTAACACATACCCTTCGGAGGAATATGCGAAGTGTCCGAAATAATTTGACAAAAATAGTATAACGTAATATACCTTGTGTATTCCCTTTCATAATATTATTTTAGAATAATAAATCTATTTTGTAAAGCCCCTAAACCTAAACTTTTTATAAACTTTACCAACACAAAAACGCCGTTTTATGCAAAATTTGTGCATTTTAACGGCGTTTTGTTTTTATTTTGTTTATTTCGACATTGATTTTTTTGACGGAATTTCGTTCCACAGAGTGAAACCGAGAATAAGCGCTCCGCCGATTACCTGCCACAGTGTCATACTTTCGCCCAGCACCGTTACGGAAATCAGCACCGCAACAAGCGGGTCTATATAGCTGAGAATAGCCGCCTTCTGGCCGGGCAATTCCTTGAGAGACGAGAAATACATACAGTATGTAATACCTGTATGCACTATGCCCACAATAAGCAGACACACCCAGCCCTTTGTATCCACACCGCCGAGTGTAACTCCGCCCGTCACCGCAACATAGGGCACTAGCACAATTACAGCCGCAATAAACTGCATAAACGTGCGGTGGATACCCGTAACGTTTTTTATAAATTTATTGAGCAGAATAACCGTTGCATAAAGCACAGCCGCACCCAGACCGAAGAGTATGCCCTTCAGGTGAGTTGAGCCCGTGCTCATATCGCCAATACCCGTAATCATAACGATACCGACGGTTGACATAATAAAACAAATCCACTGCTTTGCCGTCATCTTTTCTTTAAAAATAAACGGACAAACAACCGTAACTATAACGGGTGCAAAATAGTAGCTGAGCGTTGCGGCAGAAACAGTTGTGTATTTATAAGCTTCAAAGAGCAAAATCCAATTAAAGCCCATCGCAACACCCGAAAACAGCAAAAGCGGAACTTCTTTTTTTATGCTTGCAAAAGGAATTTTCTGCTTGGTCACAAGAAGAAAAAGACCGATTATAACCGCCGCCATAACGGCACGGTAAAGCGCAAGCTCGCCCGAAGAAACAGCAACGTTTCGCACAAAGGGAGCAAGCGTGCCGAATATTGCCATTGATGCCGCCAGCATTATTCTGGCACTGTTCGATTTATTCATCACTATTAACCTTCCTTGCCTGCAAAGCGCTTACCGAGGTCGGAGGCAAGATAATCCTCGGTTGTGCCGAAGAACTCAACGCCCCTGCCTATATGCAGAATTTTATCTGAATGCTTTACCGCACCCGCAATATCGTGCGAAACCATAATGACTGCAACACCCCTGTTTTTGTTAAGGCTCGCAATCGACTCATAAAGCTCGGCAGAAACAAGCGGGTCAAGTCCTGTTACAGGCTCATCAAGCAGCAACAGCTTTTCCGTTGCACAAAGCGCCCTTGCAAGAAGCACTCTCTGTTGCTGTCCGCCCGAAAGGTCACAATAAGGGCGGTGATGAATATGCTCAATACCAAGCTCGTGTATAGCATCGTGAGCACGCTGTTTATCAGCACGTGAGCGCATACCGAGAAGTCCTCTGCTGCCCGTACAGCCTGACTGCACAACCTCGTGCACACAAGCGGGAAAGTCACGTTGCACAGCCGTTTGCTGCGGCAGATAGCCTATTTTTTTGCGAGTAAGCCCGCGTCCGAATTCAATCCTTCCGTCTTTAAGCGGAAGCAGGCCTGCAATGCCCTTGAGCAGTGTGGATTTGCCTGAGCCGTTTTCGCCCACAACGCTCAACCACTCACCCTCGCCGAGTGAAAAGCTGACACCTCTGAGCACTTCCTCACGCTCGTAGCTCATTGCCAGATTATTTACTTCAATAATTTTGTTCATCATTTTGTACCCAATGCAATTTTCAGATTTTCCGCATTTCTTTTCATAAGTGAAATATAGTTTTCACCTGCGTTAAAATCGTCGGCCGACAGATTGTGGCAGGAATGAAGCTCGAGCACCTGCACGCCCGTACGCTGTGCAACAGCCTCGGCAACCTTACGGTTTGAAAGCTCTGCACAGAAAACGGCAGGTATATTTTTTGCTTCAACTTCGTTTGTTATTTTAACTATCACAGCAGGGCTCGGCTCTGTGTTTGAGGTGCAGGAATCGAATGCGGCAATATAATCAAGTCCGTATTCCTCACAAAAATAGAGCATTGCAAAGCGGTCGCACATAACAACCGTTTTATGCTGTGCTGAATCTGCAACTGCCCTTATTTCACTGTCGAGTGCATTTAATTGAGCAAGATATGCTTTTTCGTTCGCTCTGTAAAACTCGGCATTAACGCCGTCAATCTCGCAAAGCCTATCCGTAATTCTTTTAACAATATTCATTGCATTTACAGGAGAGGTCCAGATATGCGGGTCTGCCGAATGGTCGTGCTCCTCTTCCTCGTGGCTCGAATATGTGAGACTGTGCTCCTCAAGCTTTGCAGGTTTTGGAAGGCTTAAAACACTCACATTTTCGCTCAACGAGCCGATTATATTTGCCGCCCAGCCTTCCATAAGCTCACCCGTATAAATAAACAAATCGCACTCGTTTATTTTCACCATATCAACGGGGCTCGGGTCATAGCTGTGGCTGTCTGTGCCGGGGGTGAGAAGAAGTGTTAAATCGACCCTGTCACCTGCAATTTCACGCACAAAATCATACTGCGGGAACAGTGTACAGACAACGCTGATTTTTTCGTTTTTTTCTTTGCCGCCGTTTGTATCCTTACCGCAGGCGCCAAAGCAAACCATGAGCAAAGCACAAAGAAACAGCGATATTATTTTCATTTTACTGCGCATTTTTCACACTCTCCGCATAGGGTAATTTTATGGGTATCAACCTTAAAGCCGTGGTGAGCCAGCACATGCTTACTCATTTCATCAAGATAAGCACATTCCACGTGCAGCAGCTCTCCGCAGCACAGGCACTTGAGGTGATAGTGGTTTTTGCACTCCTCACCGCCTGCAAATTGGTAACAGCTCACCCTTGAGTCATCCGAAACAAAGCGGCGCACAACTCCATCTTCAACAAGCCTTTCAAGCCTGCGGTAAAGCGTAGCCTTACCGAGCTTTTCACCTCTTGCGGCAAGCTCATATTCAATTTCAGCCGCCGTAAAGTGGCGGTCGCCGTTATCTTTAAAAAATCTCAGCAGCAGCTCACGCTGTTTTGTATTGTACTCAGGCATTTTTATTTTCTCCCGAATCAGTAATAGAAAAAAGCTGTAATTTGAAACTGAAACTCAATTTCAAATTACAGCTTATTATAGCATTTTTAAAGTGTTTGTCAAGCAAAAGACTTTATTTCTCTATAAAAACGTGCAACGGGGAAACCGACGACATTAAAATAATCGCCCTCAATGCCCTTTACGAGCACACAGCCCTTACCCTGGATGCCGTATGCACCTGCCTTATCGTTGCATTCGCCGCTTGCAACGTACTGCTCTATAATCTCATCCTCAAGCGGATGGAAAGTAACTGCAGTGCGCTCAAAAAAGCAGTGCTCACGCTCGCCTTTTATAAGACATACGCCGGTAAAAACCTCGTGTGTATTGCCCGAAAGAGATTTTAACATCTGCACCGCCTCTTCTGCTGAATGAGGCTTACCGAGCACCTTTTCGCCCAGCACAACAACCGTATCTGAGCCGATTACGGTTTTATCTTTATGCTTATAAGCAACTGCTCTTGCCTTTTGTGAAGCAAGGCTCATAACAAGCTCATTCGGTTTGAGAGACGGGTCAATCACCTCTTCCACGTCGGAGGTGATAACCTCAAAATCGAAGCCTGCCAACGACAAAAGCTCTTTACGCCTTGGAGAAGCTGAAGCCAGAATCAAATCGCTCACTTGGCATCACCCTTAAAAAGAAGGTCGGCATAAATTGCAAAGTGGTCAGAGGCATAGATGCCGTCCATTACGTCATACTTTGTAACCTCAAAGCCGTCGTTGATAAAGCAGTAGTCAATTCTCTCATAATCGTCTCTGCCCTTTTCGTAGCCGTTATATGTGCCCGAATTATCGGTTACAGGTGCAGCAACACAGCAATCAACATAGCCACGGCTTGTTACTGCTTTTATTGCTTCACTTTCGGATGTGGCATTGAAATCACCTGTAATAACAACGGGTATATCAAAGCTGTCTGCCTTATCGGCAACAATTTTTGCCTGGTTTGTCATAGCCTCAACGCTTACGTGGTCAAGATGAGTATTGAGCACAGCAAACTGCTTGCCGTCCGCCTTGCTTTCAAGCACTGCCCACGTGCAGATACGGTAGCAGGCAGAATCCCAATTGCTTGAAGGCACATCGGGTGTGAGTGAAAGCCAGAACGTGCCGCTGTCCACAACTTTAAACTTATCAACACGGTAGAAAATTGCAGAATGCTCACCTGCATTCTTACCGTCATCTCTGCCAACGCCAACGTGAGCATAAACGCCGTCATAAGCATCGGTAAGAAGCTGCATCCAGTCGGGTGTACCTTCCTGAGTACCTATTACGTCGGGCTGCACTGAAGCAATAACATCCGTAAGCTCCTGGAAACGCTTGAGAGGCTCTTTGAAACGAAGGTTATACGACATAACTCTGATACCTTTTTCACCTATGCCGTCATAGCAAAGCTTCATTTTTGCAACAACAGGATAATGGTCGGATGAATATGCGCCGTCAACCTTGCCGCTGATTACCTTATAACTCTCAACAGAGGCCTTTGCGTAGGAAACAAAAATGAAATCAATTGGTGAAGAACCTTTTTTCTCAACATTCTTCATGCCGAAATTATGGTAAGTACCCATCGACATTGTGTCTTTTGCAACGTACTTTGTATCCATAAAGCCTGCAGAAACAATAGTGTTGTATGCCTCAGTGCCTTCCTGAGTATTGAAGTCGCCCGTAAGCACTATCGGCACATTAAATTCGCTTGCCTTCTCGGCAATAAGCTTTGCACCGTTTTTGCGTGCTTGGGTACCGATATGATCCATATGTGCATTCATATGAACATAGCGTTTGCCTGTCTCTTTTTCCTCGAGCAATGCCCAAGTGCAAATGCGTCTGCAAACAGCATCCCATCCCTTTGAAGGTGTATCAGGAGTTTCGGAAAGCCAGAATGTGCCGCTGTCGATAAGATTAAACTTAGCTTTAAGATAGAAAACCGGCGAAAACTCACCGTCTTCCTTGCCGTCATCTCTGCCCACACCAACCCAGGCATATTCGGGCAAAGCTGAGCTGATGCGGTTAATCCAAGCAATGTCAGCTTCCTGCAGGCCGAATGAATCCGGAGCCTGCTCGCTGATTGTTTTTGTTACAAGAGCCGAACGGTTTTCGGGCGATTTTTTGCCGGCACCCGCAATATACACGTTATAGCTCATAACGGTTAAATCGAGTGAATCGCCGACAGACTCTTCAAAATTATAAGCCGGCATAGGTATTGCAACCGAAATTCCTAGGATAAGCGATATAAACCACCTGCACACATTTGTGTAAAGGTTTACCCAAAAAGATAATTCGTACATTTTTATTTGCCTCTTTCCAAAAACAGCTCACCCGTTTGGGTGAGCCGTTTTGTTTGATTTTAAGCCTGGTTATGCTGTGTATGAGCTGACCGGGCTGTAATAATGGATGATATCGCCATCAGCATTTGCATAAATCACGTATGCTCTTGCATAAGCAGTTACACCCGAAGTTGCTGAAACGGAAGCTGAGTAATAACCGCTTGCCGACAAGCTCTTTGAAGTACCCTTGGAAACACCGGAAGCATCAAGAATAAATGCATCCTCATTACTTGCGACAGATTCAGACTTTGTTACAACAATACCTGTCTGAATTATTGTGTAGCCTGCGGGAACCGAACGTTCTGCAAAGAAGCTGACTTTATCGGCCTTATCATCGTACTTGACTGTTGCAATTCTTGCAACGGGAACAGGCATAACAGCAGAAGCATCGCCGTAAACCGGTGTAAGCTCTGTATCCTTGATTACATAGAACGTATAGGTTCTGTTGTAAGAAGCGATTTCGCCTGTCTCGGCATCAAGCCAATAGAGGAAGCCTGCACCTGCTTCATCAGCAGCAGAAGCGCTGACTGTAGCAACGGGTCTTTCGTCACCTACAGTTTCATATTCGCCTGCACCTGTTGCTGTCCAGTTACCCTCAGTGAGGGTAACTGTGTTTTTAACAACAAGTGAATAAATGGGTCTTACGACAATAAGCTTTTCTTCGCTTGCAAGAACCTCATCCTTTGTCATGCTCCATGACTTGAATACGTGCTCTGCAAGTGAGGGAGCAGCGGGAACCTTATAATCGTCACCATCTGCAAGCTCATAGGAATCAACAACATTTTCAGCATTGTTTACATAAACAACAAGCTTCTTATCGTTTGTAAACACTTCGTTTGTTGTGAACTGAGCAGTAAGCTCCATGTTTGAAACAGCAACAAATTCCATTGTATCTGCCGTGCTGATGATTCTTCTTGTGTAGTCGTTCTCCCAATAATAGAACTCGGAAGCTTCATCAGTGGGAGTAGCTTTGATATTAACAACTGAGCCGTAGGGAACTGTCTTGACAGACATTGTAGAAACCTTACTGTTGTTACCGTTGTTATACGAGAATGCTGTCTTGCCTACACCTATAACTTTAATCTTAATGGTTACTTCCTTTGTCGTAGCTGTAAAGCTAAAGTCAACCGAGCTTGCTTCCCACTTACCGTCAACCATTGCAGTTGCCTTATAGTTATGCTCGCCTTCTGCGAAGGTGTACTTAACTGTCCAGGTCTCAGTACCGTCACCGTTATCCTTAACTGTCGCATTTTCAGCAGTCCAGATTTCTTCTGCGCCTGTTGCAACATTATAAAGATTAACGGATTCAACCTCTGCCTTAGTTATGATGTTAAGCGGTACGTTCTTCTTGTTTGCAAAGACGTTGCCGTCCGGGCCTGCCTTTACAATTGAGGTGGGCTCTGAGTAGTTGAGAAGAACTGTTGATTCGCCGTTAAAGACAAACTCGATAACACTAAGATCCTCACCGGATTCCGTTGCAACATTTGATATAGGCTTAGCCTTGTAGTTTGCAACATTGTCAAATGTCTGTGTAACGGTAATAACAATGTCACCGTTAGCGTCTGTGTTAACGGGAATTGACTTGACGTTGCCTGCTTTATCAGTTACAGCAACAGTGAAGTGCTTGTTAGCATTTTCTGCACCGGCAGAAATTGTGAATTTGTTTCCTTCTGTAGCATATGTTGCACCTTCGATATGAAGCATATCATAAAGGTAGCCGATATAGAGTGAAGAATCAGACGTGCCCATATCCTTGAACAGGTCAACCTTTACAACACCTGAACCACCGGGCTCGGTTACCGAAACCTTACCTGCTTCTTCCGTTGAAAGAACAGGAGCATACGGGTCGTAGTTTTTCCACTCAATAATTCTGTTACATACGTTACCAAAACGGTCTGCAACATGGATAAAGACGAGTGTACCGTTGTCAATGTTGCCCATCGGCTTTTCCCAGTTTTCATACTGGCCGTTGATATCATGTGCACCGTAATGCTTGTAGCCGTACTGACCTGTTGTCGAACCTGTTTCAACATAACCGTTAAACTGAGTAATATAATCGTTATCCGACTTGAGCAACTCTATCGCCTTTTCCTTGGCAGCAGCTTCGCCACCGTTTTCAGCAAAATATGCCTCTGTAACTTCGTAATCAAACGAACCTGATTCTGCATTAGGATCGAGAATATAAGCAAAACTGCCAAAGTTATTCTCACCGAAGGTGGGATCATAATATGCTGCACCCTTCTTTTCAAGCTGTGCAGATGTTTCACTAAACTCCCAGCTTCTTACAGGCTTTGCAAACATTCTGTAAAGCATTGCATGACTAGTCCATTCGTCAGCCTTAAGTCCGTTCTTTTCATTGGTTGTAAGAACTGCTGATGCATTAACTGTACCGTCAACAACACCGCTGTCATTACCATCCTCAGGCATTGAATTCATGTAGTAAACGAATACGGTAATATTGCCCGTAATTTCTTCTGCTGCGATCGAGCCTGTTGTGTAGCCAAGGCTTGAAGCTGAATTTTCCTTAGGAACGATGTTAAAATCGTCTTCGCCGTTTGCAACCTTTTCTACAGCTGAGTCTGTAGCATTGATGCTATATGCGACCGCTGACTGATCACCGTCTTTAACACCTTCAAACGAAGGATTAAGGACAATGTAGGCTGATGAACCTGCAGCATAGTTGTAAGTTTCATTACCTTCAGCATCCTTGACGAGAGTTTTTGCTGTCTGAGTAGAAGCAGATGTAGCATCAACTGTTGCACCGGCAATAGCAACCTTCTGAGCAGACTCAGCTACACCGTTTGCATCGAACACAGGTGTAATGACACTTGCTGTTACACCGCTCATAGCCTGAGCTGTAACCGTCATCTTTTCAGGCTTGGAAGCCTTAACTTCTCTTGTGCTACCATCACCATTTGCCGCTACTGTTGCATCTTTAAGGGAAACAACGATGTGCGGATTAATCTGGTTTGTATATACGTAGAGCGTATATCCACCGAGACCGGGCTCCATATAAGACGGAGCTACCATATCATCAGAATCAGAAATTATGGCTTTAAGTTCCTTATGTGCATCATGGAACTTTGTAAGATCGCTCTGAGTGTTATGAATTGTAACAACAGGAGCATAGCTGTCCACGTTAAGCTTAAGTGCCTTGATAGCTCTTGAGAGCTCATTTTCAGCTTCTTCTACCTGCTTTTCATTGATTACAGTTGCATTCTCATAAGAGGAAGCAACCTGCGAAGCCTCAATAAACTCGTTCCATGCAGCCTTACCTTCATCAGATTCATAATCGTAAAGGTCTTTATTAAGCTTGATTTCTTCGGCCTCTTCTATTTCTGCCTTGAGAGCAACTGTATCTGCAGCACGAAGTTCAAGATTATTTATAACAGATACCAAACCTGCATAAATCTCATCTATCTTCTGCTGCATTGTAGCCGGAGTTTTGTAAAGCTCATCACCGATAGCTTCCGTAAACACAATATCAAAGCCGGTCTTCTCTGTAACATTATATGTTTTAGCATCGGCAGCTGTAGTTGATTTAATAATATCATTATTATTCAAGTAATCAATTACATCAGCAAGGGAAGCATCTGTGTACTTGGTAAAATCATAGAATCCGCTTGCGTGATAAGCATCTCCTGCCATCTTCATAAGAGGATCATTTTTATATTCATATGCTTTGCCTTCCTTACCAAGCACGCCTTGATCGTCATGCAGATAAAAGAAATCTGAATTCAAATCATATGAACCAAGAGATTCTTCATTTAACGGATTATTATAAAGGAATGCCGCTGTAAGCGAAGTAATTAAACCAAGATTAGCTAAGCTAAGCTCAAGACCTTCCAATAAAGCCATTATCTTTTCTTTGACACTTGTAATATTGTTGGTTTCATAATCAAGGACTTCAATTTGCTTATCAATGGTAACTGTATTAAGATCCATTTCATCTGCCAAAACATCAAGTATAGCTTCTACTGCTTCTGTACTACCATTGTATTTAGCGGGAAGATTTATCGCGTAATATTTGGTTTCGCCATTAACAGTTACAGTAGTCTTGTCGTCCTCATCTATTTCTTCAAGAAGATCCAAATTGAATATACGACCACCCTTGCTATCAGGTGCAAGCGAACCAACACTATCGTCCTCAATAATAGCATCTACAGTATTATCTATGCTGTATGTCGGAATCAAGCCGAGGGCCTCATAGATAAGACCTGCTACCTCTCGGTAAGCATCCGTTGCGGGCAGAAGCTGAAGACCTATAATAGCCTCATAGACATCTTTGGCAACAGTATCAATTGCAGCCTGGTCAGCTTCTACAGCAGCTATAAACGCAGCTCTGTTTTCGGCACTCCAACACTTACCCACACGATTTATTTCTTCAAACTTTTGGTATGCTGCATCCGCTTTTGTTCCTGATGCACCGTAAAGTTTGTATCCTCCGTCATCTCCGGTATAATTAGCAATTTCAGTATTTGCTATATTGAGCTGGGTAGTCAGAATATTGTAAGAAGCGTCCGTAAACCAACCGCCATTAGAGCTTCCTGTAACCGCATTCTTGCTTGCAGCAACATAATACTTGCTGTCGCCCACGCTTTCACCATAATCAGTTGTGTACCAGTCGCCGTCTCGGTTTACATCTTTATCCATGCTATATGCAAATGTTGCACCATCAATCACAGGTGATTCACCCGGATCAGCAAGAATATATATCGTTCCTCTTCTTTCAAGAACAGCGTCATATGCAAGCCATTCAACGTGTGCGAGTGTATGAGCATTGGCACTGGCAAGAAGATTTGTATAGTGCTTTGAATATGCACCAACTTCTTTAAGAATATTGATAGCAGAAGTGTAAGCATCTGTGGAGTTACCGTCTTTGTCCAAAATTTCGTATTCGGTATCATTTGGATTTATTGTTTCTGTAATCTGTTTGCTGATACCAACACTACTGTCGAGTTGGCTGATTGTTGGCCAGTTTTCTTCAATTGAAAATGCTTTACTGATTGTTGTCATTGCACTATCAACTGCTTCAACCGGGAAAATTCTAACCTCTTTGTAATAGACATACGGATCAGCTGCACTACGCTTTGAATCAACACAAACATCAATTGTCGTATTGAAGTAATCATACATATCCTGTCTCATATCCAGAGCAAAGCCTGCATACTGAGCGGGGGTTGTTGTAACATACTTATAAAGTTCCATTGTGTAATGATTAAGAGCTTCAATATATGTTACAGACTTTGTTGTACCACCGACATTTATTGTTGTGCTGTCGCTGATTGCGTTGCCGTTAAGAAGAGCATCAATTTCTTTAAGGTAACCCTTAATTGCATTTTCCTGTGTCTCTATTGCCGCCTTTTCTGCATCGGTTATGTATGTGGCTTTGGTGTCGAGATATTCGGAAGTATAAGTATCCGTTGCGTAATCATATGAGCCACCGATGAAGTCTGCAATAAGATTATTTGCACCCTGTGCAAAATCGCTGTCATTTGTCATTGATTTTGCCTTAAGGCTCTCATACATTCTCTTAAGATCAGCATAGTCAAGAACCATCTGTTCATAGTGAGAGTAATCAGCATCTGCAGGATATTTACCCTTGAAAGTATTCCATGCAGAAATAATAGCCTCTGTAGCCTCACTACCGTATTTGCTCATCGGCTGTTCTGTATAATAAGGAGCTGTAAGGTATGTGCCATCTTCCGAAAGCTTGCTGTTAGTATACAGGTAAACAATAACCGTTTCTGCGTTAATCTGCTCAATCTTAGCACCGAGCTCATAAGCATATGTCCAGTCGTTTGTTGTACCGATAGTGTTCCACTTGAGAGCTTCTCTTGCAGCATAAACAGCAGTTGTGTGTCTGTTTATTGTAGCCTGATCTTTTGCAGTAAGATTTCTTAATGCATTTACTGCATTTATATATGCTGTGTAATAAGCATCCCAAGTTTCACCGAAATAGGTCGAACCTAAATTATTCTTAAGCTCGTATTCCTTATTGCCGTCTTCGTCAACCCAAACACTGTTAACAAGAGTCTGAGCTGATTCATTCTGCGCTTCAAAAGTAAGACCGAGCTCTTCAAGGAAATATGTATAATCCGCAGCATTATACTTAAGACCTTCGTCCTGAGCAGGCTTTGTGAGAATACCGTAGTATCCTTCTTCCTCTGTAAGAAGGTTGATCTTGTTTTCAATATCTGTATTTTCAAGAATCTCGAAAACTATTCCGTCAATAACAGCCTGAGTTGTATCATCTGTTATGCCTTCACCCTTAGCAATTGCTACCTTAAGCTCTGCTACAGACTCTGCTGTGAACAGGTTGTAGGGAACAACAGTGCCGTCGCCTTTGAGAACTTCAACCTGCTTAACGTTTCCGTTTGCATCATAAAGCTCTGACTTTGCATAAGCGATAGCATCGTTAAGAGCATCAAGGAATCTGCCGCCCTTAACGAGAACATATCTGTCGTTGACAGACTTATCTGCAGCATATTCAACGCCGCTCTCTGTTGTAAGACCTGCAGCAGCCCACATATTGTCGGCATAGCTACCGTCAACAACTGTACCGGCGTTATTGTTATAACCGGTCTTTGAGGGTTCAGCATTCCAGAAAGTTACCTTGTAAGTGCTGTTAGCATCAATGATTGCTTCAAGAGCATCCATTGAATCCTGAGTATACTCAGTGATTCCTGTTACCTGAGGTCTATTATTAAGCTGAAGCGGATCATAAGCATTGCCGGATGTGTTGGAAATAACATCGCCAGCCTGTTTAGCAGCAGTCAGAATCTGAGTGGGAATACTTTCGGTATTCACGCTGGTAAAATCATTGTAGAGTTGTTGCAGTAATTCATTTACATAATCCTGAACATCAGTTCCGCTTGAAGCACTTATGCCACGCTTATAATTTCGTATTGCTCTTATTGAATCATAATCGCCATTATAATCATTATTCGGGTTATAATTGCTACCGAAGATAGCTGCAAAATATGCATCTACATCTGTATCATCTTCAATCGGTCCTACACTACCTGCTTTAATAGTCAGATAAGCATAAATACTGTTCCAACCATCAAAATAAACTTTTGCATTTATGGGAGCAGCGTATGCAGTGTTAAATTGGCTTACCGTCTGAACATACGCAAGATAGTTAGAAGCATAAACCTCTTCTTCCATAGCTGCAACAGTGTTGTAGTATGTCTGAAGTGTGTTGATGTACGCTTCGTCGTATGTACTGCGCTGAACAGTTATGAGCTGACCAAATGTAGCAGAGCTCGTGTCCGTATCAACTGTAAGAACATCAACTTTTGCATTCTTGAGAAGTTCAAGCTTCGTATTCATATCAGCAAGGATATTTTCATAGCCTGAAATGCCACCGATTTCATCATCGGAATCAGCTACCTTCTTGAGCTGAAGTCTGTAGTAAGCAACAACAAGGTCGTAAGCAACCTTATTTACAGTACCGTCAAGGTCTGAACCGTCAACAGCTACGGGCTGACCGTAAGTTGCCGAACCTTCGGTTTTATCAACGGTGAACTCTGCGCCCTGTTTGTCAACATAGAAATCGCCTGCAGGATACTTAGTATCACCGTAGGGATTAAGAGTAACGACAACGGTCTGTCCGTCAAACTCGGTCTGGTTGAAGAAGCTGAGAGCGTTCTTTCTTGCTGTGTCATACTGATCCCAGTTGGAATACCACTTTGAACCATCGAACTCAGAACCGATTAAGAAACTACCATTGTTGTAGTTACCTGCGCCAAACTTATCATAAGTAGGAATCCAAGTCTTGTTGAGCAAGATCTGAAGTGTTGAAGTATCAGCCTTGTTCATATTTGCAGGATCTACATTTTCGTCATACTTTGCTTTGAAAGTATTTACAGCGCTGATATAAGCCGCTATGCTTGTTGCCATATCTTTGCCTGCAAAATCCTTAACACCTGTACCGGCATCGTTATCAAGAAGGCCGCCAAGTGTTGAGATATATTCAGGCTTAAAGAAATTATGATCTTTGAAAAGAGGAGCATTGCCTGCAATAGCATCATAGTTATTGGGGCTGATTGTGCCATCTGTACCGGGTCTGAGGCTAAACACCTTAACCAATTTATTATTAACTAAATCATAATAGTACTGTGCACGATCATTGATAGATGCGAAATCCTTGGCATCATCAAGAACAGCTGTGGAAGTTTTATAATCTTCCATCGGTCTGAGAACAAGGGCCTGACGCATCTGATAAATCTTCTGAGTGTAATCGTTAATAATTTTCTGGTTTTCCGCAAGGGTTGCACCGTCCATTATACTGGGCAAACCGGACTTGACAGCGAGATAATCGCTCCATGCAACCTCGCCAGCTTCTTCATTAACGTCTTCCTTGTACCACTGTGCGCCGTCTGTGAGAACATTGCCGTTTGCATCAAGGATTTCGTAGCCTGCAATAGCGTCGTATCCTGCACCGCCCTTTTCATAGTAAGCGGGAGTTGTCTGCTGAATTTCAAGCTGTGAGATATCAAATGATGTACGTACAAGATTGTCATAATAATAGTCTGTGTTAGCTATTTCCTGACAAATCTTATCCTCAACATAAAGTGCATACTCATACTTGCCTTCAGCATTTGTTGTAAGATAATGGCTGTTAGTTGAGAATGTATCAACAAAAGCATCCTCAAAGCCATAACCTGATGTACCCCATGAAGCATCAGTCCAGGGGGGAAGCTTTTTAGTAACCTCACCTGAACCGTTTAAAACTTCTACACTCGGAGTGTTACCTGCAGTGTAGGTGTCATAAATCTCGTGGCCCGCCTTGTTGATAACGCCATAGCCACGGTTTGAATATTCAGAGGTAAGTGAATTTTCGCTTGTTTTGAAAATGGGTGTGTAATAATAGCTTGAGCCTCTGTCAAGCATGTTGTAGTTAGCGTAGTAGGTTACACCATCTTCGGTGTGAGTGCCGTCTTCAGTATAGTACTCAACAGCACGGCGGAACTCAAGCTCTTCATAATAATCACGTGCCGTGTTGTAAAGACATACAGTCGTATCGGGGTTTTCTACGCCGTAAGCGAACGTAAAGTTATAATTTTTCGGATAAATCTGCGGCATTGTGCCGGAGCCGTCCGCAGCAGGAATTGCCGCCTGCTCGCTGGGTTTCTTGAGGTTGAGCTGGTCAGCCGGCAGATTAACAGCGGCAACAAATGCCTGTCGCGATTTTGTTGTGAAAATAGCGTAATCAAGCGACTTTTCATTCGCATAGTTTCTCATCTCAGCATCTTCGCTGTGCTTTGCGTATGCCGCATGATCGTCACGGTGGAAACGAATAAGTTGCCTGTCAAAGTTTACGTAGTTAACGTACTTGTTGAAATCGGTATAATCCGCATCAGCAAGCCTGAGCTTTTCCCACTCTGCAAGGATTTTGTCTGCATACTCTTTAATGAGATATTCATAACGGAAGTCCATGTGAGCAAGGTGAAGGTTACCTACTGATTCATCAAGCGGATCACCAATGTCTATATCGCCTGATGCTTCCATAACAACCGATTCATAAACCTCAACTCTGCCCTGAATGAGCTCGATAAGGTCTCTTGCGTTTGATTCAAACATTGTGTTCGGGAATGGGTAACCGACATAGCGTGAATCATCGCCGGCTATTCCGTTTTCTGCATCACCGGGATATACGTTATAAAGAAGTGCATCATAATCAGCGATAGATTCATCGCTGTTGAGGGTAAGCAGCTGTGTGCCGTTGGCCTCTGTTGCAACTTTGTTGATTGCATCAATAAGCGTTTTGTAGCTGGCACGACGATAGATACCGTCGCTGGCCATCAAGGTTTCAAGTGCATCCTTATCAAAGTCTTTACCCCAAAGGTTACCGCAGGCAACATAAGCCTTGAGAAGCTCCTGGCGGTAAGTTGCCCAATATTCGGGCATAAGGTCAGCTTCATTGAGCGAACGTGTAAGTGCCTTGTTAATCCATTCGTGTGCATTTGAACGGTCAACAGCGTTGAAAACAAAGCCGTAGCCGGTACTGGAGCTCAGCCACTGACCTTCAAAGTTTTTATAACGCTGAATGTAACCGGCTGCAGATTTAGAGCCTCGCTTATAACCGTTTGTATCTGATACAACCGCAACCGAAGAAAGGTCAAATTCATTCTGAATTGTGCCGGAAAGATTACCGCTGCTTGATGAAAGTGTATTATCAAGCGTACTACCGGAATCATATTCGAGAACATTACCCGTATGGGTTTTAATAAAGTTTGCTCCATCGTGGCTATTATTTTGTGTTACTGAATTTAATGTTGCATCATCTCCGGGCCAACCCTGATACAAATCACCTATTTTAAGAGTCCAAAGCTGACGTCCGGCCGTATCGTTATAATTTGTATCAGCATTTCTGCCGCTTGTATCATAGTTACCGCCGTGCTTGTAAGTGATTTTTGTTTGTATTTTTGTGGTCGAATCTACTGCCTGCTTATCATAGTAATAGTGCGCAACTATATATTCTTTTGATGTTGTACCAAGACCAATCCAATACTCTTGGTCGGCTCTACCACGATCGTTATAGTAAATAACCTTGTTACTGTAACGCCAAGAGCTGTGATCGTTACCGTAATCGTGTTTAAGATTATCATCTGTACCGATTGCCCAACCAATATCGCCCTCAGAACCATCCATATACGAAGAATCGCCATGAGGAATATTACCGGGCACACTGTGCGGATAGTTAACCATATCAGAGAATGAATCATTACTCTGAATCGGGTAAAGAGCAACAACAGATGATGCACCGCTCAAACCGAGAGCCTGACCAGCATCCACCTCTGCATCATACATGGCTGAAGCATAATCATAAAAATATTTAACTTTACCCCAATCATATCTTCTATTGGTTTCTCTTGTATTTCTCATTCTCCACTCACCAAGATAGTAAGTGGTTGCTCTTACATAAGATGCAGCATAAGTCTGATGCTCGTTACCGTTTGCATCCTTATATGTAATTTTATAGTATACATAGCCATCGCCGTTAGCAGTTGTATCTGCGGCAATTTCTTCATCATCTGTATCAGCTGTAGCAGTGCTGCCGCTGGCAATGCTGACGGTTGCTGTCTGGTTCGTTAATGCAAGCGTGGTTGTGCCGTCGTCGTTTGCGGTGCCGCCAGTGAACTTAATGTTGGTATTTTCAACCTCGTTGCCTTTTGCATCAAGCTGAACCGTGCCATCGCTATTGGAGGCAAGAGCCATAATTCTGACATCGGATGCACCCTTGGGTACCTCAACTGTAATTTTAGTATCGGTATAAGGTGAAGAAGTCTGGATTTCTTTGCTACTGTTAACATAAAGAATAGGAGGAACGGAAACTGAGGTAAGCGGAGCTTTACCGCTGAGACCTGCACTTGTATCCGGCTCGAGATTCGAACGCTCAAGCGCAGCAATTGCGTTGATAAGAACCTTACGGTTAAGGTCAATTACATCCTGGCTTGTTACATCTGTTCGTGCGTAGTAGGACAGTGCAACATAGAAAGCCTCCATATAATCGTCCCAGAGATATGCCTTTTCGGCACCCTCAGCGGCCTTCGGATAGTCGCTGCGCATTCTGGGGTTTGCAATCTCCTGCATAACAAGAGCACGGATTGCAGATTTATCGAAAACATGGAACCTGAGGTAGTAAGGAGCAATAAGGTGAACCATGTGCTGATTCTGTGAGGAGTTATGACCCTTTACACGTACACCGGTGAACATGGTCATATCCTCGCCGTCAAGCTCATACAGTGACTCTACCGAATCGGCAACAAGGGGATAACCCTTCATATTGCCCTGGATTTTACCGATGTATGTTCCGGAGTCGGTGTTGCTGTTGACGTGGGTTGTGCCGATACCTCTGTTTGACTGCTGCTGAGCATAGCCATCGTAGAGGAAGGTTGTCACCTGATCAAGCGTACCGTCTTCACCCGCGTTAGAGTCAAGCTCTGCCTTTATAAGGTCCTGATAAGTATAAACCGAACCGGTATCCGTATCTATCAGTCCACTTACTACTGGAGCATTAGGAGCATAGTCTAGGTCACCGTCATAAAAACCGATACCCGCTGCATGGTTGGGGAACTCGTTATCGGTATCCTTCATGAGCCAGTAATCGATTCTTACACCAAGGTCAAGACGCGGGTCATTCTCTGCAACAGGGCCAAGCCTTGATACATCAATATAAATATCGTTGGCTGCAGGGTCGTCAATACCATTCATTCTAAGAAGGCCGTTGCCGCCCGCCTGTCTGTCCGGATCGTAATACATCATGGGGAAACGAGTGTCACCGTCGCGATAAACAATTCTGTCATCAGGGCTTGCAAATCCCGCACCGTATTTTACATAAATATTGGTGCTGTATCCGCCGTTATCAGCCGGATCCGTTTCACGTGCGGTAGCATATACATTATTACCGGAAAGTGTCTGAACAGCAGTAACGTCAATCCAGTTTTCTGATTTTGCAGTAGTGTCATTTAAAAGATCACTGTGACCGCTGGCTTTACGGTAGCTTCTTGACCAGTCGGCATAACCGGCAGGCTGCTTTATACTTTCAACATAAGATACAGAGCGAATCTCATATTCCTGGCCGCCGGGTGTAACATAGCGTGCAATATATTCTATTCTGTCACCGATGGTAAGAATATTGCTTGCATCTGTGCTTATCTTGTTTTCCCAGATGTCTACACTACCCTCGGTAGTGATTACCCAATCGCCGGCAAGTGAAACCTCTCTGCCGTTACAATTTGCTGAATAGTAAGTGAAGGTTGAACCTGTGGGAACAGCACCCTTAATTGTAAGGTCCTGATCGTCAGCATTCTTTGTGCTGTAATCCAAAAGCTGCGCCTGAGGAACATTACCGAATTCCTGTGTGTTACGTACGTCGCCTGTGTTATTTTCTGCTGCACCGACATAAATAGTTCTCGGAACCGAGAATGTGTTAGCAAGCTGCGCACCGTCAGCATTAAGAGCTTCGATACGCTCGTTATCGATAACAGCATCGCTGACTGTCATATCATAATATGACTTTATTTCACTTTCGAGTGTAACGTTACCTGTGGTATCATCAAGTGTGAACTCCATATAACGGACGTTCGGGTCGCCGTTGTTATAGTTCTCGCTTGTAAGGGCACCGCCCATAAGAAAACGGAAGCCTTCAGCATCGGTGATATCAAAGGTGTTAAGATGGTCGTGGCCAAAGCACATACCAAGAAAATCACTGCTGAGAAGTGCATCGTAAAGAGCACGGGTTGAGCCTGCGCCAAGTGTAGACGGACATGGACCCTCGCCAAGTGTACCTGTGTATGAAAGGTTAGTTTTGAATCGCATATACTCACAATCTAACAGGTAACTATAAGTGTAAGTCTCCTCGATTGTGTTGTCTATGCCTTCATTTCCTTCACAAGCCTCAAGGCTATTGAAAATCTCCTGCAGGATAACGTGCTGCATACCAAAGGTAGGCACCTGGGCAGAGCTTGCACCTGTCACCTGTGCCTTGTAGCTGTATGTGTTGCTTGAAAGAGTTGTATCGGTAGCTTTAAACCAATCAACAATCTGCTGATAAGCAGCATCATCATCTCCGCCGGGACGAAGGTAGCCGTTTTCATCGTCGCCCTTGGAGTTGAACATAGCAATGTTAAGAGCAACCTTATCGCTGCCCTTACCGGCAGCAACAGTTACGTTACCTGCGCCGGGCTCACCGTTAAGGTCAACCGTACTGAAGTTGTTATCCCAGTCGAGATACCAGCTCTGCTCATTATAATAGTCCCATTGGTCGCCAAGGTGCTGCCAATCATACTCGTGGTTGCCGGGGACAGCTACAACCTTACAGCCCGGTTTCATATAGGGAGTAAAGGTTGCAAACACCTTGTCGATTGAGTCCTGCCAATCGCTGAATGGAATGGTCGAACCGTCACCAAAAATACCTTTACCACCCTGAGTCTGGTCGCCCGAAAGCATAATCAGGTCAGGGCTGTAAAGCTCCATCGCCATACGGATGATGTCTCTTGTCTTTGCTGAAATTTTGGAGTCGCCGACATCCGTCTGAACATCAGACAGCTGAAGGACTTTGAATTTACGTGTTGTGTCATCGAACTGCAGGCCGAAGTTGGTCTTCTGCTGACCTGTTAAGGCTGCACTCGCCTCAAAGCCGGTCATAGCAAAGAACGATGCGAGCATCGAAACTACGAGCAGCAATGAGATGATTTTCTTCGTTATTCTCATAATCGAATTTCCTCCTTAGAGAATGTGTAGGGGCGAACTTTGTTCGTCCGCCGCAGGGGTTTCATTTAGGCTCCCTCCCCGAGGGAGCTGTCACGAAGTGACTGAGGGAGTAACTCCCTCCACCGCTTACGCGGTCCCCCTCCCTCAATGAGGGAGGCTTTGAAAACTCACCGCTTACGCGGAATCCTCCCACCGTAGGGGCGGCCATCGGCCGTCCGCAAATCACGGGAAAGGCAAAAAATTCCGGTTGAATTTCGCAGGGACGGTAAATGCGGCAAAAGCCGCAAAATGTGTTTTGCTCATTTGCAACCGTATCGGTTGCGAGTAGGGGACACGTCCCCCGCTCCGATTGATTTAGTTTCGTCCGCTCGGGACGGGAGACCCATCCCCTACGATAACCTCGCCGCTGCCGACACCGGAAAAACTCGGCCGCCGCACCGAAACCGACCTGACCGTCGGCTAACGGCACTGCGTGCAGCGAAGCCATACTTTGCCTTGTGCTTAACCGCCGCCTCTTCGCCCTGACCAATGCAAAAAAGCCGCCGTTTTTTGCCCTTGAAAAGCTGTCAAAACACTGCCGATTTTCCGCCGCCGAAAGCAGCCGAAAACTCAAAAGCAATATCTTGTGTATCAAGCATTAACAAGACACAAAACATAGTATTATATATAATGATACGGTTTTACTATACCAAGTTTTTGGCTCTGTGTCAACATTTTTGGCACTTTTTTTGCCCGAAAAATACCATTTTGTGCACCCTGCCGAAAAATGCCGTTTCCCATCTGTCAGCAATGCACAAATCACGGCTGTTTTTCACGGATTTTCTGCCCTTTTTCCGCCTCGGATTTCACACAGTTTTTGCCTTTTTCTCTGCCCGATTTTTGCATTTTTCAGCTTCGAAAAACGCCCATTTTTACTCATTTTCATCCCCTAAAATCGCCCATTTTTATTCTGTTTTGGCATAATAATTCCAATTTTTCAATCTAAAAAGTTTGAAGAATTTTATAAAATTTACAAAAAATTAACAATTTTGTTCGCTTGCAGAATATTTTAGGGCAAAAAATCGACACGCACTGTTTACAACACGTGCCTTATAATGTATAATATTAGGTGAAATTTTAAAAATCACGGAGGTTTTTTCCATGCCTAAACGCCAGGATTATATCTCTTGGGACGAATATTTTATGGGCATTGCCATGCTCTCTGCAAAGCGCAGTAAAGACCCCAACACGCAGGTTGGCGCCTGCATTGTAAGCGCAAATAACAAAATTATGTCTGTCGGCTATAACGGCTTCCCTCTCGGCTGCAGTGACGAAGAATTCCCCTGGGAGCGCTCCGGCGACAACTACGACACAAAATACCCCTACGTTTGCCACGCCGAGCTTAACGCAATCCTCAACAATGCCGGCGGCAACCTTAACGGCTGCAAAATTTATGTTGCGCTCTTCCCCTGCAACGAATGCGCCAAGGCCATTATTCAGTGCGGCATAAGCGAGGTTATCTACCTTTCGGACAAATATGCCGACACCTGGGGCACACGCGCCTCAAAGCGTATGCTCACAGCCGCAGGAGTAAAGCTCACCAAGCTCAAGCTTGACCACGACGACCTCACAATCAACTTTAAGGAAGAACTTGTCTGATGCTCGAAAAAGCCAACTACAAAATCAACAAACAGATAGGCGAGCCTTATTCCATTATCAACGGTCATCTTCGGCATAAATGCTCTAAAATGCGATTTGGACTGCGCTCCTTTGCCAGCGTCGGCAGCGGAATTATTGCCGTTTATAACCTGATGATTCTGCTCAACAAAGCCGTTTTACTGCCCGAGACCGCACGTGAGATTTACATCAAATCCAAAACTCCGCTCGGGCTGTTCGGGGTGCATCCGCTCAACATTTTCCGCTACTTTTCCTCACAC
Organism: Acutalibacteraceae bacterium; assembly: GCA_045604525.1. Taxonomy (GTDB): domain Bacteria; phylum Bacillota; class Clostridia; order Oscillospirales; family Acutalibacteraceae; genus UBA8612. Next base: position 28,734 of record JAZUOH010000022.1, read on the forward strand.
TATCTGCCGGTCAATCTCGACCGCAACTATCGCTCCTTCTGCAACAAATTCGGTGACGGCTACTGCGGCATTGTATTCCGCTGGACAGGCAAGAAATTCTTTTCGCCCATACACGCCTTTGCCATTGAGAGCTACAACGGCAAAATCTACGTTTACAACCGCACTCCCAATGCTAAAAGGCGATACGAATATCAGCATATTTCCGCTGTATCGGACCCTGCAAGCTTCATTGTAGGCTACTACATAAACCGCGACGAATTCGACCGTTTTTAATGCCTCAATAAATATGATACACAAAGAGAAGTGATAGACACCGAGGCAAGTATATGCCACTGTCTTTACGAGCCTGATACCTCAATAAATTTGATACACAAAGACAAGTGAGAGGCACCGAGGCAAAATTACATCACTATCGAAAAAAGCATAAGGGACAGAGAAAAACAAATCTCTGTCCCTTTTTCTTCTTTTATTCTTCCGGCTGAATAATCTGCATATTATCTGCATCAGTATACTTATCTATATCCGGGCTAAGCGGGAGGGATACCTTTGCGGTAAACATATCGCCGTCAATATAAATCTCAAAGCTGCCTCCCTGCAAAGCACACAAATCTCGTGCTATTGAAAGGCCCAGACCGCTTCCCTCACCGCTTCTTGAGGCATCGCCTCGCACAAAACGCTCCATAAGTCTGTCCGGCTCAATGTTAAGCTGCTCCGACGCAATATTCTTAAACATCGCTGTTGCATAGCCGTCCTGCACGGCTACCATAACGTAAGCCACCGTATCCTCAAGCGCATATTTTATAATATTTGATATGATATTTTCGAACACACGGTATGTTTTTTGTCCGTCTGCACGTACAATAGGCTTGCCGTTGACAGGTGTAAATCGGACGTCTATATGCTTTTTCTCAAGCGAATCTTCATTCTCGCCCACAGCCTGCATTGCCAGCTCATACAAATCCACATCCACAAGCTGTAAATCCACAGCACCTGTCGAGGCCTTCGTCGCCTCTGTTAAATCCTCGATAAGCTGTTTTAGTCTTCCGGATTTTTCGGCAAGGACATCGGCATAGCCCTGGACCGTTTTGTCCTCAATTCCGCTTCTTCTTATAAGGTCTGTATAAGTGATAATTGAAGTGAGCGGTGTTTTCAGGTCGTGTGAAACGTTTGTTATAAGCTCTGTTTTTGTGCGCTGGTCCTGAACGGCGGTATCAATAGCCTGCTTCATTCCAAAGCGCATATCCGATATTTCATGCGCCAGCTTCGTCATAGGCACAGGCATACTCGCACAGTCAAACTCAACATCAAAGTTGCCCTGCTGTGCCTGTGAAACCGTATCTCTTATTTTATCAAGCGACTTTGCATAAGAATATACAATTACAAGCATTGCGATATTTACAAGCACTATACCGATTAAGCCAAGAATAACAAGCACGCTGTCGCTGACCAATAACAGCACACAAATAACGGTTGCCGCAACATAAAACGGCACGAAAAATTTGAAATGTCTGCGCACGCCGTCTTTAAGATGCGTACTGTTACGGACAAGGCGGCGGTAAACCTTTACAATAAGCCTGAAGGGCATAAGCACAAGCAGATTACTCAGCAGAGTTTTGTTAAGCCTTCTTCTGTTAAACGAAGCAACAGAATTGAGCAGCAAGGCATAACCCGCAACGCAAAGCGCAACACAGCCAAACATAATAAGAAAACGCCACTCATAATAAGAAGTTATATTCACTGCAAGCCAAAACGCAAGGAGGAATGCGCCAACAACAGCCGCCGCAGAAACCGTGAGATGAATTTCGCCCGGTATTTTATCCTGCCTGCGAAGCTTGACAGGCTCGCCCTTATATCCCTTGCCGCTTAACAGCAAGAAAGCACAGAGAAGCACCAGCAGCACTCCGAGAGAAACAAGACACAGCGAAACACTTTGCTCGAGCTTGCCTACTGATTCAATATACTTTGCATAGACCTGTGTAAACGGATCTGCAGAATCCGCCCTTGAATAATCAAAGCTCAGATAAACCGTAAATGGATCAGGCTCAAAAAGATTTGTCGGGCCTATCAAATATTTGTGCGATGCAGTATTCTTATATTCAAAATATCCAAACCGCACAAGTGTAAAAAACTGATATGTATAAGCAGACGGGGTAAGAATAATGCCTTCTTTTGTCTGAATAATATCTGATGTATCGGCAAGATAGCTGTGACCCGAGCCATAGCTTGATGCCGTACTGCGGCTCAGATCCTCAAACACATATCCGACAGTAGCGGTGTCAAAATTATCGTCTGACGAAACAAACCACGTATCTTTTTCATAGGCTTTTACAAACTCCGCCGACGACTTGAAGCCGCTGTTTGTAAAAATCTCACCCGTAGCATTGTTTACAACAAAATATTCCAGAGATTTAAGCTGTGTGAGATATGATTTGAGGTATTTATACTCATTCTCATACCTCTCAAGGTCATAATCACTGTTACCGATAACATTCTGCTCTGCCTGCTTACGGTAGTATTCTTTATTTACGCTGACAAAGCCTTCATCGTCAATTATATAACCGGGATTATCTATAAAAGCATCTATTGTCAGATAACCGTATGTATCGTCATAATAACTTGCTTCATATCCACTCAGCTCACTCACCATTACGGAGGGAACTGTCATCGTTTCATCGTTCATATCGGTAATCTGCTCTGCTTGCCTGAAAGTTGTTTTCTCCTCTGATTTGTGCCTTGCACGCTCTGCGGCATTATACGCATCCGCCATTTTTTGAGATTCGAAGACAAAATCCCCATAAACCTCTTTTATTCTTTTATCGCGCATTGATTCAAGATGCTGTTCTGCCACCGAATCTTCAAACACCGCACCGTTACGATAAGTGATAAGATTACGCTTTATCGCATAATAAGAAAATCCGATTTCCTTGAGAAAATCGGACGAAATTCTCGGATCATAAAGCACGCCTTTTTCAGCCCTGCGGAAATTATCCACGCCGTAGAAATATCCCGCACGCAAAGCAAAATCCGCAACGTTTATCGCAGAAACAACAGCAGTACCGACACAAACAAGGCTCAAAAAGACGCAAAGACCCTTTATTAAGTTTCTCTTAAAGCTTTTCGATTTTATAGCCAATTCCCCACACCACCTTCAGATATTTCGGATTTTTGGGATCGATTTCAATCTTTTCCCTAATCCTGCGTATGTGAACGGTGACGGTCTTATCCGTTGAATAAGCCGGCTCGTTCCACACCGCCTCGTAAATCTGTGCAGTGGAAAGCACTCTGCCGAGGTTCAGCATAAGATATTCAATAATTCCGTATTCTGTTGCGGTAAGCTTTATCGGCTCACCGTCAAGCTCAACCGTGTGAGCCGCAGTATCGAGCACAAGACCGCCCGTAACAATGCAGGTTTCTGCCGGAGCAACACTGCCGCCAAGGCTTTTATAGCGTCTCACCTGAGACTTCACTCTTGCCACAAGCTCAAGCGGATTGAAAGGCTTAGTTATGTAATCATCCGCACCGAAGCCCAGACCCGTTATTTTGTCGGTATCCTCACTTTTTGCTGAGAGAAGAATTATCGGCACGTTGCTGTTTTCCCTAAGCTTAAGAGTTGCCCTCAAGCCGTCCATCTCCGGCATCATAATATCGAGCACAATACAGTCAAGCTCATTATTCTCCGCCGCCTCAACAGCCTGTCTGCCGTTGAAGGCTTTTATAACGTCAAAGCCTTCAAGCTGAAGATAAATCTCTATTGAATTTACAATTGCAACGTCATCATCGCAAACAAGAATATTGCTCACCGACATTACCCCTCCTTTTTTCTCGGTCGCTTCCCACTATCAAAATGGTAAAACAATCCGGTTACAAAAAGCAGTTCAAATTTATTAAAAATTTTCAAAGATTTGTTTCATTTTTCATAACTTCCTGCGCAAGGACAAGTGCAAAGCCCTGTGCCGCAGGCATAGGCTCAAACCTGCGTGAATAGTTTCCTATTCCCATTGTATCGCCCTGTGCAAAATCAACCTCACCGTTTCTGCGTGTAACACTCATAATATATTTCAGACAGGCTTCGCTTTCGTTCTTATAACCGAGTAAAGCAAGCAGACCGCCTATCATCGCCGTTGCAGAAGAATCCTCACGCGAGGAAGGCACACCTATTATACAGTTAAAACTGCCGTTTTTATTCTGATAGGGAAGCAATGATTCTGCCAGCCTGTGCGCACGCTCTTTGAGCACATTCGCATATTCATCCTTACCGTCGAGAAGCTTTATGCTTTCTGTCAACGCAAGCGCAAGCCAACCGCAGCCTCTGCCCCAACCGTAAAGACCGAGCGGCATTTTTGTATCGGGACTAAAGCAATGAATCGGCAAGCCCGTAGTTTCATTTATACCGTAAGTATAAAATTCATCAAACTGACGCTTTGCCAGCTCAAGTGCTTCAGGGGATCCGTAAACCTGGTGATATTTGATCAGAAACGGACAAACCATACCGAGAGTATCAACGTATCTGTAAGGATAATCGGGGTTATACGGCAACGTGCCTTCGCCCGATGATTTAAGTGTTTTTTCGTAAAAGCTTTTTACCTCTGTGTCAAACTGTCCCTCGCCATCAAAACCGTTTCTAAGCATAGAAAACAGTAGCATCGCAGTTGTGGGAGCATAGTTATCTAAAAGCCGTTTTTCTTTGTTTAAGAAAGCACTTGCTGCATCGCGTGCTTTCTCATTATTGCATAAAGCACTAAGTAAAGAAGCAACCTGCCACGATAAAAACATATTGTTATAATACTCACCCTTGAGCTTCGGAAACAACGTGTAAGCTGATTTATCCGTAACCGGTAAAGGCGGCAGTTTTTCTATTTGTTCAAGCGCTTTTTTCTCTGCAGATTCATACCACTGTTTTATGTCGGCATATCTGCCGATATGTATCCTTTTGAGCCAGGCCATAAAAATCGGAACAAAATCAGCAGCAAAAACAGTAACGCAAAGCAGCAACAAAATGCTAACAAAAGCAATTAAAAATTCAACCATTATTTTCACCTAAAAGTGCATAAAATTTTTCAATTTCTTCTTCGTTTCCGTGCTTCTCTTTTTTCAGATTCTCACTCAGCTTTTCAGCCAAGCGTTCATCTTTAAGAAGCAGTTCAATTTTATCTGCAACACTTACCGCATCAATATCGGAAAGCAATGCAGTTTCACCGTCGCTAAGCTGGTCGTGCACGGTTGTGAATCTCGTTGCAACAATAGGTTTTTCAAAGCACTTTGCCTCATCAACTGCAATTGATTTTCCCTCATAATACGAGGATTGCACATATATATCACAGCTTGCAAGATACGGATATGGATTTGCTCTTTCACCCAGAAAAATGAATTTTTCCTGCAGGTTTTTCTCTCTTATTCTCTGCTCAAATTCTTTGCGAAGCTCGCCTTTTCCGATGGAATACCATCTGAAATCATAGCCCTTTTTATCCAGAATTTCTGCAGCGTCAATTGCAATATCATAGCCCTTTTGCTGTGAAATCCTTCCAATTGTAAGAAGTATTTTTCTGCCGTTTTCTTGTGTGAATTCTTCGGGGCTCTTTTCTGCCATTTTTCTCAGCGCTTTTACCGACAGTATATTTTCTATCACAACAAATTTTTCTTTGATATCCGGAAATGTTTTTTTCAGAACATTGACACACTCATCGGAAACCGTTGCAATATAATCAAGTTCTTCAAAAATTTTCCTGTCAAAATCACGGTCGAGTTGAAGCTTGCGATAATCATTGTGAATATATCCTATTTTCACCTTTGCATCAACACAATCCGCTACAAAAAAATCGGGCTTACCCTCAAGATACCCTATTGCTGCATCATATTTTTTTTGCGGTGCAGATATTGCAGACTTCAAATATTTCCATGAGTGCTGGTCCCGCATAAGCGAAGAATTCTTGTTTGAATTTACCGCTTTGGAATACAAAATTCTCTTAGCCGCAAGTGAGATTTTGCCTTTAAGCAGCAGGCGCTTTACACTATGCGCAAGCGGTGCCGAAAAAGCATCATATTCACCGCCGATTGATATAACATTAACTTCAGACGGTAGCATACCAAAGAACAGACCGGACGGATTAAAGAACATCAGATCAACGTCATATTTGCTGTAATCAAAAAGCTGCAAAAGTGAAAGCAAGCTTTTTTCACCGCCGCCGCTTTGCATCGATTCCATTACAAACAGTATATTTTTCTTCACTTTTTTGTCCACCTCGTCTTTCGGTTTTCTGTGTTCAGCATATCATTTTATGCTGTATATGTCAATTACGGCAAAATTAAAGGCTCGCACCTTCGGTTGGGTGCAAGCCTATGTCTTTTAAGCCCTATGACCGTTTTTGAGCTTTATTTTTCCGATAAACGGAACCTTGAGAATGCCCGTAAAAGCATCGCCGCTTTCATCAAAAATAACCTCAAGCTCTGCATCCTTGCCAAGTGTATCCACACTAACAACAGCCTTTATGCTGTTTCCTTCTTCAACAACGGATTTGAGCGTATAAGAAGGAATCTCCACACCGGGAAGCTCCAGTACAAAATCATAGTTACCGTTCTTTTCAATTATTTCAAGTGTAACCTCACCGCGAAAAAGCATTGAGTCAACAGTACATGTCCATTTTCCGAGACCGAGCATGATAAAAATCTCCTTGTTTTTTATTTTAGTTGCAAAAAGATGATATCAGTTTATACAATTTTTGTCAACCTGTCCTGTTTTTGCTTTTCTAGAAAATAATAGGTTGACAATTCTCCTTTTTCTCTTTATAATAATATAAGTTTATCTGTAAAATTCTATCTATAAAAGATGTTTTCCGGAAGGCGGTATATAAATTTGAGTAATACTTTTAATTCAATTGAAGCACGCGATGAAAGGCATGCTTTTCTTACGGTTGCCGTAAGAAAAGCCGGAGTTGCTTTGCTTGATGCCATAATAATAAACATCGCATATCTTTTTACCACTTTCATATCTTCATATCCCGTAACACCGGGCAGAGAAATGCTCAATGTACTTCTCGGCAGATCAACGTATACAACCGTAATATTCGTTGTAATATATTTCCTTTTCGGTCTTTACAACAGTCTTTGGGAATACGCAGGCCTTCATGAGCTGATGCGCTGTGCGGCTGCCGGCGGTGTTGCCACACTTATTGCACTTGCCGCAGACACAATATGCGCAAGGCTCGGACTTTTTAACGTCCAGGTTTTAAGCTTGAGCATATACTTTATGTCAATGCTTGTTATCATTGCACTTACGGGCGCTGTAAGAATTATGTACCGTGTGATACGCAGAACCATGAAAGCACGCTCTGCAGGAGGCACTAGAGGCACAGGCAAGAGAGTGATGATAATCGGTGCAGGAGATATGGGTCTTACCATTCTGAAGGAGCTTGAAGCAACTGCTTTTTCTATAGGAAAGCCGGTAGTTTTTGTTGATGACAAAACCGAAAAAATCGGCAAGCATGTAGACGGAGTTCCCGTCAGAGGCGGCTGCGAAAAAATCCCTGAGCTTGCCGAAAAATACAAGGTTGATGAAATCATTTATGCCATACCCTCTGCTACTCCTCAGCGCCGCAGTGAAATTCTCAAGCTCGCAATGCAGACAAGCTGTTCACTCAAAACCTCACTTTCTCTTCAGGAAATCACCGAAAAAAGCGTATCCGAGCCCACAATACGAAACGTTGATATCACCGACCTTCTTGCGCGTCCGGAAGTCACGCTCAACACAGATATATGCTCATACCTCAAAAATCAGACTATCCTTGTAACAGGCGGCGGTGGTTCAATCGGCTCAGAGATATGCACGCAGGTTGCCCGCTACAGCCCCGCAAAAGTTATAATTTTCGACAACTACGAAAACAATGCATTTGTACTCAAAAATAAGCTTGACCGCAAGTATCAGGGCAAGGTGCAGTTTTTTATCCGTATCGGCTCAGTTCAGGACCCTGCCAGACTGGACGAAGTTCTCGGCGAATTCAAGCCGTCCGTTGTATTTCACGCCGCAGCTCACAAGCATGTTCCCCTTATGGAGGACAGCCCCTGTGAAGCAGTTAAAAACAATATTTTCGGTACATACAACACGGCTAAAGCGGCAATCGAACACAAGGTAAATAAATTTGTAATTCTCTCAACCGACAAGGCTGTAAATCCTACCAACGTTATGGGTGCTACAAAACGTGTAACGGAGCTTATAATTCAGTATTTCGAGCGCAAAAACACAGGCACGCACTTCGCAGCTGTACGCTTCGGCAACGTTCTCGGCTCCAACGGCAGTGTAATTCCGCTGTTCAAGGAGCAGATTGCCGCAGGCGGTCCCGTTACAGTGACGCACAAGGACATAACACGCTATTTTATGACCATCCCCGAGGCTGCACAGCTCGTTGTTCAGGCAGGCGGAATTGCACAGGGCGGTGAAATTTTCGTACTCGATATGGGCGACCCTGTCAGCATAACCTCGCTTGCCGAAAAGCTTATAGCTCTTTCCGGCTTCAAGCCTTATGATGAAATCAAAATTGAATTCACAGGTCTTCGTCCCGGTGAAAAGCTGTATGAAGAGCTTACTCTTTCAGAAGAGGAGAGCGAAATGCAGCTCACCTGCAACGATAAAATATTCGTCCTGCCACCCGTAGACTTTGACAGCGAAAAGCTTGAAGCAGGACTTGATAAGCTCAAAGAAGCCGACAGCACAAACGTACGCACCCGCCTGCTTGAGCTTGTGCCGAATTTTAAAAACTCATTATCTTAAATTTCAACAGTCAAGGTATTTCCTATGTACAATCCGAATTTTAACAATATTACAGTTTCTGTGCTTATGGGTATATACAACTGCGCCGATACACTTGCGGAGAGCATAGAATCTGTATTGAATCAAACCCATACAAACATCGAGTTTATTATGTGCGACGACGGCTCAGCCGATAACACTTATGAAATTGCACGAGAATATGCAAAAAAGGACAGCCGAATAGTTCTGCTGAAAAACGAAAAGAATCTGACTCTCGGTCCTACGCTTAACCGCTGTCTTGAGCACGCAACAGGCAAATACTGTGCACGTATGGACGGTGACGATTTATCAACTCCGGACAGATTCGAAAAGCAGTTAGCTTTTCTCGAAGCTCATCCGCAATATGATGCAGTCGGCTCTTTTATGCAGATCTACGGAACAAAAAAGCTTCGTGTAATGTGTGAATTTCCCGAAATTGAGCTTCTGGCAAAAAGCAACCCCTGCTGTCATGCAACCGTAATGATGCGCACCGATGTCTATCGGGAAATAGGCGGATACTCTACAGACCCGAAGCTCGCAAGAATCGAAGACGTAGATATGTTCTGGAAATTTTATCTTGCAGGACACAAAGCCGCCAACATCCAGGAAGCTCTGTATATCGTACGTGAGAATCAAGACACATTTAAAAGAAGAAAAGCGAAATTCAGCTTTACCGTTGCAGGTTATCTTATGAAGCGCTGTCGCGAAGCGCATCTTCCCGTAAGACACAGAGTTTTTGCTTTTAAGCCCGTTATTGTTGCCATTATACCAAATGAGCTTGTAAGATTTTATCACCGTATAAAAGACAAACGAAAGGATTAACACTATGCCGACCGATTTAGTCGTTGTTTTCTGCATAAGTATGCTTGGCGCCGTCTTCGGACAAGCTGTTCCGGGAAGGAAAAAGAATGCTCTCGGTAAGTTCAAACCTAATATTCTCGGATTCATAATTCCTGCAACCATAATGATCTTATACTCGGGCTTGAGGAATAATATCGGTGATACGATATATTATATCCATTCATATAAACTGCTTGAGGAAATCGGCGGCACAAAACCTGTGTGGGGACAAAACGCATATTTGTTTGAACTCCTGCAGTATATTCTTATAAAATTGGATTTTGAATATTCATTTTTCATTTTTCTATGCTCTGCTTTTACACTTTTTTCTTTTATGTGGATCATTTATAACTTTTCAGCCAATTATACCATAGCTGTTTTTTTGCTCTTCACAACTGGTATATATGTTTCCACAATGAACGGAATCAGACAATATATTGCTACCGGTATTATCCTTTTGGGAACGCATTACCTTTTTTCAGAGAAAAAAACAGATTTTATAAAATTCTTATTACTGGTAGTTATCGCCTCTCTCTTTCACAGTTCTGCCGTAATTATGATTCCGATTTATTTTCTCTGCCGAAGAAGAGCCTGGTCTGCACCTGCTATGATTTCAGTTATCGTTGGTGTAGCCGGTCTGCTTTTTATAACTATGTTCCTGCCATCTTTCCTTACCATTCTTGAGGATACATCTTATTCCGGATATGCAGACGGTTGGTTTACCGATGGACAGGAGGGCGGAGCAAGTCTGCTTAGAGTCCTGTTCAATTGTATGCCCACTGTTCTTGCTGCTGTTTTTTCAAAACAAGTCCGCCGATTCGGACCTGTTGCAGATATTCTCATAAACATTTCCCTCGTTCACTCTGCGATTTTTATTTTAGCCTTATATAATTGGATTTTTGCACGTTTCGCATTTTACACCGGTCCTTATGTTGTTCTCCTTATGGCAATAATTATTGTCACGGTACTGAGAAGCGAAAAATACCGTTTCTTTGCCTTTGCTCTTTTCGTTGCGTACTTCATATTCTTTGTTATCGATACCCGTGCACAGCGTATAAACTGGTACGCCAGCGATTTCTTTACTCCAAACAACAATATGTGGTTCTCATTCCTTTATTTAAGCTAGCGAAGGAGAAAATAATAAATATGAATAAGACTATCCACTACTTCTGGTTCGGCGGTAATGAAAAAAGCAAGACAATCGAAAGATGCATTACCTCCTGGAAAAAACATTTTCCTGATTTTGAGATTAAAGAATGGAATGAAGCTAATTTTGACGTAAGGCAGAACAAATACATTTCCCAAGCTTACGATAAAAAGAAATATGCCTTTGTATCGGATTTTGCACGCTTCAAAATTCTATATGAGCAGGGCGGTCTCTACTTTGACACAGACGTCGAAGTGATAAAACCTTTTAACGCTTTATTGGAGTGCGACGCTTTCACCGGATTTGAAACAGAAGAATTTGTCAATCCCGGTCTGGTGCTTTGGTCAAAAAAACAAAAAAACGAAATGTTAGGTGAAATTCTCAACACTTATTCTCAGCTTGAATTTATAAATCCGGACGGAACGCAAAACACCGTTACAATATGCAAATATTTTACCGATTTGCTGAAAAAGTACGGATTAAAAGCTGATAATGGCACTGTACAGAAAGTCGGCAGCTTTTCGGTTTTTCCGAGGGAATACTTTTGTCCGTTTGATGATCTTACAGGCGTGCTGAACAAAACGGAAAACACCTGTGCCATACATTGGTATTCAAAGAGCTGGATGAACAAGAGAGATATAATAAGGAACCGCATCACAAGAATTCTTCACCGTTTTTTAGGTGTTGATTTTTTCAGAAAGGGCAAAAGCTGAATGAAAAAAAAGCTACTGATAACCAGCGGCGGAATGGAAATCGGCGGTATAGAGCGCAGTCTCCTCGGTCTGCTTAATGAAATCGACTACGAGCGTTACGACGTTGATTTGCTTCTTTTCAGTGTCAGCGGTGAATTACTGCCGCTTATTGACAGCCGCTGCAATATCCTGCCGGAAATCAAGCAGTGCGCAGCTATGACAAAACCTATTGCCACTGCAATGCGTGAATGTCTGCCGATAGGTATAAAAAGAGCCGTTAACCGAATTATAGTACCGAAAAAATACGGTTTCGGTGACAGCGCAACCTTTGCCATGCTGTCTTCATATTGGCGAAGCTGTGTAAGCAGTATGCCTGCAATAAGCAAAAAATACGATGCTGTAATCAGCTTTATGTGGCCGCACGATTATGCCGCAAAAAAAGTTAAGGCAGATAAAAAAATTGCCTGGATACACACTGACTACACCGTAGCAAAAATGAATTTTAAAAAAGATGAAAAATGCTGGATGTGCTTTGACAAAATTGCTGCCGTATCCGACGAATGCGGAGAAGCCTTCAAAAAGGTCTATCCTGCACTTTCCGATAAGGTAATAACAATAGAAAATATTTTGTCTTCAGATTTTATAAAGTCCCAGGCAAAAAATGACGTAATAAAAGATATTGATGTAAATTCAAGTGTTATACTTTCCGTAGGCAGGTTTACGCACCAAAAAGCCTTTGACCTTGCCGCAGAAAGCTGTCGTATAATGAAAGAAAAGGGAGCCCGATTCAAGTGGTATCTTATCGGTTACGGCCCCGACGAAGAGCTTATACGTTCAAAAATAAAAGAGAATCATGTTGAGGATACCATGATTATTCTCGGCAAGAAAACAAATCCGTATCCGTATATGGCAGCATGCGATATTTACACCCAACCGTCACGCTACGAGGGTAAGGCAGTAACTGTCAGAGAGGCACAGATTTTAGGAAAACCCGTGCTTATAACAAATTATGAAACTGCTTCAAGTCAGGTTGAAAACGGTGTTGACGGCATTATTTGCCCTATGGGCACTCAATCAGTGGCCGATGCGCTCATCGAGCTTTTGCATAATGAGAAAAAACGAGCTGAGCTGAGCCGCAACTGTCTTGGCAGAGATTACACAAACAAAGAAAGCATAAATGTTTTATATGATTTTTTAGAAAGCTGAGGAGAGCCGCTCAATGTACAGCTTGTCCGTAATAGTGCCCGTTTATAATGCGGAAAAACATCTAAGCAAAACACTCGAAAGTCTTGCTGCTCAAACGGTAGCCGAATCAATGCAGATTATTCTTGTTGACGACGGTTCAACCGATGCAAGCCTTTATATATGCGATGAATTTGCTTCAAAGCACGGCAGCACTTCAGTTATTCATCAACAAAACGGCGGAGTAAGTGCTGCACGTAATGCCGGCCTTAAAGAGGTAAAAGGCGAATATATCGGCTTTGTTGATGCTGACGACACAATTGCACCAGACTATTACGAAAAACTGTTGAGTGCCGCAAAAGAAAAAAACTGCGATATGGCCTTCAGTTCTATGACGTATATTTTTTCTGATTTTATTCGCCCTGTTGAAAATTGGTATCCGACAGGTACAGTGCTTGGCAAAGATGAGCTGACAAATTCATTTGCAAGAAAAATGCTTTCCGATAGTCTGCAAAACAGCGCTTGCTTCAAGATTTTTCGAAATTCCGTCATTGAGAAATTCTCAATAAAATTCCCCGTGGGCGTAAAGATAGGAGAAGACAAGCGTTTTGTTCTTGATTTTCTTCTTCACTGCACTTCTGCCGTTTGTACGGGAGATTGCGGATATTACTATTTGGACGTCGAATCAAGTGCAACCCACGCAGATAATACAATTACAGAACTATTAAAAACTTTTGATGATGAGGTTAGAATCTTCACATCTCTCGGACTTGATAAAGAAACCGTCCTTACGGAAAAATCTGCATTTTTATTTTACAGCGTTGCTAACCGACTCGACAAAGTATTTTTAAAAAGTATTTCTCAAGCCAAATCTACAATAAAACTCCATTTTTCAAACGAAGAGCTTATGTCAAAGCTCGACCTTGCAACTGACTACGTAAAAGCCAATAACGGCACAGTTTATTCTCTGCTTGCAATCGCATTTAGAAAACGCAGTGTGTATATGACGCTTGCCGTGCTTTTTATACAAAAAATCATCAACTCAAGGAGTAATTAAGCTGATGAAGTTTCTTCTGTTCGACCATTCCGGTTGTTTGAACCGAGGCTGTGAGGCTATAGTGCGCTCTACCGTCAATATACTAGAAGCCGCTTTTCCCGGCAGCGAATACGGTCTGCTTTCTTATGATGCTAAAAGCGATATCGTGCTTTCCGACATTCCACGTCTTACGGTAAAAGCTGTTAATGCACAGCCTTTTACATTTTTGCAGAAATATATCAACGCATTTTACTACAAAATTCTTCACCGCTCGGATTATTATTTCCGTGCCGCCTATGCGGATGCTGCAGAGTTTGCACGTGATTATGATGTATGCCTTATCATCGGAGGCGATACCTTCTGCTACGGCGATAACGAAATGGCACGCACGCTTATTGCTCAGTTCAAATCACTGGGACTGAAAACAGTTCTTTGGGGTTGCTCAATAGGTAAAGAAGATTTAAGCGAAGAAAAAATCAAAACTCTCAAAAGCCTTGACGGAATTTTTTCACGTGAGCCATTAACAAAGCTCGCACTTGACCAAGCAGGCATTGACGGCACACGGGTTTTTACCGACCCGGCTTTCACTCTGCCGACAATCGAGCCCAAGGAAATACCCGAGGGCAAGCTTCTCGGCATAAACATCACCCCTCTTGCCTCCACCTTCTGCGAAGGTCTTTCAGACTATGCGGCAGAATTTCTTGAAAAAGTTGAAAAAGAAACCGATTATACACCCTTGCTTATCCCTCACGTTATGGTTGACGCAAACGATAATAACGACTATGCATTTATGTCGGAAATTATAAAAAAAGCAAATCTGAAAAGAGCAGTTCTTCTTCCTGATAATCTTTCGGCATCAGAGTATAAGGGTTATATTTCAAAATGTGAAATGCTCATAGCCGCACGTACGCACGCAACTATCGGTGCATATTCAAGCTGTGTGCCTGTTTTTGCCTTGAGCTACAGCATAAAGGCCAGGGGAATTTCTGTCGACCTTTTCGGAGAAGAGATATGTGTAAAAAGCATCAAAGATATAACCTCGGCCGATTCTCTTTTCAGCTGCCTAAAGCTTATTGAAGCAAATTCTGAAGAAATGCACGAAAGACTTAAAGGAATAATCCCACAGAAAAAAGCTCTTGCTTTTTCAATGGGCGAAGCTCTCAAAGAAATAATCTGAAGCGGTGTTTTGAAATGAAAAAAGACATACTGTTTATCATTCCTAAGCTGTGCATTGGCGGAGCAGAAAAAAGCCTTATAAGTCTGCTTAATATTTTTGATTTTTCACGATATAATGCAAACCTTTTGCTTTTTCGAAAAGAAGGTGCATTCCTTGAAAATGTGCCTGAAGAAGTCTGTGTTTCCGATCTCGGCGAAGAGTATCTGCGTTTTGATGCAAGTGCTTTGGATTATATTAAATATAACCTTGCGAAACTTAATTTATCCGCCGCTGTTAACCGTGTTAAATATTCGCGTGCACTTTCGGCAAATGACAGCCGTAAGGTATGGAATTGCATGAAAAAAGTTATGCCTCCACCGTCAAAGCATTATGATGTTGCAATTGCATATCTTGAGCAAACCTCAACATACTACTGTGCGGACTGTGTGGATGCCGATATCAAAATCGGATATGTGCACAGTGATTACCGCAAATTCAAAACAGATAAGAAGCTTGATCTGGAGTTTTTCAAAAAGCTTGATTATATCGTTACAATATCGGCAGAATGTGAAGCCGCTTTAAAAGAAGCTTTTCCTGAAATTGCCGACAGATTCAGAGTTATAGAAAACATCACCTCTCCGGATGCAATTAAAAAATTATCCTGCCGCAAAACACCCGAATTTGATTGCGTTAGCTGCAAAAAAATTCTTACCGTTGGCAGAATAGACCACCCAAAAGGCTACGATATGGCTGTTGAGGCGGCAGAAATTCTTGACAAAAAGGGCTATGATTTCAAATGGTTTGCTGTCGGTAAGGGTGACCTTATGCCGCAGATACAGCAGGAAATTACAAAACGTTCACTGCAGGATAAATTTATACTTTTAGGTGAAAAATCAAATCCCTACCCATATATGAACGGTTGTGATATTTATGTTCAGCCGTCATATTTTGAAGGCAAGTCAATAGCAATTGACGAAGCAAAGGTATTTGCAAAGCCGATTGTCTGCACAAGCTTCCCCACTGTATACGACCAATTGACTGACGGCGAAACCGCACTGCTTGCTCAGATAAATGCTCAGTCAATTGCAGAAAAAATTGAACTGCTTCTGAATGATGACGCACTGTGTACAACCCTTAGCGACAATCTGAAAAAAGAAAAAGCAGGAAACGAAGAAGAAATCGACAAATTCTACATGCTGTTGGAGGGTAAACTGTGATATATAAGGAATGGATGAAATACATCAAGGACGATGTGAAAATAACCGAGGTTATTATGCCCGGCACACATAATGCAGGCAGTTACGGTATGATTCCTTTTGCCTGCTGTCAGGACGACACTTTTTACACCCAGTTTTCATACGGTGTGCGTCACTTCTGCATACGCTACTGCGGCGACAAAAAGCGAGGCATTGTGCTCAGCCACGGCCTTGCAAAGGGCAGACTGCTTGCAGAGGGACTTGAAAGCATCCGCCTTATGCTTGAAGAAAACGACAGCGAGTTTTTTATCCTCGATATGCGTGAATATTATCCGCAGAAATTCGGCCCCGTCAGCCTTACTTACCCTGCTGATGACGGAGAAGTCCTTGCGCTTATTGAAAAATATCTCGAACCCGAAAAGTACGCTTACACCGATTATGAGCATGTAAGCGATATCACCTTTGGGGATATACGTAAATCCGGCAAGAAATACATTATTGTCAACTACCGCAACGCATATAAGCCCTGGTGCAAGGAGTGCGAGAGCATCAATCCGTGGAATCCCACTCGTCACGGAAAGAAGCCCGAGGTTTTTGCCGCAGAGGTGCTTATGCATTTCAACGAGGCGCAGACAAAGGGCATATATTGGTTCCAGACTCAGCTTACACCCGGCCCCGGTACGGATATGGGACTTAAAAACCCCAGAAAACTTGAAGAAGGTCTGCGACCTTATTACAACCAGATTATCGAGCGCATTGCCGCAAATAAGTTCTATCTTAACAGTGCAAACGTAATTTCGGGCGATTTTATGACGGCTGACTATTCAAAATGCCGCGAAATAATAAAGCTTAACCTGTTAAAGGGAACCGTAAAGGAAGAACTCAGAGAAGAATTTGAAAAGGAACTGAACAAAAAATGAGCTACAAATCCGTTATAATCGGTCACATTACTAACGATATAAACATCGACTGCGAGGGCAACACTGTCGAGCAGGCAGGCGGCGCTATACTTTACTCCTCTGCTGCCGCAACAGCACTCGGCCACAAGGTTGCGGCTATTACAAAGCTTCCCGTTGAAGAGAGGATGAGAGTGCTCGAGCTTCCTGTTGAGCCGGAGGATATATTCTGCACAGCGGGCGACAGTGCCTGCGATATGGTGAACACCTACCTCACGCCCGATAAAGAGCGCAGAAGAAGCGTTTGCGAAAGCGTGGGCACACCCTTCACAGAGGAAGACCTGCCCGATGTTGAAGCAGACGTAATTCACTTTGCAGGCCTTGTTTACGGCGATTTTGACAGCGATATGATAATTGCCGCTTCCGAAAAGGCGGCTGTTGCGGTAGATATGCAGGGCTTTCTGCGCCACGTCAAAGATGATGGCACAATGGAGCTTCGCGACTGGGACGAAAAAGAGGACATCATCCCGTATATCACCTATCTCAAGGCAGATGCCGCAGAGGCAGAGGTGCTGACCGGCACTGATGACAGATACGAGTCTGCACGTATTCTCTATGATATGGGCGCAGACGAAATAATCATCACCCATAACAGCGAGGTGCTTGTTTTTGACGGCGACGATTTTTACACCTGCCCCATCCGCTCAAGAAATTTAAGCGGCAGAACAGGCAGAGGCGACACAACATTTGCCGCATATATCTGCGAAAGACAGGAGTTTGAAATTGACGAAGCACTTCTTCTTGCAACCGCTACGGTTTCACTCAAGATGGAAACTCCCGGTCCGTTTAGCGGTACAAGGGAAGATGTTAAAGACTATATCAACGAATTTTATTCTGATTGCATAGATTAAAGGACTGAAAAAAATGAAGTATGCCGTTATCGGCACAAGCTGGATTACAGAAGAATTTATAATGGGCGCACAGTTGCTCGAGGGGCTCGAGCTTTTCGGAGTATGTTCACGCAGCTATTCAAAAGGCAAAGCATTTGCAGAAAAATTTTCTGCACCGAGAGTTTTTATTGATTTACACGACCTTGCACGCTGCGGAGATGTTGAAGCGGTTTATGTCGCAAGCCCGAATTCACTGCACTATGAGCAGTGCAAAACACTGCTTAATGCAGGCAAGCACGTAATTTGCGAAAAGCCCATAACAGCAAGCCTTGCCGAGCTTAAAGAGCTGCAGGCAATTGCCGCAGAAAACAATAAAGTATATATGGAAGCCATAATGTATATGCACAGTCCCGTCAGACCCAAGCTCAAGGCTTCTCTCCAGGCGCTGGGCAACATCACAAGTGCGCACTTTGATTTTTCACAGCTTTCATCAAAATATCCCGCATACAAACGCGGCGAAAATCCGAACATTTTTAATCCAAAATTTGCAACGGGCTGTCTCATGGATTTGGGAATTTATTGCATTTACCCTGCGCTCGACCTTTTCGGCGCACCAAAAAACATAATCAGCACAGCACGTTTTCTTGAAAGCGGAGCCGACAGCTGCGGTACAACCGTTTTTGAATATGACAATATGATTCTGACTATGACCTGGTCAAAGGTTGCGCAGGATTTCTGCGGCAGCCAGATTTTAGGCGATGAGGGCACTGTTACAATCGGCTCAATTTCACAGCTTAATAACATATCCTTCTGCCGTAAGGGCAGTGAGCCGAGACAGGTTGTGGGTCAGACAGAAAAGCATATTATAATGTCGTATGAGGCGCAGGCTTTTTATGACTTTATCACAAAGCCCGAAGAAACTGCAGAGCGGTACAGCGAGGCTTCCCGCACGGCACTTGCAGTGTGTGCGATAATGGAACAAATAAGAAAGCAAACAGGAATCAGATTTAATTAAAATAAAGGACAGTGAGTAAAAATGAAACTTTCTCTTGTAATTCCCTGTTACAATGAGGAGCAGAACGTGGCACTTTTTCACAGTGCGGCAACACGTGTTTTTGATGCCGAGGGCTATGATTACGAGCTTGTTTTTGTAAACGACGGCTCGAAGGATAACACCTTGGGCGAGCTCAAAAAGCTTCACAGCGAGAGTGACCACAACATCAGAATAGTCAGCTTCTCCCGTAATTTCGGCAAAGAAGCTGCAATGTACGCAGGCATTGAGCACGCAAAGGGCGAGCTCATCTGCCTTATTGATGCAGACCTTCAGCAAAGGCCCGAGGTTGTTGCGCACATGGTAAAAATGCTCGATGAAAAGCCCGAGCTTGACTGCGTTGCCGCATTCCAGGCACAGCGCAAGGAAGACAGCACGCTGACATTTTTCAAAGACAGTTTTTATAAGCTTATCAACTCCGTATCCGACACAAAATTTGTGCAGGGTGCGAGCGATTTTCGCACCTTCCGCAGAAGCGTTGCACAGTCTGTGCTTTCAATGGGTGAATACCACCGCTTCTCAAAAGGCATTCTCTCCTGGGTCGGCTACAACACCGAATATATTCCGTATGAAGTGCAGGAGCGTGCCGCAGGCGAAAGCAAGTGGTCTTTCAGAAAGCTGTTCAAATATGCCGTTGACGGTATAATGGCATTCTCAACAGCACCTCTTGCAATACCGCTTTTACTCGGTATATTCTTTACTGTAATTTCGTTTATTTTCCTTGTTGTAAACGGACTTTTCTGCCTTATCAATCCGTTTGTAACCTTCTCGCTCGGTGCACTGCTTGTTTTCCTGCTTATGCTTATAGGCGGTCTGAATCTTATCAGCATAGGCATACTCGGCAAATACCTTGCAAAAACTTATGAGCAGAGCAAGAACAGACCGATTTATATTGCACGTGAAGTAATTGAGCCCAAAGAAAATGAAGAATAAGTATTTTGGGCTGATTGAGCGTGAGCTCAATGAAAACGGTGCAGAATATAAAAGCGTCAGCATAGACGGCTTTACCTACACGGTTTTTGCTCTCCCTTATATTCAGCTTGAGCTGCCCGATGAACACCACGCATTTGTTGACAGCTACTACGTTGCCTCAAACAAAGCCTACTTCCTGCGCAAAAGGCTGACGGAAATTCTCACCGAAAACAGCTTTGAGGTGAGCGACTGTAAGCTTTCTTATAAGGGGCTTGCCGCTGTATCGGGTCTTGGAATTCCGCTGAGAAGTACGCTTGTGGCAAACGAGCGCTTCGGCACACGTATGGCGCTTGAAATTATATGTGTAAAAGGTGTTTTTGCAGAAGTTAAGGAACTTGACAGCGTTAACAAAAAGCCTGTTATGAACAAAATTTGCGCTAATTGCGGCCTGTGCCAAAGGCTTTGCCCACAGCACTGCTTTGACGGTGAAAGCTTTGACAGAGAAAGGTGCACCCGACAGCATCAGGAAAACGCATCATTCCCCGATGAAGCTGCCGCACAGGCGGCAGGCACACAGCTCTGGGGATGTGATATATGCCAGCGGTGCTGCCCGTTTAACAAAGCACAGCCTACAAGACCGATGACCGAGGAAGAAAACAAGCTGTTTGATATACGCAACCTTTTTAATGCTTTTTCTTCAGGCAAAAAGGGCTGTGAGCCCTACCGTGATATCCTCGGCGGCAACTATCTGCGCCCCGCCAAGCTGACAGCGCTTGTGCTCAACGTTATGGCAAACAGCAAAAATCCCTCAATTTATTCTGACTGCGCAGAAAAAACAAAAGACCACACAGACGAAAGAGTCCGTGCGGCTTCACAAAGGCTTATTGACAAAATTAAATAAAAAATAAGAGCCATCGTCACCGATGGCTCTTTGCTTTTACTTTCTGCGTTTAATTATTCGTCGTCCTCATCGTCATCTTCGTACTCGATGTCGAACTCAAGGTTTTCGCCGCAGTTGGGGCACTCGATGCTGCCGCTCTCGAGAATACCTTCGTCAACATTGATTACTTCGCCGCAAGCGGGGCACTCAACCTCGAAGAACTCGTCTTCGTCATCGTCGCAGCAGCAGTCGCAATCGCAGTCACAGTCGCAATCATCATCGTCATAGACAAAGGACTCAAGTGCATCGAGATCCTCGTCAACAGCGTCAACCTGCTCGCCAACGAGAACAAGCTCGTCCTCAAGATCGGAAACTGAAAGTGCAAGCTCGTCAACGATATCGATAAGAGCGTTGATGATTTTTGTTTCGGGTTTGCTTTCGTCAAGACCGAGGCCTTCTGCAAGGCCCTTGATGTATGCAGCCTTTTCTGTCAGTGTCATTGCCATGGTAATTGCCTCCCTTTATATTATTGGATAATTTATTTAAGCTCTGCTGAGATATTCGCCTGTACGTGTATCAACAACAATCATTTCGCCCTCTTCGATGAAGAGAGGAACCTTGACCTCTGCGCCTGTCTCGAGTGTTGCGGGCTTTGTAGCGTTTGTAGCTGTGTTGCCTGCGAAGCCGGGGTCGGTCTGTGTAACCTGAAGAGTAACTGTTGTGGGGGGCTCAACGCCGAAAACGTTGCCCTTGTAGGAAAGGATACGGCAAGTCTCGTTCTCTTTGACAAACTTGAAGTTGTCGGGAAGAGTGTCTTCACCGATCGGAATCATATCGTATGTTTCGGGATCCATGAAGTAGTAGAGACCGCTGTCGTTGTAGGAGTATTCCATCTCCTTGCGCTCAATGTAAGCGGTGGGGAACTTTTCTGTGGGGTTGAATGTACGCTCTGTAACAGAACCTGCAATAACATTGCGGATCTTTGTACGAACGAAAGCTGCACCCTTACCGGGCTTAACGTGCTGGAATTCGATAATCTGGTAAACGTTGCCTTCCATTTCGAAGGTAATGCCGTTTCTGAAATCGCCTGCTGAAACCATTTTTATGTCCTCCATAATACAAGTTTTAAAGGTTTTGAACATTTATATTCAATTTATTTTAATACACATATATATTTTTTTCAAGTATTTTAAGGAAAAAAGTTATTTCAAATTGAGCAAAACCGGTAAAATTCCGTTTTCTGCTATATCAATTGCGCCAAAACTGCCCTCTCGCACACTTCCGGGGTTGAAAACAAGCATTCCTTTGTCATAGCTGTAACCCTGTACATGCGTGTGGCCGTATAATGCAATATCAGCCTTTTCGCTCTCAGCGGCGCTTATGAGCGAACCTGTGCCGTACTTGACACGCAGAGTGTGGCCGTGGCAGGCAAAAATCCGTTTGCCCTCAACTTCGTCAACAGCCTCATACGGCAGATGGCTTGAAAAATCACAGTTACCTGCAACACGGTGAAAATATTTGTTGGGATACTTGTGAATAATATCGTCAAGGTCACGTGCACCGTCGCCAAGGTGAAAAACGATGCGTGCCTGCGGCTGTGAGGAAAGAATTTCGTCAAGCTTGTCAACCGCACCGTGAGAATCCGAAACCACGAGCACTCTTTTCATATTTTACCTCCGCCCGTCATAGAATGAAACGAGTATATCATAATTCGGCGGTGATTTCAATGAGCGGTAAAAACTTCTCTCCCGAGCAGCTTATGCAGCTGCTTATGAATTCAAAGGGCGGCACACCAGACAGCAGCATTGCACAGGACCTTATGAAAAACAAGCTCAGCGATGAGCAAAGGCAGAGGGTTGAAAGCATACTGCGTGACAAAAGCGCACTTGAAAAGCTTCTCAGCAGTCCTCAGGCGCAGGAGCTGATGAAAAAATTCGGCGGCAACAGATGAGTATGCCCGACCTTAACAGCCTTCTCGGAAGCCTGAGCGATGAAGATATATCCGCACTCGGTGATATGGCGCAGCAGCTTTTCGGCTCTGCGCCTGAGCAAAGTGAGCCCGAGCAAAGCGGCAATCCCTTCGGCTCAATTGACCCTGCAGTGCTGGCAAAAATAATGCAGATAATGCCGCTGCTTCAATCGGGCACAGATAACGACCGCACAAGGCTGATATGCGCACTGAAGCCTCTGCTGAGTAAGCCTCGAAGGCAGAAGGCCGACGAAGCACTGCAGCTGATAAGGCTGCTTGAAATTTTGCCGCTGATTGGGAGTGATATGTTTGGACAGTGAGCTTTTAAGAATGCAGCAGCAGGCAGACTGCTTTTCGCACGTGCACCTGAGCCGCACAAAAACACAACATAAAAAGCAGTCTTGCCAAAGCAGCACAGACAGCACCTTACTGCTCGGGCTTATACTTATTCTGCTTATTGACGGCGGCGATATGCTTACGGTTATGATGCTGCTGTATATTCTGGGCACGTAACGGACAAAATATTATTCATTACCATAATAAAAAAAGCTTGACAAGCTTTATTTTATATGATAATATAATCCGTGCACACACGGAGAGATACCGAAGTGGTCATAACGGAACGGTCTTGAAAACCGTCGTACGGCAACGTACCGTGGGTTCGAATCCCACTCTCTCCGCCATTTTAAAAGTAACCTTTTCAGGTTTATATATTTTTAAAGTTACTTTACCTTGGAGAAGTACCCAAGTGGTGAAGGGGCTCCCCTGCTAAGGGAGTAGGTTGGGCGACTGGCGCGAGGGTTCAAATCCCCCCTTCTCCGCCACGAAAAATGCACTTGCGTTTTGCAAGTGCTTTTTTCAACTAAATCCACCCTTGCGGGTGGATGAAATATTGCTTTGCAATGTGAAATACGCCTTACGGCGTATGAAATCGCTGCGGCGATGGGTGGATTTAATTTCATATTTTGCAACAGCAAAATATTTCATCCAAAACTTGTTTTGGATTTTACCGTGAGCAAAGCGAACGATTTTATCAAATTCGTCAACACTATTCAAAACGCAGATTTATCCGCAAGGATGAGTCTGCGTTTTCTTATTCTCGTTGAGATATTATCACCGTACTGTTTATTGCGCAAACGGTTTTTGTCCGATATAATAAAAACAATCGGTACCGAAATAAACTAAGGAATGATAATATGGAAATTGGCAAAAAAATTAAACAGTTAAGACTAAACAAGGGTGTCACACAGGAATCACTTGCAAATGCATTAGGTGTTACATATCAGGCAGTTTCCCGTTGGGAGAATGAAACTACTATGCCGGATATCACCTTGCTTCCGCAAATATCAGTGTTTTTCGGAGTTAGCATTGACGAGCTTTTTGAGTTTACGGAAAAATCGCAATACGAACGGATTCGGAATATGCTGGACGAAAAATCCGCTCTCACAGATAATGAATTTGAAAGCGCAAAATTTTTCCTTGAAAAACAGCTCACTAAAGAAAGCAACAACGTTGAAGCAATAAAGCTTCTTGCTTATCTTTACGCTCACCGTGCACATTCTGCAACGGCGAGGTCTGTTGAATACGCTAAAAAAGCTTTGCACCTCGGTGACACAAGCAAGAGTATGAACAACATTCTGCGTGATGCTTACGGCTCACCTCACACCGATTGGAACTTCCGCAACCGACACGAGCTGATTGAATTTTACTGTAATCACCTCAAAGAGCACCCCGATGATATGAGAGCTTACCGCTACTTGCTGCCTGCAATGGTTGCAGACGGCAGAACAGCAGAAGCGAAAAATATGCTCGAAAAAATCAGAGATAAAGAGAAACCCGAGCTGCTGTTTGTATTTGATGCAATGATACTTCGCAGAGAGGGCAAAAACGAAGAATTTGAAAACCTGCTGAGCAATATGATTGAAGAGCATAAAGACAGCTGGTACACCTGGGCGATAGCGGCGGACTTCAAAGCAGATGATTGCAAATATGACGAAGCAATTGTCTGTTATGAAAAATCCTTTGAACTTCAGCCAAAGCCCCGCTACACAGATTCGCTTGAAGCAGTTGCACACATATATGAAATCAAAAAAGATTGCCAAAAAGCAATCGAAGCTTACCAAAGAATAATTGACCTTCTCAGAACCGATTGGAATATATCCTTCGGCGCAACTGTAAATAAATACAACCAAAAAATTGACGAACTGAAAACACTTTCAGCCAATTCTTTTTAACCGTTTTTTAAAAAAGCATACAGCCGACCCTGATCAGAGCCGGCTGTATGCTTTAAATATTTTCGTTTCTTAACGTTTCAACTGTATTTTCTTTGTTAACTTTTTTAATTGAATATATCATACTGAGCACAACAATTATAAACACACTTGCTATTGCAATAAGGAATTTATCCCATGGCACGTAAAACGGCATTTCATAGCCGCTGTCCGACGCTACAAGATAGACCAGATAGGTCATTGCAAACGAAACAGGCAGTGAGAACAAAAGGCTCTTTACGCCGTAAAGCACAGATTCAAACGTCATCATTTTTCTCATACCCTTGCTTGTAAGGCCGACGGATTTGAGCGTTGCAAACTCACGCCTGCGCAAAGAAACGTTAGTTGAGATTGTGTTGAAAACGTTAGCTGCAGCTATCAGGGAAATCAAAACAATAAATCCGTAAGCCATCACCTTTGCAACAGTCACAAGCGCCCTTATGCTTTCAATTTCTGCGGCGTAATCGTAAACCTCAACGTGGTTTGAATCTCCGCCGATATCTCTGACAAGTCGGCTTACATCACTTGCCACCTTGGTGTGGTCTTCACATAGAATAAATGCATAATGCTCCCAATAGCCCTCAACCTTTATGCTGTCCTTTACCGATTCAGGATAGATAAGATTTGTGCGGGTTTTGGCGAAATAAGGTTTTTCATCAAGAACGGCACCAACCGAAATCTCAATATGCTGCACCGCTTTTTCTTCCGGCAGATAACGCTTTGTTGATTCATCGTATTCTTCACCCTCATCACGTCCTATATCGTAGGCGTAATAGGTGACACCGTCTTTCACCACCGTTTCATCGTGATAGTAATATTTTTCTCCGTTTTCTTCAAACCAGGGAAGAATGTCTTTTATTTCAATTTTCGGAGAAGCGCTGTTTACATTGAGAAACGGCAACATATAAATCCTTTCCTCACCGTCTTTCTGATAAATATGCGTGCCCATATCGTAGAGAAGCGCTTTCGGATTTGCCTTGTCAAAATATTCCTTTTCATCAAGACCTTCTTTTTCAAGAATTCTTCTGAAAGCATCATCGTCAATAAAATCATAATAAATCAGTCCGTTGATATAAGTTTTTTCTTCGCCGTAATCGTGCTCTTTATTGACCATTTCAATATATTCTTTTGAAATATACTTTTTATCAACGTTAAACTGTGTCGGCATCTGCTGACCGAACGTAAATTCATCAATGCCCTTGACGGTTTTCAATCCGTTATATAGCTTTGTTCTGAACTGCTCTGTATGAGCAAAAGCCTCGCCGTCTGTTCTGTCTGAATTATTGTAAATGTTGACAGCAATATCATATTTCATATCCTGACTTTCCGATTCAACAATGTCGGTAAAATATGTTGCAAGCGAAGAGGCGGAAATAAACAGCACAACCGAAACAAAAAGAGAAAACACGGTAGTACGGTATTTTCTTTTGTTACGCTTGAAGTTCTTTGATGAAAGCGTTGCCTCAAAGCCGAAGAGCTTTTTGGTAAGCGGTGATACTCTGACACTGTGACGGTTAATCTTAATATCATTAGACTGCCTTACAGACTCAATGGGGTTGATTTTAATCGCTTTTCTTGCAGGAATGTATGCGGAAATTATAACCGTCACAAAGCCTATTACACTTGCGGCAATTACAGCAATCGGGGAGAAAACAAACCGCATTTTAAGGTCTGTAAGGTCGGCAAGGAAGGTTGAAATTGTGTCGCTCAAAAAATAAAACGTTACGGCAATACCGAGACAGCCCGAGGCAAGACCTATCGGGATGCCGATAATGCAAAGCACAGCCGCCTCATAGAGAACAGACTTTTTAATCTGCTTTTTTGTTGCACCTATGCTTTTTAAAATACCGAATTGCTTTGTGCGTTCACTTACAGAAATTGAAAAAGAATTATATATAAGCGAAACTGAGCCGAAAACAATAAGCCCTATAAGAATGGCAAGCAGACCCAGCACCAACGCAGGGAAGGCGGAATTAAAGCTTTGAAAGCTGTACATAAGCAGGTCGTGGTTTATGCAGCCTTCCGCTTTTAAAGACGTAATAATATCCGAGTTGAATTTTTCATATCCCATAGGCTTTTCGAGCACCGTGTATATGCTTTTTGTGCCTGTGTTATCGCCTTCGTTTATTGTAAAAGCCGTATAGCCCGGAGCGGAATGCGGCTCAACAGAGGTCTTATCGGGCCTTACGCAGAAGCCAACAACCGTGTAGGTTTTCTCTGTTTTGTTTATAAGCACCTCTGCCGGTGCGTTATTCTCGTCCATTCTGAAATGCGCTCTTTGTGTAGGCTTCGGCCAACTGTCGCCGCCTATCTTTTCATACTCTTCTTCGGATATTCCGATAAGCTCTGCCCACTGTCTTTGACCAACTTCAAGAGTTACCTTTTGCCCGAGCTCAAGTTTAACTCCGCCGTTTGAATAAAGGTGGTCGGAAACAACAATTTCGTTGCTGTTTTGCGGCAGTCTGCCTTCTGTCAGATGTATGGGCATAACGTCTGTAAAATCAGCAGGCACACCCGCTATATACAGATACGGTTTATATTCGTTTGATGAACCTATTTCGGCATATCCCACATTCTGAATGTAGGTGTATTCCTTTACTCTTTCATCATTTATAATTTTTGAAACATCAGCATTTTCAATATCATAAAAGCCTACGTGATATTTACCGTTATACATTTCGGCATAGTTTATAAGATAGCTCTGTACCGTAACAAAAGCCTCAATCGTAGCGGTAAACATTGCAACAGAAAGAATAATGCCTATTATTGTAACAACAGTTCTTGTTCGGTTTTCTTTAAGTGAGCGAATGGTAAACTGTTTAAAAATATTCATCACAGCCACCTTACCTTGTAAGCAGTCTGTCGCTTGCAATTCTGCCGTCGTTTATCGTAATAATTCGGTCTGCCTGCAAAGCGATTGACTCATCGTGAGTAATGACGATAAGTGTCTGTCCGTATTTTTTGTTGGAAAGCTTGAGAAGCTCCACAATTTCGTGGCTGTTCTTCGAATCCAGGTTACCCGTCGGCTCATCGGCAAGCATAACGGCAGGGTTATTGATAAGCGCTCTGCCTATGGAAACCCTTTGCTGCTGACCGCCCGAAAGCTCGTTTGGCAGATGCTTTTCTCTGCCGGTAAGTGAAAGAAGAGCTATAAGCTCTTCAAGATATTTTTTATCCACCTTTTTGCCGTCCATAAGCACAGGCAAGGTTATGTTTTCCGCAACATTCAGAACAGGGATAAGGTTATAAAACTGATAAACAAGCCCGACCTGCCTGCGGCGGAAAATTGCAAGCTGGTCTTCGTTCTGTGCATAAACGTCCTGCCCGTCGAGATAAACCTTGCCGCTCGTGGGCTTATCAACTCCGCCTAAGATGTGCAAAAGCGTGCTTTTGCCCGAGCCCGAGGGACCGACAATAGCAACAAACTGACCCTTTGGCACACTGAAGCTTACGCCGTCAAGGGCTTTAACCGTATTTTCGCCCTCACCGTAGATTTTTGAAAGGTTTTCAATTTTCAAAATATCCATATTTAATCACTCCTTTGGCTTGAGTGTACCAACGTGAAATTACAGCACGGTGACTCTTTTATTACAAAAACGTCACACAACCTGCTTATAAAATCTAACAGTAAATTCTGCTCCGCCGAATTCACTGTTTGCAGCAGTTATTGTTCCGTTATGTGCGGCGATTATCATTTTTGCAAGGTTAAGCCCTATGCCAAAGCTATCCTTCGATGAGTTTTTGCCCTTATAAAAGCGTTCAAAAATATGGGGGATATCATCCTCGTCAAAGCCGCTTCCCGTGTCACGAATAATTATCTGAGCATAAATTGGCGTGTCCGTTGCCTCTACAGTTATTTTGCCGTTTACAGGTGTGTGCTCCGCACAGTTTTTCAGAATGTTTCCGAAGGCTTCAACGCACCAGGCAAAATCGCAGTTAAGTGAAATGCCGTTAGCGTTAATATCAAGGCTCTGATTTTTGATATCCATCGGTATCATAACAGCCTCTGCCGATTTGTTTAAAAGCTGCGCAAGGTCGGTTTCCTTCTTTTCAAACTTAACCGTGCCCGCATCAAGCTTTGAAATCTTGAGCAAAACCGAAACGAGATATTCTGTTTTTGTTATCAGCACGGAAAGCTCTCTGAGCAGCTCGCTTTTTCTTTCTTCTGTAATTTCTGCCGACTGCAAGAGTGACAGAATAAGATTTATGCTTGTAAGCGGTGTTCTGAGCTGGTGAGATATATCCGCAATGGAATCTGCAAGAAAGCTTCTCTCTTTTTCAAGCTTATCCTTCTGGTCACGAAGACGTACAAGCATTTTTTGCACATCACTTTCAAGAATTGAAAGCTCACCTTCGCCGTAGCTTTTAATGTTTATCGTGTCGTTGCCGTGCAGAATTTTATCTATGCTTTCTTCAAGTCTGCTTATTCTTTTATACCTCTGTTTTGTAAAGATAATAAAGCATACTGTTAAAAACACACTTACAGCCAGAACGCAAACAGCCGTTAACGGCGAGAAAAAAGCCGTAACAAAACACAGCAACAGCGAGGGTATCACTGTTACTGCCAGAAATTTTTTTATTTCGGGGTTATTTAAAAGCTTCATTTTTGTTCACCCAATTTATAGCCCAAGCCTCTTACAGTCAGAATGATTTGAGGATTTTGAATATCATCCTCAATTTTTTCTCGTAACCTTTTTATATAAACCGTCAGCGTATTATCGTTTACAAAGTCGCCTGCAATATCCCATATTTCCGAAAGCAGCTTGCTTCTTGTCAGCGTAACACCGGGATTATTGAGAAAAACGAGAAAGAGCTTATACTCTAAAGCAGAAAGAAAAACGTCCTTGCCGTTTTTGGTAACAATTCCCTTGTCCATATCGACACTAACGTTGCCGAGAGTAACCACGCTCTGGCTTTTACCTGCTCTGCGAAGCACTGATTTTATTCGGGAAATAAGCTCTCTGGGGCGATAGGGTTTTTCAATATAATCATCCGCACCTATGTCAAGACCCGTTACAACGCTGAATTCATCTGACGAAGCAGTAAGAAAAATAACGGGGGAATCCGTTATGCTTTTTATCCTCTTGCAAAGAGAAAAACCGTTTCCGTCGGGCAGAAGCACATCCAGCAAAACAAGGTCAAACTGCTCGTTTTCAATTTTGGCTTCAGCCTCCCTGCAGCTGAGCGCACATTCTGCTTTAAAGCCCTCCTGCCAAAGAAGCTCACCCAGATTTCTGACTATTTCAGCATCGTCTTCGATAAGAAGTATTTTAATCATACCATCACGCCTTCCGTTGTTACCTGCTACAATTATACACGTGCGAAAAATCAAACGCAACTTTTATTACAGAATTGTAAGATTCACACCTGCACAAAAAAACGGACCTGTCAGCTGACAAGTCCGTTTTCTTATTTAATATCTGTTTTATTCGGCAACCCACTGGCCGTTAACAAACTCATAGTAATTCTGGTTGATTTTAGTCATACCGAGCGAGTTTATGTTCATTGTTGTTGCACCGAGCATACCGTCTGTATAGTAGGCGCCGAAGCCTGTCTTAACAGCATAAGTAAGACGGATGCCTTCGTAAAGAATTGAATAGTCGTTGTCGTGGTCGTGGCCGACAATCATATCTCTTGTGCTGCCAAGCTCTTTTGCCTTGGCAAAGAAGCCGTTGGATACAGGGGGATGTCCGCCGTATTCGCCTCTGCGGCCGGAAGCAACAAGTGAGAAAATGGGATTGATTTCGCCGAGCTTACCGTTAGCCTCGTCAATATTCATACCTACAGCGTGCCACGCATCATAATACTCATAAACGGGAATGTGCATGATAACAGTGCTCTGTACGGGACGGCCTGCAAGAGCGTTTGTGCCCTTTACACCCCACTCATACCATTTAATCTGGTTTTCCCAGAGGTGGTCGTAGCCGCCGACTGTTTTGCCGTCAATCTCATACTCGCGGTTGTTGTGTGTATCCATCATATAAATTGAGTGGATAATTTTGCCATTTTCTGTGATGTTTACAATATAGTTGCCGTAGCCCATATCCTCGGGGCCAAACTCAAAGATTGAGTTTTCAGCCTCAGCAAGATGGTAAGCTGCCCAGAACTCGCTCATACAGCCCTGGCCGTCGTGGTTGCCCATAACTGCGCCCCACGGAATACCGTAGGAATCAACAAGCTTGATTGTTTCGAGGTATGTCATCGTGCCCCAGGCGTTGTCGCCCGAAAGAGTGATGAAATCGGGGTCCTTGTCCTCAATAACCTTTGCAACAAGTGCAAGGGAGTTGATGCCGACATCTTCAAAAAGCTCATCATCGTCAAGCTGAATATCTGCAAGGTTGAGCACAACAAAATCCTTATCAGGGTCTTTTTTAAGCTCGATGTAAGAATCTGCCGTGAATTTGTCTGTTTCGCTCCACTCGTATCTGAAGCCCTTTTCGCCGCCTGCCGCAATCCAGCCGCCGACGGGTGCAAGAATCTGACCCAGCGCAAGAATGCCGGCAAGAATAAGATTTAAAACTGCCATTGGTTTTGTCCTCCTGTTTTTTTTGAGTTTATTTTACCACTTATTTTCACCAACTTCAATAACGGATTGGAATTTTAAAAAGATGCTGCAAAAAAACTTTATTAAGCTCTTGCTTTATAATTCTTAATAAATATGCTAAATTAGAAATATATCTTGATTGGTGCGGCACATTTTGGTAAAATAAGCTTACTAAAGGAGGAATACACAATGGCTAAAACAATATCTTTTATTCTTGCAATTCTTTTATCAATAGTTTCTTCGATTTTTCCGTCAAGCCCTCAAGGCGAATACGACAGCGACAAATGGCAAACAAACTACCCCTATGTTTTCGTGCACGGTTTAATGGGCTGGGGTCAATACGATGCACATTATAAAATAATGCCCTACTGGGGTATGTTCGGCGGCGAGCTTATGACAAAGCTTAACGCAAAAGGCTACAGCTGCCACCCTGCATCTGTTGCAGGCACGGCAAGCGCATGGGACAGAGCCTGCGAGCTTTATGCACAGCTTACAGGCACCGTTACAGACTACGGCAAGGCTCACAGCGAGCGTTGCGGTCACGAAAGATACGGCAAGGATTTCACCAGCAACGCACTTATTGAAAAATGGGACGAGGAAAACAAAATCAATCTGCTCGGCCATTCATTCGGCGGTGCAACAATACGTGTTTTTGCATCCTTAATGGCTGTAGGCAGTGAGGAAGAAATTAAAGCAACCGAGCCTGACGACATTTCTCCCTTCTTCACAGGCGGCAAAGAAAGCTACATTTATTCACTCACCTCTCTTGCCGCACCGCACAACGGCACAACTGCCTATGAATCAAGCGACACAAACACCGATTCTGCTGCTTATGATATGTATATTGACAATGCACTTGCACTCAACTCAACTCTTTACACAAGCCCCTCTACTTACTATTTCTCAATTCCCTGCAGCGCAACAAACAAAAATGCCGACGGCACATACAGCGCAGACAAAAAAATAATGGAAATTATTTTCCGCAGCAGTGCTGACGAGATAGGTAAAATTACGGGAACTACCGCCGGCGGATATGTTTTTGACGAAACCTGGCAGGAAAACGACGGCCTTGTAAACACTCTGTCGGCAATGGCACCCTCAAGCGCACCGTCTGCACCGTTTGATGCCGACAACATCACAAAAGGCGTTTGGAATATTATGCCTACATACAGAGGTGACCATATGTCACTCCAGGGCGGATTTTTCAAAACCAACACCGATGTTGAAAGACTTTACACCGAACACCTTGATATGATAAACGCTTTATAATTGCTATAAAAAACAACCCCGAAACCATATGGCTTCGGGGTTTGTTGTTATTATTCCCACTCGGAATAAATTAAACTACTTTGTTTAGAAATTCCGTATGTGGATACTTTGGTTTCTTTGATTACACCTATTATCTCTATTATCTGCAGTGACCACCCTCCACGAGACCGAATTTATCAGAATGTTATCAGTGTTGATAATTGCAGTCACGCACAGTGGATTGTATGTCGTGCAAAATTATTCTGTTGCAATCAGATTGTACCATATCTCAAACCATTTGTCAACACTTTAAAGCGGTAAATCATAGGTTGCTCCGTGAATTTTTAAACAATAATATTGATACTTGTTAATTTGATTGTTTTACTCTACAAATAATCTTATTTATTGTTTTGTTTCTTGATTTAACTCCATCTGATTCTTTAATTGATTTAGTTTGATAACTTGTGATGTAGCCGATTTCTTGGAGTCTTTGGGCGAGTTTAAGATTGTTTTTAGTATCTGACAAACTAACTTCATGCCTATGAAGTCTATCAGATAAACCGGCATATTCTCCTCCTAAATTTGCGAAGCAAGTTTCAAAACCATTTGAATCAAGCAAATCAAGGTGAGAGAACATAAGGGTTTCTTTTCCTTGGCTATCTAAAAGCTTCCATGCTGCATCAAAAATATCAATGTTAATATTAATTCCGATTGAGTTAATATTTTGCGCTATTCTGCTCGTCATATATTTTGATCCATAATCTTCTAACAAACATTGAGCATTTGATTTTGCAAAGCGTTTATCAAAAATAAGTAATTCAAAAATTTTGGAATCAATATTTATTTCATCTCTTAC
>JAZUOH010000023.1:0-3947 GCA_045604525.1 Acutalibacteraceae bacterium
GGCTACGATCCGACTTCTTAATCTGTGCAACTCTTGCGGCAATCTCTGCCTTGTCGCCTGCACCGTCAACGATGATTGTGTTTTCCTTTGAAATCTTGACCTGACGTGCACGGCCGAGCTTTGTAATCTGTGTTTCTTTAAGCTCGAGACCATGCTCCTCTGTGATAACCTCGCCGCCTGTGAGGGTTGCGATATCACGGAGCATCCCCTTACGTCTGTCACCAAAGCCGGGAGCCTTTACACCGACGCAGGTGAATGTGCCGCGGAGCTTATTGACAAGGATTGTGGAGAGAGCCTCGCCCTCAAGGTCTTCTGCAACGATAACAAGCTTCTTGCCTGCGTTGAGAATCTGCTCAAGGAGAGGAAGAATTTCCTGAATGTTGGAAATCTTCTTATCTGTGATAAGGATGTAAGCATCGTCAATAACAGCCTCCATCTTATCTGTATCTGTTACCATGTAGGGTGAGATATAGCCACGGTCAAACTGCATACCCTCAACGATATCGGAATCTGTAACAGCAGTCTTGCTCTCTTCAACAGTGATAACACCGTCTGCAGAAACCTTCTCCATTGCGTCTGCAATAATCTTGCCGATGTCTGCATCAGCAGATGAGATTGTAGCAATCATCTCGATATCTGCCGAGCTTGATACGGGCTTGGAATTTTCCTTTACTGCTGCTGTTGCAGCCTCAACTGCAAGCTTGATGCCCTTCTTTACAACCATGGGGTTTGCACCGGCTGTAACATTCTTAAGGCCCTCGCGTACAAGTGCCTGTGCAAGAAGAGTTGCGGTTGTTGTACCGTCGCCTGCTACGTCGTATGTCTTTGTAGCAACCTCTTTTACAAGCTGTGCGCCCATATTCTCGAATGCATCCTCAAGCTCAACCTCTTTAGCGATTGTAACGCCGTCGTTTGTGATAAGGGGTGCGCCGTACTTCTTATCAAGAACTACATTTCTGCCCTTGGGGCCGAGTGTGATTTTAACTGTGTCTGCGAGCTTATCAATACCCGCCTGAAGAGCCTTGCGGGCATCTTCACCGTAAATAATCTGCTTTGCCATCTTTCATTTCCTCCTTTAATTATTCGATAACTGCGAGAATATCGCTCTGACGAACGATTGTGTACTCTTCGTTGCCAAGCTTAACCTCAGTGCCTGCGTACTTGCCGACGATAACCTTTTCACCGACCTTTACGTACATTTCAACAGCCTTGCCGTCTACCTCGCCACCGGGGCCTACTGCAACAACCTCTGCATACTGGGGCTTTTCCTGTGCGGATGAGGCAAGGATGATGCCGCTCTTTGTTGTTTCCTCAACAGCTGATGCCTTAACGACAACTCTGTCTGCAAGGG
This sequence comes from Acutalibacteraceae bacterium, assembly GCA_045604525.1. GTDB lineage: Bacteria > Bacillota > Clostridia > Oscillospirales > Acutalibacteraceae > UBA8612. Next base: position 1,352 of record JAZUOH010000023.1, read on the forward strand.
GTCTGATTGTCATTTATAACTCCTCCTAAATAATAATAACAAATTCATTTTAGCACTCGATAGCTTCAAGTGCTAAAATGAATTCTAACCCTTTTTATTCCAAAAATCAAGCCTTTTGATAAATAATGTAATAATTATTTTGTCTTTTTACATTTCATTAACAAATACAGCAAGTTTTCATTTGATTTTTTTGACTGCAAGTGCAGCTGCGCCGACAAGGACACCCGCCGCAAGGCCTGCAATCGCCGCACGTCTGGGCTTTTCAAGGTCGTCGGCATCAATAAAATAGCTGAGCATTGTTGACGGTGTTTTGCCCATAAGGTCAAAATATGTATAGTGCTTTGTTTCAAACGTATCGGGTGCAGATTCGTCTATTTCAAACATCCTCACACCTCTCAGGCTGTTGCCGTAGCAACGGAAGGATGCGGCAGGAGTCTGAATCATACGCACGCCATCGTGTGTAATATCAAACATATTCATATGGTGGTGGCCGTATACGAGGCTGAGCACGTCTCCCTGCTGTTTTATCGCCTCAAACTGTCCGTAATTTGCTTTACAGCCGGGTGTAGGCTCATAAAGCCTGCCGCTGTTAACCTTTTCGTATTTGAGGCGGATATAGTTATCGGCATCATAATTCTTAACTGCGCCGTAATCGGTAGCGGGACACGCCGTAACACAGTCATCAATTTCGGACACAGGAATGTGCTGGAACATAAGCGAATAAACAGGATCGCCGCCGTTTGCCTCTTTAAGTTCGTTGCTTGTTTTAACATACCACTCAACCGCATCGGCCGTGACACCTTCAAAGCCCTTATCAAGCGCTTTATCCTGCCTTGAAGTATCCATCATCCAGAGGTTGAATTTCGGCGCATCACCCGAATAAATAAGCACATTGTGTGTGCCGATATCGCCGTTGCCATAGGTATCAACAAGGCCGACAAAGCAGCTGTATTCACGGTAGAGGTCAATAATCTCCTCCTTTGTCATACAGCACATATCGTCGTGATTGCCGAATATCATTGCAAAAGGAATTCCTCTTTTTTCAAGCGGCTCAAGAATAATCTGAAGCGATTTTTTCATTCTTTCCTTTGTTGCTTCATAGCCTTCCGCAACCTTTTTATTGCCGAAGCGCGCATCAAGCAGATGGTTGCTGAGAACGTTATCACCCGTAAACACGACAAGATCCGGTCTTAATTCATCGTATGCTTTATCAAGCATTTTTATCATCGAACGGCGGGGATAATGCATATCCTGCGGGTCACTGACCTGCAGAATTTTAAACTTGCCGTTTCTGAATTCAAGCCTTTTTTCTTTCATAGCACTAAATCTCCGTAATTTGTTAATAAAAGAATTTTATCATCAATTTTGTTACGCTGTCAATACCTTCCGTTACCTATTTTCAATTGACACAAGGCGGTTTTTGTTGTAATATGTATATAAAGTTTTTATAACAAGGAGTAAAATATGAAGAAGATAATTGCAATAATCACAGCGGCAATAATGCTGTGCACATTTGCTGCTTGCGGCAACGAACCGCACCCCGACAATCAAGAGACCACAACAAACAGCAACGTTATTACAACACTGCCCGACAGCACTGAAGAAAACAGCGACGTGCAGGCAGACGCAACCGAAGAAAGCACAGAAGGCGAAACAACTGCTGAAGAGGAAACCTCAGCAGAAGAAGCAACAACAGTTTCAGCCAACCCTGCTGATTGGAGCAAGGAAGAGATTGTTGCATATTACAAAAATGCGGCAATTAAATCAACCTCAGCCAAATCACAGCAGACAATGACAATGAACGAGCTTGTAGTTAACAACGGCGACGGCTTGATAGGCAAATTCATCGATATGGCAACACCGCTTTTCAAAAAAGCACTTGCAAAAAACTCAACCGAATTTGACGGAATTACGGGCGGCTATGAAAAGCTTTTACCGTCAGATGTTAAGACAGCAAAAGCATACAAAAGCGGCAACTACACAGTTGTTGAAATGACAATGATCGAGCAGGTAGACGGCGTTCACGGCAAAACATACGAGGGCACTGTCGGTCACGCAATTTCAGTAGTAGGCGACCTTTCCGTAATTGAAGAAAACCTGCCTATGTTTGACATCGACTTTGAAAATTCCGATCTTAAAATCCGCTACGCCAAGCCCACACTCAAGGTTAAAATCAACCAGAACGGCGTGATTGAAAAAGGCACGTGGAGCTACCAGGTGCAGGTCAACCTTAAAAATCTCTATATAAGAAACGTCAGACTGCCTATTGAAGTTACGATAAACAGTGGCCACGGCTCTGTAGACTATCTTATAACTGTCGGCGGCGGATTTTAAAAAATAGGACATAAAAAAGCTTGCAAGGTTAAACCTTGCAAGCTTTTTTATGTCTGTTTATTTAATATCGTTATCATCAAATCTGTCGCCACATTCGGGGCAGAACTTTGGAGGATTGTGCGGGTCTTCGGGCTTGAAGCCGCATTTGTCGCACTGATAAAGCGGTGCACCCTCGGGCTTCTTCTGTCCGCAGTTGGGGCAGAACTTACCTTTGTTTACTGCTCCGCAGGAACAGGTCCAACCCTCAGCTTCGGGCTTCTTT
>JAZUOH010000024.1:0-5183 GCA_045604525.1 Acutalibacteraceae bacterium
ACCCTCGGGACGTTATGGCGGTTGAGCGCACACACGAATTCAACGGCACGTATCACGTTTTAAACGGCGTAATTTCGCCCCTTAACGGTGTCGGACCCGAAGAGCTGAGTATTAAAGAGCTCATTGCCAGAATGGGTGACGGCGAGGTTAAAGAGGTTATTATGGCAACTAACCCGACGGTTGAAGGCGAAGCAACGGCGATGTATATTTCACGTTTGCTCAAGCCCCTCGGTATTGCCACGACACGCCTGGCTTACGGTGTGCCCGTAGGCGCAGACCTTGAGTATGCCGATGAAGTCACGCTTCTTCGTGCGCTTGAAGGCCGTCAAGAAATATAAAATAAAAGTCAAAGGGCTGTCCTGATGTTAGGATAGCCCTCTTTTTCGTCATACCGACGGAATTTTGGGGCCGTATTTGGATAGTTACACAAATATTTTTAAAAATTAAAAGTGAGCAAATGCTATGAAAACACGAGAAAAGCGAAGAAAACAAGAGATTGAGCCTGATAAATTAAAAAAGTTTAAATTTAGTGTTGACAAGGGTTGACACTTGTGTTAATATAATCGGGCGTAATGAAATCAAAGAATATAATTTGGAGGTAAAGCTATGTCAACTTATATGCCCAAAGCAGGCGAAATCAAACGCAGCTGGTATGTTCTTGACGCCGCAGGCAAACCTCTGGGTAAGGTAGCTGCACAGGCTGCAGTTCTCCTTCGCGGCAAGCACAAGCCCGTGTTTGCTCCCCACGTTGATTGCGGTGACCATGTAATCATCATAAACGCTGAAAAGGCAGTTCTTACCGGCAACAAAATCAACCAGAAAATGTACTATCACCACACAGGTTACATCGGTAACATGAAAGAGGTTAAGTACAGCACACTTATGAAGACAAAGCCCGAGTTTGCAATGCAGCTCGCAGTTAAGGGTATGCTCCCCGATTCAACACTCGGTCGCGATGCTCTTTCACGCCTTCGTATCTACAAGGGTGCAGAGCACAAGCACGCAGCACAGAAGCCCGAAGAGTGGGCTCTTTAATTGAAGGGAGGCAAATGAATAATGTACGATACTAATCCTTATTTCTACGGCACAGGCCGCAGAAAGAAATCAGTAGCACGTGTCCGCGTTTACGCAGGTACAGGTAAAATCATCATCAACGACCGTTCAATCGACGATTACTTCGGTCTTGATACACTCAAGCTCATTGTTCGCCAGCCCCTCGAGCTCACAGGCACAACTGAGAAGTTCGACATCGTATGCCGTGTTAACGGCGGCGGTGTAACAGGCCAGGCAGGCGCAATCCGTCACGGTCTTTCCCGTGCTCTCCTTCAGTACGACGAGTCAGTTCGTCCCGTACTCAAGAAGGCAGGCTTCCTCACTCGTGACCCGAGAATGAAGGAAAGAAAGAAGTACGGTCTCAAAGGCGCACGTCGTGCACCCCAGTTCTCAAAGAGATAACTTCATATTTCTCAAAAAACTTCCCGAAGGTTATATGCCTTCGGGATTTTTTCTTTGCAAGGTATTTTGGTTGAATAATATGCAACTATATGATATTATTTTTATAAGATTTAGGTGTGGAGGTTTCAGGTATGATTAAACGGTTGTTTGAAAAACATGAAACGCTCATGTGCATAGTGCTTATAGCCCTGTATGTTATAATAAACTCTTTTTGTGTGCAAAGCTTCGGCGTTGAGGATTACAGAAGCACACTTATCAACACTGCTTTTTCTGCGGCGCTTATAATTTTTGCGATAGCTCTTAAAAGAGTAAAATATTACGGCTTGACCAAAGCTGAAAATCCTAAAGCTTTTCTTTATTTTGTTCCGTTGGCGGCAATAGTGTCAGTTAACTTGTGGACGGGTGTAAATATAAATAATACACCGAAAGAAATTGTTTTTCACATTCTTACAATGCTCAACATCGGATTTATAGAGGAAATCATTTTCCGCGGTTTTCTTTTCAGAATGATGGCCAAGGACAGCGAAAAGGCCGCTGTTGCCGTGAGCTCGTTGACATTTGGTATAGGGCATATTATCAATCTTTTCAACGGTGCCGAGCTTGTGCCTACCTTGCTTCAGATATGCTATGCGACGGCAATCGGTTATCTGTTTGTCGTTATCTTTGTCAAAAGCAAATCAATCGTGCCTTGTATTGTTGCTCACTCGCTGAATAATGCTTTGTCAATTTTTAGTGAAGAAAACACGGTGTCCATGTACATAGCCCCCGCTTTTCTTGTTGTGGTGCCGCTGATGTATGCGGTGTATATAAAAAGAAATAAATACAGCCAAAAAGGCTGAAAAACCCCCTTGGAATCATTTGCAGACTCCAAGGGGGTTTAACTTTATTATGCAATTTCGTCAAGGCTTACACCTTTTGTTTCTTTAACCTTAAGCGCAAACATAATTGCTGCAATGCTGACTGCCGGAATTGAAATTGCAAGGCAGGCCCACCAGATAGGCATAATCGTCATGCCGACAATTGCCAGGCCGTAGCCCACAACAAGTCCGATGATTACCAGCAGACCCTCTGCGCCTACAACAGATGCACGTATGTCTGTGGGCACTTTTTCCGTCATCATAACGTTCATATAGTCTCTGCCAATCCAATACGAGCCCTGGTAAAGGCCTGCGAATGAGCCGACAAGATACGGATTCCAGCCAAGCAGAATACCTGCTACAAACAGAATATAGCCTGCAACACAGGTTGATGAGAAAAGGGTAACGGTTACCTTCCTGCCCGCTTTGTCTGCAATAAAGCCCGAAATAAAGGTTATTGAGGCGTATATTACGGGCACCATGAACAGCGCTTTTGTGATATCAGCCGTGCTCATGCCTGCACGGTGCATTGATGATTCGAAATAAAGCGCGATTGCAGGCATTGCCGAATCAAAGATTATGTGCGAAATTATGAGCATCTTTGTGTCATTGTTTGCAAAGATATATTTTACTCCGTTGAATACGCCCGATTGGTTTCGCTGTGCCTGCTTCTGCTGCTTTTTCAGCTCCTTTTCTCTCTGCCTTTCTTCAAAAGGACGTGAGAGATAGGCTGTTCTTTCATTTATAAACACCTTTGTGTCCTTTGCCAAAACGATTACAAGCACGCTTGCCGCAAAGCCTATAACTGCGGGCACAAGGAATATTTCACGCCACTTGGTTGCATCGTTGCCCATAAGCATATCACGAAGAGTGGGGATGAGAATAACTCCTAAAATGCCGAAGCTTTTGAGAAAGCTGTAAATTTTTGCACGGTGCTTGTCTGGCGCTTCTTCAAGGATGTAAATAATCTGCATATCGTGACCCATAAAGAAGCTTATGATTGCAAAGCCTACAAGGAACATTATGTAGCTTGATGAAAGGTGAATTACAAGCAGGCCTGCTGCCATGCCGAGCGTTGACATTACAAACAACGGCTTTCTGCCGAGCTTGTCTGCAAGAGCCTTGTAAAAAGGAGTGAACAGACCGAGCACATAGGTGAAAACGCCTACGCCCGAATGCAGGGCCAGACCGTCCTCGTAGGTGTAGTATTTACCCATAAATGGGTTATTTACAAAGAATTCCGTTATGAAAGAGGATTGCACCGTAACCGTCAGGTTACTCGTTACTTCATCAAGTATGTTTACAACCGCAATGAGCATAAGCAGAATAAAGAAATATTTTCCGCCTGTACTGCGGCTTTGAATTTTGGAAAGCCTTGTAAGCTCACGGCTTTCGGCCTTTATTATTCTTTCTTTATTTTTCATATTGTTTTTGTCCTTTTTTAAAGCTCTACGGGGCGGTGCTTTGCGGTGTATTCGCTTACGTCAACCTTGATTATGCTCACTATTGCTGCCATCTTGTCTTCAAATTCAAAATGCTTGCCGGTCTGCGTTGTCATAAGGTGAGTCAGGGCGGCCTTTTTAACCTCAATATCTTCAACAATTTCGGCTGTGCCTCTGCCCATTATTGAAGAGTAGCTCAGACCGTAGCGGCAGGCGATATCGCCGTCAAACGGCTTGAGGTCACACTCCATTTCGACAAAAACCTTGGGATTCGCTCTTATTACGTCAAGCTTTCTGCCACGCTTTGCGCAGTGGAGCCAGAGCGTCAGCTTGCCGTCTTCAAGTGTATAGCCGTAATTCATCGGCACTATGTAAGGCTCGTCTCCGTCAACCATACCCAAGTGAACAATTTTCGAGCGGTCGAGTATTTCTTTTATTTTATCGATGTCTGTTACCATTCTTTCTCTTGCTGTAAGTCCGTTCATTTTTTTGTCCTCCGTAAATCTGTTTATGAAATCAATATAACACATCGGTGAGAAAAAATAAAGATGGAAAATTAGAGTTTAACTGAATGCAGAATGCAGAGTTAAGAATGCAGAATGTCGGGAGGGCTTCGCCCTCACCCATTATAACAATCGCTATAAATCAATATTTTATAAAATCGGAGCGAAGCGACCCTTCATTCTGCACTCTGCATTCTGAACTCATCTTGACAAACTGTAATTTGACAATCCCACTATAAAATTGTACAATACGTATTCGGAGATGATGAAAATGAAAACATACAAAAGAAATCTGCCGCTGACACTGCTTTCTGCGCTGGTGTCGGTTGTGCTCGTCGGCTTTACTCTCGGCGTGATATATTACTTTGCACCGGGCAGCAGTGAGAGTAACGTTTTTCTTTATGCTGCGGTGATTTTTGCCGTGCTTTTTCTGTTGGTTTTTATTCCGTCGCTGAAGGAAAAGGTCAGCATAACGCAGACTGCTTTTATACTAAAAGGCTTTCGTGTCAAGGATAAAACCTCTGTCAATGCAGGCAAAAAAACTGCCTTTGGTTCAACGGGCAGTGACCCTGCAAAAGAGATTGTGGTGCCTTATTCAACGGTTACCCGTCTTGAGCTTGTCAGGGATATGCTCTTCTGGCGGTACAACCTGCGAATCACTGCGGAGGACTTTTATCAGCCTGCTGTTATCGGCAGTGTGATGAACGAGCATAAGCAGCTTTACAGTGAGATTTTAAGTGCTGTAAAGGCGGCGAATCCCAATGCTTTTATCGACCCTAAATTCGACAAATATCTGTGATTTTTAAAGGCTCTGTCTTTCGCCTACGTCCGGTAAGGCAGTATTTCTTTAAAATGTAATTTTCAGCACAATAATGCGTCAAACTCCCCCGATATACGCAAGTATTATCGGAGGAGTTTTCCTTTTC
>JAZUOH010000025.1:0-2179 GCA_045604525.1 Acutalibacteraceae bacterium
CGCAGGTAAACCTCTGTTGAGCTGTCCTCGGTAACGCCCTGATGTGTCTTGAACATCATGTTGAACTTGCGTATGCCTGTAAATTCGTTCTTGCCGCACTTGGGGCAGGGAATCTTGTTTTCTTCAATATATGCTGTCAAAGCGTCGTTGTCCATAGCTTCAACGCAAACGCCTTCAATGTTATTTTCAGCGATATAGTCTTCAATAAGCTTATCTGCTCTGTATCTTGCCTTGCACGCCTTGCAATCGATAAGCGGATCATTAAAGTTTGTAACGTGGCCCGAAGCAACCCACGCCTGCGACTTCATCAATATAGCACTGTCGAGACCAACATTGTAGGGACATTCCTGCACGAATTTCTTCCACCACGCACGCTTGATGTTGTTTTTGAGCTCAACTCCCAGAGGGCCGTAGTCCCATGAGTTTGCAAGACCGCCGTAAATTTCGCTTCCGGGGTATACAAAACCTCTGCCCTTACAGAGAGCAACGAGTTTATCCATTGTCTTTTCGGTGTTTTTCAGCATAACTGCTCCTTCTCCGCCGTATGAATGATATTTATTGAAGCTGTTTGCGCTTTATGGCGGCAGCGCAAACGCATATTTACACACTAAAAATTATAGCGTATTATATCAAAAAAGTCAAGGCTTGACGCAATTTTGCGGATTTTGCAATTGTAGTGCTACAATAGATATTGGACAAAAATGAAAAAATAATAGAGAGATAGACGAAAATCTGTTAGAATAAAGTTACCGACAAAATTCAAATCAGAAAGAAGGTCTATCTCTCATGAACAGTATAACACAAGACATGAAGTTTCGTCAATCCCTGATGAAGTATGCAGAGAAATATGGTGTAAGCAGAGCAAGCCAAAAATACAACAAAACACGTTCGTTCATATATTTCTGGAAAAGCCGCTGGGACGGCAGTGTGGAGTCCTTGGCAACGCAGTCCAGAAGACCGCATCATCACCCTAACGAACATACAGAAGCGGAAATAAAACTGATAAAAGACCACCGCAGAAGATGTCCCGATCTTGAATTGCCTGAACTATGGCACAGGCTAAGAAAGAAGGGGTATAGCCGCTGTATAACAAGCCTTTATCGGGTAATGAAGAAAAACGGTATGCTTCCTCATAAAATGGAAAAGAAAAAACGAATAGTTAAGCCTTATGAACAGATGACACACGCAGGAGAGCGAGTTCAGATAGATGTTAAAGTCGTTCCGAGAAAGTGTATAGCTGACAAAGAATTGAAGCTTTATCAATATACAGCAATCGACGAATATACTCGCTTACGATTTCTGTACGGCTACGAAGAACAAAGCACCTATTCTTCGGCAGATTTTGCGGAACGTGCTGTAAAATGGTTCAAAAGACATGGCATCACTGTCGAATGTATTCAGACTGATAACGGCTTTGAGTTCACCAACCGATTCTCTCCAAGTAAAAAGGATAAAAAGACAATGTTTGAGAAGAAGCTTGCCGAGCTCGGTATCAAGCACAAACTAATCCGTCCATATACTCCGCGACATAACGGTAAGGTAGAACGCAGCCATCGAGAAGATCACAACAAATTCTATTCATGTCACAGCTTTTTCTCGTGCAACGATTTGAATGCACAGTTAACTGTGCGTTCAAATCGAACCAATAACCGTCCTATGCGTCCTCTTAATTGGCTTTCGCCTATCGAATTCTTTCATGCTCACTGTCCAATAACTTACATTTACCTTTAAAAATAAACACAGGGATTGCAGGGCAATTGCCTCTGTTGACAAAATCACATATCATCACAGATGCAATACGCTGATCGATTGTTTTAAAATACTCCAACAACGCATCTCGCTCTTCAAAACCCGTTTCCTTGCCGTAATAGATGCAAAGCGACATCACGCCGCCGTCTTTCAAAAGCTCAAGCCCGCTTTCAATAGCCTCAATGCTTGTCTGTGCATTGGTGTGAATGTTATGATCGCCGCCCGGCAGCCAGCCGAAATTGAACATAATGCATGCAACCGAACCTTTTTCAGCAAAGCGTGCCATTTCGCTGTGGCTACACTTTTCAACCTGTGCTATGCTTTCGTATCCACATTCATTGATCTTGGCTTTTGTGCTCTCAATAGCTTCGTCTTGTACATCAAACGTAATCACTTTTCCGCTTTTTCCTACAAGCGAGCACAAAAAAAC
>JAZUOH010000026.1:0-18069 GCA_045604525.1 Acutalibacteraceae bacterium
GTGTTACAAATGATAAATTCGGCTCACTGTCAAATCCCGTATATGACAGTTGGTATGAATACTACAAAAAAGAAAAGCAGGAGCCTTGGCTCGCTGCTTTGAAAGAATTATCTGAAAAAGGAAAATTCAGCAAGAAAAAACTGAAGCTTCTCCTTGAAGCGACAGAAATTTTTAATAATCTTCCCGAAGAAAAAGCGTCGCCTGTGCTTATTCACAGCGACCTTAATATAATGAACATTATGGCAGACCCAAAAACTTTAAAGCTAACCGCTTTCATTGACCCGTGCGGCAGTATGTGGGCAGACAGGGAATATGATTTGTTTCAGTTTCGCAATATGTGGGGCGATGCATACGGCTTATATGAAACATATAAACAAAAATATAAATTATCTGAATATGCGGATTTTCGTGTGGCGTATTATGGGGCAATGAATGAAGCGTCTTGCCGTTTGGGCGGCGGTCTGATTATGCCTTTATGGGAATTTCTTGATAATAACCGATTAAAAAAAGAAATGAAAAAGCTGAAAGAAACGAAGTGAAAATCGCAGCTTTTATTTAAAGTTTAATTTTACCGAGTCTTCATATTCGCTCGGGCTCATACCCGAAATACGCTTGAATGCCGATGAAAAGTATTGCGGTGAGCTGAAGCACAGATATTCCGAAATCTCTGTGAAATTCATCTCGTTTTCTCTTATAAGCTGTTTTGCCGTGTCGATGCGAAGCCTTAAAAAATGCTCCATAATTCCGCAGTTAAGGCTGCTTTGAAACAGCCTTTTAATAACCGATGCCGATACGTTGAATCTGCGCCTTATATCGTCAAATTTCAGCGGCTTATCAACGTTAGCCTCAAGGTATTCGCATATCTCAATCAACAGCCGGCTGTGCTCATTTTTTGCGCTTGCCTTGTTCGGTTTGTTTCCTCTTATCAGACTTATCAGCAGCATTTCAAGGCTCAGCTCAATAATCTGCTCACCTGCAAATTTTCCTTTGCCGCTTTTTTGCATCTTTGTTGTGTAGGGTGAGCCGAGCGGATTTGAAAACACGTCAGTGGCTTCGTTAATTATAAGTCCCATCAGCCTTTTTTCGTCTGCACTGCAGCTGAGCACCTTGCCCGCAATGTCCGAAAGCTCCTTGCAATCACAGTCAAACGAAATTACAACCGAGTTTGCCGCACTTGTGCCGTCACAGCGTATGCTGTGAAACTCATTCGGGCTGTGAATAAACATCTGCCCTGCTTTTAGCGTCATTTCCGTTGCGCCTGCAGTAATTACAACGCTCTTTTTGTCAGCATAAACAATTTCCCAAAAGTCGTGGAATTCACCCGAATAGTTAAAATCCTTCGTGTATTCAAAATAATGTATGGTATATATTCCGTTGATTCTCAGCGGTGTGTCAAGTGCCGTCTTTTCATATCCCATTTTGCTTCACCTCGTGCTTTGCTTAAATTATATATGTATATGATTATAATATCAAGCAAAAAATGAGCCAAAATCATAAAAATACAGGCTTTATTTGTAAATAAATATGATTTATCTGTGCTAAAATGATAAGCATAAAAAGCTTTTTTCAGCTTTAAGGGGGTACTTGTAATGATCAAATTTGGCACAGGCGGCTGGCGTGCTGTAATCGGTGCGGATTTCACGCAGGATAATATCAGACGTGTTGCCGCAGGCGTACTTGCGCTGGCTCGTAATAACAACAAAACCGATAAACCCATAATCGTCGGTTACGACCGCCGCTTTTTATCTCTTGATGCGGCAAAATGGGTTGCCGAGGTTCTGGCAAAGGGCGGCATTGAGGTATGGTTTCTCAACCGTTCAGCACCCACTCCGCTTATTATGCACACTGTAAAGGATAACGGTCTTTACTACGGTCTTGAGGTTACGGCAAGCCATAACCCTGCAAGCTACAACGGTATAAAGCTTTTTACCGACGAGGGCAGAGATGCCGATGTTGAAACAACAAATCTTCTCGAGCAGCTTATTGAAGAATTGGATTCGGTAGAGTATCTTGATTTTGAAACTGCCGTAAGCGAGGGCATAATTACATACAGACGTAATCCCTTCAATAAATTCCTCGACGATATTATCGACGTTATTGATATGAAGGCTCTGCGCGAAAGAGGTCTTCGTGTGCTGTTTGATACAATGCACGGCTCGGGCGCATATCCGCTCCAGGTAATTCTTCATACTGCACGCTGTACGGTTGATACAATTAACCTTAATAAAGATGCTTATTTCGGCGGCTCTATGCCTGCACCTACCGAGCAGACTTTGGGCTTGCTCAAGGATATGGTTATTAAGGGCGAATACGATATGGGTATTGCAATGGATGGCGATGGCGACCGTCTGGGAATTATTGACCGCACGGGCAGATATATCGATGCTAACGAGATTCTCTGTATGCTCTATTATTATCTTATTAAGTATAAGGGCTGGAGGGGTCCCGTTGTGCGCAACCTTGCAACAACTCACATGCTCGACCGTATTGCAGAAAGCTTTAATGAAAAATGCTACGAGGTGCCCGTCGGATTTAAGTATATTTCTTCCAAAATTGATGAGGTTGATGCTGTGCTCGGCGGCGAATCCTCCGGTGGTCTTACCGTAAGAGGTCACATTCACGGTAAGGATTCTGTCTATGCCGCTTCACTCTTTGCCGAAATGGTAAGCGTTACGGGCAAATCGCCTGCAGAAATGGCAGATATGCTCGAAGAAGAGTACGGCAGGTTCATAATGGTTGAGGATAATATGCACTTTGCTCCCGAAAAGAAGGCGGCCATTATGCAGATGATTTATGAGGACAAGCTTTTGCCGGAGTTTGAAAAGAAGGTTGTTCGTGTGAATTATGAGGATGGCTGTAAGGTTTATTTTGAGGATGACAGCTTTGTAATCTGCCGTTTTTCAGGCACAGAGCCTCTGCTGCGAATTTTTGCGGAAAGCAGTGATGAGGAAACAGCGCAGGGCTATATCACAGCCTTCAAAAATCTGCTCAATATATAAAAACAACCCGTAAAGGCATTTACCTTTACGGGTTTACTCTTTTTTTAGGTTTCAAGTGTGAATTCCTGTATTGCTTCGTTTGTGTTTATCATATCAATCAAGGCCTTCATAGATGCCTTTTTCTTTGTCCTTACTGTAAGCTCTGCTTTTGTAATTCCGTTGTCCTGCTTTTTAAAGCGTATGCCTGTTACAATAATGCCTGCATCCGTAAGCTGCTGTGTTATTTCTTCAAGTGCCTGCGAGCCTTCGTTTATTTTGATTGAAATTATATTGGTTTCCATATTTTCTGAGAAGGGCATAAACTTGTGAAGCAGAAGCTGAATAAGAATCATGCCAAGCGTGCACGCAATGCCTATTGTGTACATACCTGCACCAAGAGCCATGCCGATACCTGCCGTTGCCCAGATGCCTGCGGCGGTTGTGAGGCCTTTGATTGAGCCGCCTCGCACAAATATAACACCTGCGCCGAGGAAGGATATGCCCGTAACGATGTTTGACGCTATTCTTGAGCCGTCAGCACGAAGGCTGTTCATATCAAGCTCTGCCAGGTCAAAGAAGCCGTATTTTGAAACTATCATCATCAGTGCTGCACCAAGCGCAAGGATGATGTGCGTGCGTATGCCTGCCTCTTTTTGCCTGAAGCTTCGCTCAATGCCGATTATAAATCCGCATGCACAGGCAACCAGCAGTCGCACCAGCAGCTCCCATTGGCCGATTGTGGCCTCGAGAAATGCCTGCCAATCCATTTGTTCTCCTCCTTTTTTCTTATTATAAATAAATATTATACACGATTAAAATGTGTTTGTCAAGTGAAAATACTGTACAGGCAAATTTTGCGTTTTTAAAACTTTATTTGACATTTTTTTACTCTTTTGTTACAATATCTTTGTTTTTCAGAGAATAAGGAGTGAACACAAAATGGGTTTAAAAGAATATATCAGGGGCGCACTCAACGGCCCCGAGCCCGGCGATAAGGTTGAGTATTTTAACCTTAAGGCGAGAGTTTCGGGCAACGTTTTGTCAAATTCGGCAGATATGCCTGCCGGCGGCTTTCATTACGAGGCTGATATAACAAAATTTTGGGAAGTTTTTCAGTCGATGAGAAAATCGGTTGATTATCCGCTTTCCTTCAACACTCTTATGCTGCGTGTGCTTGCAGAGGGTCTCAAGACAGCCCCCAGGCTCAATGCACACATGGATTACAGACGTAAATCCTCCTGTGGCAGACTTATTATCAAAGAGCATATCGACGTTGCCGTGCCTGTGTTTATGGAGGATGGCGCAACCTTCCCCGTAAAGCTCAGAAAGCTTGAAACACTTACGCTCAAGGGCATTTCGGAAGAAATGGACAGGCTTATGAAAACTCTTGAAACGACCGATGTTGACAGAGTTCTTTTTGACGTAATTTTACAGCGCATTATAGGCTTTTTGCTTAAAGGTAAGCTCGGCACAACGGCAGCACAGATTGCAACCGGCTATGTCGGCAAATTCAAAGTTGCAAAGCTCTCCGGTCTGCTCGAGCACGCACCGCGCGACAATACTTCTCTGCAGATGAATGAGCTCAATGAGGGCACGGTTTGTATGACAAACCTCGGCTCGCTCGACACAGGGCTCAAGGGTAACGTTACTTATGCACCGCTTCTCTATCCGCAGGTGTTTATTATGGCGCTTGGCGCAGTGCAGAAAAGGGACTGTGCTTTCAGAAACGAAAAGGGCGAGGTAGACCTTGAAACAAAGCGTTTCCTTCCCATTAACGTTATGTTCGACCACAGAATCGGCGGCTTTGCCGATGTCGTTCCGTTTATAAAACGCCTCGACGAAATCTTCGAAAATCCCGAAATAATCAGAGAATGGTAAATTGAAAAGGCTGTATCACTGAAAAGTGATACAGCCTTAATTCTTTTAATCTTACTTTTTAAGTTTCTTTTCCTTGGCAAAGAACATACCGAATGCCATAATCACAACGAAAAGGATAAGGTAGCCTATGACAAATTTGTGGTGTGAAACGATTGTTGCAACCATCATAAATGCACTGCCGATAATTGCAAGCAGGGGAGCGATAAAGCGCTTGAAGCCGCTTAAATCCTTCATCTTGAACATCATCATAAGGAATATCGGGATGTAGAGGAAGTAGCTTGTAACAATGGGAAGCTCTGTCGGGTCGAATGCGAAGATTCCCCAGCTGCTGCCGAAGGATGAAAACTGTGAGCAGTAGAAGAAAAGAAGCCATACGACGCACATAAGCAGGCCGAGTGTAGCTGAGCTGGGTGCCATATTTGTTGCTTTGTCAACCTGAACATATACCTTGGGGTTGGGGCCTTCGTTGCGGCTTGCAAGTGAGAACATACCTCTTGAGCAGGCAACCATAAGGCCGTTGAGTGTACCGAAGCAGGAGATGATAACAAACACAAAAAGACCTGTGCCGCCGAGACTGCCGAAGACCGCAGAGAATGCGTTCTTTGCACCTGCTTCGCCGCCTGCCATCATTTCTGCGTTTGTAATGCCGCCTGCAAGACCTACATAGTAGAGGATGTAAACTATAATAACTGCAAGCGAGCCGAAAACAAGTGCACGGGGCAGATTCTTTTTAGCGTCCTTGAGTTCTGCGTTGATTGTTGTTGCAACAATCCAACCGTCATAAGCGAATGCCGTTGCGCATATTGCGGTGAAAAGAGCCGTGCTCTTGTCAACCTCGTTTACAACTGTTGTGAAGTTTTCAACTGTGTAGCCCTTTGTAAGGCCGAAAATAAGGCCGCCTACTGCCATGAGAAGCAGGGGAATGAGCTTGATGATTGTTGTGGAAACCTGAATCTTACCTGCAATAACAGGTGAGAGAAGGTTAATTGCAAAGCTGAGAATGAGATATCCTGCAGCAATTGTCATACAAAGGCCGCCGGTTATATCCGCCGCATCGTCAAATAAAAGAACACAGGTGTAGCGGGCTGTTACCCAGGCGAGTGTCATTGTAAGACAGGGATAATAAATTACCGTTGTAAACCAGCCTATGAAATAAGCATATTTCTTGCCTACCGTAGCTTCTGCATAGTCAACAAGACCGTTAACCTTTTCAAATCTGTTTGCAAGAATTGAAAAAGCATAAGCACAGGCGAGCATAATAAGACCGCCTATTATCCACGATGCAATGCCGAGCTTGAGGTCGCCCCCTGTTGCACTGAGGACTTTTTCTGCCTTAAAGAAAACACCGCTGCCTATAACAACACCGGTTACCATTGCGATAGCGGTCATAAGACCGTATCTTTTGTTGAGTGTGTTTGCCATATAATCACTCCGATTTTTTAGGTTGATTTTAAGTTTATATTATATTTCGACATTATGCAAGTGTTTTTATCTTAAATTTCCTTTATAAATTCTGTAAGTGCGCTTTTCCAATCCGGCAGTGGGTTGAATCCGCTGTCGATAAGCTTTTGCTTTGAAAGCCTGCTGTTTGCGGGGCGGTGTGCTTTTGCAGGGTATTGAGATGACGGTATCGGTACTATTCTTGCACCGAGCCCTGCCTGCGTCATAATTTCAAATGCAAAATCTGCCCAGGAGCAGTAGCCTTCGTTCGTTGCGTGATATGTGCCGTACTTTTCTGTCGCAATCATATCGCATATAAGTCTGGCAAGGTCTTTTGTGTAGGTCGGTGAGCCAAACTGGTCACATACGACGTTTATGCTGTCACGTTCGCTTCCGAGCCTGAGCATTGTTTTTACAAAGTTGTTGCCGTTTTTGCCGAATACCCACGCAGTGCGTATTATAAAATGCCTCGGGCAAGCGTGTCTTACTCGGTTTTCACCCTCAAGCTTTGTTGCTCCGTATACTGTCTTAGGTGCTGTCAGGTCGTCAACCTCGTAGGGCTCGTCCTTTTCGCCGTCAAAAACATAGTCTGTGCTGATGTAAACAAACTTTGCCTGTGTTTCGCCTGCAGCTTTGGCAAGGTTTTGTGTGCCTTCAACGTTAACCTTGTAGCAGTTTGCCGAGTCCTCTTCGGCTTTGTCAACCGCCGTGTATGCGGCACAGTGAATTATTACGTCGGGTCTGCACGCACCCACAAAGCCGTTAACAGCCTCTTTGTCTGTCAGGTCAAAATCATTTTTGTCAGCCGCAATATAGCTTATACCTCTTGCGGTAAGCTCTGCGGCAACATCATAGCCGAGCTGACCTGCAAAGCCTGTTACAAGCACTTTCATCATTATACCCCTTCCAAATAGTAGGGCAGGGGCGTGCCCCTGCCGCTAATAAATCAATATGTAAATTCTGCATCGCTGTCAGCAAAAAGCGGCGCACCGCTGTCTTTTGCCGAAAGCTGAGGTGTTTCAATACCCCATTTTACGCCGAGAGCAGGGTCATCAAAGCGGATGCTTCTGTCTGCACTCGGCTCATAGTAGTTATCTGCCTTGTAAAGCACCTCAACGTCGTCGGTAAGTGTGAGGAAACCGTGAAGAAATCCTCTCGGGATAAAGAGCTGACGCTTATTTTCTGCCGTAAGCTCAACGCTTACCCATTTCATATATGTAGGCGAGCCCTTTCTTATATCGACGGCTACGTCGAGAATTGCACCCTTGGTGCAGGTGATGAGCTTTGCCTGCGCATACGGCTCAAGCTGGCAGTGCAGTCCTCTGATGATTCCTTTTTGTGAGGAATACGAGCGGTTGTCCTGCACAAAATCCGCTTTGATTCCAAGCTCTTCGTATTTGCGCTTGGAGTAGCTTTCGTAAAACCAGCCTCGGCTGTCGCCGTGTACAAGCGGCTCTACAATAATTACGCCGTCAAGCTCGGTTTTTACGGCTGTCAGCGCATTATTCGGAGTCATATATATTCTCTCCTCTGCCCCAGATTGGTCTTTCGTTTGTGCGGTTGGATTTTGAATAGAGAATCTTGCCTTCAGCAACACGGAGAAGGTGCTGGCCGTAGGGTGATTTGCCGTATTTTTCAACCGATTCAAGAAGTTGCTTCTTTGAAATCCAGCGCATATTGTATGCAATTTCCTCAAGCGCAGAAATCTGAATTCCCTGCAGCTTTTCAATGCTTCGTATGAAGTTTGAAGCCTCGATGAGCGAGTCTACAGTGCCTGTGTCAAGCCAGGCGAAGCCTCTACCCATAAGCTTGACGTCAAGCTCACCGTTTTCAAGATATATGCGGTTGATATCGGTAATCTCGAGCTCGCCTCTCTTTGAGGGCTTGAGCGATTTTGCGTACTCTACAACGCGATTGTCATAGAAATACAGACCTGTGACCGCATAGTTTGATTTGGGCACTTCCGGCTTTTCTTCAATCGAAATCGGCTTGCCGTTTTCGTCAAACTCAACCACACCGAAGGCATTGGGATTTTCGACGTAATAGCCGAAAATAGTGGCTCGCTTGTTGTTGGTTGCGGCACTTCTGAGCAGTGAGCCCAAACCGTTGCCGTAAAAAATATTGTCACCCAGCACCATTGCAACGTCGTCGTCACCTATGAAATCTTCGGCAATGATGAAAGCCTGAGCAAGACCCTCGGGCCTTTCCTGTACTGCATAGGAAAGATGAAGACCGAATTTTGAGCCGTCGCCCATAAGTGCTTCAAATTTTGGTGTGTCTGACGGTGTTGATATAATAAGTATCTCGCGGATACCTGCAAGCATAAGCGTTGAAAGCGGATAATATATCATCGGCTTGTCGTAAACAGGCAGAAGCTGTTTACTTGTTACCATGGTAAGCGGATAGAGCCTTGTGCCCGAGCCGCCTGCAAGGACAATGCCTTTCAAATGATTCACGTTCCTTTCGGTTATTTTGCTGAACAGTGTTCGCAATAAACTGAGTATAATATACTACTTTCTTTCGTTTTAGTCAATCCTTATGTACGTTCTTTAAGATTTTGTTTACGATTTGTGCAAATTGTCAAATGAATGCGAGCCGTGACGGGTTTGACGAAAAAGTGTCGGTGTGATATAATTTTAAAAAATCGGTTAAGGAGCAGAGCCTTATGAAAATGTGTGAGGATTGCCTCAATTACGAGTATAACGAAGAAACGGGCGAAAACGAATGCATAGTTGATATGGATATGGACGATACCGAACGCTATATAGGCGGCGGTATGAAAAGCTGCCCGTATTTTATGATTAACGATGAGTATGCAATAGTAAGAAAGCAAAACTGAAAAGAAGCGGATACTTTGATTTATCCGCTTCTTTTCAGTTTCAGAATATTGCTGCAGGCGACACTTCGCTGAGTATCAGCGCCGCCGCAGTGATAATGCTCATAAATGCTCCTGCAATGCTGATTGAGCACAGGTTTGATTTGTTCTTTAAAATATAGTCTTTCATAAAGTATAGCTCCTCCCTTTGTGTTTATTATAGTCGTTTTGGAAACGCAAAGTTACCACAAAACAGTTACAAAATGCTACAGTTTTGTAATCTTTTAGCCCAAACGGTTTCAATTTTGTTACAAGTTTGTTTTTGTGAAAAATAATATTTTTATTAAATATAATAAAAATATTGCCTTTTAATATATAATAATGTTATAATCAATAAAATTGCTTTTATTTTAAGGAGTAAAGCTATGAAAGTTGTAATTCTTGCAGGCGGATACGGTACGAGAATCAGTGAAGAGAGCCATCTCAGACCAAAGCCTATGATTGAAATAGGCGGTATGCCTATTCTCTGGCACATTATGAAAATGTATTCAAGCTACGGTTATAACGAGTTTGTTATCTGTTGCGGTTATATGCAGCATTCAATAAAAGAGTTCTTTGCAGATTATTTCCTTCACCGCAGTGATGTCACTTTCGACTTCACTGCTGACGGTGAAATGACAGTGCACAACAATTTTTCCGAGCCGTGGAAGGTTACGCTTGTTGATACAGGTCTCAACACAATGACAGGCGGCAGAGTAAAGCGTGTGCAGAAATATATCGGCAACGAGCCGTTTATGCTCACTTACGGCGACGGCGTATCGGATGTTGATATCGGCAAGCTTGTTGAATTCCATAAGGAGCAGGGCAGAATGGCAACTCTCACAGCTATTCTTGTCAGCCAGCGCTTCGGTGTGCTCGATATAGATTCAGCAGATGCGGTACGCGAGTTCCGCGAGAAGACTGCACAGGACGGCAGCTATATCAACGGCGGCTTTATGGTGCTCCAGCCCGAAATATTCGACCTTATCGAAGGCGATACAACAGTGTTTGAAAAATATCCTCTCGAAACAGCTGCAAAGAGCGGTCAGCTCAGCGCCTACAAGCACGACGGCTTCTGGCAGTGCATGGATACTCTTCGCGATAAACAGCTTCTTGAAAAGCTCTGGGCAGACGGTACAGCTCCCTGGAAGCGTTGGTAAATAAAATCTGAGGAGAACTTTTTATGTTCGATTTATCATTCTATAAAGGCAAGCGTGTTTTTCTCACCGGTCATACAGGCTTCAAGGGTGCGTGGCTTAGCCGTATTCTTGTCAATGCAGGCGCGGTTCTTACAGGCTATTCGCTTGAGCCGCCTACAAACCCCAATCTTTTCGAGCTTGCAGACCTTGAGGATAAGATGACTTCAGTTATCGGCGATGTGCGTGATTATGCAGGTCTCAAAGCCGCGTTTGATAAGGCTTGTCCCGAAATCGTGCTTCACCTTGCCGCACAGCCTATTGTTCTCACTTCTTACGAACAGCCTCATTACACTTACGAAACAAACGTGATGGGCACCGTCAATATTCTCGAATGTGTGCGCCTTTGTGACAGTGTGAAATCCGTGCTCAATGTTACAACCGATAAGGTTTACGAAAACAACGAAAGCGGCAGACCGATTAAGGAAAACGAGCCGCTTGACGGATATGACCCCTATTCAAACTCCAAATCCTGCTCAGAGCTTGTAACTCACAGCTATAAGCGTTCCTTCTTCGATAAGGCAGGCGTTGCGGTTTCAACCGCAAGAGCAGGCAACGTTATAGGCGGCGGAGACTTTGCAGATAACCGCATTATTCCCGACTGTGTGCGTGCCGCAATGGCTCAGAAGCCTATAGTTGTGCGCAACCCCAACTCTGTCAGACCGTATCAGCACGTGCTTGACCCCCTTTATGCTTACCTTATGATAGCTGCCGCACAGTATGAAAATCCCGCCCTTGCCGGTTATTACAACGTCGGCCCCAACGAGTGCGACTGTCTTACAACGGGCGAGCTTGCAACGCTTTTCTGCGAGAATTGGGGTAACGGTCAGACCTACGAGGTGCTCAGTAAGGACGGACCGCACGAGGCTAATTTCTTAAAGCTCGACTGTGATAAGCTCAAGGCCGTGTTCGGCTGGCAACCCAGATGGTCAGCACCCAAGGCGGTTGAAAAAACAGTTGAATGGACTAAAATTTATGCTTCCGGCGGCGATGTGCCCGCAAAGCTTGATGAACAGATAAACGAATTTTTTGCGTAAAGGAAAGTTGAAATGAAAGACGAAAGACAGGCAAGAGAAGAATTGCTTCAGGCGGTAGCAGAGTATTGCGAAACCTATCATAATCAGAAAAAGCCTTTTGAAGAGGGTCAGCGTATCCCTTATGCTTCAAGAGTTTATGACAAGAACGAGATGGTAAACCTTGTTGATTCGGCACTTGAATTCTGGCTGACAGCAGGCAGATATACAACACAGTTTGAAAAACAGCTTGCAGAATATCTCGGTGTGCGCTTCTGCGTTCTTGTAAATTCCGGCTCAAGTGCAAACCTGCTCGCTTTTATGACTCTCACTTCTCCGCTTCTCGGTGACAGAGCGGTTAAAAGAGGGGACGAGGTTATTACCGTTGCGGCAGGCTTCCCCACAACCGTAACACCTATGATTCAGTTCGGCGCAGTGCCCGTGTTTGTTGACGTAACCGTTGACCAGTACAATATCGACGTAACACAGCTTGAAGCCGCGCTCAGTGAAAAAACAAAGGCTGTTATGCTTGCTCACACTCTGGGCAATCCGTTCAATATCAAAGCGGTAAAAGAGTTCTGCGATAAGAACGGTCTCTGGCTTATTGAGGATAACTGCGATGCTCTCGGCTCACGCTATACGCTTGACGGTAAAGAGGGCTTTACAGGCACCTTCGGTGACCTCGGTACATCAAGCTTTTATCCGCCCCATCATATGACAATGGGCGAGGGCGGTGCTGTTTATACAAACAATCCGCTTCTTTCCAAGGTTATGCACTCAATGCGCGACTGGGGCCGCGACTGCGTATGTGCATCGGGCCAGGATAATCTCTGCGGCCACCGCTTCGACGGCCAGTACGGCGAGCTTCCTTACGGCTACGACCATAAATATGTTTACTCACACTTTGGCTATAACCTCAAGGCTACCGACCTGCAGGCGGCAATCGGCTGTGCACAGCTCGAAAAATTCCCGAGCTTTGTTGAACGCAGAATTGAAAATTTCAACCGTCTTCGTGCCGCACTCGAATGTGTCAGCGATAAGCTTGTGCTTCCTACAGCTTGTGAGAATTCACGTCCGAGTTGGTTCGGTTTCCTGCTCACCTGCAAAGAGGGTGTAGACAGAAAGAAGGTTGTGCCGTATATCGAAAGCAAGGGTGTCCAGACCCGTATGCTCTTTGCAGGCAACCTCATCAAACATCCCTGCTTTGATGAAATGCGTGCAAGCGGTGAGGGCTACCGCGTAGTAGGTGAGCTGAAAAACACCGACAGAATTATGGCGGATACCTTCTGGGTAGGCGTTTACCCCGGTATGACCGACGAAATGATTGACTATATGGCAAAAACAATTATAGAGGCAGTAAACCTTTAAGGAGTTTATATGAAAGCTGTTGTAACAGGTGCCAGCAGTATGATTGCTTCGGCGCTTATCAGGCTTCTCGTCGGTGAGGGGCACGAGGTTTATGCCCTGTGCAGACCCGGCTCTGATAAGCTTGACAACATCATAAAAAACGAACGTGTTCACATCGTTTATGCAGATATTTCAGACATTACCGCAGTCGGTCAGAGCATCGGCTGCGGTTGTGATGCTTTTTTCCATTTTGCGTGGGGCGGCACATCGGGTGCACAGCGTAACGACAGCCGTGTGCAGTCGGAGAATATACGCTATACGCTTGATGCTGTTGAGCTTGCACATTCTCTGGGCTGTGAAGTCTTTATCGGCGCAGGCTCTCAGGCGGAATACGGCAGAGCAGACGGCAAAATTTCGCCCGATACACCTTGCTTTCCGGAGAATGCCTACGGTGCATCAAAGCTTGCGGCAGGTCAGCTTTCGCGTATAGCCTGTGCAAAATACGGTATAAGGCATATATGGGCACGTATTTTAAGTGTCTACGGTGTAGGAGATAACGACTTTACAATTACCGTGTCAAGCCTTAAAAAAATGCTTGCAGGTCAGACGGCTCAGTTTACTCCTGCCGAGCAGATGTGGGATTTTCTTTACTGCGACGATGCGGCAAATGCGTTTTATCTTATGGCAAAAAGCGGTATGGACGGTGCTGTTTACACACTCGGCAGCGGCGTTGCAAGACCGCTTAAAGAATATATTATGTTAATGCATAAGGCTTCGGGCACTGACGGCAATATAGAAATAGGCGCTCTGCCTTATAATGTTAAGCAGGTTATGTACCTGTGTGCAGATATATCTGCGCTTACTGCTGATACGGGCTTTGTGCCGCAGGTCAGCTATGAGGAAGGAATTAAAAAGACAGTCGAATGGCTGAAAGGAAGAATGTAAAAATGGAAAACAGAAAAAAGATTTCCGTAATGATTCCCTGCTACAATGAAGAGGAGAATGCAAGACCTATTTACGAGGCTGTTAAGAATGAGCTTGTCACAAATCTGCCTCAGTACGATTATGAAATCCTCTTTATCGATAACAAGTCAAAGGATAATACACGCTCAATTATCCGTGAAATCTGCAAGGAAGATAAAAATGTAAGAGCTATTTTTAACTGCCGCAATTTCGGCCAGTTCAACAGCCCATACTACGGAATTATCAACACGAGCGGCGACTGCTGTGTCACAATCTGTGCCGATTTTCAGGACCCGGTTGAGCTTATCCCTAAATTTGTTGCAGAGTGGGAGAAGGGTTATAAGGTTGTAATCGGCGTTAAGACACAGTCAAAAGAGAGCAAAATTATGTATGCAATGCGCTCTGTTTACTATAAGCTTATCAAAAAGATGAGCGATGTTGAGCAGATTGAGCATTTCACAGGCTTCGGCCTTTATGATAAGAGCTTCGTCAAAACCCTGCGTGAGCTTGATGACCCTCAGCCTTTTATCAGAGGCATTGTTGCCGAGCTCGGTCCCGAGCGTAAGGAGATTGAGTACACTCAGCCTCAGCGCAGAGCGGGTAAGACACACAATAATTTTTACAGCCTTTACGATGCCGCAATGCTCTCCTTTACTTCATATACGAAAATCGGCCTTCGCCTTGCAGTTTTTGCAGGTGCAGGCTTCTCGCTTATCGGCTTTGTAATTGCCCTTATTTATCTTATTTTAAAGCTTATAAATTGGTATGATTTCCCTGCAGGCACGGTGCCCATACTTATCGGTGTTTTCCTTATGAGCTCAATTCAGCTGTTCTTTATCGGCCTGCTTGGTGAATATATTATGAATATCAACCGCCGTGTTATGAAACGTCCGCTTGTCGTTGAGGAGGAACGCCTCAATTTTGAGGAGGATGAGTAAATGAACGAGCAGAAAATTCCCGAGGTTAAAGGCTACCTTCGCAATTTTATGCTTCACGTGCCCGAGCCGATTTATAAATGCTCGGGTATAAGAATATTCGGCAGACGAATCAAATCGGTGCTTTTTTCAACAGATGTAAGCATAATCCGCAACACCAATGCCGATGCGGTAATTGCCGTTTATCCCTTTACACCCCAGCCTATAATCACCCAGGCCGTCACAACGGCGGCAGATGTGCCCGTTTTTGTCGGTGTCGGCGGCGGTCTTACTCAGGGTACAAGGGTGCTCAACCTTGCACTCCACGCAGAGTTCCAGGGGGCATTGGGCGTTGTTGTAAATGCGCCGACAAAAAATGAAATTATCAAACAGCTCAAGGAAACAATAGATATCCCCGTTGTTGTTACCGTTGCATCGGAGGATACCGATATTGCCGCGCGAATTGAAGCAGGTGCGGATATACTTAACGTTTCTGCTGCAGCCAAAACGGCGCAGGTTGTTCGCTCGATAAGAGAAAAGTTCCCCAATGTGCCGATTATAGCAACAGGCGGTCCTACTGACGAAACAATAACCGCTACAATTGAAGCGGGTGCTAATGCAATCACGTGGACTCCGCCGTCAAATGGCGAGGTTTTCAAGGATATAATGGAGGCCTACCGCAACGGAAAACCTCACCCGGATTATTAAGGAGATAATTATGGATACAAAAGAAGTAACCGTATTTAAAAATACAATTTATCGTGGTAAAATTCTCAACCTGCGTGTTGATATTGCAGGCTTACCCAACGGCAAGGAAGCACCTCGTGAATTTGTCGAGCACAGCGGCGGTGTAACCGTTGCGGCTCTTACCGATGATGCTGAGCTGATTTTTGTCAGACAGTTTCGATATCCGTATATGGAAGAGGTGCTTGAGCTTCCTGCAGGTAAGCTTGAAAAAGGCGAAAACCCTCTTGAAGCAGGCAAAAGAGAGCTGCGTGAAGAGGGCGGTGTCGTAGCTTCGCAATATATCAATCTCGGCGAGTTTTATCCCACACCGGGTTACACAAACGAAATTATCTATCTTTACGGTGCAAGAGGGCTCACACAGGTTGAGCAGGAGCTTGACGAAGATGAGTTCTTAAACGTTGAATATATCCCGCTCGAAAAGGCGGTTGATATGGTTCTCAATAATGAAATCAAGGATGGCAAAACCCAGGCAGCAGTCCTTAAACTTGCCGCTCTTATCGAGCGTAATGCGAAATGAATGAAAAAAGCAGGAGTTTTGAGTCGCACTCTAAAGGACAAAAAGAGTTAATGTAGCAAAAACTGCATTAACTCTTACTTTTTTGCACTGTCACTAAAAGTGGTGAGTAAGTGCGCTTTTAACTTTAAGTGATATTCTTTCCTTCGGAAAGAGTGATATTATGCACTTTTCGGCATAGTGATATTGAAATCTTCGATTTCAGTGTTATTTTATTCACATAAAACTGTCCGAAGGACAATATCACAATGCGTAGCATTATATAACTGCGAAGCAATATCACTCGCCGAAAGGCGAATAAAACTGCGTGAGTGTCCTCAGGACACCCACGCATTCTGCCCGCTTTATTTTTTATCTGAGATTTTTCATAAACTCAACATAGAAGTCGATGGACTTGAGGAAAACATCAACGGGGAGTCTTTCGTTGGCATTATGCACTGACTTGAAAAGCTCATCGTCGATTCTGAAGCCGCCAAAACGGTATACTTCCTTGCAGACATTTCTGAAGTGTCTTGCATCAGTTGCGGCATTGAGAATAAAGGGTGCAACGCCGACATCGGGGAAGACCTTGTTGATTGTTGATTTTATGTATTCGAAGGACTGAGTCTTATGGTCGGAAATAGGCGCAGGCAGGGAGATGTTTTCTGCGGTCACCTCAAATTCGTCGCCGACAACCTTCTTTATGTGATCGAGGACAGCCTCTAAAGTATCGTGGGGAGCTATGCGAAGTCTATAGGTTGCAACAGCTGTATCAGCGGGAAGATTACCCTTGTTGGGCACGTCAATGCCGATAAGGTTGATAGTTGTCCTTATCATTGCGGCGGCGTCCTCTATACCCTCCATAACCTTTTTGATAGCAGGCTTGAGTATTGAAACCTTATCCATAACGATATTGAGTGGCTTGCTGGCGTAGGGCGCAAAAGCCTTGAGCATACCCTCAACGGGAGGAGTAAACTGAGCAGGCATCGGTGTAGAATCAAGCTTAGCCATAGCTCTGAGCATTTTTACGGGTACGGGCACCTTGCCTGTGGATTTAGCAGCATGGGCAATTGTTTCGCCTTTGAGAGTGATTTTAACTGTTGCCCAGCCCTTTTCGGATACTGCCACCATAGCAAAGGGGTGTGTGATACCCATAGGAAGCTCTGTCATAATTGCTCCGCCCTCATCAAGGACAAACCAGGGCTTAATGTTGTTTTCGGTAAACCATTCGGCAATCTTAATCATTGTGTCGCCTGCAACCTCTTCGTTGTTGCCTGCAGCAAAATAGATATCTCTTTCAGGTGTGTGACCCTCAAGGATAAGCTTTTCCATACCCTCAAGCACGCCTGTGAAAATGCATTTATTATCGATGGTACCTCTGCCCCATACAACGCCGTCGTGAATTTCGGCCTCAAAAGCAGGGTGCTCCCAATTCTGGTCTTTATCGGATACAACGTCATAGTGAGCCATAAGCACTACGGGTGCAAGAGCGGAGTTTTTACCCTTCCAGCGCAAAAGTATACCGAATTCATTGATAAGCTGACTTTCTACCACCGCAAAAACATCGGGATAGATTTCCTTGAGCATAGGCAGAAATGATGCAAATTCTTCTCTGTCGACATTTCCGTTTCTGTCGGAAACCGTCTTCTTTCTGACTATGGCCTGAAAGCGCTCAAGAGATTTCTGCTGTGACTGTGTTAATTCCATTTATATCTCCTCCAAATTCTGTACTGAAACTATTCTATCACTTAAATGCGGTTTTGTCCATTACCATCGGGAAATATGACAGTAAAAGTGCTGCCTTTTCCTATTTCACTTGTCACACTGACTCTGCCGCCGTGAAGCTCTGCTATCTGCTTTACCATTGCAAGGCCCAGACCGCTGCAGCCATCTTCTCTTGAGTGTGCCTTATCCACACGGTAGAATCTCTGCCATATTTTATCCATATCGCCTTCTGCAATGCCTATACCGTTATCCTCGACGCTGAATACTATATCCGTACCCTGCCGCGTCAGAGAGGCTTTTACGAAGCCATTTTCCCTGCCGTATCTTACGGCATTGCTTATGAGGTTTTCTGCGAGTCTAGCCATAAGAGAGACTTCCATAGTCATAGTGATATCTTCCTGTATCTCATAGGTGACGCTGATATTTTTAGTGGATACTTTGCTTATATCCTCAGCAACGCCTTTCACAATCTCACTGAGATTTTCTTCTGACATTTCAAAACGGTGTGAGCCTTGTTCGAT
>JAZUOH010000027.1:0-28116 GCA_045604525.1 Acutalibacteraceae bacterium
TCAAGTGCGTTGAATTTTACTTAATAAGAGATGAACCTGTCACCTGTGCAGGCTGGTCGAGACCCATAATCTGAAGCATTGTGGGGGCGATATGGCAGAGCTTGCCGCCATCTTTAAGCTCGCACTCGTAGCCGACTACACAGAAGGGAACGGGATATGTTGTGTGAGCGGTGAAGGGTGAGCCGTCATCCTCATACATCTTGTCTGCGTTACCGTGGTCGGCAGTGATGAGCACAACGCCGCCCTTTGCCATAACAGCATCGACAACCTTGCCCACACACTCGTAAACAGCTTCAACAGCAGCAACAGCGGCATCAAAAACACCTGTATGGCCAACCATATCGCAGTTAGCAAAGTTGAGCATAATTGCATCGTACTTGTCCTCTTCAACAGCGGCAACTACCTTATCGGCAACGATGTATGCGCTCATTTCGGGCTGTAAATCGTAGGTTGCAACGTTGGGAGAATCTGTAAGGCTTCTGTCCTCACCCTCGTAAACGGTCTCTTCACCGCCGTTGAGGAAGAAGGTAACGTGAGCATACTTTGTATATTCAGCAATACGAAGCTGTTTCATGCCTGCGTTGCTGATAACCTCGCCGAGGGGCATTGTGATGCGCTCGGGCTTGTAAGCAACCTCAACGTTGGGCATTGTTTCGTCATACTGAGTCATGCAGATATAGCAAAGGTCAAGCTTTTCGTCACGGTTGAAGCCGTCGAAATCAGCATCTACAAATGCACGTGTGATTTCTCTTGCGCGGTCGGGACGGAAGTTGAAGAAAATAACGCTGTCACCGCTCTTTACTGCTTCAGCCTTCTCATTTACGCAGGGAACGATAAATTCGTCTGTTACGCCGTCAGCGTAAGACTGCTCCATCATTTCCTTTGCGCAGGTGAATTTGGGAGCATCAAGTGCTGTCATTGCACGGTATGCCTTTTCAACACGGTCCCATTTCTTCTCTCTGTCCATAACATAGTATCTGCCCATTACGGAAGCGATTGTGCCTACGCCGATTTCGCCGCACTTCTTGTAAAGCTCAACAAGGAAATCCTTGCCTGATGTAGGAGGTACGTCACGGCCGTCCATAAAGCAGTGAACATAAACCTTTTCAAGACCGCTGCGCTTTGCAAGCTCAAGAAGAGCATAGAGGTGAGTATTGTGGCTGTGGACACCGCCGTCGGATACAAGGCCCATAAGGTGGAGCGCAGAGCCGTTCTTTTTGCAGTTTTCAACTGCCTTTGTGAATTCAGGGTTTGTGAAGAAATCGCCGTCTGAAATTGACTTTGAAATTCTTGTCAGTTCCTGGTAAACAACGCGGCCTGCACCGATGTTTGTGTGACCAACCTCGCTGTTACCCATCTGACCGTCGGGCAGACCGACATCAAGACCCGATGCACCGATATATGTGAGGGGATAATTTGCAAAAAGGCTGTCAAGATTGGGAGTCTTTGCGGAAACGATAGCGTTGCCGTAGTCGCTCGGGTTCTTGCCGAAGCCATCCATAATGCAAAGAAGAATAGGCTTTTTCATATTCTGTAACCTCTTTGAGATAAAATAATTATTTGCTTGCTGCCTTAACGATTGCTGCAAAGTCTGCTGCCTTGAGTGATGCACCGCCGATGAGGCCGCCGTCAACATCGTACTGAGCAAGAAGCTCGTCTGCATTGCCTGCATTCATGCTACCGCCGTACTGAACAACAATCTTGTCTGCAGCTGCCTTGCCGTAAAGCTCGCCGATGAGTGCACGGATTGCACCGTTAACCTCGTTAGCCTGCTCAGCTGTAGCTGTGAGACCTGTGCCGATAGCCCAGACAGGCTCATAAGCGATGATGATATTCTCAAGCTCTGCCTCTGTTACGCCGAGGAGAGCAACCTTTGTCTGCATACGTACGATTTCCATTGTGATGTTCTGCTCACGCTCTTCCTTGAGCTCGCCAACGCAAAGGATAACCTTGAGGCCGTTGTTGAGAGCTGCTCTTACACGCTTCTGAACAGTAACGTCTGTTTCGCCGAAGTACTGTCTGCGCTCGCTGTGGCCGATAACAACGTACTCAACGCCGATGCTCTTGAGCATGGGAGCTGAAACCTCACCTGTGAATGCGCCGCTCTCTGCCCAGTGGCAGTTTTCAGCACCGATTTTGATGTTGGAGCCCTTTGCTGCTTCCATAGCTGCAAAAAGGTCGATGTAGGGAACACAAGCAACTACGTCGCAGTCTGCATCTGCAACGAGGGGCTTGATTTCATTGATGAGAGCTGTTGCCTCATCGGGAGTCTTGTTCATTTTCCAGTTACCTGCGATAACTACCTTGCGGAGATTCTTATCCATTGTATTAACATCCTTTCGAAAATTTTACTCAATATAACATTGCCCGTGTACTTTATTATACACGGGCAAGCGTTGGTCAATTATTTCTCGTTGAGAGCTGCAATACCGGGAAGCTCTTTGCCTTCCATGTATTCAAGTGAAGCACCGCCGCCTGTGGAGATGTGGCTCATCTTGTCTGCAAAGCCGAGCTTCTGAACAGCTGCTGCGCTGTCGCCGCCGCCGATGATGGAAATTGCGCCGCTTTCTGCAACTGCGTTAGCAACTGCAACTGTGCCTGCTGCAAAGTTCTCCCACTCGGAAACACCCATCGGGCCGTTCCAGATAACTGTGCCTGCGCCCTTGATTGCGTTTGCGAAAAGCTCCTGTGACTTGGGACCGATATCAAGGCCCATCCAGCCCTCGGGAATATCGTCTGAATCAACAACCATAGCCTCTGTGTTGGGATCATATTCCTTACCGACCTTGTTATCTACGGGGATGAGGAAGTTAACGCCCTTCTCCTTAGCCTTTGCCATCATTTCGCCTGCAAGCTCAACCTTGTCAGCCTCAAGAAGTGATGTGCCGATGTTGTGGCCAAGGTACTTCATGAATGTGTATGCCATACCGCCGCCGACGATAAGTGTGTCGACCTTGTCGAGAAGGTTTGTGATAACGCCGATCTTGTCGCAAACCTTTGCACCGCCGAGGATTGCAACGAAGGGACGCTGCGGATTCTCAAGTGCGCCGCCGCTGAAGGAGATTTCCTTCTGGATAAGGTAACCGCAGACAGCAGGAATGTAGTCTGCTACGCCTGTTGTTGAGGAGTGTGCTCTGTGAGCTGAGCCGAAAGCATCGTTTACAAAGATGTCAGCAAGAGATGCGAAAGCCTTGCTGAGTTCGGGATCGTTCTTTGTTTCGCCCTTTTCGTAACGTACGTTTTCAAGAAGCATAACGTCGCCGTCGTTAAGGGAAGCTGCAAGAGCCTTTGCGCTCTCACCTACAACGTCTGTTGCCATTTTAACTTCTTTACCGAGGAGCTCGGAAAGACGTGCTGCTACGGGAGCAAGAGAAAACTCGGGAACAACCTCGCCCTTCGGTCTGCCGAGGTGAGAGCAAAGGATAACCTTTGCGTTGTTGTCAAGAAGATACTTGATTGTGGGAAGTGATGATACGATTCTCTTGTCGCTTGTGATAACGCCGTCCTTGAGCGGAACGTTGAAATCGCAGCGTACAAGTACGCGCTTACCGCTGACCTGAATATCTTCAACGGTCTTTTTGTTAAGTGCACTGCTCATTTTACAAGACATCCTTTCGTGTATATATTACATATATTTTTGGCAAATTAAGGTTATAAACCTTTCTTGTATATTCTATACTAAACCAAAAATATTTTCAACATATAATTGTTTGCACTTTTCGGGGGTTGCAGTCAAGATTTTTGTTGATTTTGCTATTTCTCAAATAATTTCTTGACATTGTTAATTTCAGGTGCATATAATAGTTTCATATATAATTTAACCTTAAATCCGGAGGTATATGCAATGGCAAGAGTTTATAATTTTTCAGCAGGTCCGTCAATGCTTCCCGAGTCTGTTCTCAACAGAGCGGCAGCAGAAATGCTCGACTACAAAGGCAGCGGACAGAGCGTAATGGAAATGTCTCACCGCTCAAAGGTATTCATGGAAATTGCAGCAGAAACAGAATCTCTTTTCCGTGAGGTTCTCGGTGTACCGGAAAACTACAAAATCCTCTTCCTCCAGGGCGGTGCATCAACACAGTTTGCGGCTATTCCGCTCAACTTTATGAACGGCAACAAGAAGGCTGACTACGTTCTCACAGGTCAGTTCTCAACAAAGGCATATAAGGAGGCCTGCAAGTACGGCGATTGCCGTGTTGTTGCAAGCTCAAAGGAAGATACTTTCTCCTACATCCCTCGCCTTGAAAAGTCTGATTTTGACCCCGAGGCTGACTATGTTTACGTCTGCTTCAACAACACAATTTACGGCACAACCTACAAGTATATTCCCGACACAGGCGATATTCCGCTGTTTGCCGACGTTTCATCCTGCTTCCTTTCAGAGCCTATGGACGTTACAAAGTTCGGCCTTATCTACGGCGGTGCACAGAAGAACATCGGCCCCGCAGGCCTTACGGTTGTAATTGTACGTGAGGACCTTCTCGGCAATGCAAGAGATTACACTC
The DNA here is from genome assembly GCA_045604525.1 of Acutalibacteraceae bacterium. Taxonomy (GTDB): domain Bacteria; phylum Bacillota; class Clostridia; order Oscillospirales; family Acutalibacteraceae; genus UBA8612. Next base: position 4,506 of record JAZUOH010000027.1, read on the forward strand.
CCGCAATGCTCAACTACAAAGAGATGGCAGACAACGATTCAATGTACAACACACCCCCCTGCTACTCAATCTACATCTGCAAGCTTGTGCTTGAGTGGATTAAGAGCATCGGCGGTCTTGAAGCAATGAAGGAGCGTAACGCCGCAAAAGCAAAGCTTCTTTACGATTTCCTCGACAACAGCAAGCTGTTCAAGAACGGCGTTAAGAAAGAGGACCGTTCAATGATGAACGTCACTTTCGTTACAGGCGACGCAGACCTTGATGCAAAGTTTGTCAAGGAAGCAACGGCAGCAGGTCTTGTAAACCTCAAGGGCCACCGTTCGGTAGGCGGTATGCGTGCATCCATCTACAACGCAATGCCCTATGAAGGTGTAGAAAAGCTTGTTGCATTTATGGCACAGTTCGAAAAAGATAACGCATAAAAGGTGATAACAATGTATAATATTCTTACTCTCAACAAAATCGCAGCCTGCGGTACAGACAGACTCGGCGCAAACTACGTTGTAGCTGACGACGTTCAGTCCCCCGATGCGATTATGGTACGCTCCGCTGCAATGCACGATATGGAATTTGATGCAAACACAGTTGCAATCGCACGTGCAGGCGCAGGCGTCAACAACATTCCGCTTGACAAGTGCACAGAAAAGGGCATTGTTGTTTTCAACACACCCGGTGCAAACGCAAACGCTGTTAAAGAGCTTGTTCTCTGCGGTCTTTTCCTTGCATCCAGAAGAATCCCTGCCGCACTTGATTGGTGCAAAACTCTCAAGGGCGAGGGAGCAAATGTTTCAAAGCTTGTCGAAAAAGGCAAGTCACAGTTTGTCGGCCCCGAAATCATGGGCAAGACACTCGGTGTTATCGGTCTTGGTGCAATCGGTGCAAAGGTTGCAAATGCCGCAGTTGCACTCGGTATGGACGTTGTAGGCTACGATGCATTCCTCACAGAGGCTGCCGCAAGCGCACTTGCACCCGAGGTTAAGGTTGTTGATTCTCTTGATGAGATTTATGCCGCATCCGATTATATTTCGCTTCACCTCCCTTGCAATGACAGCACAAGAGGTATGGTTAATGCTGACACATTCGCAAAGATGAAGGACAGCGTACGCATTCTCAACTTTGCACGTGGCGAGCTTGTTGATAACGCCGCTGTTATTGACGCACTCGGCTCAGGCAAGTGTGCAGCTTATGTTACAGACTTCCCGACAGACGAGCAGATTGGTGTTGACGGTGTTGTAGCAATGCCTCACCTTGGCGCTTCTACTCCTGAGTCAGAAGACAACTGTGCAGTTATGGCTGCTGACGAGGTTAAGGCATACCTTGAAAAGGGCGAAATTGTCAACTCCGTCAACGTGCCCGCAATGCGTCTTGCAGCTCCCGAGGGCAAACGTGTATGCGTAATTCACGCAGAGAGCGCATTTGCCGATGTTGTTGCCGCAATGGAAGGTCACACAGCTAACGTAAACACAGCTTCACGCAAGGGTGTTTCCTACACGGTTGCAGATATGACAGGCGACTGTGCAGAAAAGCTCGGCGCTGTTGCAGGCGTATACAGAGTACGTGTAATCGGCTAAACAAAACAGAAATAAAGAAAAGCTTGTGTATCGGTTGATGCACAAGCTTTTTGATTTTTTGTTCACTTTTTAATTTTATCCCAATATGCTTTTGCGGCCTGCTCATTTTTATTGTCGCCGTAATTATAATAAGTGCGGTTTTTGAGTGAATCGGGCAGATACTGCTGTTTTACCCATCGGTTTTCAAAAGCGTGGGGATATTTATAGAACTGACCCTTGCGGTCGTTATCTTCACCGTCAAAATGTTTATTCTGCAGTGTTCGTGGTATGGGGCCGCTTTTACCTGCACGTATATCTTCAAGCGCAGCATCGACAGCTTCGTAGGCTGTGTTTGACTTTGGCGCAGTTGCAACAAGAATAACTGCATTGGCAAGCGGAATCCGAGCCTCGGGCATACCGACCTGCAGTGCGGTATCGACCGCCGCTTTTACAATAGGGATTAACTGCGGATAGGCAAGGCCGACATCTTCGTTGGCACACACGAGAAGTCTGCGGCAGGCTGACGGCAGGTCGCCCGCTTCAAGCAGACGTGCAAGATAATGAATGGCGGCATCGGGGTCTGAGCCGCGCATTGATTTCTGGTAAGCGGAAACAATATCGTAGTGCTCGTCGCCCTCTTTATCGTATTTAAAAGCACTGCGCTGTGTTAACTGTTCAGCAATTTCAAGCGTTACGACACGCTTATTATCGACAGTCTGTGAAGCCATTGCACAAAGCTCGGCAGAATTCATCGCCTTACGAACATCACCGCCGCAACCGCAGGCAATATGATGAAGCACGCCCTCTTCAAGCTCAAACTCCATACCGCCCTCTTTTGCGAGGAAATCAAATGCACGCAGAATTGCAGGCTCAATCTCCTTTGGAGTAACACTCTTGAATTCAAACACAGTTGAACGGCTGAGCACCGCATTATAAACGTAAAAATACGGATTTTCGGTTGTGGAGGCTATGAGCGTAATTGAGCCGTCCTCAATATACTCAAGCAGAGTCTGCTGCTGTTTTTTATTAAAATACTGAATCTCATCAAGATATAACAACACACCGTTTATGGCACTCAAGGTCTGCGACTGTGCGATAATATCCTTTATATCGGCTGTAGATGCGGTTGTTCCGTTGAGCTTACAGAAATATTTATTTGTACGCTTTGCAAGAATTTCGGCAAGAGTTGTTTTGCCGACACCCGACGGACCGTAAAAAATAAGGTTTGGCACCTCGCCCGAATCGATAATGCGGCGCAGAGCCTTGCCCTCGCCGAGCAAGTGCCTTTGACCGACCATATCCTCTATACACTGCGGTCTGAGTCTGTCCGCAAGTGGATTTCGCATTTTTTATTCACCTCAAACAAATCGAATCATAATTATTTTACATTATAGGTGCGATTTTTTCAAGTGATATACAAAAACAACAGAAAAACATTATTTGTCGGGCTAAATATTACTTAATTTGTGAATTGTATTTGAATAAAATTAGAGTTATAATTTATGCTGTTGTATTATGAAAAACACAATTTAAGGTAGCTTTACATAGGATAGAATAATGCTTTTTTGAGGTGACACACACGTTATGGTTTGCAACAATATACTTGAGGCAATCGGAAACACCCCGATAATCAGACTTTCACATATAACTGAGCCTGACAGTGCCGAGATACTTGTAAAATTTGAAGGTCTTAACGTAGGCGGCAGCATCAAGACGCGCACCGCTTACAATATGATTCTTGATGCAGAGGCAAAGGGCCTTATAAACGAAAACACAACAATTGTTGAGCCCACAAGCGGCAACCAGGGCATCGGCCTTGCACTTGTCGGCGCAGTAAAGGGCTATAAGACGGTTATCATTATGCCCGACTCTGTAAGCGAAGAGAGAAGAAAGCTTGTTGAGCACTACGGTGCAAAGGTACTGCTTGTACACGATGCAGGCAACATAGGCGAATGTATTGAGGAATGCCTTAACCTTGCACTTAAAATGAAGGCAGAGGACGAAAACGTATTTGTCCCCCAGCAGTTTGAAAACCCTGCAAACGTTGAAATTCAGCGCAACAGAACAGGCGTTGAGATTCTTGAGCAGGTAAACGCTCCGATTCACGGCTTCTGCTCGGGTATAGGTACGGGCGGCACAATAACGGGTATTGGTGAAACTCTCAAAGCCGCTAACCCCGACATTGAAATTTGGGCAGTTGAGCCTGCACACGCAGCAATTCTTTCCGGCGGCTCAATCGGCACACACATACAGATGGGTATCGGCGACGGCCTTATTCCTGCAATTCTCAACACAGAGATTTATAACGATATCTGCATTATAAACGACGATGAGGCACTCCAGACCTCACGTGACCTTGCTTCAAAAGAAGGTATTCTCTGCGGCATTTCAAGCGGCACAAACGTTGCCGCCGCAAAGAAGCTTGCCAAGAAGCTCGGCAAGGGCAAGACGGTTGTTACCGTGCTTCCCGACACGGCAGAGAGATACTTCTCTACTCCCCTTTTCACAGAAGAATAAGTAAGATAAAGAGCTGTATCTGACATAGATACAGCTCTTTTTACATATCGGTCGATTCGTGAATCGCCCCTACGGTACCATATTTATATTTTCTTTATCTGCCAACGCAAAACGGAAGAGTGACGAAGAATCAAGGTCTGTGCGGTGCATATTGACGGCATTTATCTGACGGTTATTATAGGTTGTATAATAATATATACCTTTATCGGCATTACAGCACGAGGTGTAAACCGTTATTTCACAGCCTCCGTTTTCAAGCACGCAACAACCTCTTTGCTGTTCGACAGAGCCGAGGATATGAAAAAACTGCCCGACACTTTCCTTTTCTGATTCGCCAGAAACACTGTTCAATTTAACAAAAGCCGCTCTTACAAAGCGTGACTGCGACGATAAATCGCCCGGCAGACCGAGGGCTCCCATTCCCCTGCTGTATGCGTTCAAATTAAGTTTTTCCGAAAAAGTGTTATTTGGCGGATATGCAGAAAGATTCATATAATTATTAAGCGAAAAAAGCTGAGCCTCAAAGGGCGGATTATTTGTGAGCACACCGACGGGATTATCGTAAATTTTCACCCCGTCTGCAACCGATTCAACCGTTATGCAATCTTTTCTGTCAGCAACAATCCAATGAAGCTGTGAGGCAGGAAACTCTGCACTGAAGGCCGCATCGGTAATATTTATATTTTCAAGCAAAGACTTTGCCTGCGCTACGTTTTCACACTGCGAAAGAACGTAGGGCACGAGCTCGTACTGCGCAACCTTATCACCTTTACCTACGTTATAAACGGCATTGCCGACGAAATTAAGCCCTGCCATACAAAGGCCTTTTTCGTTGACTGCATCGTAATAGAGCGGATAGTTATCCGAAACGTAGGCCATACCTATTATTGCATAGTGGTGCTCAAGCACCTTCCCTTCCGTAAAGAAAAAAGGAAAATTACGAGGTGTTACCGTAACCTCCTCATTATAAGAAAAATCGTTATCAAGCGTTCTGCCAAAATAAAAATCACGTGTTTTATAAGCTACGGCAGTACACATAGCAGGTCTCCTTTCAGTGATGATGGTGGTGATGATTCTCTTCACTGCACTCGGCACATATATTGCAGGATTTTTCGGTACAGTTTTCGTCGGGAAATTCAAGCTCAAGCGTAGAGTGAACAACCCCGTACCCCCTTAACTCCTCACGGATTGCAGCCTTGATTTTGCTTATATCTCCGTTTGCGACGACGTGCATTGAGGCATCGTTTCTGTATCCGTCGATACTTCTGATATGAATATGATGAACATCTTTAACGCCTTCTATCCGACAAAGATGATTTTTTAAATCCTGCGTATTTATTCCGTGCGGAGTTTTTTCAAGGAACAGACAGGTCAACTGTTTTATATTTTTAACGGCATTCACAAGAATAAACAACGCTACGCAAATTGACATAATCGGGTCAACAAACCAAAAATCCGTAAACCGCATAACAACGGCACCGATAAGAACAACAAACCACCCTAAAACATCCTCATGCATGTGAAGATTTACAGCCCTTCGGTTAAGAGAATCGCCGTGACGTGTGACAAGCGAAGCTAAAAAATTCACCGCAACACCGAAAGCAGAAAAAACAATCATACCGTTATAGTTTATGGCAGTGGGATTCAAAAGCCTGCCGACGGCATTGAAAATCACCGCAAGCGAGCCTGAGACAAGTATAAGCGTTGTGATAAAACTGCCGATTACGGAATAGCGGATATATCCGTAGGTGTATTTTTCATCGGGTCGGCACAAGCTTTTTTTCTCAAGAACAAACGCCAAACCTATGCTCAATGCATCACCAAAATCGTGAACGGCATCGGATGCTACCGCCACACTGCCCGTATAAATTCCGCCGAAAAACTCAAAAACAGCAAACAAAAGATTAAGCAAAAAGGCAACCAAAATACTGTTTTTATTTTTCATAGCAGCTCCCCCATTGACATTGATAATATAATAGCTGTACAATATATTTGATACCGAATATACTGTTCGGTATTATGATATCAATACAAAAACGGTAATTCAACATATTATCATTTGTATTTGTTCAATACCGAACAAAACAGCAAAAATGTACGGAGGGAAAGGCTTATGGACAGAAGACAGAGAAAGAGCAGAGATGCAATATTTGCGGCATTCACGTCCCTGCTTTCACAAAAGAGCTATAACAAAATAACCGTAGGCGATATAATCGAACGTGCCGACGTTGGACGTGCAACGTTTTACGCACATTTTGAAACCAAAGATTATCTTTTAAACGAGCTTTGCCGTGAGCTTTTCGGCCACATTATAAAAACCGCTATGGGCTTACCGGACGGACACTATCACTGCACACGAGGCAGTGCAACAGACTCAGTCTTTTTGCATTTATTAAGACATCTGCAGGAAAACGACCTTAATATACTCGGCCTGCTTTCATCACAGAACAATGAGATATTTCTGAAATATTTCAAAAGCAATCTCAAGGAACTGATTATTACGCAATATGCTGACAAGGGCAAGCTGAAAAACAGCGGTCTGCCGCCGGAATACGTTATAAATCACGTAGCCTCCGCCTTTGTTGAAACCGTTGATTGGTGGATAAGCCGCGGCCGCAAAGAAAAGCCCGAGGTAATTAACGAATACTTTTTAACTGCGATTGAACCTGTAATATAACAATTATTTTATATATTCATTCAAATATTTTATTTACTTTTATAAGAATTAGTGATAATATATAAAAAATGCTTTTTTCGCATTTAAATCGGAAAAGAGGTATAAATCTATGAAAAGAACAATCAAGGTAATTATTTCATTGGTGCTGTGCTTATGCATTGCTGTACCCACAGTGGCATTTGCCCAGAAGGCTGAAACAGAATACAGCTCGGTTGCAGAATACGTGCAGACCTCTGAAGAAGGTGCTGATGACGATATCAAAACAAAAATTGCACTTTCAAAGGCACTCAACAAGCTCAGCAACGTTTTTATAAACGGTATACTCGGTGCTGTGCTTAACTTCATCATCCCCGATTCGGCAGCTGTTGACGATTACGAGGAATTTGACATCAACAAATACGACAACTTCTACTCAGGTATGGATAAATTCATAGACGAGCCCCAGGGTGACAAGGTATGGAGCCTCGGCTACGGTAAGGCATCCGTTCTTCCTGCAGACTTCGGCGAGAAAAAATATGCCAAGGGTGCATATCTGCCCTATGTATTCGGCGACTCGATGTATGCTGACGAAGAAGACGGCAAGGAAGAAGACCTTATGGCAAGAGCAGTTGTTATGGATGACGGCTCAGGCAGAGGTAAGGTTGTATTTATTGCGCTCGATGCAATGGGCTTTGCAAACTCCGACGTAAGAAAGGTGCGCGAAGCACTCAAGGATATTGCAAAGAAAAACAATATTGTAAGCATCAACGTTTCCTGCACACACATCCACACAGGTATTGACTCGCAGGGTGTATGGACAGACCCCATCGGCTGTATTGTCAACAACATTGTCAGCAAAAACGTAAGATACGGTGTTGAGCGTTCTTTCATCGAATCTGTTGTAAACGGCTCCAAGAAGGCTGTTGAGGACGCTCTCAAGGATATGACAACAGGTAAGCTCTACTACTCCAAGACAGATGTTGAGGATTATGTTTGGGACAGAACAGCTCCCATCTCCTTCGACCCCAACCTCTACAAGCTTGAGTTTGTACCTGCAGCTGCAGACAAGACGCCCACAATAATCGCTACGTTTGGCTGCCACCCCGAGTCAGCAAGCTTTGACTGGGCAAGTGCAGACCCCGACAAGGCTGTTTCATTTGATAAGAAATTCTCTGCAGACTTCATCTGGTACACAGAAAAGCTTATGAACGCCGCAGGCTACAACTTCATTTTCCTGCAGGGTAATGTTTCAACAGTTACATCCGCAAGAGGCCTTACAGGCGACGGCATTGACCACACAGCTCACCTTTCGGCTGTACGCTACGGTTACGAAATCGGCTACATACTTCTCGGTATGGAAATGAACGAGACAGAAAGAATTGCTCTCAACGAAGCTACAGGCGACAAGCTCGGTGTTGCAAAATACAGCGGTAAGGCTGAATACCCCGATTACACAATCTGGTACGAAGACCTTGAAACAGTTGAGGCAACAGAGGTCAAGCCCGTGCTCAACATCAAGATTAAGCAGTTCACTGTAAGAATTGATAACAACATTATTGCTCTTCTCGGCAAGACATCCGTTGCCGACAACTATGTGCTCAAGGATGACAGCGGCAGATACTACACCGTAACTGAGGTAGGCTACCTTGAAATCGGCGACAATATGAAGGTATATATGAGCCCCGGCGAAACCTTCGGTGAGCTTCTTCTCGGCGGTAACGGTGCAAAGGGCTTTGACTATGCACCTATCAGAGAGTACACAGGCGAAGACATCATTATTATGGACCTTATGAACGATGCTGCAGGCTACGTTGCAAACCCCGCCAACTTTGTTCTTGCAGGTCTTCAGTACAACGAAGAATCCGGCGAATTTGACAGCGACACATGGTGCCTTATCTCTTACGGCTTAGGTGCCGCAACAGCGTTCATCGGCAACTTCTACGAAATTTTTGACAGCGTTAAATAAAATAAACTGATTTAAGCCGCCACGGTTTGATTTTTTGGAGGTATTTATTATGAAAGATAAGAAGCCCGAAATTCATACCGTGGCGACTGCGCATTTAGATACATCATGGCTGTGGACACTTGAGCAGACAATAAATGAATATCTGCCCGACACAGTAAAAAGAAATCTTGAATTTCTTGAGCAGTACCCCGAATACAAATTCAACTTTGAGGGCAGTTACAGATACGAACTGATTAAAGAATACTATCCCGACGATTTTGAAAAAATAAGAGAATACGTTAAGGCAGGCAGGTGGAATCCCTGCGGTGCCTGCTACGAAAACGGCGACGTAAACATCCCCTCTCCCGAGGCACTTATAAGAAACATACTTTACGGAAACACATATTTCAAAAAAGAATTCGGCGTTAAATCAAACGATATTTTCCTGCCCGACTGCTTTGGCTTCGGCAAGGCACTGCCTGCCGTTGCGGCACACTCGGGGCTGAACGGCTTTTCAACAGGCAAGCTTTTTTGGGGCTGCAGTGTTGACGTGCCGTTTGACATCGGCCGTTGGAATTCGCCCGACGGCAACGGTATATGTGCGGCACTCAAGCCGTTTTCATATACAACGTCATTCCCAAAAATGACAAAGGCCAAAAGAGTGCTTGGCAAGCTTAACGAAAGCAAAAAAGCAGGTTTGCCCGAAACCACACTCGCCTACCACGGAATCGGTGACAGAGGCGGCGCGCCGCACAAGAACTCTGTAAAAAACGTTATAAACGCACAGAGAAGCAACGGCAAATCTGACGTTCAGGTATACTCATCGACAACAAAAGAGTTTTTTGAAATGCTTGACGCGATGCCGGCACAAACGAAAAAGAAAATGCCGGTATACGACGGTGAATTTCTGCTCACGGCACACGGTGCCGGCAGTTACACCTCAAGAACGGTTACAAAGCGTTGGAACAGACGCTGTGAACTGCTTGCCGATGCCGCAGAAAGATTTGCAAGCGCGGCTTATATGAACGGGCTTGCCGATTATCCGCAATACACCCTCGACTTTGCACAAAAGCAGGTAATTGCACACCATTTTCACGACGACATTACAGGTACATCCTTTGAGCATATATATAAACGGAACCACAACGACTACGTTCAGGCAATGAACACATTTTCGCAGGAATATACAGCCGCCTGCAAAGCGATTGCAAATAAGCTTGACACCTCGTTTGTAAAGGGAACAGCCGTTGTTGTTTCAAACCCGTTACAGACAAAAACGGCAAGAAAAGAAGCCGTAAGAGTTACGCTGAAAAGCAGTGCCGCTTTTTTTGAAGTGTTTGACAAAGAAGGCAACAAAGTACCGTCACAGACCAAAGCCGTATCCGACAACGAAAAAGAAATAAAATTTATTGCCGAAGTAAAATCCTGCGCGCTTGCAGTTTACGATTTGCGCGAATCGGCAGCAGCGGATACATCCGACACTCAGCTTTACGTTACACGAAACAGCCTTGAAAACAAATACTTAAAAATTGAGTTTGACTCAAACGGCGATATCTGCTCGGTATTTGACAAGACACTTGACAGAGAGCTTTTGCAAAAGCCGATAAGGCTTGCCCTGCTGAACAACGTACACAGCTTTGACTGGCCCGCGTGGGAAATAAAATACGGCGACCTTACCGAAAAGCCGTACGCTTATGCGGCGAAGCCCGTAATAAACATTAAGGACTGCGGAGATGCGCTGTGCTCACTTGAAATCACAAAAACAGCAGGCAAATCCATATTCAGGCAGATTGTTTCGCTGGACTGTGAGAGCAGATACGTTTCGGTTTACAACGAAACCGATTGGCGTGAGGAAGGCGCTCTGCTGAAAGCAGAATTTGCCTTAACGGCAGAAAACGACGTTGCAAATTACGACATAGGCATAGGCTACACAAAGCGCGGCACAAACACCGAAAAGCTTTGCGAGGTGCCTGCGCAGAAATGGGCAGACATAACGAACGAAAGCGAAAGATTCGGTGTGAGCATATTCAGTGATTCACGCGCAGGCTGGGACAAGCCCGACAAATCGACACTGCGGCTGACACTTGTGCACACACCGTATGCAAACTACCGCTGGGAATGTGCACAGCACGTTATGGACCTTGGCATTAACCGCTACGCTTTTGCCGTTATGGGTCACAGCGGAAAGCCCGACAGTGTTACACGGTATGCCGATGAATTCTGTCAGCCGATGCATACATTTATCACCGACAGACACGAGGGTGATTACGGCAGAGAGTTTTCGCTTATCTCAATCAGTGACGACAGCGTAAGAATTACAGCAATTAAAAAGGCACAGGAAACGAACCGTATTATTCTTCGTGTGGCAGAATGTACGGGCACTGACCGCAAAGGTGTTGAAGCTGTATTCAGTAAGCCGATAAAAAGCGCTTACGAAACACGCGGTGACGAGGTTGATCTTTGCAGGGCTGACGTAAAGAACGGAAAGCTTTGCTTTGATATTGGCCGCAACGGTATAAAAACGTTTGCGCTTGAGTTTGAAAAAGCAGAAAACGAAGTAAACCGCGGTAAGATTATAAAGCTTGGTTTCAACGCAACGGGTATTACTGCAGATTGTGAAAGTCACAAATCAACGCTGAAGGGCTCAATATCAATTCCGCGTGAGATTACGCCCGAAAGATTTATATCCGCAGGCGTTGAATATGCTTTTTCGCAGGAAGAAAAAAACTGCCTTGTATGCGACGGCAGTGAGGTTTATATCGGCAAAGAATACAAAAGCGTTCACCTGCTCGCGGCTTCGCTTGACGGTGATAAAGAAGTAAGCTTCAACGGGTACACCGTAACCGTACCCGACTGCTTTGAAGAGCTTGGACATTGGGACCTTATGCGAGAGAAACTGACGGGCTACGTTAAACCCGTACCGCAGGCAATGACCTTGACGCACACCCACGGCAAAAACGGCAATATGGTTGCAAAGCAGTTTTACTTATTCCACGCAGAGATTCCCCTTTCGGACGGTAAGCTGAAGCTTCCCGAGGATGACACGGTCGTAATCTTTGCCGCAACGGCGACGAAAGAAAGCGCAAGCTTCATAAAGGCTGACAGCCATTTTGATACGCTTAAAAAGCGAGAGTTTGACTATGAATTTTCGGACTATGCCTTAAAGCTGATGAATCCGAACAAGGCAGAAAATTTCCTTGACAGATTTCTCGACAGAACTTTCACCCTCAATATTAAAGCCGGTGAGTTTTACAACAAGTATGCGCTCAACGAGCTTTACTATATCCTGAGAAACATAAGCAACAAATCCCGTTACAAAAATAACGTTCAGAGGCTTCTTGAAAGCCGTAAGAACGACAAAGGAGAATGACCATTTATGAAAAAAAGTTTTAAGAAAGTTATTTCCGTTCTCTTGGCAATCACAATGCTGTTTACAGGCGCAACAGTAGCATCCGCAACAGACGGTGAAGCAGCAGACAACAGCGCAATTATAGCCGTTTCAAACGTTATAAACGGTCTGCTCAACGCCGTATTCAAGGGCTTTGGCTCACTTTTTCCGAACGATTATCCTACAGTTGAAGAATACTATGCAGGCGAAAGCGAGAATTTTTACAAGGGCATGGAGAAATTCCTTGACGAGCCTGCCACAGGTGCACAGTGGCGACTTGGCTTTGCCAAGGCAAGCATGGTGCCCGAAAACCTCAGAAACGGCACGAAAGAATACTACACCGGCGGATATTTTACGCAAAAAATAAACAGTGTATACGATGACCAGGGTGCAAACGCAATTGCAATGAACGATAATTCCGGCAGAGGCACCGTTATTATGGTTTCGGTTGACGGTATAGGCATCAACAATGCTGACGTGCGCACAATCCGTGCCGAGGCTGAGCGCAAACTTATGCAGCAAGGCATCATCAGCGACATTGTTGCAATTAACGTTAACGCCACTCATTGCCACACCGTGCCCGATACACAAGGCTTCGGTCTTGAGCTTGTCGGCAAGGTGTTTCAGAATCTCTTTTCATTCCTCCCCTTCATTGAGCCGACACGAAGCATAAACAAAGAAGTTTATGAGCTTATGGTTGACAGCACATCGGATGCAATTGTTCAAGCGTACCTGAATATGGAATTCGGTAAGCTTTATTATTATGAAACCGTAGGTATAGGCTACAGCGAAAGAAACAACAACTACCTTGATGATGAATACGGTTATATTTTCAACAAGAGATATGACAAAGAGGGCTATCAGCACGTTATTGCCTGCTTCAAGTTTGTGCCCGACAATGCTGAATCCAGACCTACTGTTTTTGCCAACGTCGGCGGTCATCCCACAACAATAAACCGTGCAACAAAGCTTCTTTCCGCAGACTATCCCCACTATATTGAAGTAAAAATGAACGATGCAGGTATGAATTTTGCATTTATCCAGGGTGCACAGTCCCCCATTTCAGTCAACGCAGGCGCAGTTGAAACAAAGGAAATCGTTGACGAAGTCAATGCTGAAATCGCCGCAGACCCGACCGCTCAGGATTATGCTCAGCCCAAGAAGCTCGGCTACGAATTTGCAAGGCTTATTATTGAGGCTGAGGAAAATGCAAAGCCCGTTGCTCCCCTGCTCAACGTAAAAATGGCAGAGGTTACAATACCGGTTGAATACGGCCTTATGGAGCTCGGCATTGCTTCCTCTCTGCTCGGCACAACATCGGTGCGTGATAAATCCGCACCTTCGGGCTTCTCGGTAATCAGCGAAATCGGCTATCTTGAATTCGGCAATAATATTGTTATGCTTACAGTACCGGGTGAGCTTATTCCGCAGATGATCTGGGGCAACGTTGTTGACAAAACCGAATCATATCTCGGCACAGACTGGGAATATGAGTACACGGCTGACATAATCGGAAAAGATAAAACCGTGCTTGTAATGGGCCTTTGCAACGACGCTATCGGCTACATTATTCCCGATAACGACTTTGCACCTTTTATTGCAGACTCGCTCTGGAATACGGATATGGGTGAAAAGCTCTTTGGCAAGCCTCAGCGACACTATGAAGAAATGCTCACAATGGGCAGCAAGGCAGGCTCCTCCGTTATGGGTGCACTCAACAGCCTTGTAAAAGAAGTAAAATAACAGAGCTTTACATAATTGTAAACTTACTTAGGTTTATTCATCTTAATTGTTTCAGAGGTGAAAATTATGGCAAAGAAAAAAGAAGCTCAGTCAAACGCAAGAGAATCGTTTGAACAGCTTCGTGATATGCAACAAAAGCAGGCGGAGCAGGAACAGCTCGAGCAGATGCCTAACCGCCGTTACGTAGGCACAAAGGAAACGCTCGGCTTCATTATCTGGGATGCCGCACAGAGCTTCAACATCAACATTTTTACACAGCGTTTCATAACCAGCATCGTAGGCGTTGACCTCGGTTTGCAGACACTCGTAAACTCTATAAACAGCGTTTGGGATATTGTGAACGATATTTTCTTCGGTGCTGTTGTTGACAAAACGCGCACGCGCTGGGGTAAGTTCAGACCTTATCTGCTGTTCCTTGCAATACCGGGCTGTATTCTCACATCACTCTACTGGCTTATGCCCCATCTTTTTGCAGGCACTTCGCAAACTGATATTTTAAAATTCGTCTTTTACCTTGTACTTACCGTTGCACGTGAAGGCGTAACCACGTTCCAGACAATTTCGCGAACGGGTCTTATGGCAACCATAACGCCTCACCCCGTTGACCGTACAAGACTTATCACCCTTGCTAACTTTGCATCGGGCTTCTTCGGTGAGAAGCTTCCCGAGCAGGCGGTTACCATTCTTATCGACGTGTTCCGCAATATGTTCATCAACGATTCCAAGAAGCTTTCAAAGGCTTACACTCACCTCTTTGCAGGTATGGGCGTTTTCACAACGGTTGCATCAAGCCTTGCTTCGTTCTGGTTCTTCTACAACTCAAAAGAAAGAGTTATGCAGTCAATCAAATCGCCGAGTGTTATTCAGTCAATCAAGTCGGTTATAAACAACAAGCCGCTTCTGCTCATAACACTTTCCGATTTTCTCAGCGGCTTTGCCATCAAGGGCAGTGAGGATGACTACTATACGGACGTTCTTCACTTCTCATCAATGACACTTGTTGCCGGTATTCCCGCCGCACCCATCAGCCCGCTCAGCTACTCCTGGGTACCGTGGATGAGAGAGCGTTTCTCGAGCCGACTGCTTTACATTGTTGCAAAAGATATAGGCAACATTCTTTACGTTCCCGTGTTCCTCTTCGGCTGTATAGGTATGAAGAAGGATTATTCGGGCGGTATGTACCAGAAGGTTGTTCCCATGGGCTTTGCAATGGCTATATGGGAGCTTATATGGACAGTTTTCTTCGGCCTTAAATCCGTTATCGGTACAGAAATGTACAACGAAGCAATGAACTACTGCGAATGGAAAAACGGCTACCGTACAGAGGCTATGGCTTCCGTTACAAAGGGTATTGCCGCAAAGGTTTCCTCCAACACAAGCGCCGTTGTCACAACCGCACTCAAAAAGATTATTGGTTATGAAGCAAACGCATTCAGAACGGGTGCAGAGCAGACAGACAAGGTGAAGTTCTACCTGTTTGCAATGTTCACAATTATTCCCGCAGTAACGGGTTCGCTCGGCATTATTCCTATGCTTTTCTACGACCTTGATAACAAGAAAAAAGAGCGTATGTACGCTGAGCTTCTCGTACGCCGCAACAAAATGGCAAGCATGGTTGCAGACGGTGATGCACAAAAGCTCAACGAAGCCGCAAAGGCACAGATCAATTTATAAAAACCTGAAAACCTCCTATGCTATAACGAAACTGCACAGGAGGTTTTTCAATAAGGAGCACAAAAATGGAAGTAAGATACATAAAGCCCGAAGAAGCAGTTGATTTTTTAAAAATCTCTGCGGCATCCTTCGTGTGGAAGTTTGATGCACAAGAGGACACGGAGGTTGAAATGCCCGTGCTGGGTGCGTTCAAGGACGGTAAGCTTATTGCAGGCATTGAAATATTCGATTTCAAATGCAACTACTGCCAAAACATTATAAACACCGTTGTACTCAGCGGAATCTGCAGCCAACCGGAATACAGAAGAACGGGCGGAGTAAGAGCAATTTTTGACGAGGTTGCAAAAACCGCTGTTGACAATGATATTACCGCAGGTTTTCTTGCACCGTTTTCAATAAGCTATTACGAAAAATTCGGCTTTGCAAACCTTAACAGAACCTTTGCAATAAAGGTTCCGTTTGAAAACCTGAGGCATATTCCGCGTTGCACGGACGTTGAGCTTTACACGGGCGAACAGCTTGAAGAGCTGTGCTCGCTTCATAACAAATGTGCAATGAGAGTAAATCTGACGGCATTGCGCGAAGACAAAAAGCATTTCTGCGACAAGCCGCTTGAAAATGCAGACTACACCTACATATACCGCGCCCCGTCGGGAGAAGCAGAAGGCTACGTAAGATTCAAGGTGAACAGACCGGACAACGTTTACGTCGAAGAGCTGTTTGTATTAACTCCCGAGGCACTCAACTCACTTGTAGGCTTCCTGAGAAATTACGACGGAATAGCAAAAAACCTAATTGTAAGAAAGCAGTACCAGGGCTCTGATTATGCCTGCCTTGCAGACAGGGTTGACGGTGCAACATACGACTATAACGGCGGCACCGCAGGCAGAATATACAACCTTAAAAAGCTGCTTGAAAGTAACGCTTACCCCGAAAAACACGGCAGATTCAGCATACTGAGCCTTGATGAGCTTGAACAGAACAAGGGCATATTTGAGGTTGAATACGAAAACGGGAAAGCGGTTGTAACAAAAAGAGATGACGGCGACTATGACATTGCGCTGACCGCACCTGCCGCGGCAAGACTGCTGCTTGCAGGTGAAGGACATACCGCACAGACGGCTGTTTATATAGACGGTGTAAGGCTTAACGGTGCCGCTGACGATTTCTTCCGTGCTTTCCCCCACCGTGCAACACGCTTTACAGACAGCCTTTGGTCAGTATAACGGGAGGACGATGCTATGAAATCATTGAAAAAAACTTTGTGTATTATATTATCGCTTCTTTTGATTATTTGCTGTTTTACCGTGTCCGCTTCCGCGGCAGAGGATGTGTTTGACGTTACACGGGCGGTTATCGTAACCCCCGAAGAAGCGAGCATAACCGATAGCTATGCCGCAGAAAGGCTTAAATATTACCTTGACGAAATTATCGGCGGCAATATCGAAATAATCACCGATGCTTCGCAGGCAGAATACGAAATCAGCGTAGGTGCCACCAACCGCTCGTACGACAGCTTCGAAGGAAGGGCCGACGGCAGTTACACCATAACCTCAACAGACAAAGCGGTTATAATAAACGGTGCCGGCAACAAGGGCACAATAAACGGTGTTTACGCTTTTCTTGAAAAATACTGCGGCTGTCACTGGTATGAAGCAGAGGTAATTGTTATACCCGAAAACAGCTCACTTACCGTACCGACGGGAATTGATGTGAATTACACACCTTTTTTTGAATACAGCGAAACGGACACGACAAGTGCAAGGGACCGTGAGTTTTCGGTTGCAAACGGACTTACGGGCGGTATATACAAAACCCTGACCGCTGAGCAGGGCGGCGACATAAAATACCTGGGCGGCTCAAGCCACACGCTTGTAAACCGATACTGCAAGCCCGCTGATTATTTTGAAGAGCACCCCGAATACTTTGCACTGCGCGACGGTGTGCGCACGCCAAACCAGCTCTGTCTGACAAACGAAGACGTTAAGGACATTGTTACAAGCCAAGCGATTGCACTGCTTGAAGAAAAGCACAACCCTAACGAGACTATGCAGATTCTTTCAATAACGCAGGCTGACAACGGCGAATACTGCCAATGTGAAAGCTGTGCGGCACTTGACAGCCTTAACGGCTCGCAGGCAGGCACGATGCTCACCTTTGTAAACGAAATTGCCGCAAGAATTAAGGAAACGGGCAAGTACGACAACGTTGTTTTTGACACGTTCGCCTACCAGTACACACGCAAGGCACCAACTAACGTCGTGCCCAGAGAAGACGTAATTGTCCGCCTTTGCTCAATTGAATGCTGTTTCGGCCACACGCTTGACGACCCCGACTGCAAGGAAAACACAAATTTTATGCAGGACCTTAAAGACTGGAGCCGAATCTGCGGCAGGCTTTATATCTGGAACTACAACCTCAACTGTGACGAGAGCGTTAACATTTACCCGAATTTCGGCGTAATACAGCGCGACACACAGATTTTTTACGAGCATAACGTTAAGGGCATTTATCAGCAGGGCGTTTTCTACATTGCGGAATGTGATGCCGAATTCGGCGAGCTGAAAAACTATCTGCTCACCAAGCTTATGCAGGACCCTTATATTGATATGGAAGCCGAAATGAACGGATATCTGAACGCTGTATACGGACCCGGCGGTAAATACATTAAAGAATTCATCGACATTGTTACAAAGCGTGCAGTTACAAAATACTCGCATCTTCAGCTCGAGCAGGATGCAAGATACTCACTGCCCGGTATAACGGTAAAGGAAGTTATCAGATGTAACGAGCTGTGGGAGCTTGCAAAGGCTGAAACTGAAAACGAAGAACAGCTTGCACGCATAAACCGCTCGGAGCTTTGCTGGAGATACTGGAAATGTGCAAACATCCGCTGTGAATTCTCCAGATTACAGCATCCGTACCTTTGGATGAAGGCAAACAAAGACCTTTACAACGATTTGGTTGAAATGGGCGTTACAAGGCTTGGAGAACGTACAGGCCACGATATTTCAAGCAACGACCTGAGGCACCTTACACGCCGTATTTACACGTGGATAACGCTTTACGACGAGCCGATATGGGATGCAATAAATCCCTATGCAGTAAAAATGTACGAACTGCTTGAAACACTTTATAACATTTTCCACTAATAAAAGAACAGGACTGTTGAAGAAAAACTTCAACAGTCCTGTTTAATTATACTGCTTAGCCTATTGCGCCGATAATTGGCTGAATAATATTCTTGACCGTGAAATTAACCATAGCAGTCATAATTCCGCTGATTATTTCACTGAAGCCGTCTGTACCGAAAAGGTTATAGAACAGAAGGCTGATTGCAGAGAATACCGGCACGGGCTCTTCCTTTTCTTCAACGGTCCAAGCGCCTGCCTTGACCATAGCTTCTATGAGCTTTTCCTCAACCTTCTTCTGCTCACCGTCATAGCAAGCTGTTTTTGCTACAAAAGCCTTTGCCTCGGCAAGTGCCGTTTCAAGCTCTGCGGCAACCTCGGAGCTGAGAGCTGACGTATCAACCTTTTCTGCTGTGGGGATATACGTATTTTTAAGGCCTCTGAGGTCTCTTCTGCCGTTAAACTGAGGATAATCGGGTGTTGAGTAAACGTCCTTGATATCATTTGTGGCAAGAAGTCTTGTTGCAAGAGAGATAATAATGTCGTTACGTGCAGTCTGCTCGTGGCCCTGACCGTCGAAGTAGAACGTTGTATCGGGAAGAAGACCTACGGAAGCATCTACAACACCGTCGGGTGATACGTGGTTATGTGTGGGGTCGGAGCAGTTTTTGCTTGTGTTAGCCTGCTTGTAATTCTCACCGAGAGTTTTGCCGCAAAGTGCGCTCTTTGCGCCCATTGATGTAGAGGAAAGGTGGATAACGCCGTCTGCGTTGTCGTTATTCCAAGAAGTACCAATCTGGTAAAGCGGAACATCATAGTCAACAATATTGAAGACCTGAACACCCTTATCTACAAGCTTCTGGATATTTGCAAGAGAGTTTACCTGTGCCTTATAGAACTTATCTGTCTGCTTCTTTATTTCGGGCTTATCGGCAAGAAGGTCTTCTGCTGCCTTAAGATAATATTCCTTCGGACAGAGACCCCAGAGGCTTGTGATGTTTGCCGCAACGTCTTCAACAAGGCAGTTTGCAACATTCTTGAGAACGCCTGTGAGAACCTCATCGGGAAGAATTCTTGCAATAACCTCAATCATTCTTGCATCTTCTTCATCCATAAGGGTTTCAAGGAAACCATTGTAAAGGAAATCAGTATCAAAGAAAGCAAAATTCTTTGTGTAAAGGTCGCCGACAATTGTTGAGCCGTTAAGTGCTGGGACAATATAGACAACCTTTGCAATATCATCCATAACGTCGGGATAGTACTCAAACAGACCGTTTGCAAGAGAGCCGCCCATACTGATAGGCACGATATTCACCTTATCGTGGCCGGTTTCTTCCTTAACCATCTGAATGAACTCGTAAAGCTCTGTTACTATATCGTAGTTGTTGCCGAATGAAGTGTATGCGAAGTAGTAAAGATGATCCTCGCCTGCAAGCTCTGAAAAAGCCTGAAGAGGAATATTGTCATAAATCTGCTCTTTTTCATATTCACTGCATTCAGCGACGGATTTAAGGTACTTTTCAATCTCGATATTACCTGTGTTCTTACCCTTTTCATCGCACATATTAACGGCAAAAGCATCAACAACAACGTCACAAAGTGCATCGGAAAGGCCGAAATCCATCTGTGTTACAAGAGTGAGAAGTGCAGGGAAAAGAACCTTCAAAACAATTGACTTAACGTCAAAAACAGCCGGGAAGCAGCTGATTCTGTCGCCGTCTTCATCAAGAAGATAATCGCCGTTTTCGTCAAGCGCCCAGACGTTTGACTGGCCGATACCGGGAACAACGATTGCGGGACACGTGTCGCAGTTACCCTCACACTCTGTTTTCACCTGAGCTGATGCCGTAAGTGAAACCATCGAGAAGGCAAGGGCAAATACGAGAAGAACTGAGATGATTTTTTTCATAATTATAACCCTCTTTGTTATTTATTGCTGATTTACGTCTTAATCAGCAGATTTACTTATTAAGGAACGAAAACAGTCTGTCAACAGGACTGCCGCCGCCGAAGAAGAAGAGTGAGCCCTTACTCATTGCATAGGCAACCTTCTGCCATACGGGAGCAAACTTTGATTCTTCCTGCGGCTCAATGTTTTCGTAGCCGGGTGCACCGACCTTATGAAGAGCGGCGATGATTCTTGCCTCTGCGGCCTCAACTCTGGGCTGGTCGGCAATCGTCATCTGAAGCACTGCCTCACACTCTGCAATTGCGGCGTTGAGCTCTGCCTTATCCTCTTCGCTGAGTGTTAACTGATCTACACGCTTTGCATCGGGAAGCTTCCAGCGACGGATACTCTGCGTATAGCAGGGGCCGTTATACTGCGGATACTTTTCGGGGTTTGAGTGTACGTCCGTTACTTCGCCGAGAATAATTGCCTTTGCAAGGTTGAGAACAACGTCGTTATAGCCGACCTCGTGATGCTGGTCGAGGAACACCCAAGTGTTTTCGGGCAGGATTGCCGTTGAGGTATCAACCATATTATCGGGAGAAACGTGGTTGTGTGTGGGGTCTGAACAGTACGTATTCTTCTTATACTCAACGTCAGCAAGTGTATTCTGACCTGCGGCACCCGTTGCACCGAGCGTTGTTGAGGTAAGGTTTACGATACCGTCGGAATTGACCTTTTCAGCAGAAGCAACGATGTTGAAATATGTATACATCTCTTCGCCGAGGTCAAGGTTTGCGCCTGCAATTGAGTTTACGCGGACACCGTCTGCAACTGCGTCGAGAATGTTCTGCTTGAGGTTGAGCCTTGCCTTCTGGAAGCTGTCCGTTCTCGCTTTAAGCTCCGGCTTATCGCCGAGATATCGCTTTGCAAGCGCCTCGTATCTGTATGACGGAAGCATAGCCCAAAACTGAGGACAGTTGACCATAAGCGTATCGATAACCGCACTTATTGCACCTGTAAGAAGGCCGTTAACGGCTCTGCGGGGGACAATATGGAGAAGCGTATTTATAAGATAGCCGAGAGTGGGCTTGCCCTCTGACTCAATCATAATATTCTCAAAGAATTTATGATAAAGATATTCGTCCTCAAGGCGCCATTCTCTTGCCATCATATCGGCAACAATGTCGGTGCCGTCAAGGCAGGCAACCGCATTGACAATCTGGTCAAGCTCACCGTGACCATATTTTTCAAGGTAGGCGGTAAGAATTGTGCCGCCGAGGCTGACGGGAAGCAGAGAAACCTTATCGTGCCCCGTCTGCTCTTTTACCATTTTGATATACTCTGCAAGGTCGTCCGCAGAATTCATCGGGTCACCGACCAAGTTGAACGTGAAAAAATAAACGTGGTCCTCGCCTATTTCATTTACAAGCGACTGCATAGGCACCATTCTGTATGTCCACTCAAGCTCATCGTCTGTCATCTGCTCAAGCGAATGATTCCAACGCTGTGTTTTGAGGTTTTCGACATGGTTGCCTTTATCATCGCAATGCTGATACCTGAAAATTTCGGAAACAAGGTCGTAAGCGACCTTATCAACACCTACATTCATCTGAAGCAGAATTGATGCAACAACACTTGCAACAGCCTTTGCGATATTGACCGCCGAAAGAGCAGATTCGTTGAGGATGAGAAGCGTACTGCCTATATGCTTACCGTTATACATAACAGGCTCGTCATTTTCATCGTAAAGATAAGTAGGCGAATGATTTATGCCGGGAAGGACAATTACGGGTGAATGCTCACAGTTACCCTTGCAGTCGGTTTCTGTTGTGGCAGCGGCCGTGGCCGCAACGGAAGAAAACATCATAACTGCACCAAGTACACCGGCAATCACACGAAGGATTGCTTTTTTCATTCGGGTACACTCTCCTTATTTTATATGTTTACTATTTTAACATACAGCCCATAAAATTTCAACAAATATTATAATAATTATACAAAAATATCAAAATTTGCTGTTAAAAATATATTGACACAGCCAAAACGAAGCCGATAAATCCAAAATAAACAAAACGACGTTTTTACCCTTGATTTTTAAAAGAAATACAATTATAATAGTTTTGTTTTCCGCCCGTAGCGAAGCTGGATATCGCAGCAGATTCCGATTCTGAAGGACGGGGGTTCGAATCCCTTCGGGCGGGCCATTATGAGTGTTAATAACGGATTCAAGTTATTAACACTCTCTTTTTTGCTGAAAATTAAGTTTTTTATTGGTCGCAGACTTTTTACGGTCTGCGACCTTTCTTGTTTTATGCTGTCAGATATTCAACCGCTACACCTTGCCGTATGTCAGCCTTATAGTTCTCGCTGACGGTTGGCAACTCCAGATAACCCACAAATCGGTAATGGATAACAATTCTTTGCGTTCTGTTTTTGCCTGTACCCTCAATCTCGTGAACCTCAATGCGGTCAATCAGTTCGTGTAGCAGAGGTGCTGTCAGGTTTTCCATTTGCATAAACTTCCGTATTGCAGCTATAAAGATTTCTTTGCCTTTTTGCGTTTTTTCCAAAGAGCCAATCTGTGTGCGGAGTTCGGGAACCTTTGCTTTCAACTCAACCCGTTCAACCTCATACTTGTGCGACATACACATAAACCATTCGTCTGTAACCTTGCCGCTTGAATTGTCCTCATAAAGTTTAAGATATCATCATTATAAAACAGGAGAACGCATTGACGGAATGTTTGCCACTGTAATCACCATAGGAAAAACGTTGTTACTCTCGCTACCTCTTCTGTTGTTCCTTTTGTTTACGAAAGTTACGGAAATTATGAAGGCAACGGCTATGCTTCGCCTTATGAAATTCTTGATGTAACAACAGGTCAGCCCGGTCTGTTAAATAAAGTGGTATTATCACTGATAATTATGGCTGCAATAGGTGCACCCCTTAATGTTATTCCTTATTTTTTCTATGATCTTAAAGAAGTGCAGCAAAAAAGCATTGTTCGTATTTTAAAAATAAGAGCGATGTTTGAAGATTACGGAAACGGTGTAATCAATGAAAAAGAACTTATCGAAACAATTGATATTATCCGCAAGGCAAGAGAATATAATGGT
>JAZUOH010000028.1:0-51981 GCA_045604525.1 Acutalibacteraceae bacterium
CTCCCGTTGCAGGTATCTCCTGCGGTCTTGTTACCGAGGGTGACCGTTTCATGACAATGGTTGATATCCAGGGTCTTGAAGACTAAGTCGGATCGTAGCCATGTCGTTCTGTGAGCCAAGGAGTTGACTGCCTTATTTGTCTTCCTAAGACCGCTTGGCCTCCGACTTGCTCCCGTTGCAGGTATCTCCTGCGGTCTTGTTACCGAGGGTGACCGTTTCATGACAATGGTTGATATCCAGGGTCTTGAAGACTTCTTCGGCGATATGGACTTCAAGGTTGCAGGCTCAAAGAAGGGTATCACAGCAATCCAGATGGACCTCAAGGTACACGGTCTTACACCCGCAATCATCCGTGAAGCTCTTGACAAGACATACACAGCAAGATGCGAAATTCTTGACGACGTAATGCTCAAGTGCATTCCCGAGCCCCGCAAGGAGCTTTCCAAGTATGCTCCCAAGATGCTCACAACAAAGATTCCCGTTGAAAAAATCAGCGAGGTTATCGGTAAGCAGGGCAAGGTTATCCAGAAGATTTGTGCAGAGTGCAACTGTAAGGTTGACGTTGAGGAAGACGGCTCAATCTTCATCTGCGCACTTGATATGGATGATGCAGAGCGTGCACTTCTTATGGTCAACACAATTGCTAACGACCCCGAGCCCGGCTCATTCTACAACGGTGTTGTTACACGCATTATGGATTTCGGCGCATTTGTTGAAATCGCTCCCGGCAAAGAAGGCCTTGTACACATCAGCCGCCTTGACGTAAAGCGTACAGAAAAGGTTGAGGATGTTGTTGCAGTTGGCGATGAGGTTATAGTCAAGGTTCTCGAAATTGACGACCAGGGCAGACTCAACCTCTCCAGAAGAGATGCACTTATCGAGATTGAGGGCATGGTTCCCGAAAACACAATCTCCGATGCTCCCCGCCGTCCCGCACCCCGCAAGGATTTCCGCCGCGGTGACAGAAAGCCCAGAAACTAATAACAATAATTAACAAATGGCTTGAGCAGGTATAATACCTACTCAAGCCATTTTTATATTACCATAAACTTAAATATACTACTGAAACAGCTCTGTTTCCTGCGGCTGTATATATTTGCTCTCAACCGCAGGCACGTAGTATGTGCCGTAGCTTTTCATTCCGGGGAATTTGTCGGATATATCGCCGTCGTGCTCAAATTCAATATAAAACCTGTAATAAGGCACAAAGGTTTTGGCAAGTGATGAAACGTGATAAACCAGCTCAACCTTTTTAACTGCCTGCACACCGGGGAAATCAACATAAACGCTTGTGTAATACTCACCCTGCTCCAGCAGTTTGAATGCCTCGTCTGCAGTAATTATCGGGTATACACCTACCGTTTCATCCACACTACAGCTTCGTGATATATGAAAAATTTTAAAGGTGTCGTCGAACCCAAAACTCACCTCGTCAAAATTATAGCTCTTTATCTGCTCGGAAATATCACCTGCGCCGTCGTAAAAGCTGAGCGAAAAACTGCGCCTGCCGTAAACATCGTAAGCTCCGAGGGCAATATTTGCAACGGGCTCCTCCATATCAAGAAATGCTGCATATTTATCTTTCAGATATTCAGCCGTTTTGCTTATCTCATCATAAGAAGCATAATAATCAAGCGTGTACCCTTTGGGCAAAACGTTTTCGCCGCTGATTTCAACATTCAGCCTGAAGTAAACATTCACTTCAATTTTAATATTGTCTTTTTCGATATAAAGGCTGTAAAGTCTGTCAGGCTCATAGTATTGCTCTTTTATATCGGAGCTGTCCGAAGCAACGCCGAGCTTATCTGCTGCATCAAGCAAAGCCTTTTTCATAGCTTTCACGTCTGCCGCAGACACCTTTTCATCATACGCATTGTAAACGGCGTTTTGATAAACGGGCAGCTCTTTCGGGGCTTTTTCTTCATTCCACGGGTTACTGTTTACAAGCTCATCCGCACTGTATGCAAAGTGAGCCTCCATGCTCATTCCGCCGTCAAAAATATTATCAAGCGTTAGCATAGGCAAGGCCTGCGGCTTTTCGTAAAGCACACCTGCACCCACTGCAACAATCAAGGCAATGCAGGCGGCAGCTGCACTGATTTTAAGCCAAAGCTGTGTTGGTTTCTTCTTTTCTTTCGGCATGGCCGCCTCAATAAACTCGTCCTTAATATCCTCCATTGCAAAAAGCAGTCTTTTGCTTTTCATATAATAATCCCCTCCTTTTCAAGCTGCATTTTCAGCTCGTTTCTCATTCTCATAAGTTTCATTTTCACTTTGCTTTCGCCAATACCGTACCTATCCGCAATGTCCTTTACAGAATTCATATACCAATACCTGAGCACAAAAATATTCCTGTTTTCATCTGGCAGATTTTTGAGAAAAGCGTTCACGGCATCGGTTATGACAAAGCTCTGTGTAATATCACCGCTTGTGTCGGGTATGCATTCGCTCAGCTCATCCAGCACTAACTGAACTGTGCCCTTACCTCGCTTTTTGGCAGAGGATTTTTCGTACATATTCAGCGCCAGCCTGCGTGTGATTCTGCCCACAAAGGCACGCAGATTTTCGGGTCTGTGGGGCGGTATTGAATCCCACGTGCGCAGATAAGTATCGTTCACACACTCTTGCGAATCCTGCAGGCTGTACAAAATGTTTTGCGCAATTTTCATACAGTAGCCGCCGTATTTACTCTCTGTCTCTTTTATTGCGTTTTCATTTCTTTCAAGATACATCAAAACTATTTTTTCATCCTGCATTTTCACTCCCCCTTATTCTTTTCTCAAAAGGCCTTTCACCCTTAAAGACAGATTTTGTTATCAATTCGTCACAAAAATAAACAGCAGAGAAAAAAATTCGTGTTGTTCTTATCGGATATTTGTAATCATACCTGTTTCTGTTAAGAAAAACCGGCATCGCATTAGTATGCACAAATGCACTTGGGCAGCAACACAAACCCACTAACAACAGAAAAAAGAAGATTCGTTTGGGCAACGAGTCTTCTTTTTTGTATGCTAAGTGATATTAAGTCCGTTGGACTTAGTGATATTCTATTCGCCATGAAACTCGCAAAGCGAATACCACTCGGCGTTAGCCGAATAACACTGCGCAGCAATATCACTCGCCGAAGGCGAATAGAGTTGCGTGTTCTCCGTTAAGGATAACACGCTAACCTCTGCTGTATTTGTTATTCAAGTGTTTCGAGCATCTGTGCAAAAAGTGTATTTGCCCAGGCAAACCATACGCGCGTGAAGTTTGCAGGGTCATCAACGTTAAACGATTCGTGCATAAAGTTTGTGCCTGCATGTGTGCGGCTTATCATATCAAGGCACTCGTTTATTTCATCCTTATCACTGCTTGTAAGAATCTGCATTGTGAGCGAAATGTGCCAGATGTGATTTTTTGGGGTGTGCGGACTGCCCACGCCCTTTGCGGCCTTGCCCACAAAATAATACGGATTATCTTCCGACAGAATAAAGCGTCTGGTGTTCTGATAAATCTCATCATCCTTTTCGCAGTAGCCGAGATAGAGTGCGGCAAGAAGGCTGGGTGAATTCGCATCATCCATAAGATTGAAGTTGCCGAAGCCGTCTGTTTCATAAGCATAAATCTTGCCGTATTTCGGGTGGTTTACAACTGCATAATTCTTTATTCCGTCATCAATTTCTGCCGAAAGCCTGAAACATTTCTCGCTGAGTGCATCATTGCCAAAGCCGTCCTTTGCAAGCTCGGCAGCATAGCGCATAGCAACAACCGCCATCATATTTGACGGCACAAGATAATTGAAAATGCAGGCATCATCAGACGGACGGAAGCCCGACCAGGTCATACCCGTGAAATTGACGGGTCTGCCGTAGCCACCAAAGGGAAGCGTATCTGATACGGGACAGTTTTTTCTGTCAAAAAAGTAAGTTGAATTATCCTGATGGCGCTGTTCTTTTATAAAATGGTCAGCGATTGTTTCAAGCATTTTTTCGGTTTCGGCTGTGAGTACCGCCTTATCACCCGTTACCTTATAATACTCATACATCAGATAAACCGATGCACACAGCGAATCCACCTCATATTTTCTCTCCCAGATAAGCTCGTGGTCAAAATCCGAAGCATCCTTCCACTTATCCTTGCAGGGCTCTGCATTAAATGCATTTGAGTAGGGGTCAAGGTTCACGTAAGAGGCATGTCGGAGAATAACTCCACGAAGAATTTCGCTCAATTCCTCATCAAGAGGAGCATATTTTATATAGGGCTTGAGCTGTGCGGCACTATCACGAAGCCACATTGCAGGAATGTCGCCAGTGATTACAAAATAGCTGCCGTCGTCAAGCTTTTTTGTCGTAGTTTCAATTGTATTTAAAAAGCACTGCTTTGCAAGAGGAGCAAGCGCAGGAAAAATCCTTTGCATTTTTTCTTCAAGCTCTTCCGCCTTTTTGGTGAGAATTGCAGGTGTTTTCATTTCGGTTTCTCCTTTAGTCGGTACTTAACGGACACCCGATGGGCACCCTCACCAATATACACTATCTTTAGCTTTTTTGCAATGTAAGATTTTTAAAACGGCAGCTTTAAGTAAAACGGAACAGTCAAGACTGTTCCCTACGGTGCCATAAAAAAAACGATAGATGCTGTGACTTTGAACGTAGCAGGCTGACGATATCTCACCTTACTCACTTATCCGAGCGAGGGTACATAGGCGGTATATTAAGCTTAAATATCAGCTAAAGGTTCATTAGCCGTAATGGCGACAGAACACACATTTGTGTTCTGTCTGCCGAGCGGATTTATTCTCGTCAGCCGTTGCGGAGTGCTTATGCCCCAAAAAGTTCTTTTGGTTACTTTTGTAACGATTGACAAAAGTAACTGCGGCTTTACGCCGCATAGTATTTTTAATTTCTCAAAATATACTCTTTTTGAAGCAGTAACGAACATAACTTTAAAAAGTCTGAAAACAAACAAATTGTAATTTAATGATTTACTTATTAAATAATATATGGTAAAATAATTTGTAATTTTATTTTGTGAAAGGAAAAACGTGTTATGATTTTTGATAAGAATGTAAACATACCCGACCTCGGTGTCATTGGTCCCGAGAGCGGCTTTCATCTTCTTGAAACAACAGAAGACGGCAAATTTATAACAGGCAAAAACGGTGTTGACTGCATTGTTGCTACAGGCGACAAAAAGGTTGAGTTTGTGTCCTTCGGCTCACACTCACTCGCTTGTGTCAAATCCGCAATCGCTTACCCCGTTTACTACCCCGTATATCCCGTTAAGACAGAGTATCCGCTCAACGCAGTGCTTATGGACCTTGACGGCACAACCGTACGCAGTGAGGATTTCTGGGTATGGATTATCCAGATGAGCACCGCAAGTATGCTCGGTAACCCGAAGTTTGAGCTTGAGGACGCTGACCTTCCCTTCGTTTCGGGTCACAGCGTATCAGAACACCTTCAGTACTGTATCGACAAATACTGCCCCGGCGAATCGCTTGAAAAGGCACGCAACTTCTATTTTGAGCACACCCACAGAGAGATGGAAGAGATTATGGCAGGCAGAGGTAAAGACGGTGCTTTCACGCCTACTCAAGGCGTTAAGGATTTCCTGCTTGAGCTTAAAAGTATGGGCATCAAAATCGGCCTTGTCACATCAGGTCTTTATGAGAAGGCATGGCCCGAAATTCTCTCCGCATTCAAAACTCTCGGTATGGGCGACCCCAAGGATTTTTACGATGCAATCATCTCTGCAGGCTTCCCGCTTCGTAAGGGCAGCGTAGGCACACTCGGCGAGCTTTCACCCAAGCCCCATCCGTGGCTTTACAGCGAAACATCAATTGTCGGTCTGGGCGAAGCATTTGCAGACAGAAGCAGAGTTATAGGCATTGAGGACAGCGGTGCAGGTGCTTGCTCGGTACGTCTTGCAGGCTACACCACGACCGGTATTGCAGGCGGCAACATTGAATCCAGCGGCACAAAGGCAGTCTGCTCACACTTCTGCAACAACTTTGAAGAAATTATGAAAATTATTAAAGGCTAAGGAGGTCTATCAATGGATAAAAAAGAACAGCTCCAGTGTCACTTTATATCAAACACACACTGGGACAGAGAGTGGCGTTTCTCCGCACGCCGCACACAGTATATGCTCGGCTATATGCTCGATATGCTGCTTGACATTCTTGACAAAAACCCCGATTACAGACATTTCCACCTCGACTCGCAGACAATGCCGATTCAGGACTATCTTGAGGTTTATCCCGAAAAGAAGGAAAAGCTTCAGAAGTACATCAAAGAGGGTAGAATTGCTGTCGGCCCCTGGTTCTGCCTGCCCGATGAATTCACAGTAGGCAGCGAGGCACTTATCCGCAACCTTCTCCTTGGCCACAAAATCGGTAAAGAAATGGGCGGCATAAGCAAAACAGGTTATTCACCCTTCGGCTGGGGTCAGATTTCACAGCTTCCCCAGATTTATTCAGGATTCGGCATTCACTTTGCTTCTTTCTACAGAGGTATCAACGAATACAAGGCACCCAACTCCGAATTCTATTGGGAAAGCCCCGACGGCACACGCATCTTTGCCTCCCGTCTTGCAAAGCGTCCCCGTTATAACATCTGGTACGTTGTACAGCGCCCCGTTTACTTTAACCAGACAGACGAGAACAACCGTGATATGCTCTGGAACGACAACAACGGCGTGTTCAAGCTGATTGACCGTGATTGGAAGCTCGACTATCAGTACACACATCCCTTCTACGAGTATCACAGTGAAAATGTTCAGGCAAGAGCAGAGCAGGCTGTAAGAGAGCAGGATAACGACTGGACAACTCAGCACCGTTTCTGGTCCGCAGGCCACGATTCATCCTGCCCCGATGCACGTGAGGTTCAGCTTATCAAGGACCTTAACGCAGCACTGCCCGAGGCTAACGTTTTCCACAGCACACTTCGTGAGATGGAGCAGGGCATTATCGATAACTTCAAGCCCGATTCACCCGTACTCAGAGGCGAAATGCGTGACCCGTACACAAAGGGCAGTGTAAGCGAGCTCTGCGGCTGGATTCTCTCTGCACGCACATACATCAAGCAGGAGAACTTTGACACAGAACGCAGACTCATCAACTACGCTGAGCCTATGGCTGTTTTCGCATCACTTTCAGGTGCACCTTATCCGCAGAATTTCATCGACCTTTCATATAATTATCTTCTCCAGAACCACGGCCACGACAGCATCGGCGCTTGCGGACGTGACGTTGTTTATGAAGATGTTATGTCACGTTACAGACAGTCACGTGAGCTTTCAATGTGCGTATTTGAGCGTGCATTTATGGATATTGCAGGCGACATCGACCTCAAATCATTCAGCCGTGACGACGTAGCTGTTGTGCTCTTTAACCCCGCTCCCTTCAAGAGAACGGAAACCGTAAATATGCGTGTTGAAATTCCTGCAGAGTGGAAGGCAGACAGCTTTGAAATTCTCGACACAAACGGCGAGAAAATCAAGTATCAGGTTATTTCCACAAATAAGGCAAATGCACAGATTATCCAGAACCCCAACGACACCGCAAACGTACTTCACACAGAACAGTATCTTATTGCGGCTGAAGTTGCAGATGTGCCTGCAATGGGCTACAAGACACTTAAAATCCGTCCGCTTTACAACGTGCGTGCAACAACTCCCGTAACACTTGTAAAGACAACACAGGTTATGGAAAACGAGTACCTCAAGGTTTCCTTTAACCACAACGGTACGTTCAACGTATTCGATAAGGTAAACGGCAAGCTCTTCGAGAGCCTCGGCTATTTCAAGGACAGCGGCGAAATCGGCAACCCGTGGCAGCACGTTGCACCCGAGTGTGACGAAACCTTCACAACTCTCGGCGAGCAGGCAACAGTAACTCTTCTTCGTGAGGGTGAGTTTGAAACAACATACAAGGTCACAATGCGTTGGGAGCTTCCCGAAAAGAGAGCATTTGACGAAAAGTCCAGAAGCGAGCACAAGCTTCCTGTTGATATCGAGAGCCTTGTAACACTTCGCAAGGGTGCAAAGTTCGTTGAGATTGAAACAACAATCAACAACCGCTGTGAGGACCACTACCTGCAGGTTGCTTTCCCGACAGGTATCAAGGCAGATTATGCAGATTCACAGGGTCAGTTCGACGTTGTATCACGTCCGATTGAAAAGCCCGATTACTCACTCTACGATGAGCCGCCTATGACAGAGCACCCGATGAACTCCTTCGTCAGCATCACTGACGGTGTAAACGGTGCAGCACTTCTCAACACAGGTCTCAAAGCTTATGAGGCTGCAGATGATGAGGACGGCACACTCTTACTTTCTCTCATCCGTGCTTATCCGCTTCGCATATGCGTAACAAAGGATATGCAGAACTACAGCGATTGGGACAAGGGCTCACAGTGCATAGGCAAGAACACGTTCCGCTATGCATTTATGCCTCACCGTGGCAATTGGGAGGAAGCAGGCGTATGGCAGGAGAGCGAGCGTTTCAACCTCTACCTTACAATCGGTCAGATTGCTCCCACGGCACACGGCAAGAATCCGCTTGACCACTCCTTCCTTGAGCTCAAGGAAGAAAACCTCAACGTCAGCGCAATCAAGAAGAGCGAAGACGGCGAAGGCTGGGTAGTCCGTCTCTTCAACCCCTCTGACAAGACTGTTAAGAACGCAATCCGTCTCAACGGCGGCATTGCTCCGATTGAAAAGACACAGTCACCCGTTGAGCGTCAGGCTGCAGAGTTTGAGCTTCCCGCATACTCGGGCAACAAGTGGAAAGAGGCTAAGCTCGTCACACTTGAAGAGCTTGATGAGGCTCCGCTCACAGTTGATGCAGACGGCTTTGTCGAGTTTGAAATTACAGGCAAAAAGATTCTCACAATCAAGTTTATAGGCTGATAAAACAAAAACAGAGCTTGCATAGTTGATTCTATGCAAGCTCATTTTATATGTGATATATAAAAAGCATCACGCCTTGACATGATGCTTTGAATTTTATCTGTTGTTGATATTCTGCTGTGCGCCGCCCATCATCTTTTCAAATATACCGGGCTTCTTTACCTTCTTGGGCTTGTATGCGGGAGGGTTCTTGAGCTTTGCCATAGCATCCTTGCCAAGTGAAGAATGGAGATATTTGTTAACCTTGATAACGGGACCCATAAGGTCGTCACACATATAGTCAACAGCGTTTGCAAGCAGAGTTTGATCTGCGCCAAGGTTACCGAGAAGCGTTACAACAATAAGGCTCTGCGTCTCGTTCGTTGCATCAAGGTAGATTTCGTTGAGAAGATTGAAAAGCTTCTTCATCTCTGCAGGGTCGTTTCTTCTGATTGTTTCGTTTATCGAATCAGCACAGCCCTGCGCAAAGAAATCCTCGGGAAGAAACTCGCCGTATCTGTTGATGTTGTCGTTATATGCAGCACGGTGCTGAGGATAAATCGTGTTTGTAAGACGGCTTGCAAGTGTGTTTGCATCGTAATAAACGCTGCCGCTTCTGGCCGCTGCCTTAGACACTGTCTTAGGTGCCTTAACCCTCTGCTGATTGTTGGCAGACTTGCAGAATTTTGCCATAACCGTGTCGGAAATTTCGCCGCTTATTGAACGGACATCTCTTTCGTCACAGGTTTCGGGATCGAGAAGCGAAACAGAAACAAGGTCATAGTTGATAAAAGCACCGTCTGCATCCTTCTCCTGAGAAATGGCAAAGTTAATTCTGTTATCAAAATAGTTGATTCTTACTGCGGCAATATCGCCTGCAAACTCGACACGGTAGCCAACACCGTTATCGCCCTTACCGATAGGGGCTTCACCCTTTTCGATACCCTCGGGACGTATAGCCTGCATACCTGCCTCTTTCATTGTGGGCTCTACTGATGTATAAATTCTGGCAAGTGCTTCTTTAATTTCAAGCATTTTGTCACCTTCCGTATTACTTATAAATAAACATTATAAGTATACCACAATAAAATGGCTTTGTCTATCTTTTTATCTTGTTTTTGTCATTTCACGTCTGACAGGCGGAATAGCGGTTATCACAACAGCGGCAGGAATTGCGGTTATAAACACTTCGGGTATCATATAACAGCCATTGTATATCACTGAATATACAAATCCGAGCATTTTGGGTGAGCACGCGGCTACTATTGCGGCAGAAAAATCGTTTACAAATGCTTCACCGAAAAACCAATCGGCATAAGATGCATAAAAGATATATCCTGAAACAATATGAACAAGATATCTTGCAAGCACAGCCACAACCGTACCTGCAACCAATGCGACAGTGTGATTTTTAACTCTGCCCTTGAACATACCCGAAAGACCGATAACGCTGAAAGCAAGCAGATAATCAAGGCAGAGTATTGCAACCGCACTTCCGGCATTCATTCCTGCAAACGCGTGGCTCATTGAAGCACCTAAAAGCGCCTGCAAAACGCCGTAGACAAAGCCGCTTATCAGCCCCCATTTAACACCGTATGTGTACCCGATTACAGCAAGCGGCAACATTGAGCACAAGGTAATACTGCCGCCCCACGGCCATTTGAAAACCGTGAGAAGCGAAAGCACCGTACCAAGCGCAATGAGCACTGCACTCAAGGTCAGACGTTTCGTTTTCTCCGTTCGTGTGAGCTCGGCTTTCTGCATTGAAAACACTCCTTAAAAAAATGCAACAAAAAACGCCAAGAGGAATTTCTCCTGTTGGCGATAAATTGCTGCAACGCTTAAAATTCCTACGCCGGCATTACCCGGATCAGGTTCAAGGGTTACGGGCTCACAAGCCCGAATCTCAGCCGATAACATCAGCACCCCGTCTGGCATTTTCAGTTGTTGTGGTGATTATATAGCGAAAAAGATGATTTGTCAAGAAGCGAATGAAAAAACTACTTATTTTTGATTATACAGTGATAAATCCTCCGAGTTCGGATAATGCTTTATAAAGTTATCTGTAATGCTTTTATCCTTGCTTATAATAAGCGTCCATGAACTGTCACAAGGCACGATTTCAACGAATGACAGAGGATGCTGAAGGCTAACGGGATTATTATAATAACCGTTATACTCCTGAGCACAAGGCAACGGATATTTCAGAACATCTTCAAGCGTAACGCTTTTTTCAAAGCCGCAAAGCACACCCCAAATCCATTGAAAGTTTTCTTTTTCAACAATGTCGGTCAATTCTTCACCGGATAACCAGCAGTATTCCTGCGCTAAGAGCTGTTCAGTTTCTTGGTTTTGCGGATAACATTCGCAGTCTGTAATCAGCCAGTTATACTGTCTTTGAGCACCGTTTATTTCACCGAAAACATCTTTCATATATGTATAATATTTATGACTGTTTCTGTCTATTATGCCAAACGTCATTTCACATTCTCCTTAGCGGTATTGATAGAAGAAATGAGCATTCTGCGGATAGCACCGCAATCGTGCAAAACACTTTTTGTCAAATCAACGGAAATAATACTTGCTTTTTGTGCAATTTCAATCCAATATTCTGTTTCATAACATTCTTTTAATGCAATTTGTAATTTTGCTATAAAGTCAGCACGACTATGCGCATATTTTGCTTCTCGGATGTTGGCACCGATACTGGTTCCGCTTCTCTCAAGCTGATTTGCCAAAGAATAGTGCCCCTTTATACTATCAGTCAGCGTCAATATCTGAACAGCAAACTCTGTAGACATATCTGCAAGTTTATTTTCAGCCATTGAAATCACCCTCTTTATCTAATTATATCACAGATTCCTGGAAATTCCAATGAAATCGCGCAAAGCGCGATGAAATCTGAGTAATCTCAGATGAAATCTGCTTCGCAGATGAAATTAAATCCGTCCTTATTCCGACGACAGTCGGATTTCATCACAAAGTGATTTCATCCATCAAAATGGATTTCTCCCGTCAGCAAGAACGGATTTAGTTGAAAACAAAAAAACCTTTGTCCATAAGACAAAGGTTTTTTGTTTTCTGGAGCGGATGACGAGGCTCGAACTCGCTACCTCCACCTTGGCAAGGTGGCGCTCTACCAGATGAGCTACATCCGCACAAACAACATTTGCTATTATACATAACAAGATATTGTTTGTCAAGAGTTTATTTTAATTTTTTTGCTTTTCTGCGCACAAAAACGGCATCCGTAAACATTGCGGCCGTTATAATAACAACTGACAGATAAGGAAAATGATATCTGCCACCGCCGACCGTATAAATGCTCGCCGCAACACCTATGAGGAAAATACCGTAAAGGAAAGACATACTGCGCCAATATCCCTTTTTCATAGAGTGAATTACACCGGCAAAAAACATAAGCATCACAAGCATATAAAAGCCCTGTGTGTAAACAATAACAACATCGCCGAATTCAAGACTGCGCTCTCCGTTACCTTTCAGGATATTAAGAAGCGAAACGATATAGCTTTTGCCGCTTGTAAGTATTTTGTTATCAAAATAAATATCACCCGAATATGTTTCGGTTGCAAGAAAATAGAAAACCTTTTTAGGTATAAGTTTGAGATAATCAACAGGGTTTTCTTTTATCCATTCAACAGCCGCACTGCGGTAGATTTCGTTAATCTCCTCATAGCTCAGCTCTGCTTTTTGTTCGGGAGTAAGATAACCTGCCTTACCCTCCTGAAAAACCGTATTATCATAGCTGCCGTCAGCATCTTCGTTTGCACCCATCAAAAAATTGCCGTCTGCAATTGTGGGCTGAAAAACAGCCTCGCCGCTGTTAAAATATGTAAACGCAGTAAGAAGCACCACAACAGAGCAAAAACCTGCCGCAAATTTTACATAAGTTTTCAGCTTCTCTCCCCTGCACATAAACAGCCATATTATAGCCACAATAAAAGCAGTTGCAAGCGGACGTGCCCATTGGGCATAAGCAAGCACGGCGCCCGAAACAACAACGCTCACTTTAGAGCCTTTAACGGCGAGTGCCAAAGCAAGCATTGCAAGAGCTGTGAAAAAAATTTCTGTTCTCGCAATACAGATTTCAGACCAATACGTGCCGAAAAGACAGAAATAAATCGCTGTCAGATACACAGCCGTCTGTGAGCCCGAAACTTTTTTGGTAATATAAACGGTTGAAAACAGAATAATCTGGACCAGAAAAATACTGCCTACGTAAATAATTTTAAGGTTATCGGTAATTCGCAGAAGCAGTGCAAGATAATTGACATAGCCGTTGCCTGCAACACCGCCAAGGTCGGTAAAGCTCTGCGCCGTAGGGTACCACGTGCCGTTTGCGGCATGAGTAAGTCCGTCGGTAACGTAGCGCACGGCATCGCTTATCGGCTCTCCGTTAAAAACTATTACGTTGCGAATTTGCATAACCAGCATAAGCACATACGCTGCAACTGCAATAATTTTAAGCAGTTTTATTCTTGAATCTGGCACAAGAGGTGACTGAGTACCGAAAACTTTTGCTTTTGCCGCTTCTTCACTTCTGAAAAAGAAGAATTCTTCTCGGTTGAACTTCACTTTCAGCCCTCCTTTTCATAATACTTAGTTTATTATATATTAATAATCATTATAAAGTCAATCGGCTCTATTGATTTAATTATTCGAATATAATATAATAAAAAACATAAAGCACCTTGAACGGAGGAATTATAATGAAGCGTTTTATCAGCATTATTATGGCAGCCGTGCTTGTATTCACCTGCACAGGCACAGCGTTTGCCGCAGAAGAAAAAGATGTCACTCCGCTTGTAATCGTGCGAGGCCTTGATTTCGCCGCACTTACGGTTGACCTCGGCACAGAGAGCGAACACCCTGCACTTACGGCCAAGGCAGGTCCGATAATAGGAGCAGTTGCTAAGCTGATTTTTTCAACCGTGCTTATGGGTATGGACGGAATGGTAAACACAATATGCGATTTTGTGGATGACCTTTTTGCCGATATGGCCTGCGACAAAAACGGCGATACGGTTGCAAACGTATCCGTTAAAGAGTATCCGCTGGCGATGAGCAATTATCCCGAAGCACTTAAAGAATTTGAGGAATACGGCCAGAGTGAGCCCGGCATTGTTGCAGAAGCTGCAAACAGGCTCGGTGCTCAAAACGTTTATTATATAACATACGACTGGCGACTTGACCCATACACAGTTGCCCAAAAAATCAACAAAGCCGTAAATCTTGCCGTTGAAGAAAGCGGCAAAGAGAAGGTCAACC
The DNA here is from genome assembly GCA_045604525.1 of Acutalibacteraceae bacterium. Lineage (GTDB taxonomy): Bacteria > Bacillota > Clostridia > Oscillospirales > Acutalibacteraceae > UBA8612. The sequence goes on from JAZUOH010000028.1 coordinate 14,161, forward strand.
TTATCTGCTGCAGCCTCGGCGGTGTTATGACGCTTGCCTATCTTGATGAATACGGCTACGAAAAAATTAACAGCTGTATGTTCCTCTCCTCCACAATTTACGGCTCTTATGTTGCCAACGATGCACTCGGCGGCAAGGTCGGATTTGATAAGGATATACTCAACACCTTCCTCGGCTATGCAGTGCCCGATTTGGCTGTTCTGTGGAAAATTCTTGACTTCATAGGCATTACGGATGCGCTGGTTAACTTTGCAAACAACCTTACCGAAAACTACAAAGCACAAATTTATGAAGAAACTATGCGTGATAATTTCGGCACAATGCCCGGCCTTTGGGCGATGGTACAGCCCGATGAATATGAAACTGCAAAGAAATTCGTGTTCGGCGACGATGCCTCAGAGTATGCAGGCCTTATCAAGCGCATTGACAAATTCCAGCAGTTCAGACTCGGCAGAGATGAGTTTATCAAGCAGATGAAGGCAGACGGCGTTGCAGTTACGGTTGTAACAGCATACAACAGCCCCGTTATTCCCGTATACGAGCGCTCCTACGTCAACGGCGACATGGTGCTTGAAACCGAACTTATGGCGGCAGGTGCAACCGTAGCCCCATACGGCAAAACACTCGGCGACGACTACAAGGCAAAAGACCCTGCAAAGCTTTCGCCCGACAAGGTTATTGATGCATCAACCTGCCTGTTACCCGACAACACGTGGTTTATAAAGGATGCTCCTCACGTGCCCTGCAGTTACGGCTCCGAGCTTGCTGAAATGCTGTTTTATCTTATGTATTTTGACGGTCAGCCCACCGTAACCTCAAACGAGCTTTATCCGCAGTTCCAGTATGCTGATGCCGAGCAGAATCTCTATCATTTTTAAATTTGTTTCAAAACTGTAACCAACGGTTACAAATATGTAATTTGACACTCCCCTTTCGCCTGCCCTATAATACAGGTGGAAGGGGGATTTTTTATGCTCAAAAAACTTACCGCATTATTTATTGCTCTGTCGGTTATTTTCGGCTTTGCTGGGTGCACATTAAAGAATCAAGAAAAAGACAAAACGGGAGAAAAACAATCTTCAGAAAGTTGTTGTCCTGAGCTTGAAAGTATTCACCAAAGATATCTTTCTCTTGACAGTAAAACACACTATGATGGTGTGACACAACTTGTTGATGAAATGAATGATATTCTGTTCGATATAATATCAAATTGTTCAAACAACAAACAAAACAATTATTATAACGATGCAATAAAAGCAAAATATGAGGCTCTGTCTGCTTTTGAAAATCTGATTTACTGCGTGTTTGATACAGGCTCAATAGGAAAAACACTTTATCCGCGTTACGAATACTATGTCACCAAACGCCTGATTGAAAACGTATACACCACCGTTGACGGTGAATATATACCTGTGCCCGTAGATTTTCAGGTAAGCGATATGTTCGACGGCTTGAACGGCGAGTATTATAACAACCTTGTATCAATCAAAGAAAGAATTGACTGTTGCACTGATACTGATGATGCAATATCGCTCTTAAACGAGCTTGACATCATTCTCAAATCAGCTGAAGAAAACGCTTATGCAGACTTGAAAAACGATTATGCACCTTTAGGAAGCGATAAGGTTGAACAAATGCTTGACTGTCTTGACAAATACCTTTCGCACAGAAAAACGGCAGAAGAACAATATGTCGCCGCCTCAAAGCATTTCTCAAATAAAATGTTTACATTCAAAACAGAGCTTTATGCCAAATATGAAACAGCTCAATGGTTAGCGGCAATTATAAGGGAGTGATTTTATGTTCAAAAAACTTACCGCATTATTTATTGCTCTGTCGGTTATTTTCGGCTTTGCTGGTTGCGCCGAAGAAAAACCGGAACACAAAGAAACAAACGGACGTTGGTATACGGAATATACCGACACGCTCATACCGCGTGACGATTACGGCGAGCTGTTCATTTTTACAGGCGGTTATGTCAACACAAAAAACGGATATATTGACCACCGTTTCGGTCTGATGACGCTCGACGGCAGAATAGTTGTTGACCCCCTATATACTCATTATCAGAAAATTGAGCACGACGGCACGGAATACTACTGTATGAAATACATCGAAAACGAGCTTTATGAAGGCGGCGAGTTTTACTGCGAATCCACACTTATGAAAACCGACGGCTCGTGGGCACTGAAGCTTGAAGATGAGATTGAATCAGTATCCGACAACAGAATTATCACAAGCAAGTACGGCAGCTATTACACCGTGTACGACTACGAAGGCAATCTGATTTTTAAAGGTGAAGGCAAAAGCAGTGTATCAAGCGACGGTTTTTGCAACGGCGTTCTTGTAACATACGAAAACACCGAAGATGACTTGACAGACGTTACGGTATTTGATGAAAACGGCAACAAGCTTTTTGAGGAATTTGCTTATTGTGGAGCTTTTGCAAACGATATGGCAGTTGCAAGCCTCGACTCTGAAAGCTACGGTCTTATATCCAAAAACGGCGAATGGCTGCTTGAGCCGATATATGACAGCGTATATTACGCACAAGACGAAAACCAATACCGCGCCTCAATTGCTAATGTCGTGCATATTTACGGCCCGGACCTTAAACTGATAACCACCAAAACCGTTACCAATAATAAATTCGAGGATTATAATAGAAAATATTTTGAAAGTGAACAAAGATATTACAAGCACACGAAAGATGACCCCGACGGTTATATCCGCGACGCCTTTACGGACGAAATAATAACCTGCCGTAAAAACAAACTGCCCGCAACAGAGTATATCGCCACGTTCGACAGTGAAAACCCACTTTTTTCTGCAAGGGATGAAAAAGGCACGCTGTGGATTTTTGACAAAGAAGGAAAGCTGTTTAAAAAATTCAAAAGCAGTGAATACGCAGGCTTTGACTCAAAGGATTTTTATTGGGTTTCATCCGGCAATACCACTACATACTACAATGCAAAAACACACAAAAAGGTTCACAGTGTAACCGGCACAAGCGACGATGAAAACATTAAGGTTTCCGTTTCCATACCTACAGTAAAGTGCGATTATCTGATTGAAGGACATCTCGAATTCCAGTCAATATATTTTTTATACGGAACGTATGACCTTTACAACTACAAAACAGGCGAATATGTTTTCACAGATTGCCGCAACTGTATTATTGAAGAATTTAAAGACAGGATTTATATCACCGTTATTTACGAGGACGAGATAACAATATATGACGAAAACCTGAACAAACTCACAAAAACGGAAAACGCCTGCAAAAACATCGGAAAAGAATTCATAGATATGGATTCTCTCGCCCTCGGCAAAAACAGAGGCGAGCTGGCAATTTATATGGGTGGCTACAAGCACGATGAAGAAAACGGCTACAATATGGAAAAGCTCTACGGACTGATGGCCAAAAACGGTGAAATACTTACTCAGCCGCTCTATAATTGGTATCAGATTTTTGAGCTGAACGGCGAAACATACTACTGTTTAAAATACAGCGAAAATAACGCAGAGCATTATGATGCGTGCTTGAGTTCACTGCTTGTAAAAGCAGACGGAACACGCGGCGCACAAATACCGGATAATATCGTATGTGTTTCAGAAAACAGAATAATAGGACAGCAGTTAAGTTATCCCTTTACGGTATACGATTACGATGCCAGAGAGGTATTGCACGGCAACAAAAAGCAAAGCATTGACAACTCTTCAAACGGATATTACAACGGTCTGCTTGTTGTTCACGACTTTGTAAGCGACACACCAAACACAATGGTATACAACAAAGACGGACACCGTGTACTTGAAGGTTTTGATTACTGCGGTCCGTTTGTAACAAATAAGGCAGTTGCAAGCTACAACCGTGAAGAAGGCTACGGCATAATTTCTGCTGACGGCAAGTGGCTGCTTGACCCCGTTTATGATGACATTCAGACAGTTGACGGCAAATATTTTATTGCGGTTGATTTTGATAATGAATACATCTATGATTCCGACCTGACACTGCTTCGTAAAAGAGAACGAGGCGACTTTGAAATCGAGAAAAACTACTTTTTTGAATCCGACAGCGGCAGGTTACTCAGGTATTACGCACACATCGATTCGCCTGATAATTTCTACCGTGATGCTTTTACTGACGAAATCATTTCTTGCGACGGCATAAATGCAACAGGCTATATGGAATATCTCGGCTTGTTTTATAACGTTGATGAGGATAGCCGCACGGCGATAGTTTGCAATGAAAACGGCAAGCTTCTCAATAAAGCAGAAAAAGTTGACAGAATCACAGAATATGACGGGATATACTGTGCCGAAGATTTTAAAAACGGTGTATATACTTATTACAGCGGAAAAACTCACCAAAAGCTTATCACTCTAAACTGTAAAGCAAACGAGTGGAAGCCTGTAACCACCGTCGGAGACTGCGGACTATTAGCCATTGGCAACCTTGAAGATAAGATGGATACTCGCTTTGACGGACCATACGACCTTTATGATTATAAAAAGAGTGAATATGTTTTTGAAAACTGCGAATACTGCGAAATAAATGAATACGGCGGCAATGTTTATGTTACTGTAGTTTACAAAGACCGAATTGAAACCTATGATTCAAATTTGAATCTGCTTATCAAAACAGAGAATATGTGTGAGAAATAACAAATTAACCCCATTGATGCTTGAAACATCAATGGGGTGTTTTGTTGAACTGTCATCTGATTTTAATCCGGACGCCCAATGGGCGCCCCTACGAACGCATCATATATTTTTACGTCAATCAGAACTTATTGATATGTTTAATTGAGCGGTGCGTTTACTGCCGCATCAAAGTCTGCGCTGTCAACCTTACCGTCATCATTGAGGTCTGCCGCATCGGCATAGGCTGTGCCCGAATCCTCAGCGGTGAGCAAGCCATTCTGATACATACCGACAAGGAAGGCATCGTTAGCATCCTTTGTGCAGTTACCGTCAACATCACCGTTAACGCTCATCACAAGTGTGTTGCTTGTGCCGTCGCTGCCAGTGAGCTTTAATCTACAGCCCGTTGTAAGCAGGGTATCCGAAGTGAGCACCGTGCCGTTTGCCGCAAAGAATTCAGCCTTGAGTGCGCTGAAATCATCGGCAATTGCAGACTGCTTGAGGTTGAGGTATGTGCTTGCGCCAAGCACGTAGCCTGTGCTGTCTGCTTTAACAGAAAGCTCTTCATCAACGTCAGGATTCACGGCATCGGGCACATAAACCCTCTTGGCGGCATAAATATCGCCTGCCTGGGTTGTGGCCTTTACGGGGAAATAGCCGTAGCCGAAAGCAATATCGCTGACCAGCGTGGGCACACTGAGTTTAAGTCTGCCGCTGTAAAGCACAACGCTGTCACTGACTTTGAACTTAATGTTTGCAACTGTGCCGCCCTCAGTCATAAGCTTATCGTCAATAACGGTGAAGTAAACCTTACCGTCAGCATATTTTTCGTTGCCGACAAAATATTCGCTTGCCGCATCGCCTGCCGTTACGGATACAGGTATAAGCGCATTAGAATCATAGCTGAGCACAAACTCGCCTGCGCAATAGCCTTTATTCTCATTTACCGAAACGGTTACCGTAACCTCATCACCGGGGCTGAGCTGACTTGCACCGTTGACTGTGAAGACAGGTGCAGGCTGTGCCGCCTGGACAGCGACAGCCGCCGCGGCAACAACAAGCAGAGCAATGCAAACTGTAATTGCAATTTTTCGTTTAAAATTTGTTTTCATTTAATATGCAAATCCTCTCGGATAAGGATAGTTATGAAAAAATCAGAAAAGGTTGAAGAAAGCAAGGATGATTTTGTTAATCAGAACACCAAAAATCTTGCTGAAGATGTTGAGCTCGATATAATCGCTGTCAAATGCCTCTTCTGCAAGAAGAAGAACCTGTGAATCGTACTGAGTCTTGCCCTCATGGAGAGTGATAAGACGGCCGCCACGGTTATAATCCTGACCGTAGGAGTTGAATGTGCAGCCGGGTGTATTTACGATATCAACACCGTTGAGCTCAACTGTGAATGTGTTTACATGGTCGTGACCGGAGAAGACAGCAACAGTGCCCTGCTCAACAAGAGAATCAAACTGACCGAAGTTTTCAACACCGGGACAGGGAGGCTCAGTAAGCATACCGTCTTTGATTGCGGAGAAATCTGCAACTGTGAGGTCATATTCCTTGCCGTTGCAGAACTTGCTGTCAAAGCTGATGAGAGCATCCTTCTTTTCCTTATAGAAAACATCCATAATCTCGCCGACAATGATGTGCTGGAATGCCATTGAGGGAATTACCTTGCCGCCGTTAAGTGCTGTGTAAGTCTTATTTGTCGCCTTGAACCAATCAATCTGGTCGGGATATACACACTCGTAGCCGTCGTTGCCGTTTGCATCCTTATGGCCACTTGTGCCGGAATCGAACATATAGAGGTTGTAAGCAACCTTGAGGGGATTGTCCTTAGACATAATGGGAAGGTTGTGTGTAGCAACACCGGAGAGTGAGGGAACCTGGTCATAAGCAAGGCAGTACTGCTTGCCGTACTTCTGGTAGTAGCCAAGGAGAGTCTGGTTATCAACCTCCTGCTCACGGTCATGGTTACCGAAAACAAGAGTAAAGTATGTCTGATGGTCAACAAAGGGCTTTACGAGCTCTTCAATAGCCAGCTCTTTTGTGTCCTTGGGGCCGACAGAGTTGTCACCGCCGAGGATTACAAGGTCGGGGTCGTACTTTTCAAGACAGTGGTTGATGAACTGAATCATTTCTTCATGAGCCGGATATTTGTCCTGGCAGTCTGTAAGGTGAAGAATTGTGAATTCGCCGTTTTCATCAAACTGAAGCGGAACTAAGTCTGCAGCAAATGCAGGCATGCAACAAGCCATAAGCATAACAGCTGCAAGAATAACAGATAAGAATTTTTTCATTTTTGTTTTTTCCTTTCATTTTATCTTTGCAAAGCTGCTCTGCTTTGCTTCTTATCTTATATATATTACCATAAATTTATTTTAATTTCAAATAAACTATAGCGCAGTTTACCTTTTTGAGCCGACAAATTTTCGGCCGATTTTTTGTGCGATTTGTATAATAGGTGTACCCCTGTATTCTATTGTCTTATTTCTTTCAAGGCGGACGCCCAATGGGCGCCCTACCTAATCAAGGCAACGAGTAAAGATAGCACATAAGACTTTCCTCGGTGCTTCTCTCTTCTCTTTGAGCATCAATTTTATTGAGGTAATAAAAAAACCGCAGCAAAAAGCTGCGGTAAAAAGGGGAACAAAACATCGATTACGATGCAGTAGCTGTTTAGTTTAAGGGGATTTGCGATATATGTAAACAGGCCGGTAGCCCGATTAACTTTCCCATTCGGGTGAGCTTTTGTGCTCAGGAGATTACTGAACGTTGCTCATGTAGTTTACAATGCCCTCAATTTCCATTGCCTTTGTAAACACACGGAAAAAGTTCTTCTCCTTACGAATCTCCTTGATAAGCTCGTTTTCCTTTTTGATTAAAAATTTTGCAAACATTTTTCTTTTCTCCTTTCGTTTGTTTACATCTGCATTGTAATCTTTTTTGTAAGATTTGTCAAGACTATTTGCACAAATAACGCCTATTGTATTTGTGCACTTTGCACAATGATTTTCAGAACTAAAAAATCAGCATATCAACACAATTAACTAATAACCGTGTTAATTTTTGTGCATTTTTAACAACGAAAATGAATTTTTATTCACAAACAGAATATCAATTCAAAATTGCACGAAAAAAGTTTGTGAGATTTTATTTTAATTTTTTCGTCATTTTGACGTGTGCATATACAACAAAAAGCGCCAACCCGATTTGTACAGGTTGACGCCTCATTTAATAAATAAACGTTAATTATTCAACTGTAACCGTGCCGTCTTCTGCAACAGTGATTTTCATACCGTCCTTAACATAAGCCAGGAATTCGTCACCAAGGCAGTCAACAACAGGCATGGGCGACTCTGTCCAGACAGCGCCGAGGATAGCACCTGCAGCTGCAAGAGAGTCGATATGCTCAGAGAAAAGCATACAAGCGGGGTTTCTCTCCATAACCTTTGCGCAGTAGAGAACCATACCGCCTGTTGTGGAGCCGATTGTCTGGGGAAGGCAAAGAGCTGTGCCGGCCATAGGCTTCTGATAAAGGTCAGCATTGTTCTGGTCGCCGCACTTTGTGGCTTTTTTGTCGTGGAACAAATCGCCGAACTGAAGTGCGCTCTGGAAGGAAGCAAGTGTGTTGAAACCGCCGTGGGAAACAAGGGCAGGTGCAGAGCAAGTGCCGGGAACTACGCAGCGTCCTTTAAACTGTTTCATCTTACTTTACCTCCTTTGTGATGATATCGAGAATCTCGTCACTTCTGTAATAACGTGACGTTGTGTATGTTCTGAGCTTGTTGGAGTTTGTGATAACAGGCATCGACTTGCAGAGAGGATTGTTCATATACATAAGCGGGCAGATGTAGCTGAGAACAACGCCTGTTGCTTCAAGCTCTTTAGCCTTTGCTGTTTTGCTGAATTCTTCAACAACAGCGGGAGCAGCTGTGAACACAGTGGGGATGGAAACCTTCTTGAGGCCGTTCTTCTTGAGGCCTGCAATAACGTTATCAGTCCACTCGATAAGCTGTGCGTGTGAAAGGTGGGGGCAGCCTACGAAGCAAAGCTTCGGTGTAGCGTTCTTGTCCTTCCACATAACGGGGTAGTTTGCCTGAACTCTTGCGAGCTCTGCATCGTCAACAACATAAACCTGTGCGCCCTCTGCGATAAGGCTTTCACCCTGCTCAACAGCCTCGGGAGTAAGGTTTTCGATATGATAAAGGCCGACAGCACCGTTGGAAGCTGTAGCAGCACCGAAATCCTTGAGGTATGCCTTTGTGTCGCCGTCAAGCTCAGTGCCGATCCACTTATCAAGACCCTTGATGAAGGGAACATCTTCCATAACCTTCATACCGATAGCGGAGCCGAGAATCTGTGCCTCCGGCTTCTTTGTTGTCTTGACCTCAACAACCCAGGTTGCCTTTCTGCCCTCGTCTGTAACAAGGCCGAAATAAGGAACCTTGCCGACGATTGAGCCGAACAGCTCGATGATACCGGAGTTGCGGTTACATCTTGCGCCGATTACGGAGTTGGCATAAACAACAGCAGATGACTCTGCCCAGGAGAGCACCTCGCCCTTCTTGGGAAGGTTGCCGACCTCGTCCATATAGCACGTACAGGTGTATGATTTGTCGTCGATAAGGCCGAGCTTTGCAAGCTGCTTATCGTACTCATCCTGCTTGGAGTACATAAACTTGTTGAAAATAAGCTTCTGAAGGAAGTTTGCGGGAACCTTGGGATCGAGGGGCTTGGGGTCAACAGAGAACTTCTGCTGTGAGAGTGCGCCGCCTGCAATAAGCTGATCCATAAGGTCGTAAACAGGGCTCATAACCTTGAGGCCGAAGCTTGTAACAAGGTGGCCCATCTTGCTCTCGACAGGCACCATCTTTGTTGCGCCGAAAGCATCACCGTACATAACAAGGGTCTTCATAACCTTTGCCATTGTCTCGCCCTTGGAGCCGTTGAGAATTTCTATCTCATCGGGTGTGAGCTGCATTTTGTAGTTCATTTTATTCGTATCCCCTTTCATAAGGATAAATTTAACTGTATTAAAAATCTGCGCCCGGCAGAATAACAAACTTTATAACAGGCCACACCGTTATAACGGCATGGCCCGGTTTGCCGTAAAGCTGATTACGGAAGCATATCGAAGAATTTCTGTGCGATATCGCCAAAACTGAAAAGGAAATTCTGTACCTTATCAAGGATATCGAAAAGACCTGCAATGATATCTGCAAATGACATTTATTTTCCCTCCTTCTTCTTTAAAAATTTGTTTCTTTTTCGCAGAATATAAATCTGCTTTTAAATTTTACCATATCGAAAAAGATTTTTCAATATCAAAAAAGCAAAAAGAAAGAGACTTTGCGGCAAAAAAGTACCGCAAAGTCTCCATATTTTAAATTACAGCTTCATAGCTACGTCCCAAGCCTGCCAGATAACAGTGCGAAGGTTGCCGACCTTTGAAGCATCGCCGACAATGTGAACGTGCTTTGACTTTTCTGCAACAGGTGCGGGCTTGTAGCCAACAGAGAGAATTACGCTGTCTGCAGGCACGTCAACCGTCTTGCCGTCCTTTGTAGCGATTGTAACGCCATCCTTGCGGATTTCCGTTGTCTTTGCCTCAAGATATACGGGAACGTTGTTTGCCTTGAAGCAATCGCGAAGGAAACTTGTGTTTGCAAGAGCAACACCGGGTGTTGTGATAAGGTCATCCTGCATTTCAACAATAACAGGTTTCTTGCCCTGAAGGAAAAGGTCATAAGCAATTTCACAGCCTGTAAGACCGCCGCCGACGACAACAACGTTTTCGCCGACCTCTTTCTCTTTAAGAAGGTACTCAACAGCCTCAATGCCGTACTCTGCGGCACCCTTGACGGGAATCTTGTTTGCGACTGAACCTGTTGCAACGATAACCTCGTCAGCACCAAGAGAGTTGATATCTTTAACCTCGGTGTTCATCTTAACTGTGATTGAGGGGTACTTCATAATCTCACGGTTATACCATGCGATAAGGTCACGGTCCTTCTCCTTGAAGGAGGGAGCTGCAGCAGCAATGAATACGCCGCCGAGAACGCCCGACTTCTCGTAAAGGGTAACAGTATGGGCGCGCTGTGCGCAAACGATAGCAGCCTCCATACCGCCTATACCGCCACCGATAACAGCAATCTTCTTGCTCTTCTTGGCGGGTACAATCTTATACTTCTTTGACTGCATTGTCTTGGGGTTAAGTGCACAGCGTGCAAGACCCATTGTATCAAGAAGGTCCTGTGTATTTGCATGACCCTTGGAGGATGAGAAATTGAAGCAACCGCTGTGGCAGCAGATACAGGGCTTGATTTCCTCAAGTCTGTCTTCAATAATCTTTGTAATCCATTCGGGGTCTGTAAGGAACTGACGTGCAACACCAACGCCGTCAATCTTGCCCTCTGCAACAGCCTGAGCACCTACGTCGGGCTCCATACGGCCTGCGCAGACAACGGGAATATCGACAAACTCTTTAATATGTGCAACATCGTCAAGGTTACAGTTCTGGGGCATATACATAGGCGGATGTGCCCAGTACCATGAGTCGTATGTACCGTTATCGGCATTGAGCATATCGTAGCCTGCATCCTGAAGGTATTTTGCAGCCTTCTCGGACTCGGTCATATTACGGCCGACCTCTGTGTAATCCTCACCGGGCATTGCACCCTCGCAGAAGCCCTTCATCTTGGACTCAACAGAGTAACGAAGTGATACGGGATAATCGTCGCCGCAGGATTCCTTGATTGCCTTTACAACCTCAGCGGCAAAACGGTATCTGTTCTCAAAGCTGCCGCCGTATTCGTCGGTACGCTTGTTGAAGAACTCAATAGCAAACTGGTCAAGAAGATAGCCCTCGTGAACAGCGTGAACCTCAACGCCGTCAACACCTGCGTCACGGCAGAGCTTTGCTGTTTTTGCAAATGCCTCAATGATTTCATGGATCTGCTCCTTGGTCATTTCGGGGCAGATAATATCGTGTGCCCAACGTGAAGGCTGGGGGCTGGGAGAAGCAAGCTCGTGTGATGTATCAAGAATAGGCTTGATGAGCTTACGTGTGAACTTATTTTTATGAAGAGGTGCAACAAGCTCGGTAATAGCCCATGAACGACCCATACCTGCTGTAAGCTGAACAAACAGCTTTGCGCCCGTCTTATGGATTTCATCCATAAACTCTTTGAGCTCTTCGAACATCTTGGGGTTCTGCCAGAGCCACTTGCCCCAGAAAGTATCGCGAAGAGGTGCAATACCGGGTATGATAAGACCTACGTTGTTGTTTGCTCTCTCAATAAAGAGCTTTGCTGCTTCTTTGTCGAAATGGCAACCGCCAAGCTCGAACCAACCGAAAAGCGATGTGCCGCCCATGGGGCACATAACAATTCTGTTCTTGATTTCGACATTACCTATTTTCCAAGGTGTAAATAAAGCTTCGTACTTGGGATCCATAGCTGATGTCACACATCCTTCAATAAGAGTATACTGAAACATTGCATAGTTTCGCAACTTTTAGTATATAAAAAACTTCAAGTTATGTCAAGCATCAAAAGCGCTCTGTTAACATTTCTTTTAAGTTTTTGCAAAATCGTTGACCTTGACATTAAAAAACGAACACTGTATAATAAATACTGAAATAATTTATTTTAAAATGGGAAAGGTGGCGGCAAAAATGAAAATTGCAATCAAGAGGTTACTCGCTTTTGTTCTCTGTGCTGTATTCTGCGGCGTATTCTGTCTTTTTTCATCTGCGCTGAGCACCAACGAATACGGTCTGGGCTTAACTGCAAATTCAGAAGAAGCAGGCGGCAACGCAACAGTTTCTCTCAAGCTCAAAAACTCAAATGATTTTGATGTGAGCGATATAACAATCACCCACAATATTCCCGACGGGCTTGCTTTGAGATACGAGGGTGAAATTTCACCTGCACGCAACAGCGGCGTCGGTTATCGGCTCGGCACGGATATTCTTGCCGCAGGTGACACTTATGAGGCAGAGCTTGTTTTCGCCACTGTTGACTCCCCCGCTTCAAACACCGTTGAAGCACCTGTTATAAAAAAAGGCAATGAAAAGGCCGTTGTAGCCGCAGTTGTTGCGGCGGCTGTAATTATTACGGTTGCGATAATTTTTGCACTCAAGCATAAAAAAGCGGCGGCACTGCTTCTTGCAATAGCTCTGTTCTTACCCGTAACAGGTTTGTTCGGAGTGCACGCAATCGGCACAGACGAGCTTCGCAGCTTCACGCTTGAAGACAATATCACAATAGGCGGCAAAGCATATCCGCTCATAATCACTGTAAGCTACACCGCAAGCACCGCAAAAAACAGCTATTTTGAATTTGAAACCGATAAAAAAGAAACCGACGATAAAACCGTAACCAGACCCGTTGCGGATTTCAGCGGCACGGCAACAGCAGACTCAAAGGTTATATCCGTAAAATATGAAGTGCGCAGTGATATTGACAGCTTCGAGATTGGTTCAAGCGGCAACGCCACGCTTGACGGATGCGAATGGAGCATTGACAATCTTCCGCTTAAATCGGGCGATAACAAAGTAACCTTCATTGCCGAGCTTGAAAACGGCGAAGAACAGACGCAGGTGCAGAACATATTCTATGACCGTGGCGAGCTTTACACTCGCACCAAGGCTGACGAAGCCGAGGAAAACGGCACAAAGTATGTTAAAGAAGTTGTAAACATATATTTTGACATTGACACTGCAGACGAGAGTATAAATGAAATACTCAACGAAATCGGCGCAGAGCGTGTCGGCGAAATCAACGACATTGCAATGGTGCAGGCAAGAGTTGAAGCAGATAACCTTGATGCACTGAACAAGAAATGTGAAGAAATCGAAAAGTACAGTGAGGTTATCGGTGCAGGCATCGAGCAGATTCTGCCGCTTGAAATAAACGCCGTAACCAACGATCCCTGGAGCACTTATACAGGCTATAATGAGGCACGCAACGAAAAAATACCGGGCGGCTATAATTGGCATATTGAGGCTGTTCAGGCACACAGTGCGTGGAATTACCTGAAATATTTTCCCAAGGCAACGGCAGGAATTGTTGACGGTCCCGTTATGACAACCCACGAGGACCTTGCGTGCATCAAATTTGCAGACAGCTACGCAAGCGACAACACTCTTTCAACCGACCCATACACTCTTTCAACGCAGTACCACGGCACACACGTTGCAAGCGTAATAGGTGCAACGGCCAATAACGGCCTCGGCGGATCAGGTCTGCTTCACGACGTTGACATTTATGCTGCAAACTTCTCTTCCTCAAGTGCAAGCTCGGACACTATAGGCTATGTTGCAAGTGCAGTTTCTTCACAGGTAACAAACGGTGCAAAGGCGGTAAACCTTTCGCTCGGCCTTTCACCTGCGGCATCAAGCACATACAACCCCTATCTTGACCCCTATTCGACCTCTGACCTTGACTCAACTGCAAAGCAGTGTGCAATAGGTATGTATTCACTTTTGAGCGCAGGCAAAGAATTTGTCGTTGTTCAGTCTGCAGGTAACGGCGTAACGGATACCAGGCTCGGATACGCTCCGAGTTACGTCAAGCGCAGTGTTGATGCAACACAAAACGGTCTTTACTGTTCCGTCCGCCAAAATGCACGTTACGGCTCACTAAGCTTCTCACAGGTAAATGAGGTTTACAACCGAATTATCGTTGTAGGCGCCGCAGAAAACAAGAGTTCCTCTTCAGTCGGCGCAAAATTTCAAATGGCTAATTTCAGTAACGGCGGCAGCCGTGTTGACATATACGCACCGGGCAAGATGATTTTCGGTTCCGTTACTCCGCAGAAAAACTCAAGCGGAACATATAATATCATCTACGGCTCCGCAAGCGGCACGTCGCAGGCGGCTCCTATGGTAACGGCAGTTGCCTCACTCTGCTTTGCAATAAACCCGAGCTTTACAGGTGCACAGGTCAAGAACCTAATCAAAAACAATACCTGCTATACAGTTGAAGATAACACCGAAACACAGGTGGGCAACGACGGCAACACATATCAGCTTCATCCGCTCACAGGCACAGGCAAGCTTCTCAATATGAAGCTTGTTGCCGAAGCGGCACTTAAAACGGTGCACGGAAAGGCAGACTATTCAAAGCTCAACCGCATAGTTGCCACTGCACAAAGCCTTGACCCCGACGGATTTACAAACTATGAAATAGTCCAGACAGTTATTGACAGCATTGATTATTCGCTTTATGCCTTCCAGCAGGATTTGGTAGATGCCAAATATATTGAGCTGCTTGACGCTTTGGATAAGCTAATAGAAAAAACACCTGCAGATTACACTAAGGTTGAAGAGGCTATTGCCGAAGCAAAGGCACTCAACCCCGATGATTACGTAGATTTCAGCACAGTTACAAGTGCAGTAAACGCTGTTGTATACGGCAAATATTCCGACGAACAGAGCGAGGTTGATGCAATGGCACAGGCAATAACAAACGCCATAGCTTCGCTTGTACCGCTTGCAAAAATCAACTCGGACGACTATGCGGTAATTGCCGATAACACAAATAAGGTTATTGTATTCACAACAGATTACCTTGAATATTACCGTGACTTGCTAAACGCAAGCGGCGGCTACAGCATAGCCTGCACACCCAACAGCGCAGGTACATATTCCACGGGCTCAACGGTAACCCTTTCAAGAGAGGGCTACAGCGACGTTGTGTATACGGTTGCAATGCTCGGTGATATTGACGGCAACGGCAAAGCGGATGCAAACGACGCCTTCCTTGCACGTATGTATGCAGTAGGCTTGCTCAACGCTCCCGTCGGTGCATATTTCATTGCCGCAGATGCAGACTGCAGCGGTGAGATAAACGAAAGCGATTCAATGCTCATTCAGGAGAGCGCAATTTACAACAATGCAATTTTTAACGACTATACAGCAGGAGAGTGAAACGGCAGATGAATATACTTGTAATCGGTGATGTTGTAGGCACACCGGGAAGTGAATATCTGCGCCGCCGTCTGCCCTTAATAAAAAGGCAGTATGCGGTTGACTTCTGCATTGCAAACGGCGAAAATTCAGCCGCAGGCAACGGCATTACGCCGCAGTCGGCAGAGTTTCTTTTTGACAGCGGTGTTGACCTTATTACAACGGGTAACCACGTTTTCCGCCGTAAAGAGATTTATGATATGCTCGATTCTCGTCACGATATAATACGCCCTGCTAATTATTATGAAGGCAACCCCGGCAAAGGTGTTGCGGTTGCTGACCTCGGCAGTGTTAAAATAGGCGTAATCAACCTTGCGGGCAACGCTTTTATGGACGGCGGCAACCCTTTCACCTGCGTTGACAATTGTTTGGATGAAATAAAAGACTGCCGCATAAAGCTTATTGATTTTCACGCAGAGGCAACGGGCGAAAAGCGTGCGCTCGGCTTTTACCTTGACGGCAGAGTGAGCGCCGTTTTCGGCACACACACCCACGTGCAGACTGCTGATGAGCAGATTCTGCCCGAGGGCACGGGATATATAACAGACCTCGGTATGGTCGGCACGGTGCAATCTGTGCTCGGCGTTGACCCTAAAAATATTATAACAAAGCTCAAAACAGGTATGCCCACACGATTTGAAAATAACGAGGGCGAATGTATGCTTTGCGGATGCATTTTTGAAATTGACAAGCAAAGCGGAAAAACAGTTGACGTGCAAAGAATCAACATCAGAGGATAGGATATGAAAAGATACAAAAAACTGATATGTCTGCTGGCGGCATTGGCATCGGTACTCTCACTTTGTGCCTGCGGCGGCAACGACAGCCCTCAGGGTGAAGAGCCGCCTAAGGCTCCCGACGGCTCAAAGCCAACAGTAACCTACAGCGTGACTCTGCCCGTAGCACATAACGACACTATCGACCCCTTTAAAGACATAAGCTCGGTAAACCGCTCGCTTGTCACCCTGCTTTACGACGGCCTTATTTACATTGACGAAAGCTTTACGCCCCAGCCGCTTCTTATCAGTGCACACGCAAACGAGGGCAAATCGCTTTCCGTTACGCTGAAAGGCGGGTTAAGCTTTTCTGACGGCTCGCCGCTCACTTCGGATGATGTTATTTATTCATTCAACCAGGCAAAAGACAGCGGCTATTATTCGCCACGGCTTTCCAATATAAAATCTGCTTCGGCATCGGGCAGTACGGTATATTTCGAGCTAAAAAGCGCCGATATAAACGCACTTGCCTGCCTTGATTTCCCGATAGTTAAAAAAGGTACGGTGCAGACTAAATACGACAGCACAAACCTTTTTGATATTGTGCCGCCCGTTGGTGCAGGCAGATACATTGTAAACGGCACTCTGCCCACTGCAACGCTCGTTCCGAATCCTCACTGTTCACGCAGTGAACCGCTCAATATCGGCACAATAAACCTTTTTGAAGTAAACGACTCTGACGGACTTGCATACGGTCTGCAAATCGGAAACTATCACTATTGGTACAATGACCTTGCAAGCGGTGAATACACCCGCGTAAACGCAGGTCTTTCCGTTGTACCCACAAACAACCTTGTTTACATCGGCTTTAACGACCAAAAATCAATTCTCACCGAAAACGCCGTACGCCGTGCGGTTTCAATGCTGCTTGACCGTGACGAGATAAGCTCGCAGGGCTTTCAGGGTCACGCACTTTCAAGCGTTGTGCCTTTCAACCCTTCATGGGGCGGCATAAAAAACATTCCGTTAAGCGGCAAAACATCGGCTAACGTTGACGGCGCAAAGGCTCTGCTTGAACAGGCAGGCTACACCTCGGTCAACCGCTACGGCTACCGCTGCAGCAGCTCAAAGAGCCTTAACTGCACGCTCACCGTATGTAAGGATAACGACTTTAAGCTTGCGGCGGCACAGCAGATTAAACAGCAGCTTGCAAAGCTCAACTTCAACGTTAAAATAATCGAGCTTTCTTATAAAGATTACAAGCAGGCAATTGCCGAGGGCAACTATGAAATGTATCTCGGAGAAATCAAAATATCCGCCAATATGGATATAAGCCGCTTTTTCTACGCGGGTTCAACTCCCAACTGTGCAATTGACCTTATAGACGAAAACGAAAATGAATTCACTGTGTGCTACGACGAATACAGGGCACTGCTTTCGGGTGAGCTCTCAATGGCAGATTTCTGCAGAAGCTTTGAAGCCGAAATGCCCTTTGTGCCGATATGCTACCGTTGCGGTGTAGAGATATATTCGCGTGACTTCACCTCGCCGATAAGCGGCACCTGCTACGACAATTTTTATAATATAGACAGCTGGTCTGTAAAGACTAAAACGGAGGGAAACAAATGATAAAGTTTGAAAATCACATGGGCAATGTTGAAATCAGCGAAACCTATTTCACAAGCCTCATAGGCAATGCGGCATCATCATGCTTCGGTGTTGCAGGAATGGCAAACAGCAACAAGCGTCAACAGCTTCGCTCTTTTTTCAGAAAAGGACAGCTTTTCAACGATCAGGGCGTTGCCATTCTCAAGCGTGACGGAGGCCTTTTCATAGAGCTTCACATCATCGTCACTTACGGTCTTAACATAACTGCAATCTGCCAGAGTATAGTAAATAAAGTAAAGTACACCGTCGAAGAGGCAACGGGCCTCAAGGTAAACGACATAAAAGTATTTGTTGACGGTATGAAAGCAGAAAGCTGAGGTAAAAAGAAGTGATAAACGGTAACACTCTGCGTGATGCGATAATATCCGCAGCAAATAATATAGACAACAGCAAAACCGCTGTTGATGCACTTAATGTCTTCCCCGTGCCCGACGGCGATACGGGCACAAATATGTCAATGACAATGCGTGCCGCCGCAAGAGAGCTCGCAATCCTGCCCGACTCACTCACAACCGGCGAAATTTCGGCAAAAGCGGCATCGGCACTTCTCCGAGGTGCAAGAGGCAACTCGGGTGTTATTCTCTCGCTCATTTTCAGAGGCTTTTCAAAAGCACTCAAGGGCACACAAACTGCAGATGCATCTGCGCTTGCAAAAGCACTTGAAGAGGGTGCAAAGTCTGCCTACGGTGCAGTTATGAAGCCCACAGAGGGCACAATCCTCACCGTTGTAAGAGAATCGGGCGAAGAAGCCGCAAGACTTGCAAAGAGCAACATTACGGCAGTTGAGCTTTGGGAAAAGGCTTGTGAAGCCGCCAAAATTTCGCTTGACAAAACTCCGGAATTACTGCCTCAGCTCAAAAAAGCAAGCGTTGTTGACGCAGGCGGCCAGGGCTTATTGCTCGTAATGCAGGGTATGCTCAGCGTATTCAAGGGCGAAGGTATAATCGCTTCGGGCGACAACCCCGTAACACCCGTACAGACTGTATCCGCCACAGCAACAGCAAACGAAGAAATCAAATTCGGCTACTGCACGGAATTTATTGTAAACAGAGTAAACCCTCAGCACAGCGATGCACTCAAGCTTCGTGCATACCTTGAAAGCATAGGCGACTGTGTCGTAGTTGTTGATGACGATGAAATAATTAAGGTACACGTGCACTCAAACGACCCCGGCAACGCAATACAGGAGGGTCTTAAATACGGTGCGCTCGTCAATATCAAAATTGACAATATGCGCTATCAGCACAGCAACAATGTTATTGAGCAGGAGCAGATGCCCGAGCAGGAGGAGGCGCTTCCCGAATCGGCAGGGATTGAAAAGCAGTTCGGCTTTGTTGCGGTTTGTGCCGGCGAAGGCTTTGAAGAGCTTTTCAGCCAGCTCGGTGCAGACAGAATAGTCAGCGGCGGTCAGACGATGAACCCCAGCACGGACGATATTCTGCGTGCAGTGCTTGCAACACCTGCAGAGCACGTGTTCATTCTGCCCAACAATAAAAACATCATAATGGCGGCAGAGCAGGTTATTCCGCTTTGCGACAAGGGCATAAGCGTGCTCCACACCAAGACAGTGCCGCAGGGCATTGCCGCAATGCTCAGCTTTGACGAAACTCAGCCCGCTGAAAAGAACCACCTTGAAATGATGAAGGCGGCAGGCAAGGTAGGCACAGGCCTTGTAACCTTTGCCGCACGTGACAGCGAGGTCAACAACCAGCGTGTAAGAAAGGGCCAGATTCTCGGTATGGAAGACGGCAAGATTACCGTTGTTGAGCACGACCCGATTAAAGCGGGCTACAAGGTTGCACGCAGGCTTTACAGAAAGCTCGGTGCAGCTATGATTACGATTTATTACGGCAGTGAATCCAACGAAGAGCAGGCTCAGACTCTTGCAACAATGATAGAGTCACGCTGTTCGGGTGCTGAGGTTGCCGTTATACCCGGCGGTCAGCCGATATACTACTTTACAATTGCGGTAGAATAAAAATGCTCAGTTTTTCAAGCGATATCAAATATCTCAAGGGAGTCGGTGAAGCCCGTGCCAAGCTGTTTAGGCGGCTTGGTGTAGGCGACATCGGCTCCCTTGTGCGCCTTTATCCGAGAGCTTATGAGGATTGGAGCCGACTTTCAACCATTCTTTCCGCCGCACCCGGCGAGCAATGCTGCATTAAGGCAATGGTGTGCTCACCCGTTACCCACGCACTTATCCGCAAAGGAATGACAATATATAAAACACAGGCAACAGACGGCGAAAACATAATGAAAATAACCATTTTCAACAACCGCTTTGCCGCAGAAAAACTTGAAGAGGGCGAGGAATACCTTTTCTTTGGCAGACTTCAGCAAAACGGTTACAGCCGTGAAATGCTCAACCCGCAGATTGAAAAGGCTGTTTCGGGCGAAAGGATAAGACCGATATATCCGCAGACACAGTCACTCACCTCACGTATGATTGAGGGCTGTGTAAAGCGTGCGTTTGAGTCGCTTGATTCTCTGCCCGATGATATACTCAGCGAAGAAATCAGACAGAAATATGCGCTGTGCGACTACAAAACCGCACTTTATAACATACATTTTCCCAAAAACGACGTTGCAATGATGACAGCACGCCGCAGGCTCAGCTTTGACGAGCTTTACGTATTGCAAACGGGTATGATGCTTATGCGAGGCAGAAACCGCAAGCGTGCAGGCTGTCGGATAGAAAAGGATTACAGCGAAGAGTTTTTCTCACTTCTCCCCTTTTCACCTACGGGCGCACAGAAAAGGGCGGTAAATGATGCTGTTGAAGATATGAAAAAGCCTCAGCCTATGAGCAGACTTCTTCAGGGCGACGTAGGCTCGGGCAAAACCGCAGTTGCCGCCGCAGTTGCATACACCTGCGCCAAAAACGGATTTCAGAGTGCAATTATGGCACCGACGGAAATTCTTGCCGCACAGCACTACCGCACATTCTGCAAGCTGCTTGAGAGCACTGATTTAAAAATCGAGTTGCTTGTCGGCTCAACACCTGCAAAAGAGAAAAAGCGTATAAAGCAAAGCCTTGCCGCAGGCGAAACCGACCTCGTAATAGGCACACACGCACTGATTCAAAAGGACGTTGAATTCAAGGCACTCGGACTTGTTGTGACAGATGAACAGCACCGTTTCGGTGTTGCGCAACGCTCTGCGCTTGGCAGTAAGGGACTTAATCCCCACACCTTCGTTATGTCCGCCACACCTATTCCCCGCACACTTGCGCTTATCATTTACGGCGACCTTGATATTTCGGTGCTTGATGAATTGCCGGCCGGCAGACAAAAAATTGAAACCTTTGCCATTGACGGCACAATACGCAAGCGTGCCTACGGCTACGTGAGGAAGCACCTTGACGAAGGCAGGCAGGGCTACATTGTGTGTCCGCTTGTTGAAGAAAGTGACGTCAGCGAGCTTAAAGCGGCTGAGGAGGTTGCCGAAAAGCTTCGCACGGAAGATTTCAAGGGTTACTCAGTCGGCCTGCTTCACGGCAAGATGAAGGCGGCGGAAAAAGACAGCGTTATGCGTGAATTTGCCGCAGGCAATATTCAGCTTCTTGTTTCAACAACCGTTATTGAGGTTGGTGTAGATGTCCCCAACAGCGTTATTATGGTTATTGAAAACGCCGAGCGATTCGGACTTTCACAGCTTCATCAGCTCAGAGGCAGAGTTGGCAGAGGTCAGCACAAATCCACCTGCATACTCATATCCGATGCCAAGGGCAAAACCGCACAGCACAGACTAAAAACTATGTGCAAAACCACAAACGGTTTTGAAATTGCCGATGAAGATTTAAAACTGCGAGGCCCCGGAGATTTCTTCGGCGCACGACAGCACGGTCTGCCCGAAATGAAAATTGCCGACCTTTCGAGCGATATGGAGCTTTTGCGCCAAGCACAGCAGGCGGCACAGAAAACGCTGACTCAAGACCCTGCACTGAGAAGCGAAAAAAATGCACCGCTGAAAAAAGCAGTGCTCGAGCTTTATGAAACAGTCGGACCGCAAGGTATGAATTGAAGTAAGAGATAATATTGAATAGTGAAAAAGTGAAAGGAACTGTAAAAGCCGGGCTTTTACAGTTCCTTATTTATATACTCTTATATTTGCACGAATCTTGCCTTTTTTAGTTTCACGTGCAATGCCTTCATAAATGAATCTGCCCTTACCTCTGACAGAAACAATATCGTGCTCATCAAGCTGTTTTGACGGGTTTTCGGTAAGTATACTGTTGACACTCACCATACCCTTTTCAACAAGCTCTTTACACACACTGCGTGACAGATTGTAAACCGATGCTATAACTCCGTCAAGCCGCTCGGATGCAATTACAAATTCTTCCTTTTCGGGCAAAGCCACACTCTCAACAGGCGGTGCGCTTACCTCACCGCAGACAACCGTTGTGTGTTTAACCTGTGTAAGGTTTTCGCATATATATCCGCTCACACTTTCCATACAGAAAAGATAGGCGCAGTTGTCATAAACAATAATATCGCCGAGCACCTCACGCTTGAGACCGAGTGCCATAACAGAGCCGAAGAAATCACGGTGAGTAAGCTCATCAGCAAACTTTTGTTGCACAGGCTTTATTTCAAGCCAAACACAAGGCGGAAAAGCCTCGTAACCGCAGAAATCCTCACTGCCAAAGCAGGCTATTCGCCGTTCTGCCCCATCATAACCGCCCCAAAAGCTGAATGCTCCGAGCTTGAGACTTTGCAGAAGTGCCTGCTGTGCGGTTGTGAGAAAATCGGAATAAACCCATATCCCTTTATTGTAGCTGCGGTTGCACAGCTCCTCAAACCGTTTTATCAAAAGCTGATTTTCGTCAGTCATACCAACCTCACAGATTGCGTGAACGCTCAAACAGCTTTGCCGCACACGCACGGCACACCTTTTTACCCGAGTAATCAATAACATCCTGCGTACCGTCGCAGAAAATACAGCAGGGAGAATATTTGCGGAGCATAATATATTCACCCTGGGTAAAAATCTCTATATAATCGCTGTTTTCTTTAAGGTCGAGCATAGTGCGAAGCTCTTTGGGTATAACGATTCTGCCCGCACTGTCGAGCTGTCTTAAAATTCCCGTTGATTTCATAGCAATCACTCCGTTTCTGTTTTTATAATTACCATAAAATGACATTTTTGTCAAACTTAAAGGCTTGCAGAAAATATTTTTCGGCAAGCTGTGAGGCTTCGAGAAAGGTGACGAGATGCCGTGTTCTTTGCCCCGAAGCTGTACAAGGGTACCGCGAGAGGGCAAAAACACGGCAAACGCACAACAATTTATACTTATATAGAAACAAAACAGGAAGAATTGATGTAATTCCTCCTGTTTTTTTGTTAATTTATTTTGCGAAACGGTCAAGACCGTTCCCTACATTTTTGTTGTGCGTGTTCTCGGTGACTTTATCGACAGTCTGTGGCTATGTCTTCAACAAGCTGTTTGATGTCCTTGTCTGTTGTGTTGATAAGAAAATCGTAATTGAGCGGGTCATCCCATTTTTTACCCGTGTAAAACTGATAATATTTTGCACGGGACTTATCAACCTCGTTGATTTTTTGCTTAATCTCTCTGTCCGTATATTCTTCCGACTTATCGGCACGCTGTCTGCAACGCTCAATTCTTGCCTCAAGCCCTGCGTAAAGTCTTATTCTGACGGGGCTGAAATCCTTGAGTATATAATCTGCACAGCGGCCGACAATAACACAGTCAGACTTAGCTGCAAGCTCCTTGAGCAAATTGCTCTGCTCGATAAAAAGATTTGTCTGCAGTTCAAGCCCTGTGCTGAACACCGGTGAAAACGTGTGACCTATTGTAATCGGCATAAGCGGCACGGGATTTTTCTCGTTGAGCGAATTTATATATTCTTCCGCAAGGTTTGTGCG
This sequence comes from Acutalibacteraceae bacterium, assembly GCA_045604525.1. Classification (GTDB taxonomy): domain Bacteria; phylum Bacillota; class Clostridia; order Oscillospirales; family Acutalibacteraceae; genus UBA8612. Next base: position 38,056 of record JAZUOH010000028.1, read on the forward strand.
CTTTGCAAGCTCGGTTATAATCTCGCTGTCGTAATATGCAAAGCCAAGCTTATCTGCAAGACGGCGTGCAAACTCACGGCCGCCGCTTCCAAACTGACGGCTTATCGTAATAACCTTATTCATAACATAACCTCCTTATGTTTTCTATATTTATTATACATTTTAAACATACATAATTGTCAAGGCTTTTTGAATTATTTTTTGCAGTGCGATATAAATCTGCTTCAAGCGTACATACTAAAACAAGTGACAAAAAAAGGTGTGATTAAAATCAAAACACTTGTAACAATGAAGGACGTTACAAAAAAATTTCCGGGTGTGACGGCACTTGACGGAATAACATTCGATATTATGCCGGGCGAGGTGCACGTGCTTCTGGGCGAAAACGGCGCAGGCAAATCGACGCTGATGAAAATACTAAGCGGAGTTCACAAGCCAACCTCCGGCAAAATAATAATTGAAGGCAAAGAATTTGACAGCCTTACTCCCAAGGATTCGAGGGAATGCGGAATAAGCGTAATTTACCAGGAACTGAGCGTTATAAACGAGCTTTCAATTCAGGAAAACCTTTTTGTCGGTCACCTGCCGACAATGAGCTTCGGCCCGATTAAAACGGTAGATTACGGAAAAATGAGAGAAACCGCAGTGTTACTGCTGAAAAAAGTAGGGCTCAGCCGTGACCCCGAAACCTTTGTGGAAGAGCTTAGCATATCCGAAAAACAGCAGGTTGAAATCGCAAAAGCGCTTGCGGCAAACAGCAAAATCCTTATAATGGACGAGCCCACTACCTCACTCACCTCAAGCGAAGTCAGCCACCTGTTCAATATTGTAAAACAGCTTAAAAAAGAGGGCAAGGGCATAGTTTTTATCTCGCATAAGCTCGGCGAAATTATGGAGATAGGCGACCGTGTAACAGTACTGAAGGACGGCACCTACGTCGGCACAAAAAACGTAAGCGACGTAACGCAGGACGACCTTGTTACGATGATGGTAGGCAGACAGATAAGCAAAAGCTATCAGCACGAAAATGCAGATTTTTCAAAGGCCGATATAATATTTGAAGTTAAAAATCTCTCACGTCGTGACGGCAGAGTTAAAAACGTTTCGTTTAAGCTCAGACGAGGTGAAATTCTCGGTTTTTCGGGTCTTGTGGGCTCGGGAAGAAGTGAGATGATGAACTCTGTATTCGGCGCAGAGCCTTTATCAGAAGGCGAAATTTATATAAACGGCGAACGTGTGAATAACTCTAACCCATACCGTTCAATAAAAAACGGTATGGCAATGGTAACCGAAAACCGCCGTGAAACAGGATTTTTTCACAACTTCAACATCAGAAAAAACATTTCTGTCCTACCCTTTATAAAGCAGTCTGCAGGCGGAGGCACGGTAGGGCTTACAAGCAAAGCCGATGAAGAAAAATGGGCAAGCGAACAGCGTGAAAGACTGAACATCAAATGCTACTCCACCTCGCAGGGAATAACCGAACTTTCTGGCGGTAACCAGCAGAAGGTAATACTTGGCAAATGGCTTGCGGCAGACTCACAGATTATTATTTTTGACGAGCCTACAAAGGGAATTGACGTGGGTTCAAAGGGCGAAATTTATACTCTTATGCGCCGCCTTGCGGACGAGGGTAAGGGTGTGCTTGTTGTAAGCTCCGAGTTGCCGGAGCTGCTTGCCGTGTGCGACACAATAGCAGTTTTCAAAGAGGGAGAAATCGTCGCAACATTTGATATAAGAGATGCAACGGAAGAAAAAATAATAGCCGCTTCAACGGCACAGAAAGGAGCAAAACCACAGTGACCGCTGATAAAACCAAACCGTCATTCAACCAAATCTGGCAAAAATACGGCACACTCGGAATACTCGTGCTGCTGCTTACAATTCTCGCTCTGCTCAAGCCAGCATACTTTTTTCAGACCTCAAGCATAACGCAGATACTCTCGCAAAGCGCAGTAAATATTCTGATTGCGCTCGGTGAATTCTTCGCAATACTGATAGCGGGCATTGACCTTTCCGTAGGCTCTGTTGTTGCGTTGTCGGGTATGTTTATGGCAAAGCTGATGGTCGGAGGCACTTCGCCGATAATCGCAGTGCTTCTGGGAGTATTTATGGGGGCGATGCTCGGCTTTGTCAATGGAATTCTCGTCAACAGCACGGGCCTTCATCCGTTTATTATCACGCTCGGCACGCAGGCAATATTCAGAGGCGTTACGCTGATTGTTTCCGACTCAAGTGCCGTTTTCGGATTTCCTGCGGGCTTTACAAAATTCATGGCACAGCGCATTTTTTACGTGCCCGTGTCTGCAATTATTGCGCTTTTAGTTGCACTTATACTTGCCTTTCTTACAAAAAAGACAAAACTCGGCAGAAACATCTACGCCCTTGGAGGCAATAAAGAAAGTGCTTGGTATTCGGGTATTAACGTAAAGCTTCACACACTTATTGTTTTTATTATTTCGGGTATATGCGCAGGCATTGCAGGCGTTGTTCTTCTCGGACGAGTAGGCTCGGCAGAGCCTGCCGCCGCAACGGGATTTGAAACCTATGCCATTGCCGCGGCAATTATAGGCGGCACAAGCTTTTTTGGCGGTAAGGGTAAAATTTTCGGTGTTGTAATGGGCGGTCTGATTATCGGTGTAATCAACTTCGGTATGAATCTGCTCTCGGTTTCAAGCACGCTTCAGCAGGTTGTAATGGGTGCGCTGATTATCGGCTCCGTCACACTCGACCGCTTTGTTGCAGGCCAAAAATAGGAGGTAAAAACAATGCCGACACTTTTCAGTCCTTCACTTATGTGTATGGATTTTCTTGATATTAAAAATCAGATTGAAATTCTAAACAGCAGATGTGACTTTTATCATGTTGACATTATGGACGGCCACTATGTGCCGAATCTGACTCTCTCGCCAGATTTTGTGCGTGCTGTATCAACTGTTGCAAAGAAGCCGCTCGACTGTCACCTGATGGTTACAAACCCTGCAGATTATATTGCGCCGCTCAAAGCGGCAGGTGCACAGTACATCTGCCCGCAGGTTGAAACAATAAGCGCAAACGCATTCCGCACAATTAACACAATAAAAAACTGCGGATGCAAGGTTGGTGCGGTTTTTAATCCCGCTACCCCTCTTTCAGATGCAAGGTATTATCTGCATCTGCTCGACAAAATCACCATTATGACGGTTGACCCGGGATTTGCAGGTCAACCCTTTATAAAAGAGATGCTGTGCAAAATCGAACAGGCACGCACACTCAAAGAAAAAAACGGCTACAGCTATATAATTGAAATTGACGGCTCGTGCAACGAAAAAACCTTCGGTGACCTTTACAGCGCAGGAGCAGAGTGCTTTGTTGTAGGCTCATCGGGGCTGTTTTCGCTTGACCCCGACCTTGAAACAGCGTGGCATAAAATGCAGCAAAGCTTTAACGAAGCAACAAGGGGGAATTTACATTGAGTGATATTTTTGCCCTTGGCATTGATATTGGCGGCACAAATTTCCGTATGGGCATTGTGGGCGGTGACGGCAAAATTCACGCTTTTACACGCACCCCAAGCGATGTTTTTGCCACCTCAAGTGCGCTTGAGATTCTTGACAGAGAAATCAAAGTATATCTCAAGCAAAGCGGCTATGAAGGTAAAATAAAGGCGGCGGCAATAGGCCTTCCGGCTATTGTGAGCAAAGATAAAAAAACCGTTTACTCTTCGCCAAACCTCAAAGGCTTTGACGGTGTTACCTTCACACCCGAATTTGAGCAGTCACTCGGCTTTCCCGTATATGTTGACAGAGACGTGAATTTCCTGCTACAGAATGACATTGCAAAGCTCGGACTTTCGGGCGAAACAACAGTGCTCGGCTTTTATATCGGCACAGGCTTCGGCAACGCAATAGCAATCGGCGGCAGACTGTATTCGGGCAGTAACGGTGTTGCAGGCGAGCTCGGCCACATACCGATTCTTGACAGCCGTGACAAATGCACCTGCGGCAATGTCGGCTGTATTGAAACACGTTGCTCGGGCAAAGCACTTGAAGAAATTGCGGCAAAGCATTTTCCGCAAACTGATATTAAAAAGGTTTTTGCAAAGCATTCGGATGACCCGATAATCAAAAAATTTGTAAGCGACCTTGCAGTTCCTATCGCAACCCAGGTAAACATTCTCGACCCCGACTGCTGTGTAATAGGCGGCGGTGTGATTGATATGGAGGGCTTCCCGAAAGAAATACTCACCGATTCGGTAAGATTTTATGCGCGTAAGCCCTACCCTGCCGAAAATATGAGCATAATATTCACAAAGCACGACCATAAAAGCGGAGTTTTCGGCAGCGGAGATTTTGCGCTGAATGAATATCTGCGGCAAATAGGAAACAATATAGTAAAAGAAACCGTATAATAAAAAACGAAATGAGGTAAAAAAATGAAAACCAAAAAAATTTTAGCTTCACTTCTTGTGCTCACGTTGCTGTGCTGCACACTTGCCGCCTGCGGCGGTAAGGATGACACAGACAAAACCAACCCCAACAGCGGCGGTGTTTCCGACACAGCCTCCGGCAATGCCGACTATGCAATTATTCTAAAAACCCTTTCAAACGATTTCTGGGCAAAGATGAAAGCAGGCATTGAGGAAGAAGCAAAAGAGCTCGGCGTTAAGGTAGATATCTTTGCCGCACAGAGTGAGGATGACACTGCAGGTCAGCTGACCATACTCGAAAACTGCCTTACAAAAAAATACAAGGCAATCGGCGTTGCTCCCCTCTCTCCAACAAACCTTATCAACGGCATTGTTCAGGCAAATGAAAAGGGCATTTATGTGATGAACATTGATGAAAAGGTTGATATTGACACCCTGCGAAATGCAGGCGGCAGTGTTATAGCCTTTGCCACAACAGACAACGAAGCCGTAGGCAAAAAGGGCGCTGAATTTATTATGAGCAAGCTTGGCGCAGAGGGCGGCGACGTTGCAATTATAGAAGGTAAGGCAGGCAACGCAAGCGGCGAATCGAGAAAAGCGGGCGCAACAAAAGCGTTCAAGGATGCAGATGAAATTGACCTTGTTGCCTCACAGCCTGCCGATTGGGACAGACAGAAGGCACTTGATACCGCAACAAGCTATATTCAGATGTACCCCGACCTTAAAGCAATTTACTGCTGCAACGATACAATGGCACTTGGCGCATTGCAGGCTGTTATCAACGCAGATATGCTCGGCAAAATTATAGTTGTAGGCACAGACGGCAGTGCTGAAGCACTTGAATCAATAAGAGCCGGTCAGCTTGATGCAACCGTTGCGCAGGACCCTGCTCAAATCGGTGCAACATCGCTCAGGCAGATGGTTGAAGCCGCAAAGAACAAGCCTAAATTTGACCCGCAGGCAGACCCGAAAACAATTCCCGTTGACTCAAACATCGTCACAAAGGAAAATATTAAATGAGCCTGATTGCAATAGGCTGTGACCACGTTGGATTTGAGCTGAAAACGCACGTTATTGACCACCTTCAGCAAAGCGGACACAGTATAAAAGATTTCGGCACACACAGCACCGAAAGGACGGACTACCCGATTTTTGGACGTGCCGTTGCAAACGCTGTAACAAGCGGTGAATGTGAAAAAGGCATTTTAATCTGCGGCACGGGTGTAGGCATATCAATCGCCGCAAACAAGGTGAAAGGTATACGTGCAGTTGTGTGCAGTGAGCCTTATTCAGCTCTGCTCTCGCGTCAGCATAATGACACAAACATTCTCGCTTTCGGCTCGCGCGTAGTTGGCCGTGACCTTGCGCTGATGATTGTTGATGCGTGGCTTAGCGGCGAATTTGAGGGCGGCAGACACAAAAAACGAGTAGACAGTATTGAATAAAAATAAGGGGCTGTAAAAAATAACTTTACAGCCTCTTACTCTATGATTCAAAGTGAGAATATGTAGTTTCGGTTGTCCATTCTCCATCTTCTTTATTATAATAAATATAAAGCGGCACAACCTTTTGAATATTATCTTCTATCATTATTCTGTACTGCATTTTTGTTATTGATAACTTTTAATTAAAATATTATGATTTACTTGTTCATTTCATTGACAAATTCGCTGTTTCTTGCCGTCAGTTCAACCCACGCAGGTCTGAATCCGCTCCTTATAGCATTGCGGACAGATTTAATATTCGACCATGCGGCACAGTAAAACGGTACTTTGCCGAACTTCAATGTTTCAATGGCAAGCCTGCTTGTAATTGCGGATGCAACACCCTTTCTTCTGTATTCGGGCAAAACATCAACACCAATCTGATACATCGTTTCGCAATCGGCTGAACATCCTGCAAGTCCTATAAGTTTGCCGGTATCAAATGCTCCGACGGCGAGCTTATCAAGACACTTTCGGCTTTTGCACAAAGCGTTGCCCCACTCGGCGGTGTAATATTGATCAAATTCTTCGGGTTGTAAAACTCTTATCTCATAATCGCAGGGCAATTCTTTGAGTTCGTTGAAATCCGGCAAAAAGTATTCCGCCATAAAGCAAACTTTATATCCAAACTCTGCTAATTTTTCGTTGAGTGCAATGACATTCGGCGATTCAAAGCAATGTTCAACGGCATATTTACTAATATACCATTCGACGGTTTCTTTCATTCTTGGACTGACCTGAGCGACAATATTGTTTCCGTATGATACTAAATCACACTCAAGCGGCAAGGGCATATATACCCTTGCTTCTTCGTTTTTCTGTGATAAAATAACCTTGTTTTCGGTCGATAGAAAATCCTCTGCATTGCAGTTGCAGTCGTATGCCGATTGCTGTAATGCGATTTGTAATATTTCTTGATTTGTCATAGTTAAGCCTCATATATCATTTCGATAACATTCAATTGATTCTTTCTGTATCTTCGAGTTTCTTCGAATCCAACCGATTTATAACAGCTGATTGCTCTTTCGTTTCCTTCACGGACACGAAGGAGTATTTTATTTGTGTTCATATACTGCAAATCATTTTTGATTATTTGTTCAATCGCAGATTTGCCAATACCTTTATTTCTGTAAATCTTATCAGCTATAAAAACACCAAGAACAGCAAAATCATCATCGACATTTTTCTCAAGCCAAATTGCTCCGATATATTTCTCGTCTGCCTTTATATGATACCAACGCAAAATTCCCGCACTTTCTGACGGATAAATTCTTGACTGATATTGTTTTAAATCGGTTTCATAAGCTTTTTCATATTCATTGTACTGCGACAAATTTTCATTGCAAATTTGTTCAAGTAGCATATTTATATAATCGCTTTTCATCCTGAAGCCTCACAATCAACACTATTAGCCAAAATCGATGTTTGCTATGATTTGGATATCAATCTGCCAACCAATCTGCTATATCGACAATTTTTACACCCTCATACTGATATTCATCGTGTCGGGTGCGTGCAACAACCATTTTAGGATAAGCATCATTGATTTTCAGAAGCGGTGAAACTTCTCTTTCAAAAGTCTTTTCATCACTGATATTATCTGAAACCTGAATATAGATTTTTTCATTTCGTTTGATTGCTACAAAGTCAATCTCTTTTTTGTAAAGAACACCTACATAAACCTCATAACCCCTGCGAAGAAGCTCCATTGCAACAATGTTTTCAAGAATTCTGCCGTAATCCATATTCTTTGTGCCGAGCTTTGCGTAACGGAAAGTGTGATCGCTCAGATAATATTTATCATTGGTCGAAAGATACTTCTTGCCCTTGATGTCATATCTGCGGACTTTGTAAAACGCAAATGCATTGCAAAGATACTGTATATATGAGCCGACCGTTGTGTGGTGTATCTTTTCCATTGCAAGACTCAATGTGCTTGTAATATTTCTTGCAGAGGACAGATTTGAGATGTTGTCCATAAGAAAATCGACTATTCTGTCCATTAGTTGAGGGTTACGGATTTTATATTTTCTACGAATATCCCGGACAATCAGAGTATCGAAAACTTCGGCGATATAGTCATACTTCGCCTCTTGGTCTTTGTAAAGATACGAGCCGGACATACCGCCTTCAAGCATAAATTTATCGAAAGCCGTGTATTTATCGGTGTAACCAAAATACTGAAGATATTCTTTGAACGAGAACGGATAAACCTTGATTTCAAAAGTTCTGCCAGTGAAAAGAGTTGCAAGGTCGGAGCTCAGAAGAAAAGCATTTGATCCCGTGATATAAATATCGTATTTCTCGGTTGCGTGCAGACCGTTTATCGCTTTTTCAAAATCGTTGCACATCTGAACTTCATCAATAAAAACGAAATTTTCTTTGCCTTTGACATACTGCGAATTGATGTAGTCATACAACGGGCGGTATTCAAGCAGATGCTCATATTCCGGCAGATTAAAATTGATGTGAATTATATTGTTATCAGGGATATTTGCTTCAATATATTCTTTGAAAGCATCAAGCAGCTTTGATTTACCACAACGACGCACACCGGTAATAACCTTAATATCGGGCGTACCGATAACGTTAATCATCTTATCTAAATACTGTTTTCGTTCAATCAGTTTCATAGATTTTCACCTCGCAATAGTATTATATCACCTCTATGCTCCAAAATCAATATTATTTCATTTTTGGCTAATATACAATAGAAATCTCTTTTTATTGTATTGTTGAAACATTTCATATCTATCTCAAATAAAGAAACATCACCTCAATCGTACCTGACCGAGGTGATGTTTGGTATAAAGCTGTGATGTGAGTGAACAAAAGTTTTATGGTAAAGAATACCTTTAAAATAGTCAAGATGGTATTTAGTTTCAATTTACTTTGTCTGATAAATCTTTACGTAGTCAACAATAAATTCAGTATGATACGTGTCTTTATCAAGCTCGGCAAGCTTTGCTTCATCGGGAATTTCAAGGGAAACAATAACGTCCTCCATAACCTCGGAAACACCTTCGCCAAAAGAACTGCGACAGGTTTCAACACCGTTAATGTAGAAGATATATTCATCGTCCGTCCACTCAAGGCCGTAGGTGTTGTATTCCTTATGAATATTATTGCCCTTGTAATAGCCTAAACGCTCGGACTGATAGCCCTCCTGCACACCGCCAACGCCCGCACAGTGAATAGTCTGTCCGACAGACTCATAGCGCTTGTGCGTTTCGTCGTTGTAGCTTTCCATTATGTCAATTTCAGCACCGCCTATGCCGCCCTTGGAAACGGAAGCCGTATAGGGAGCATCCGCCTGTATCCAGAAAGCGGACCAGAAGCCCGAGCCCTCATTAAGGATACAGCGTATTTCAAAATATCCCTTACAGTAACGCTCCTTGAGCTTTATCATACCCGTATACCAGCCCTCACCGTAGGTGCCGTCGGTCTGATAGTCGCCCGTCATAATCATTTTGCCGTTCTCAACCTTAACCTGACTTTCAGCGTTGAAGCCGCCTCTTCTCGGGCCGCTTCCTCTGTAATCCCATACGTCCGTATTAAGCTCTGTACCGTTGAATTCATCCTCAAAAACAAGGCTGTACCCAGTCAGATCCAATTCGTCGCCGAGCGGTCTTATGGGTAAATCAAAAACCGTAAGTCCCACCAGCTCCGCAACAACAAGCAGTGAAGCTATTGCCGTTTTCAACGAACCGGAGGTAAACACTTTTTTGAGGTACTTTTTCTGAAGCTCAACACCGTACATCTGCCACGGAGCAAGCTTTAATATTTCTGTTAAGAATTTGTCAAACATTCTGTTTTCCCCCATAAATCAGTCGGTTACGGAATCCGACTTCTGGTAAATTTTCACGTAATCAACGATAAACTCCGTATGATACGTTTCCTTATCAAGCTCGGCAAGCTTTGCTTCATCGGGAATTTCGAGCGAAACTATAACGTCCTCCAAAACCTGAGAAACGCCGTTGCCGAAGGATGAGCGCACGGTTTCTACGCCGTTAATATAGAAAATATACTCATCGTCCGTCCACTCAAGGCCATAGGTGTTGTATTCGTCATAGATATCCTTGCCCTTGAATTCGCCGAGCATTCTGGACTGATAGCCCTCCTGCACACCGTCAACACCTGCACAGTGAATTGTCTGCGTAACGGAATTTCTGCTCAGGAAGGTAGGATTGCCGACAGATTCAAAAATATCGATTTCGGCGCCGCCTACACCGCCCTTTGATACGGATGCGGTATAGGGTGCATCAGCCTGAATCCAGAAAGCGGACCAGAAGCCGTCGCCCTCGTTCACCTTGCACTTTATTTCAAAGTAACCCTTGCAGTATCTTTCCTTGAGCTTTATCATACCCGTATACCAGCCCTCACCGTAGGTGCCGTCGGTCTGATAATCGCCCGTCATAATGAGGTTTCCGTTCTCAACCTTAACCTGGCTTTCGGCGTTGAAACCGCCTCTTCTCGGGCCGCTTCCTCTGTACTGCCATACGTCCGTGTTAAGTGCGTTGCCGTTAAACTCATCCTCAAATACTATGCTGTAACCCGTAAGGTCAAGCTCAGGTCCGCGCGGAGTTGTGGCTGTATCAAAAATAATAAGACCGAAAAGTTCGGCAATTGCGACGACAGCCGCAATAATCTTTTTGGGTGAGAAAGAGAAAAGCTGTTTAAAGTAAACGCCAAGCTGTTCTACGCCCCACATCTGTCTGGGAGCAAGCTTTAAGGTTTCAACCAAAAATTTTTCGAACATAATTTTTCTCCTTATTCAGCAAGCTGGTAAATCTTTACGTAGTCAACGACAAATTCGGCATTGTAGGTTTCTTTGTCAAGCTTTGCCAGTGCTTCTTCAGAGCCCATACACAGTGAAACTCTTACCTGCTCGTCAACCTGCGAAACGCCGTTGCCGAAGGTTGAGCGGACGGTTTCAACACCGTTTACATAGAAGATATATTCATCCTCTGTCCACTTGAGGCCGTAGGTATTATATTCGTCATAAATGTTGTTGCCGTAGAATTCGCCGAGCATTCTGGACTGGAAGCCCTCCTGCACGCCGTCAACACCTGCACAGTGAATAGTCTGTGCGACACCGTTTGCGGCAAGACCCTCGCCCCAGTTCATAGCCTCAAAAATATCGAGCTCCGCGCCGCCGACACCGCCTTTGGAATACTCTGCTTCATACGGATGTGCCGCTTGAATCCAGAATGCAGACCACATTGCGCCGCCTGCACTGCATTTGCAACGGATTTCAAAATATCCCCGGTTATACCACTCTCTGAGTGCAAGGTCACCGCAGTACCAGCCCTCGCCGAAATAACCGTCCTCAAGGTATTCGCCCGTGATAACAAGGGTGCCGTCCTTAACCTCGGTCTGTGAGGGAGAGTAGCAGTAACCGCCGCGCTCTGTGCCCGTACCCCAGTACTGCCACTTGGTAAGGTCAAGCTCTTCGCCTCTGAACTCATCCTCAAAAACAAGCTCATAGCCTGTAAGGTCAAGCTCATCGCCGCGCGGAGTTGTGGGAAGGTCAAATATTACAAGGCCGAAAAGCTCGGCAATTGCGACAACAGCCGCAATAATTTTCTTCGGTGAGAAAGAGAAAAGCTGTTTAAAATAAACACCAATCTGCTCCACGCCCCACATCTGTCTGGGAGCGAGCTTTAGGGTTTCAACCAAAAACTTCTCAAGCATAATCCTGCTCTCCTTTTTTTAAAGCTTTATTTTGAATACTACCTTTGTAACCTGCATACTGTCTGCGCCTGCATTTACACAGGGCTTGTGAGCATCCTCCGGGAGAAGATAAAGGAACATGCCCGCATCAAGAGCCACACTGCTGACATATTCGGGGTCAGCATAAAAGCCGATATCGCCGCCCTTGGAAAATTCCTCACTAATTTCAACCTTACAATCGGAAATATGTGCGCACTCAATACGCTCTGCGCCCTTGAGAACAACCTGGACGTCGGCATATTTACGGTGAGCCTCAAGCTGTTTTTCTGCCGCAGGGGCTGTTGAATAAGTTGCTATGCTTGCGCTGAGCTTATCGGGTATAATTTCATAACTGCCGTCAGCCTTGGGGGCTTCAAAATACTCTTTTACAAATTCGTAAACATTTTTGAACTCGGGACATACGCTGTAATAGTATTTAAGGTCTTCGATTTTTCCTGAAATCATTGGATTTTCCTCCGTTCTTTTTATTATTTTGATTATAAATAAAAAAGCACTATGATACAAGCGATTTAATAAAAAATTGATAATATTTCCTTCTTCGTCTTTTTTCGCTCGGCAATATGCAATAACCGCCCTGAAAAAAAGTGTGCAAACTGCACAAACTGAGGTTTTACAAAATTGAGCTGTTTGGCGTTGCCGCCGATTTTTCTCAAACGGGTGTTTAATTCATTGACGAAGCCGTTTTTTGTGGTATAATATGTTTTGCAAACAAGAAATCACACGGGCTTTTTGCCTTCAAAAACCAATATCAGAGGGAGATTGTTTTACTATGTATGTTAAAGATGTAACTGTTCAGAACCAGGTCGGCCTTCACGCACGTCCTGCAACCTTCTTCATCCAGTAGGCAAATGAGTTCAAGTCATCAATCTGGGTAGAAAAGGAAGACCGCCGTGTTAACGCAAAGAGCCTTCTCGGTGTTCTTTCACTCGGCATTATGGGCGGCACAGATATCCGCATCATCGCAGGCGGTGCAGACGAGACACAGGCTGTTGATGAGCTTGTACGCCTTGTTGAATCCGGCTTTTCAGAATAATTAACCACACTGAAAACATAATCTTGTCATGAGCAGCCCCGCACATGACAAGATTTTTTTATTTTTGCAAAAGGAGTGTGCCCTAAAATGCAGAAATACAAAACCACGCTTATGGACGAACAGGCTCTTGTGCGTGCCGTGCGCAGAATTTCACACGAAATTGTTGAGCGCAACAAGGGTGCAGAGGGCCTTGTGCTTGTGGGCATAAAGAGCCGGGGTGTTCCGCTGGCAAAAATGATAAGGGATAATATACTTTCACTTGAAGGTATTGAAATTCCGCTTGAAACGCTTGACACAAGCCTTTACCGAGACGATATAGAAAAATCCGACGCCAAGGCTTGTAAGCCTTTCCCAACCGACATTGCAGGTAAAAAGGTTATACTTGTTGACGACGTGCTTTACACCGGCAGAACAGCAAGGGCGGCAATCGAGGCTGTTTTCTCTGCAGGCAGACCTGCCTGTATTCAGCTTGCCGTGCTTATTGACAGAGGCCACCGCGAGCTGCCCATAAGAGCGGACTATATCGGAAAAAACATTCCGACCTCACGAAGCGAATCCGTTGCAGTTTTTGTTCCTGAAATTGACGGAAAATCAGGCGCAGTTATACTTGAATCATAACCACCAGTTGAACTGGTGGTTTGCACAGGCCCTATAAGGGCCGCCTACTGGCTTGCCGACTAAAAGTCGGCACTGAAGTTTGACACCGCATTACTATCTCAAACAGCCGCTCACGTGCGGCTGTTTGTTTTTTGCTTAGTTATCCTTGTTACCCGTAAACGGGTCTATGTATTCTTTAAGTGATATCTGGTCATTTACAAAATCTTCTTCCAGTTGATTTTGTATATACTTTTCTATCACTTTCTTATTTCGACCGACTGTATCAACATAGTACCCTCTACACCAAAAGTGTCGGTTTCCGTACTTGTATTTCAAATTTGCATGTCGGTCGAAAATCATTAGTGTACTTTTACCCTTGAGATATCCCATAAATTGTGCTACACTTAGGTAAGGTGGTATCGACACTAAAAGGTGTATATGGTCTTTACACGCTTCTGCCTCTATGATCTCTACTCCTTTTTGTTCGCACAATTTTCTTATTATCTCTCCGATATCTTTTTTCAGTTTTCCATATATTTCTTTGCTACTGTATTTTGGGGCAAATAGTATATGGTACTTACATCTGTATTTTGAGTGTGATAATGTTTTTATTTCGTTGTTGCCATCTTTTTTGTACATGTTTTTAACCTCCTTGTATTTTAGTAATGCGG
>JAZUOH010000029.1:0-58527 GCA_045604525.1 Acutalibacteraceae bacterium
GTACCGCCCAGCATATTTGACCACTGGTCGTCTCCGCCGAACTGCATATTACAACCGTAGTTTTTATACAGATAATAAAAGTCATAGCTCTGCATTATCATATAGTTGAATTCAAGAAAAGAAAGACCTTTCTCCATACGCTGCTTATAGCACTCTGCACGAAGCATATTATTAACAGAAAAACATGCTCCTACCTCGCGAAGTACGTCCACATAGTTAAGATCAAGAAGCCAATCGGCATTCTTTACCATCTGTGCCTTGCCTTCGCCAAAATCTATAAATCTGCTCATCTGCTTTTTAAAGCAATTGATATTGTGCTCGATAGTCTCTTTTGTGAGAACCTGTCTCATATCCGTTCTGCCCGAAGGATCGCCTATCATACCTGTTCCGCCGCCAAGCAATGCAATCGGCTTATTGCCTGCCATCTGCAATCTCTTCATAAGGCAAAGTGCCATGAAATGTCCTACATGCAATGAATCTGCCGTTGGGTCAAAACCAATATAAAACGTAGCCTTACCGTTGTTGATAAGGTCTTTAATTTCTTTTTCATTCGTTACCTGAGCAATTAAGCCTCTGGCAACAAGCTCGTCATAAATTGTCATTTTCTGATTCCTCCGAATAAATATACTTGAAATAATAATACAAATTTATATGTTTGTCAACATTTCTTCTGCCATATCAAGCTGTGTCTGAGTGACGGTCTCACCGCCTATAATACGGGCAAGCTCATATTTTCTGCCCTCTCTGTCAAGCGGTGTGACACTCGTGTATGTTTTTCCGTCAACGGTAGCTTTGCTTATTTCAAAATGATGGTCCGCCTGTGCGGCTATCTGCGCAAGATGCGTTACGCAGAGCACCTGTCTGCCTCTTGATACCTCACTGAGCTTTTTACCGAGCTTAACTGCCGCCCTACCACTGACACCTGCATCAATTTCATCAAAAATAAGCGTATCAATTGTATCTTTATTTGAAAGCACATTTTTGATAGCAAGCATCACTCTTGACAATTCACCGCCGGAAGCAATTTTGGCAAGCGGCTTTAGGTTTTCACCCGCATTAGGCGAAATAAGGAACTCGATTGTATCTGCTCCGTTTTCACTCAGAGACGCAGGCTGTCTGTCAACCGAAAAAACAACGTTGGGCATATCAAGAAATCTAAGTTCTTCACATACTTTTTCGGCAAAGCCTTCGCCTATACTGATACGGGAATCCGTAAGCTTTTGTGCTAACTGATTGACTGTTTCGGACAGCTTAATTTCTTTTTTCTTGAGTTCCTCAAGTCTGTCATCGGAAAACTCAATTTCACTACGCTCTGCTTTGCATTTTTCACAGTAAGCGAGCATATCCTCTTCATCAGCACCGTATTTACGGCTCAGCTTATTCAGATAATCAAGCCTTGCTTCAACCTGTGAAGCATACTCGGGGTCGTATTCGAGCTCATCGAGTGAAGCTCTCAGACGGTCATCCGCATCCTCAAGCTGATAATAAATATCGTTCAGCAGCTGAGCAGTTTCGGTCAGTGAAGAAGAATACTGCGAAACCTCATCAATACACCTTGCTGCCATTTTTATTTCCTGGAAAGCTCCTGCATTTTCATCGTTACCGGATATAAAAGCATAAGCCTCGTTTACGGCAGAAATAATTTTTTCAATATTTCTGTAAAACAGACGAGATGATTTCAGTTCTTCCATCTCGCCGACGGTAAGCTGTGCGTTTTCAATTTCATTTATTTGATACGTGAGCAGTTCAATGCGTCGGTTCTTTTCCTCATCGTCAATAACAAGCGAAGCTATCTCCCGACGTAAATCGCAAAGCGCATAATAATTTTTTCTGTACTCATCAAGCAAACAACCGTTATCCGCCATTGTATCGACAAATTCATAATGACATTCCGGATTAAGCAGACGCTGGCTGTCGTGCTGGCCGTGAATATTGATAAGCTCCCTTCCGAGAGATTTGAGCATACCTACAGTCACGGGGGAACCGTTTACACGGCAGGTATTTTTGCCGTCTGCCGAAATTGTTCGGCGAATCAGCAAACTTCCGTCATCCTCGGGGTCAATGCCGATTTCATCATAAATATCAGAAAACTGTACATTATCGACCTTGAAAAGCGCCGTAACAGACGCTTTCTGTGTACCCGTGCGAACAAGCTCTTTTGATGTTCGCTCACCGAGAACCGCATTTATAGAGTCAATAATTATTGACTTACCTGCGCCTGTTTCACCTGTCATTATATTCAGACCGAAGCTGAACGTAATATCTGCGCTCTCTATAATTGCAACATTTTCAATTTTAAGGTTAAGGAGCATATCTCCACCTCATTTATTTAGAAATCATATCTCTTACATTGTGCATAAAACCGACAGCAAGCTCTTCACTGCGGCAGAGCACAAAAATAGTATCATCACCCGCTAGTGTGCCTACAACGCCGTTAAACTCCATTGTATCAATAGCGGCGCACACAGCCTGCGCCATACCGGGATAGCACTTAATAACAACCGTATTCATTGCATAATCCACCCAAAGCACGGAGGGAGCAATTATATTATGAAAATTCTTTACTGCATCCGTGTTTGAGGCTTTTGGAGCGGTGTAGCGGTATCTGCCGTTTCTGCCCATTGATTTGACAAGGCCAAGCTCTTTTATATCTCTTGAAACTGTTGCCTGTGTAACGTCAAGACCGTGTGCCTTGAGCGCAAGAAGAAGCTCCTCCTGAGTGGCAATATCCTGCTGTTCAATTGCTTTGAGAATAAGTTCAAGTCTTTTTTTCTTCATAATTTAATCCCCTTACGGATGTAACATTTTAGTATTGAGTATTTCGATAAAGCTGTCGGATTTTATTCTGATAAATTCCGCCGCAATATTTGAACGCTGAACAATAGCTGAACAGCCTTCACCAATGCTTACGGGCTCTTCACCGTCGCAAAGCACGCACAGCTCTTTTTCATCCTCTTTTGTGGCATATATGTGCATTCGTTCATCAGCACGAAAAATAATAGGATGACTGAATAGCGAATGTGTGCAAACGGGAGTAAGTATAATACTCTCAATAGTCGGGTCAACAACGGGACCGCCAGCCGAAAGAGAATAAGCAGTTGAGCCTGTAGGTGTGGCAAAAATCACGCCGTCGCCCCAGAAGTTATTCACAAAACGGCCGTTATTTTCAACAGTTACTTCGATAATGGTTCGGCTAACTCTGCGAGAAAAGACAGCATCGTTGATACAGTTGCACCTATGTACACACATACCGAGTTCATCAAAAACCTGAACATCAAGCATCATACGTTTATCTACCGTATAATCGCCGATGAAAAGCTTATCCAGCAAATCAAGCTCGTGACGCTCAATACCCGCCATAAAGGCAAGCCTGCCTGCATTTATGCCAAGAATCGGCTTGCCGTGCACAGCGGCAATCTTACCCGTGCGTAAAATTGTGCCGTCACCGCCGATTGCAATTATTACATCGCAAGCTTCTGCTGCTTTTTCGACACTCATAAACTCTATACCGTCACAGTCGTCAATTTCCTGCGCAACGTAATCGGCAAGAATTATTACGGCTTCGTGTTTTTTAAGCTGAGAAATAACATCAAGAGTAGTTTTGAGCGCATATTCTCTTGTAAGATTAGGTATGACCGCAATTTTCATATCAGCCACCTCATTCCTTATCAAGTGCCAGATGTGAAGCCTCAACAACCGCTGAAGCATCAATATCAGGCTCGTCGATTTCTTGCTTTGAAATATACATAAGGTACTCAATATTGCCTTCCGGACCCTTTACGGGTGAGAAATCAAGACCTTTTACGTAAAAAGAATTATCCCTTGCATAAGCAATACAGTTTTCAATAACTTCAAGGTGCACAGCCTTATCACGCACAACACCTTTTTTCCCTATTTTATCTCTGCCTGCTTCAAACTGAGGTTTAACAAGACAAACAGCCTCACCTTCATCCGAAAGTAAAGAATAAAGGACGGGCAGAATGAGTTTGAGCGAAATAAAAGAAACATCAACACTCGAAAAATCAATTTCGTCCGGCACCTGCTCACGTGTAACGTAGCGGAAATTTGTACGCTCAAGGTTGACAACCCGCTCATCGCTGCGAAGCTTCCAGGCAAGCTGGCCGTATCCTACGTCAATAGCATAAACCTTAACGGCACCGTTCATCAGCATACAGTCAGTAAATCCGCCGGTCGAGGCACCGACATCCATACAAATTTTATTTTCGAGCGTAATCGAAAAGGATTTCATAGCCTTATCAAGCTTATAACCGCCACGGCTGACAAAAGGCATTTTTTCGCCCCTGACTTCTATTTTATCGTCCGGCTTTATATTGTCGCCCGCTTTTAGCGATTTCTGGCCGTTTACGTAAACCTGGCCAGCCATGATAAGTGCACGTGCTTTTTCTCGGCTTTCGGTATACCCAAGCTCAAAAAGAGCTACGTCAAGCCTTTGTTTTTCAGCCATCAAAAGCACCTCCCACTATACGTACCATCGAATCGGCATCAAGATTATTTTTGCGAATTGTTGATTCCACACTGCCTTGCTCAACAAAGCAGTAATCAACCGCCGTAAGCTGATAACCGCCGTGATAACCTGCTTCAAGCAAGCGAAGCGCAAGCTTTTCACCGACACCGCCGTTTTGTATTCCCTCCTCAAAGAAATAAATATTACGGCTGTCTTTGAGAATTTCGATTATTGACGGGTCGAGCGGTTTAATCTTATTAAGCTTGACAACACGTATACTCTTGCCCTGTTTTTTTAGCTGTGTATATGCCTTACAGGCGTTACCGAAAATACGTCCGTATGTTACCAGTGAAACATCGGCATCCTCATCACCGTAAACGTCATAAACATCATAGGTGGGTTTAAAATCATCCGGCAGTTCACATTCACTGCCCCTCGGGTATCGGATTGCAATTACATTGCTGTCTTTATAAACAGCCTTATACATATCTTTTCTCATCTCCTCATAAGTCGAGGGAGAATAGATTGTAAAATTTGAAATTGTATTCATAAATGCAACGTCAAAAATACCCTGATGCGTTTCACCGTCTTCACCTACAAAGCCTGCACGGTCAACGGCAATAATCATTTTCTGTTTTTGCAGTGCGGCATCGTGTATAAGCTGGTCATAGCAACGCTGAAGAAAAGTTGAATAAACAACAAAAAACGGCACCATACCGCCCTTTGAAAGGCCCGAGGCAAAAACAACAGCGTGCTCCTCTGCAATGCCAACATCAAAGAAACGCTCGGAATAATCACGTGCATATTCGCTGAGGCCCGTGCCGAGCGACATTGCAGCCGTTATGCCGCAGATACGGCTGTCCTTTGAAGCAAGCTCACAAAGATATTTGCCGAATTCATCGGAGAAATTGGCACCCTTAGGAACGGTTTCGCCTGTATCCGTATCAAACTTTGATATGCCGTGAAAAACACTCGGATTCTGCTCGGCAAGCTCGTATCCCTTGCCTTTCTTTGTGTGAACGTGAAGAAGAACAGGTCGGTCAATATTCTTCGCTTCTTCAAGTATATCGGTGAGCTTGCGAATATTATGTCCGTCAACAGGGCCCATATATCTGAAGCCGAGATCTTCAAACATATTACTGTTGTAAAATTTATTCTTAAGAGCGGTTTTAATATTATAAACACATCTCGAAAGGCCCGAGCCTATAACAGGAATATGATTAAGAGTTTTTTCAAGGCCTGCTTTAAGACGGAAATACTGCTTTGTCGTGCGAATGTTAGTAAGATATTTTGAAACAGAGCCTACATTCTGCGAAATTGACATTTCATTGTCATTAAGTATTACGATAAGCTTTGCATCTTTGTTTCTGCCAACGTTATTTATAGCTTCATAAGCAAGGCCGCCCGTAAATGCACCGTCACCGATTACTGCAACCGTATAATGCTTTGTGCCCTTGAGCAAATTTGATACGCTTATACCGTAAGCAGATGAAATAGACGTACTGCTGTGGCCTGTTTGAAAAATGTCGTGTTCACTTTCGGCAGGCCTCGGAAAGCCCGAAAGACCGCCCTCAGTACGGATTGTAGAGAAGCGGTCATATCTGCCCGTGAGCAGCTTATGAGTATAAATCTGATGACCGACATCAAACACAAACTTATCCTTCGGTGAATCAAAGCAACGGTGCAAAGCAACTGTCAACTCAACTACACCAAGGTTAGATGCAAGATGGCCGCCGTTCTTTGAAACAGTGGAAATAAGCTCGTGTCTGATTTGTGAAGAAAGTTCTTCAAGCTCCTCAAAGCTGAGCTTTTTAACGTCATCAGGCGATTTTATGTTTTTGAGAATTGAATCGTTCATTATTTAACGCCTCAAATAATTATTTGGTACGAACAGAGAGCTTAACAGCATAGTCGCTGAGGAATTTGCCGTTATCGCCAAAAACCGAAACAGCATCTACGGCACTTTGAGTAAGCTGATTAACAAGCTCCTTAGATTTTTCAAGACCGAGAAGCGCAGGATAAGTTGATTTAAGATTTTCCGCATCACTGCCTATCGGTTTGCCGAGCTCTTCAGCAGTTGAGGTTATATCAAGAATATCGTCAACAATCTGAAACGCAAGACCGATATTTTGAGCATAAATCTCTGCGGCAGAAACAGCCCTTTCATCAGCACCTGCGGCAAAACAGCCAAGCACACAAGCGGCATAAATAAGCATACCTGTTTTAAGCGCATCAGTTGTGCGAAGCTGTTCGAGTGTTATTTGTTTATTCTCATGTTGAAGGTCCATTGTCTGGCCGCCTATCATACCACGATAACCTGCACAGTCAGAAAGAAGTTTAACAGCCCTTACAACTGTTTCGGGGTCAAGTGAAGCGGAAGAAGCAACCGAAAAAGCAAGTGTCAGCAAGCCGTCACCGGCAAGCAAGGCAGTTGCATAGTCAAACTGCTTATGGCACGAAGGCATTCCGCGACGAAAATCGTCATCATCCATACAAGGCAAATCATCGTGGATAAGAGAATAGGTGTGAATCATTTCAAGCGCACAGGCAAAAGGCAGAGCCTTTTCAACCTCACCGCCGCAAGCCCTGCAGAATTCAAGCACAAGCATCGGGCGAACTCGTTTACCACCGTTTTTAAGGCTGTAAAGCATAGCATCACTGACTCTGTCCTCTTCTCCGCCTGTAAGTGAAACATAGTTATAAAGCGAAGAATTTATAAGTGAAATATATTCTTCTTGAGTATATGATTTATTCAATTCCGTCAACCTCCGAACCATCCTCGGTAAGACGGACAATTTTTTGTTCAGCACTGTCAAGACACTGCTTACAGTATACGGCAAGCTTATTTGCTTCTTCAAAAAGGTCAAGCGATTTATCAAGCGGAATACTGCCCTGCTCAAGCTTATCAACAATTATTTCAAGCTTTTCAAGAGCTTTTTCATAAGTCAAATTTTTCATTTACTCCACCTCATCAAAAAGATTTCTTCTCTGCGGCTGACAGATAATTTCGCCGTCGTTAAAACGCACCGTCATTAAGCTGTTCATATCAACATCACTTGCACTTCCGGCTACTCTTTTACCGGAATATACAGCCGCATATCCGCGTGAAAGCACCTTCAGCGGGCTTAAAGCATCAAGCTTTGAACAAACAGAAGCAAAATTAACGGTTTTATCCGTTACAATACTTTTCTGTGCAAAAAGCAAACGGTTTAGAAGACTGTCAAGAGTCAGTCTGCCATTATCTACGAAGGTAAGAGGATTTTTAAGAATCGGCGAACGTGAAAGTGCATCAATGTAAAGCTTTCCCTGCAATATTCTGTCTAACATTGATTCAGACAAACGCTGTGAAAGACCGTTTACGTAATAGAGCTGCTCTCTTTTGTCCGGTACTGCAATTTCTGCGGCGGCAGAAGGTGTCGGGGCACGCAAATCGGCAACAAAGTCGCAAATTGTAAAATCGGTTTCATGACCGACAGCGGAAATAACGGGAATTTCACTTTTGCTAACCGCCAAAGCAACACATTCTTCGTTAAAAGCCCACAGATCTTCAATTGAGCCGCCTCCCCTGCCGACTATGAGAACGTCAGCGGCAGAATGTCTGTTAAGTAGTTCGATTGCCCGTGCTATCTGCGGTGCGGCTGTCGGACCTTGAACCTGAACGGGAACAAAAACAATTTTTGAATACGAAAATCTTCTGCCGAGCACATTTAATATATCACGCACGGCGGCACCCGTCGGCGATGTTATTACACCTATTCTTTCAGGCACTCTCGGAATAGGCTTATTTCTCTCTTTATCAAATAAGCCCTGTGCTTCAAGCTTTGCCTTGAGCTGTTCAAAAGCAATATTGAGTGCACCTACACCGTCAGGCTGCATATCATCTGCATACAGCTGATACTGTCCGTCACGCTCAAAAACAGATATTCGACCGCGGATTACAACGCTCATACCGTTTTCCGGCATAAAGCGTAGCCGTTGCGCGCTGCTTCGGAACATTACAGCTTTAATGGCGGAATCCTTATCTTTGAGTGTGAAATAGAAATGACCCGTACGGTAATGATTTGTAAAATTAGAAATTTCACCGACAACAAACACCGTTGAAAGATTAGGGTCGCCGTCGATAATTGATTTGATATAAGTGTTAATCTGCCCTACAGTCAAGACAGGTGTGTTCATAATACCTTCTCCGTAATTGCCGTCAGTACGGCTGTACCGACAGCGTTATCGCAAGAAAATTCGGGCTTTGCAAATACAGCTCCGTATTTCTCACCAAGTTTTTTGCTTATAATGCTATTGCTCATAACACCGCCGGAAAAAACAAGCGGCATATTTCCGTATTGATTTAAAAGCACCTCGGCCATAGAATCGAGCGAAGCACAAATAAATTCAATACAGTAACGTGCAACCTTTTCCTTAGGCTCACCGTCTGCAAGCATCTTTTTACACTTGTTCTCAATTCCGGAAAGCGAGCAATTACAGCCCTTCAAAACGGGTTTAACCTTAACTTTTTCGCTGTAACTGCTTGCTAAAACATCAAGCTCTCGGCCTGCAGGAAACTGCAAACCCATCGCTACACCGACTCTGTCAACAGCCTGGCCTGCTTTTAAATCGAGAGAAGAAGCGACAAGCTGTGTAGAACAGATTTTGTCTTTATCAGGCGAAACAATTACCGCTTCGGTCGTGCCGCCGGATACGTGAAATGCGAGGAATTTTTCGTTAAGTAAGCTAAGCTTACCAGCCGAAAACAAGGCGGCAGCAATATGTCCCTGCTGATGAGAAAATCTGTGCAGAGAAACATCGCCTGCTTTTGCAAAAGCTGTTGCCGCACTGATACCTGCCAGAAAGCAAGGCATATAAGACCCTTCCTCACTTCGGGGAGTTGACGAAACGCCGACAGCAGATACGTTCTTAAGGTCACATTCCTGTGAAAGCTTATCAAATAGCTCTGGAAGACGGACAGTGTGATGAAAAAGCGCATCAGACTGTCTGAGGCCAAGCGAGCCTTCGGCAACGGGTAAAAGGCGTTTTGACTGAACACAGGTCATATCATCTGTATTCACAACCGCAAGTGAGGTTGTATAGTTGCTGGTATCTATACCGAGATAAAGCGGCATTTATTTCGACCTCACAACAGTGCCGAGAAGGCCGTTAATAAAAGACGCATCCTCGGGTGTGGAATATTTTTTAGCAAGCTCAACAGCTTCGTTTACCGTAACTCCGTCCGGGATATCGTCACAGTAAAGAATTTCTGCAAGAGCAAGACGAATAATGGCAAGTGTTACTTTAGGGATTCGGTTAATCTTCCAGCCACGAGAGTTTTCGCTGATTCTCTCATCAATAGCTTCAAGATTATCACAGGTGGTATGTACCAACATCTGTGCAAAATCGTCATCCTCAAGCATTCTGAGCTCTTTGGCAAGCTCAATCAAATCATCTATAGTTGCCTCGGGATTGAAAGATTTTTCGAAGAGCAGAATAAATGCCTGCTCTCTTGCCTGTCTGCGTGTCATGGCTTGTCCTCCGAAATAAAAAATAAAATACCCCCCGCTATTTGTTGCAGCAGAGGGTTAAAAATCATTTTCTCTTGATTAGGTACGTTTTTCAGTAATCTCAACATCTGCAACACGAACATTAACTTTTGATACAACACAGCCGGTCATACCCTGCACGGCATTTTTGACCGCCTTTTGTACCTCCGCGGCAACAACAGGAATCTTTTCGCCGTCTTTGATTGTTATATGAATTTTGATGGTGTAGGTCTTTTCGTTAGAAGAAACCTCGACATATTTGAGCGCACCTTCAAAAATTTCAACGACACTGCGCATATCCTTGGGGCGCTGAACAATTTTGCCGACACCGTTTATGTCCTTTGCAGCGTTCATTGCAACAGAAGCGATTACATCGTCTGAAATTACAAGCTGGGATGCTACCGAATTAGCGGGCTGTTTTTCCATAGCTACAACCTCCTTTTCGGCTATTATAACACATTTTTAAAAATAAACAACTATTTTGCATCAAATATTGTAATATTTTCAGAATTTAAATTTGTATGCTTTAATATTATTTCTTTAATTTGCAGTATTGAAGTGCTGTCAAGCCTTCCTTTTTCACAAACAATTTCTGCTTTTCCGCTGTTTATTACGGCAACGCAATCAAAACCACACTTTGATTTAACGAGCGATTCGATATCGGACTCAAGCTTAA
The DNA here is from genome assembly GCA_045604525.1 of Acutalibacteraceae bacterium. Classification (GTDB taxonomy): domain Bacteria; phylum Bacillota; class Clostridia; order Oscillospirales; family Acutalibacteraceae; genus UBA8612. Next base: position 10,670 of record JAZUOH010000029.1, read on the forward strand.
TTGTATCAGTAAGAGATGCAAGCTGTTTTGCCGCAGAATCAACGGCTGATTTTGATGCTGACGGATCATTTATAACATCTTTAAGCTTTTCAAAGGCTTCATCGTGAGCTTTTGAGCGATTTATTTTTGAATCTGACAAAGCTGACTGTACTTGAGTTACTTTCTCACCCGTAGCAGAAACATACTGAGCATCGCCGAGAACCGAATAACTTACGGTTTCGTCCTTACCAGTCTGTTCGGCTTCAGGCTTTGTAAAGTACCAATTAACAAACACAGCCGAGCCCAAGGCAAGCACAAGCGCAGACATAATTATCTGCCTTTTTCTGATTATAACGTTCATAAAAATTCTCCTTTTCTCATTTTATTTTCGCAACACTGATATGATTTGTGCCTATATCTAGCACCGCTGACATCATTTCAATAATTGCTGATTTAACGTATGTGGAATCACCACCGTTGCAAACAACGGCAACACCCCGCACTTTAGGTGTAACTGTTTTAAGAAGCAAACCGCCTTGTGTACGGTCGGTATCAATAATTATGTATTCGCTGTCTTCATCAGTTGAATTATCATCCTTTGATAAACTGCCGTCACGGGCATAGACGGTTTCATAATCACACTCGAGAGTTACTATCACGTGACACTCACCCGCACCGTTAATAAGAGAAACCATACCTTCAAGCTTGCTTTCTAATTCAGATGTGTATTTTGATTCATCAAACCTTTCACATTCCGGTTCTGAAACCGATTCATTTTTTTCATCTGTAGACAGCGCAGATATAACAGTTAGTATAATTCCCAAAAATGCACAAGCTATAATCAATAGGCATTTTTTATCGTTTTTAACCCTTAAAATAACTTCGTTTATATTCTCTTTATTCATTCTTTCTCCTTGTTTATAACAGTTAAATCCGGCACTTCACCATAATTTGCCTTAACAAAATCAATCAGCTGATTTGCATCAAAATCCTGCAGAATTTCCACCCGAATATAATCGACTGAAATATTATCAGAGGAATCAATCCCGACCTTGACATCAACCGAATAATCTGTTGCGCCGCTGTTATCAAGATATGCCGATATACCTGCTTTTATTTCATCGGCAAGTGTGTCTGTAATCTGCTTTTCAACTGTTTCTTCAAGCTCGCTGTCTTTAATCCATTTGCTAAAATCAGAGGTGTATTTCTTGGTTTCCGTATCAATATCAAGCTGAGTGAGCGGAGCAACAAAGCAAAGAATAGTAAATAACCCTGCAATTACTTTAAGGCTTTTGCCGTTGATTCCTAAGGGCGCCAAAAAGCTGACTGCAGCAATAACGGTACAAGCAGACACGACAGATATTGCCCATTCCTTTAAAATCAGCAATCAGCCACCGCCCTTCATCAGCATAACAAGACCTATGCTCAGCACAAAAACAACAGCGGAAAAAACAAGTGTTACAGCCAGCAAAACCATTGAAGATGAAACGCTTTTAAACAAAGACGATATTCTATCAAGCGACAAAACATCGGATAGCGCAGATAATAAATTAAGCGACAAAATCCAGCAAACACATTCCGTAATTACAGGCAAAACCGTAACAGAAATGACGGCAATTCCGATAACACCGACAGTATTTTTCACAAGAATAAGCGTACCTGCAATCGAGTTATATGCATCGCTCACGGCACCGCCTACAACCGGTATCAGATTACCTATTAAAAAACGTACGCCACGCACCGCTACAGTATCAGCACTTGCCGCCAGCATCCCTTTAATGCTTAGCATTGTTATAAATACAGTTGAAGCAAGACTCATTAAAAACATAACCGTTTTCTTGATAAAACTGACGATTTTTTCAAGGTTAATCAGCTGTGAAATTCCTGCAATTATGCCTATAGAAAAAGTCATCTGCACAAGCGGTCTGATAAAATCCGACATTAAGGATGACACGAGCTGAGCAGAGACAAAGCACAGCGAATTATAGCTCAGTGCCGCCGTAGGATTACCGCTGACTGTAAGCACTGCTGCAAGCACGGGAATAAGCACAAGCATAAAATCGGACGTAAGTAAAACTGCAGATATAACACGAGTTAGGCACTCACTTATCGGCACAATCACGTTTAAAGAAACTGCAAGTGAACAAAACACGGTTATTGCAGACTCGGATTTACCCAAACCGGAAACAAATACAGATGCTATAGCCGCACAAAAAAGCATTACCGCTGAACTTATGCAGGCTTTGAACGGCGATAAATACTCATTGACAATCAGCTTATAAAACAAGTCTAATACCTTTCGAGGCGATGCCTCGAACACAGTATTGAAATCAATCTTTTCAATGCCGAGTATTTCTAGAAGCTCAAGCTGTTCATCATTAAGATGCGAAAATAAATCTGATGCACCGCTTGCCTCAAGCTGTTCATTGAAGATTTCGTTTTCTGCAGAGGATACAAATGAAAAAAGAAACAAAAGAATCAACACAGTTACAATAAACAGTTTCTTCTTCATTGCTTTATAAACTCCCTTGCAAGCTGTGTCAAAGCGCTCAAAAGAGGTACTGCAAGCAACATAACACAAAGTCTGCCTGCAAGGTCAACACAGGTCGCAATTGCCTTATTACCCGTATCCGAACAAATATCGCTGACTATGCCGCAAACAACTGAAACCGACAACGCTTTTAAAAGCAGCAGAATATACTCTCCGTTTATTTTTAGCCCGTCTGCAAGTGCTATGGTATCACTTGCGGCACGTGAAAAGCTTTCAAAAACCGTAAGGCCTATAAACAAAACAACAGCCAACCGTGTAAAAAGAGCATATTCAGGTTTATATTGATTCAGCAAAACCGTTATTACACAGCCGCCAACGGCAACTGCGATAATTTTTAATATTTCCATAATTTAAAAATCCAGCAATCTTTTCAAATCGGTTAATAGCTCGGCAAGCTCCGGAATAAGCATCATGACAATTACAAGAACGCCTGCAAGTGTAGTCAGCATTGCATACTCATCTCTTCCGGATTTAGCAAGCACCTGATGCAAAACGGCAACGCCAAGCCCTAATGCACCGATTTTAAAGACAAGAACAAATTCCATACATCCTCCCCATTAAACGAACAACACGGTAATCAACAGTGCTCCGACAACACTCAAGGATTTTAAAAGCTTTATTCTCTCGTTTTTGTTATGGAGAGCTTCATCATAGCTTTCGTTAAGTCTGGTTATGTATTCGTCACATAGCTTAAGCTGATGTTCACAATCTGTAGTGCCTAATTTTTCGCCAAAGCTCAGTAACAGCTGCTTATCCTTGTTCGGCAACATATTATTTAAAAAAAAACTGTTTACAGCTGTCTTCCACACAACAGAAAAATCGTCCGACATATTCTTTGCAACTTCCGTGATAAAGCTGAGATGTTTGAATTGAGAATTATCAGAGGCATTTTTAAAAAGAATATCAAGCGGAACACTGCAGTAACCTATATCAACAGAAAACTGATTTATAAGTGAAATACAGCTTTTTAGAAATAATATTCGTTTATTAACAAGTGTTGCCGCATAAAAGCCTGCCGCAAGCACTGCTGAAGCTGTCAATATTACACCTGCTGTTTTCATCAGATAAATCACCTGCCAATATAAACTCTTTGATTTTTGACGGATTCTCTTTATTATCAAGAAAAGCAACCGCGCCGAATTCACCCGTTTCAAGCAAATGTCTTACAGGCTTCCTTCTCATTAGCTCATATCGGTCACAGGCGTGCGCAGTTAAATAGAAATTCACCCCGGAATTAAGACCTGATTCTATTTTCCCGGCTTCTTCAAGCGTAGTGATTTCATCAATAACAATATTCTGCGGCGACATTGACCTCAAGGCAATAGTAACACCTTCGCTTTTACGGTAACCCGTCAGCACATCGCTGCTGATGCCGACGTCATTTTGCGGCACGGAGTTAAAACAAGCCGCAATTTCTTCACGTTCATCAATAATTACCGTTTTCTGAAATCCGCCTTCAGCAGAAGACAGCAAACGAGCAAGGTCACGTAAAACCGTTGTTTTGCCGCTTGAGGGCGCACCCGCAATAATTACGCTCTTTCTATCAAGAGATGAAATAAAAGCAAGCAGTTCTTCAGCTATGCCTTTAAATTGCCGTGCAATACGTATATTTATTGATGACACCTCACGTATGGCATTTATTTCACCGTTAAGATTCACTGCCGTGCCCGCAATTCCCGCTCTGTGACCGCCTTGCACAGTGACATAGCCATTACAAATACTGCTTTGATGTGTATGCACCGAATAGCCGCAAATAATTTTGAAGCAATCTTCAACGTCGCTTATTGTCGCTTTAACTGCAGAAGAAGATAATATGTAGCTTTCACGACCGACATCGTTAACAAACACATCACCGAAAAGTCCGCACACCATTATCGGCCTTCCGCAACGCAGGCGTATTTCCTGCGCTTGTGATTTAATATTATCGGGCAAATTAAGTAACAATCTTCTTATTCTGACTCCGGTGCACTTTGCGGCTGTATCGAACCTTTTTATACTTTCTTGAGTCATTTTTGATTTCCTCCTGCTTGGTTTACCACATTGTATGAATTCTTGTCCCGAAATAGAACAAACTAAACACAAACAGTTGAAAAAGCAATTAGATTATGTTAATATATCTTTATTATTTTTAAGGAGTGTTAAGGAAGTGAAAAAGAACAAGCTTATCCGCACGGCAAAAGACAACGCATATTCGTTTCTTGCCTTTGCCGCCTCAGCTTTTGTGATGATAGTTGTTTACTATTGCTTCAACGTAATACCTTTTGGCGATTACACGGTGCTGAGAATGGACCTTTATCATCAGTATGGCCCGCTGTTTGCCGAGCTTTATGACAGAATTACGCAAGGTGAAAGCCTTATATATTCGTGGAATTCCGGTTTAGGCTCAAGCTTTCTGGGCAATTTCAGCAACTATCTGGCAAGCCCTCTTGCAATAGTAATGCTACTTGCAGGTCATATAAATATGCCCGAAGCCATAGCGGTTATGGTACTTCTCAAGGCATCTTTTGCAAGTGCATTCTTTTCGTATTATCTGCGTAAAACAACAGGTAAAAACGATTTTTCAACAGCATCCTTCGGCGTGCTCTATTCTTTCTGCGGATTTTTTATCGCATACTATTGGAACATTATGTGGATAGATGCAATGGCAATCTTCCCGCTTGTTATGTACGGCATTGAGCTGATAATAACAAAAGGTAAATTCAGAACTTATATGTTCTCCCTTGCCGTCGTTATGCTGTCCAACTACTATATGGCATATATAGTATGTATCTTTTCCGTAATATATTTTATTGCATTCTATATCAGCAGATATACTCTTACGGATAAATTTACTTCAACCGTATACGTTGACAGCGAAGGTAACCGAGTAAAAGGTCCCAAGCAGAAGAAAAGCCCGATTAAAGCACTTGCCAATTCAAGATTCTTCAGTGCAGGCATACGCTTTGCCGGTGCATCGGTTGCAGCTGCCTGCATTGCGGCAATACTGCTTCTGCCGTTATTTTTCATTCTGCAGAATTCGTCAGCAACCTCGGGAACATTCCCGTCTGAGGCAAAGACTTATTTTAAAATATTTGACTTTATTGCTAACCACCTCAACTCAGTTGACCCCACAATCAGAAGCAGCGGCGAGGACGTACTTCCCAACGTATACTGCGGTATAATTTCCGCACTTCTTGCACCGCTTTATCTCTATTCCAAGCACTACTCCAAACGTGAAAAAGTATGCTATATAGCACTGCTGGGCATTCTTTTCATAAGCTTCAACCTCAATATGCTCAACTATATGTGGCACGGCTTCCATTTTCCGAATGACCTGCCCTACAGACTTTCGTACATCTACTCGTTCATACTGCTTGTAATGGCATATAAGGCTGTTGTTCACATTAAGGATTACACACCGAAAATGCTTCTTACCGTTGGCATTGCTGCACTTTCATTCATTATCATCACACAGAAATTAGGCTCTAAGAATGTTAACGAAGACACGGTAATAATCTCAATTGTTTTTGTTGTATTCTACACGCTTGTTATGATAATGATGAACAGCGGCAAATACCAATCAAGTGCAATTGCACTGCTTCTTTTCTGCTGTGTTGTTTCCGAGGCGGCAATCGGCAACACCTCTCACTACGTAATGCAGCAGCAGAAAACCTATTACACAAGCGATTACGATAAATTTGTTGCAATAAAGCGTAGCCTCGATAAAAAGGAAAACAATCAGTTCTACAGAATGGAGCTGACTGACCTGCGCACGAGAATGGATCCCTCGTGGTACGACTATAACGGCGTTTCAATATTCTCATCAATGGCTTACGAAAGCACGTCAAACCTTATAAACTATCTCGGTCTTGACGGAAACTTCATAAACAGCTATACCTATAACGGATATCAGACACCCGTTTTCAATATGATGACTTCGCTCAAATACGTTATAGACAACACTACAACTACCCCCGTCCAATCAGAACAGCTTTTCACTTACACAACTGAAGTGAGCAAATTTACAGCATACGAAAACAACTATCACCTTAATATAGGTTATAACGTAGGCAAAGAAATACTCGGTTGGAACTATTCTGACGAAAACCCCTTCATAGTACAGAATGATTATTTTGAGCGTTCAACGGGCATTGCAGACGTATTTACACCTGCACAGATAACATCTGTTGATTACAGTAATATCAATGAGTTTACATCGGGCCTTGATAACGGTGAGCTTACCTTCTTCCGTACGGTTAACGATTCTGACGCAAGCTTTACTCTTAACTACGAGATTAAGGAAAGCGGCAATTACTATGTTTTTGCTGAGTCGAGCAATATAGAAGATGTTTCAATTTCTTATGCTGATACGGTTTACGACCACAACTTTGATTCTGAGCATATTGTTGGTATCGGATATGTTGAAGCCGGTGATACCGTATACGTCAACGTACCGATTAACGAAGGCAACTCCGGCTATATCGATGTTTACCTTAACAGAATTGATATGGAAAAGTTTGAAAAAGGCTATAATATTCTCAAATCCGGCCAGCTCAATATTGAAACCTTCGACGACACTTACATCAAGGGTACGGCAACAGCAAGCGAGAACAGTGTATTCTACACCTCAATCCCCTATGATGAAAGCTGGCAGATTTTTGTTGACGGCAACCGTGTAAGCAAAGAAGAAATGCAGGAATGCAAAATCGGTAACGGCTTTATCGGCTTTTATCTGAGTGAAGGCGAACACGAAATTGAATTCAGATATGAAGCAAGAGGATTCACGGTTGGTGCAATCATTTCGGCTGTAACAATTATTCTTCTGGCAGTCGCATTCACACTGTTGCGCAAAAAGAAGCCTGTAGCGGTACTGCTTAGCGGTTATAACGAAGAGTTAGAAATAACAACTGTAATTATCGAAGAAACTGATACGGCAGAAACCATAAACGAACAAGAACAGGAACAAGAGAACAACTGACAAAACAGGCTGTAAAAAACTTTCGATTTTTACAGCCTGTTTTCTGTAAAGATAGCATTGAAATATGTTTATAAATAAAATATAATATATTTACATTTTATTTTACGGTGATGAATTTGGCAGAGATTTTTCATAACATCGGAATACTTGCGCACGTAGACGCAGGCAAAACAACACTGACCGAACAGCTATTATACCTTACCGGTGCAATAAGAAATGCAGGCAGTGTTGATTCGGGCACTGCGGCAACAGACAGCCTTGCTATCGAAAAACAGCGTGGTATTTCCGTGCGCACTGCAAGTGCCGGTACAAAATGGCGTGATATAACAATAAATATTATCGATACACCCGGACATATAGATTTTGCAGGTGAGGTTGAGCGTGCACTCAGCGCCCTTGACTATGCGGTTGTAGTAATTTCTGCGGTTGAGGGTGTACGTGCACATACCGAAAACATTTTAAAATCACTCCACAAAGCCAATCTGCCCTACATAATATTCATAAATAAAATTGACAGAGACGGTGCAGACACCGACGGTGTAATAAAAGAGCTTAAAGCCATTACCGACAAAGCATATCTGCCGTTAAACGATATTACCGCAAATCCCCTTAATGTATGTATTAAGGATGATAACGGCTTTTTATCAACAGCAACACAGATACTTGCTGATATTAACGATGAAGCGGCGGATATTTACTTATGCGATGAACTGCTTGATAAAGAAAGAGCAAAAATACTTATAAAACAAGAGATTTCAGCTTGCAGACTTGCTCCGGTTATTTTCGGCAGTGCAAAATACTCTGTCGGTATAAAGGCTCTTGTCGATACTATGGCAGAATATATGCCGTCTGCAAAACAAAGCGAGACCGATAGCCTTTGCGGTATTATTTATAAAATTGAGCATGATAAAACGCTCGGTAAGGTTTCGCATATTCGTCTTTTCGGCGGTGAACTCAACAACCGTGATGAAGTTGAAATATCACCCCCTAATAACGCCAAGACGGCAAATGACGATGCGGTTGAAATTGAAAAAAAGCCTGTCGCAAAAGAAAAGATTTCTCAGATTAAAACCTTTTCGGGAGCAAGACTCGTTGATTCGGGTTTGGTAAGCAGCGGCAATATAGCGGCTGTTTACGGCTTACCTTCAGCAAAAGCAGGTAATTTTATTGGCTCACCCAAAGCTTTGAACAGTGCAGAGCTTGTTCATCCGTTTCTGCGTGTAAAGGTTACGCCTGCCGATAACGATGCGCTCAAAATACCGAAGCTTGCGGCGGCACTTGGCGAATTATCCGACGAAGAGCCTTATATAGATGCAAAATGGGAAAACGGACAACAGGAAATTACTATAAGCACAACAGGAAAAATACAGCTTGAGGTTATCGAAAACCTGCTCAAAGAGAGATACTCGCTTACAGCGAATTTTTCACCGCCTACCGTAATATACAAAGAAACCCCTGCCACAAAAGGAACTGCCGCAGCAAGCTACACAATGCCTAAGCCCTGTTGGGCAGTTGTCGAATTTGAGTTCGAGCCGATGCCGCGCGGTTATGGTGTGAGCTACCACGGCAGGTTACCAAACAATCAATGTTTTTACAGATATCAGTCGCATATCCGTCAATCGTTCAACGCCTGCCTTGAACAGGGCTTATACGGCTGGGAAGTGACTGATTTCAAATGCACGCTTATCGGTGGTGAGCACCACACAATACACACGCATCCTCTTGATTTCTTTGTTTGCACACCAATGGCATTTATGAACGGACTTAGCAACCTCGGTTCAACAATACTTGAACCGCTTTTAAAGGTAAGAATATCTTCACCGGAAGAGCTTGCAGGTAAACTGCTGAGCGAGATAATAAAAATGGGCGGAGAATACGATGCTCCCGTCATACACTCACAAACGGCAATACTTGAAGCAATAATTCCCGTAGCCACATCAATGGATTTCCCAACAAGGCTTGCTGTTATTTCCTCCGGCAAGGCTGTTATGAGCCAAAGCTTTTACGGCTACCGAGAGTGCAAAGACGGCATTGAACATATAAACCCACGCAGAGGTGTAAATCCGCTTGACCGTTCCAAATGGATACTTTGGGCACGCGGCGCATTTCAGCTCGACTAAAAAAGCCCTCATCAAAAAAGATGAGGGCTCAGACATTTTATATCGAATTTTTCACATTGAGCAAATCATTATAGTCGGGCATGGAGCTGTCCGCACCCATACGGCTCACCGCTACACAGCCTGCTCTGTTTCCCATATCGCACGCAGCGTATATATCACCCGTACGCACATATTCAAGCGCCATTGCCGCAGTAAAGCAGTCACCCGCTGCAGTTGTATCAACAACGGGACTTTTATAAGCAGGCAGAATTTTCAGCTCATTACCGTCCCATACACTGCAGCCTCTTTCGCCAAGTTTGAGTACAATAAACTTCGCCTTGCTTCTTTCCATCAGTATTCTTGACGCTTCAAGAATTTTCTCATCAGTATCGGGATATATTCCCGTTAGTGCCTTTGTTTCACTTTCATTAGGAGTAATAACCGTTGCGCCCTGCATTTTTTCAAGAGCAAAGTTTTTGGCAGGTCCGCAGTCAACAAAGGTGTAAATACCTTTTTTAATTGCGGCATTGACACAGGCCGCAACAGCTTCTTCGTTTGTTTCAAACTGTACGAGCAACAAATCGATATTATCAATACCTTTTGCAACATCGTCAGCAGAGATTTCTGCATTTGCACCCTCGTAAACAACAATGCGATTTTTGCCGCTTTTATCGAGCATTATAACGGCGAGACCCGTTTGTGTGCCCGAGGTTGACACGTCTTTAATATCCACACCTTTAGCAGAAAGGTTAGTTAAAATCGTTTTTCCGTTAGAATCATTTCCGACTTTGCCGAGCATTTTGGTCTGTGCACCGAGCTTTGCAAGAGCTGAAGCCTGGTTTGCACCCTTACCGCCGTTTGCATAGCCGTAGGTTGAGCCGACGAGGTTTTCACCGCTTTCGGGCACCCTCTCCATCTCCATGATAAAATCCATATTTATACTGCCCATAACGGCAGAACGGATATTCTTATACATATTTTCACTCCTGTTATAAATCAGAGCATATTTCTCAAATCCGCAGCAGCCTGCTCTACGCTTTTATTTTTCACATAAAGTCCGCTTGTTCCGAGCACGAATATATCGGCACCGCAGGCACTGAGCTTTTTGGCATTCTCAGGGCTGATATTACCGTCAACTTCAATCGGAATATTATCACAACCGAGTGAGTCAAGATATTCACGTGCATCCCTTGTCTTTTTCTCTGCACCTGCAAAGAGCTTCTGTCCTGCAAAGCCCGGGCTTACAGTCATAATAAGAAGCATATCAATATAATCGGTAATATACCTAATATTTTCAATGGGCGTATGAGGATTGAGGGCCAATGCAGACTTGACACCGCTGTTTTTAATCTGCTCAAGAGTTTTGTGTATATGCACGTCAGCTTCACAGTGCACTGAAATTATGTCATTTTCATCAAGATTCATTCTGTCGATAAAAAGCGCCGGGTCACTCACCATCATGTGAACATCAAGAGGAATATTGCTGATGCTCTTGATTGCGTTTACATGGTCAAAGCCGAAGGTAATATTAGGCACAAAGCTTCCGTCCATAATATCAATGTGAAGCAGGTCAATTCCTGCCTTTTCAAGCTCCTCAACCGATTTTTGCATATTATTCAGGTCAGCGCACATTACAGATGCAGATAGTAATTTTTTCATCAATTATATTCTCCGTAAAATCAATTTCAGTTATTATATCACAGAGAACGTGATTCAACAACAAAATAATATAAAATATTACAGTTATATTGAAAAATATATCAAATTACAATATAATGTATAAAGCTAATGTCAAAAGAAGGGAGAAAAATCAGTTAATGACTAAAATATCGCTTGGCAGAAAGCTCGGCTACGGCGTAGGCGCAGTAGGCCTTGACCTGAGCTACGGTATGTTTTACTCATACCTTTCAATTTTCCTTACAAACGCATTGGGCATTCATCCCGCCTTTTTGCTTATAATCACACCTATTGCACGACTGTGGGACGGCTTCAATGACCCTATGATGGGTATGATTGTTGATCGCACAAAAACAAGAATGGGCAAATACCGCCCCTGGATACTTGCAGGCGCACTGCTTAATGCGGTTGTACTTATTCTTCTTTTTAATAATCCGGGTTTCTCTTCGGGCTCGGTAGGCCTTTATGTTTATGCCGCTTTACTATATGTTTTCTGGGGTATGACAAACACACTTGCTGATATCCCCTTCTGGTCAATGGTACCGTCTTTTGCAACTGAAGAAAAAGACCGAAACCTCGTTTCTACCATTGCAAGGGCATTCTCCGGTATAGGCCAGGGTATTATCTCAATTTTTACACCCATTGCAGTTGCATATTTCGGCGGTGTTGCAGGCAGTAAGCTCGACTCAATGACATCTCAAACACTCAGCAAGGGCTTTGGTAAATGGTCAATTATCACTGCTGTAGGACTTGTTATTTTCGCACTTATAAGTGTGGCCTCAACAAAAGAAAACAGAGTTGTTGCTAACAAGGATAAATTTTCGTTCAAATCCGCAATCAGTGCTATCAAACAAAACGACCAGCTGCTTGTTTTTATGCTTTTTGCTATGATTTCAAACGCAGGCTTTTATATGACATCGGGCATCAGCAGTTATTATTTTACCTCCGTGCTCGGTGACCTTACTCTTCAATCCAAATTTAACCTTATGGGTACTATAGGCTCAGTGCTTGCAATTCTTGTCGTGCCCGTTTGCTCAAAATTTATGAATAACCGATCAATTTACAAGCTTTCACTCAGCATGGCCGCCTTTGGCTACATAGGTATGGCTGTTATGGGCTATTGCTTTAGCGGTAATGTTACGGCACTCGGTTTATTCTACATAATCACATCTCTCGGCACGGGCAGTATGTTCGTTAACCAGACTGTTATGCTTGCCGACTGTGTTGACTACGGCGAATATAAAACAGGCAACCGCAACCAGAGCCTCACTTTCTCAATGAAAGGCTTTCTGCAAAAAATGGCATACACTGTGCAGGCAATTATTATGTATGCTACTTTTACGTTTACGGGTTACAACGGCGAGGCTGTTGTGCAAACAGAGCAGGCAAAAGGAGCAATTTCTTTCCTTATGTTTATCGTGCCGCCCGTTATGATAATTATTTCGCTTATCATATTTACAAAGAAATTTAAAATCTTCGGTGAATTTAAGCAGGAAGTTCTTAAATTCGTAACCGAGAAAAATAAAGAAAACGCATAAAATAATTCAGGAGATAAAAATATGAAAAAAAATAAGCTTTATTTTGGCCAATTCAAGCAGTATGACAAACAGTTCCTCACAGCTGCCAGCGGGATTGACGCTGAAAGCGTAACTTCAGTTGCATTTGACGGTGAGACACTTTATATTGCTCAGCCCGATTGTCTTATAGAATTTGCCGACGGTAAATTAAGAAAAATCAACGCACAGGTGACAAAGCTGTTTTCACGAAATGGCAGGCTTTTTGCCGCCTGCGATAACGCACTTGCAGAAATTAAGAAAGGCAAGCTGAAAAAAGTTGCTTCATTTGATGCACCCGTTGTTGATATTTCTGTTGCGCTCGACGGCTCTGTATGGCTTATCACAGCAAAAGACCTTTATCTTATGGATAACGATGAGTTCAAACAGATTGTTGACCTGCCCGATAACACTGTCTGCCTTGCAGCACTCGACAACAAATCAAAATACGGGGAAACAGTATTTATCGGCTGTACTGAAGAAGGTCTTCTGTCAATGAAGGGCAAGCGCCGCCACTGGGCAGAGCTCATTCCCGATATGTCCGGTGTGCTCAGCAGAAAAATTAACTGCATTTCAATTGATGCACTCGGTCACCTCTGGGTAGGCACCGACAACGGGCTTAATATCTACGACGGCAGAAATTATTGGTTTAACGGCAATGATTTCTACTCCGTTCCCGACGGCTCATTCAACGATATGCACTTTGCAAAGGACGGCAAAAAATACTTTGCAACAAATACAGGCATTATTACTCTTATCGAAGGTAAGATTTCATACTTCTCATACGGCGCATGGCTTATGCATCCGACAGTAACAAAGCTTGCTGTTTCGGATAACGGCACAATAGCCGCAGTAACTCCCCGAGGTATCAGCCTCATTACGTCAAAATATATGACACTTGAAGAAAAAGCCGCACACTACGATGAAATGGCGGTTAAATATTTCACACGCAACGAAGGATATCAGGTATCAAGAGAGCTTCGCAAATACGGCGACCTTGATTCCGGTTGGCTTCCCAACTCCGATAACGACGGCCTTTTCACCGGTCTTTACTGCGCAAGCCAGTGCTTCCGTTACAAGGTTACAGGTGACGAGAAAGCCAAAGAAGCCGCAAAGCAGGCTGTTGAAGCAATGATAAAGCTCACCGAGGTTACCGGCAGACCCGGCTTTACCGCAAGAGCAACAAGATATTCACACGAAGAAAAATTCGGCACAGGCAACAGAGAAGAATGGCATTTCTGTGAGGATAACCCCGACTGTGAATGGCTCGGCGAAACATCAAGTGATGAAATGACAGGCCACTATTTCGCATACGGAATCTACTATGACCTTGTGGCTGACAGCGAAGAGAAAAAGAAGATTGCCAAGGTAGTAAAAACAATTACCGACCATATAATCGAGCATAATTTCCACCTCACCGACGTTGACGGTGTACCTACAACCTGGGCGAATTGGGAACCCGACCTGCTTAATAACGATGACAGATGGTACTATGAGAGAGGAACAAACTCGCTCGAAATTCTCTCTTTTCTCAAGACAACATACCATGTTACAGGTGAAGAAAAATACAACGATGTATATAAAATGCTTATTAAAAAGCACCACTACGCAATGAACTGTATGCAGTATAAGGTTGAGGACGGTCACGTAGCACACATTGACGACCAGCTTGATTTCACAAACATTTATCCCCTTATTGTTTACACAGACAATGAAGCTGAAAAAGAAATCTTCAAAATGGGTCTTCATCACCACTGGCAGTATGAACGTACAGAGCGTTCACCTATGTTCAACATCGTTTACGGCGCACTTACCGACAACAGTTGTGACATTGAATACGCTGTAAAATCACTTTCAGAAATGAATCTTGACCTTATCAGATGGCCAATGTACAACAGCTACCGCAAGGATATCGTTTGGGATGACGAACAGGCAGCTATGGGTATTCCTGCACAGCTCAAATATCCTGTTGAATATTCAGCAAGAGTTCTTGTTCATTATGACGGCAACCAGTTTGTATGCGATTCAGGCGCTGAAGAATTCATTGACATTAACACCAAAACCGTCAACCGCACATCAACACTTCCCTCAACAAGCGCAAGCGGTATGAGAGCAATGCAACCTTATATTTACCTTCTTCCCTATTGGATGGGCAGATATTACGGCTTAATCGGCGACTGATGATTATGAATAGCATTTTAAAAAGATTTTTACTTGGTACGGCACTGCCGACCAGATTGAATGATATGAAAACCGTGCCGAACAACTCAAAAGGGCGAACGGCGGCAAACCACTGCCTGCCATACTTTTTCAGCACATTCCCGTAATTCAAGAGCTTGACGGTTTCTCCGAAGTTAGCTCAAACGATGAATACACATTTGAACGTGACGGGCATTACTACAAATTCGGCCACAAAATAATTGACGGCAGAATAAGAGAAGTGCCCTGCCCTTCCGAAGCTGAAGCTGACAGCCGCAGACAGTTTGAGAGTTGGAAGAATAAAGTCGATATCATTGCAGCCTTCTTCGGTCACGACCATATCAATGATTTTCATATAAATATTGACGGAATAAATATTTATCAAACGCTTGGTGCAGGATATTTCACCTACGGCAAAGAAAGAGGCGGCAGACTTATAGTTCTCGATGAAAATAATACAAGCGAGATTTACACACGCTCAATTGAAATTGAAAGAATTACTGATGCCGATATATAAAAATATCTTGACAAAAGCTGACTTAGTGCTATAATACTTAAAGAATAATATTTAAAAGGAACCAGCTGTCTGCAGAGGATGTTGGTTCCTTTATGTTTTTTTGCGAAAAATTACAAAGAATAAACATTATCATAATAAGGAGACCGTGTTTATGGAAATTCAACTTCAGGAGCTTATTGATCAGATAAAGAAAGACGGTGTTGATGCTGCGCAAGCAAAAGCCGAAGAAATTATTCTTTCAGCAAAAGCTCAAGCTGATAAGATTATTGCAGATGCCAAAGCTCAAGCTGATAAAATCACAGCTGAAGCTAAAACCGAAAATGCAAAAACCGTAAAATCGGGTGAAGATGCCATACGTCAGGCAGGCCGCAATCTGCTTATTTCATTCAGAGAAAGCGTTGCAAGAGAGCTTAATGCAATTATAAGTGACAATGTTAATGCCGCTTATTCATCAGATGATTTTGCAAAGCTTATTATCAATGCTGTAGAATGCTGGGCAGGTAAACCCGAGGCTGACGATATATCGGTTATTTTAACTGCTGACGACCTTTCAAAGCTTGAAAAAACACTTCTTGCAGAGCTCAAATCAAAAATGCTCGGCGGCGTTACCCTCAAGGCAAACGATAATTTTGACGGCGGATTTCGTATTGCAGTTAATAACGGCACGGTCTATTACGATTATTCCGCCCAGGCTGTTACCGATATGCTGTCAAACTATCTCAGCCCGAGGGTTACCGCACTTTTGAAAGAGGCTGAGTAATTATGGCTGAATACTATCTGATTTCTCAATTACCGTCGCTTGACTCAATCAGTGAAAGCACTCCCCTACCCATAACATCAGAGAGATTCACTGAGCTCTGTCAAAGATTTCTCGGCAAAAAAGGACAAGCACAATTAGAAAAATTAACCCTTGCTCCTTCAAGAGTTCCCGAGAAATCAGCATCTGCTTTGGTTGAAAAATGGAATGAGGGTGAACGCAGTCTTCGCCTTGCGCTTGCAAAGCTTCGTGCAGATAAAATGAACAAGCATTTTGATGCTGACAATCAATCATTTCCTGTCGGGATTATACAGGCGGCACGCACTGCTGTTGAGGCAGACAGTCCGATGGAAGCTGAAAAGCTTCTCAACAAATACCGTCTTGATTTTCTTGAAACGCTCAGACCTATGGATTCCTTTTCGGAAGAATTCGTGTTCTATTACGGGCTGAAGCTAATGCTAATTGAGCGCATAAAAAAATTTGATTCTCAAAGCGGAGAAGCCGCATACAGAAAAATCTATAACTCCATTATGAATGATGACAGATCGGAGGTTATACAATGACCGAAAACAAAGGTAAGGTAGTAAGCGTTAACGGCAACCTTATATCAGTAAGGTTTGAAGGCAATGTTTCGATGAACGAAATCTGCTACGTTAACGTTGACAATACAAAGCTCAAGAGCGAGGTTATCCGCATACGCGGTGACGTGGCTCAAATTCAGGTTTATGAAATGACAGGCGGCATTAAATGTGGAGACAACGTTGAATTTACGGGTGAAATGCTCTCTGCACAGCTTGGTCCCGGTCTTCTCGGACAGATTTATGACGGACTGCAGAATCCCCTGCCCTTTCTGGCACAGCAGGCAGGTTGGTTCCTCGAAAGAGGAATATATTCAGACGGACTTAACGCTGAAAAGAAATGGGAATTTACTCCCACTGCAAAGGTCGGAGATATGCTTCGTGCAGGCGAATATATAGGCACTGTTCCCGAAGGTCCGTTTACACACAAAATCTTCATTCCGTTCTATCTGCTCGGCAACTACACCATAAAATCAATAGTCGATAAAGGCGAATATACCGTAAACGAAACAGTTGCTTTTCTTGCAGACGAAAGAGGCAGAGAAATCCCTGTTTCAATGTCGTTCAAATGGC
Source organism: Acutalibacteraceae bacterium (assembly GCA_045604525.1). Lineage (GTDB taxonomy): Bacteria > Bacillota > Clostridia > Oscillospirales > Acutalibacteraceae > UBA8612. Next base: position 28,110 of record JAZUOH010000029.1, read on the forward strand.
CTGTCAAAAGGGCTGTTAAATGCTACAGCGAAAGGCTTGCACCCACAGAAACAATGGAAACAAAGGTGCGCCTTATCGACTCGTTCTTCCCTGTTGCAAAGGGCGGAACCTACTGCACACCCGGTCCGTTCGGTGCAGGTAAAACTGTTTTACAGCACACTACATCAAAATACGCAGACGTTGATATCGTTATTATCGCCGCTTGCGGTGAACGTGCAGGTGAGGTTGTTGAAACATTAACCGAATTCCCCGAGCTTACCGACCCCAAAACAGGACGTTCACTTATGGAACGCACAATCATTATATGCAACACCTCATCAATGCCCGTTGCATCCCGTGAGGCTTCGGTTTACACATCGGTAACTCTTGCCGAATATTACCGCCAGATGGGTCTTAACGTGCTTCTTCTTGCCGACTCAACATCACGTTGGGCACAGGCACTGCGCGAAATGTCCGGCAGACTTGAAGAAACCCCCGGTGAACAAGCCTTCCCCGCATATCTTGAATCATATATCGCGGCTTTCTATGAGAGAGCAGGCTGCGTACGTCTTCCCGATGGCAGCAAGGGCTCTGTCACAATCGGCGGCACCGTTTCGCCTCCAGGCGGCAACTTTGAAGAGCCGGTTACGCAGGCAACCCTCAAGGTTGTAGGTGCATTCCACGGTCTTTCACGTGAACGCTCAGATGCAAGAAAGTATCCCGCAATCGACCCGCTTATTTCCTGGTCAAAATACAAGACAGTAACCGATTCCGATAAATCTGCCTTCTGCAAAAACATTCTTCTTCACGGTGATGAAATCGGCTCAATGATGAAGGTTGTCGGCGAAGAAGGCACGAGCCTTGAAGATTATATTATTTATCTCAAATCAGAAATGCTTGATGCAGTTTATCTACAACAGAATTCATTTGATTTGACAGATGCCAACTGCACAACGGCACGTCAGCGATACGTTACCGACAAGCTTATATATATTCTCGGTAGTGTTTATGCACTTGACAACAAAGATGACGCACGAACCTTCTTTAACCGTATGCGTCAGAAATTCATTGACTGGAATTATACAGAATTTGAAAGTGAAGCTTTCAAAAATGCAGAAGCCGAAATTGACGCAATGTACGCCGACGGTAGTGGTAAATTAAGCCGTGAGGCAGAGCTTTTGTTAAAGGGTGGTGAGTGAGAATGAATAAGGTTTTTAACAGAATCGAATCAATAATCGGCAACGTTATTACCGTCAGAGCAGAGGGTGTGCGATACAATGAGCTGGCACAGATTAACACCCGATTTGGCAAATCGCTTGCACAGGTCAACAAAATCGACGGGGATATAGTTTCGCTTCAGGTGTTCGCAGGCGGCCAGGGTGTTTCTACAGGTGATGAGGTTCGCTTTTTAGGCCACGAAATGCGTGTTTCATTCAGCGAAGACCTTCTCGGCAGAATATTTAACGGCTCAGGTGAGCCGAGAGATAAAGGCCCCTCTCTTACAGACAATATGAAACCAATGGGAGGCCCCTCCGTCAACCCTACAAAGCGTATTCTCGCCAACCGAATGATGCGAACAAACATCCCGATGATTGATATGTTCAACACCCTTGTTGTTTCGCAGAAGCTTCCTATTTTCTCAATTTCGGGCGAACCATACAACCAGCTTCTTGCACGTATTGCTCTGCAGGCTGAGGCAGATGTTATCGTACTCGGCGGTATGGGTCTTAAATATGACGATTTCCTTTATTTTAAAGAGGAGCTTTCAAACGGCGGTGCGCTCAGCAAAACCGTTATGTTCATTCACACCGCATCCGACCCGACAGTTGAATGTATGATGATTCCCGACATGGCGCTTGCAGTTGCAGAACAGTTTGCTTTGCAAGATAAGGACGTGCTTGTTCTTCTCACGGATATGACAAACTTTGCCGATGCTATGAAGGAAATCGCCATCACTCAGGAGCAGGTACCCTCAAACCGTGGCTATCCCGGCGACCTTTATTCACAGCTTGCTGCTCGCTATGAAAAGGCTGTTGACTTTAACGATTCGGGCTCGGTTACCGTTCTTGCGGTTACAACTATGCCCGGTGACGACGTCACGCATCCCGTTCCCGATAATACGGGCTACATCACTGAAGGTCAGTATTATCTCAAGGGCGGACGCATTGAGCCCTTCGGCTCACTTTCACGTCTTAAGCAGAACGTCAACGGCAAAACACGCAAAGACCACCGTGCCCTTATGGATGCAATGATACGCCTGTATTCCTCATACAAAGAAACACTTGAAAAGAAAAACATGGGCTTTGCAATGACACGTTGGGACGAAAAGCTGCTTAAATACGGCGGTCTGTTTGAAAGCGAGCTTATGGATTTATCTGTTAACCTCTCACTCGAAGAAGCACTTGACCTCGGATGGAAAATCCTTGCAGAATGCTTTGAAAAGGATGAAACCGGAATCAAGTCCGACCTTACCGATGAGTTCTGGTACAATGAGTAAGGAGGATTCAGGTGGCAAAAATCAAACTGACTAAAAATGAGTTGAAGATACAGAAAGATGCGCTCAAAATGTATCGGAGATATTTGCCTACTCTGACTCTCAAAAAGCAACAGCTTCAAGCTGAGATACGCACCATAGAAGCAAAGGCAAAAGCGGTTAGAAAAGCGAGAGAAAGCCTTGAAAAAAGCTTTAACTCCTGGATTGCCGTTTTCAGTGAAACCGATGCTTTCCCCGACGGAATAATTACCGTAAGCAATATACGTAAGGGCTACGGCAACATCGCAGGTGTTACAATTCCCGTCTATGAGGGTGCAGATTTCAGCCGCGGAGACTATGATTTATACGAAACTCCGCTGTGGGTTGATATAGCCGCAGACAATATGGAAAAGGCAATGTCACTCGACCTTGAAGCTGAAGTTTTGGATGAGCAGGTCAGACTGCTCGAACAGGAGCTTCGTTCAACCTCGCAAAGAGTTAATCTGTTCGAAAAGGTAAAAATACCCGAAACTGAAGAAAACATCAAAAAAATCTCAATCTATATGGCGGACCAACAGGTCAATGCTGTTGTACGCTCTAAAATTTCGAAACGCAAAATTGCGGCACGAAATGAAGCATCCTCTGAAACGGAGGTGTATTCACTGTGATAGTGCCTATGAAAAAAGTATCTCTCATAATCATGGGAGATAAAAAGAATGAAACTCTCAAAAAGCTCCGCAAGCTCGGTATTCTTCACATAGAATCGGTTGAAGGCTCGGGTAAGAAGCTTGACGAACTCAAAGAGAGAGCCGCTTTGCTTGAAAGTGCGCTTTTCAGCATATCTGAAAAGAAAAACAAAAAGGCAAAGCAAGAAAATATCGATACGTCAAAAGCAAATTTCGTATCACAAGAAATTAACACCCTTGAAGAAGAGAAAAAACAGTGCACGGCTGAAATGATTTCTTTGACCGCTGAGCTTGACCGACTTTCAGGTTGGGGTGAAATTAACCCTGCAGAGCTTAAAGGATTAGCCGAAAAAGGCGTTGATATTTCGCTTTACGAAATGCCGAAAGCAGAATATGAAAAGCTCGGCGAAAGCGTAAAAACCGTAAGCCTTCAACAAACGAAATCCTCCGTAAAATTCCTGCTGATTAAATCGGGAGCTGACGGAGAAGCAGAAGCTGTTGATTCGCTCAAGACATACCGGCTTGAAATGCCCTCAACATCAACGGCAGAATTAAAACAAAAAACCGAAGACTTAAACAAACGTATCAACGAGATTGACGAAAGAATTTCTTCATTCGCCTGCTATTCCGACAGCATAAAAAAAGCCGCAAAGGTATGCGAGAAAGAAATCGAATTTGAAACCTACGCAACGGGTATGTCAAGTGAGGATTTATCCGAATGCGGAAAATCCGTTGCATATTTCACAGGTTATGTTGAAGAAGAAAATCTCGAACAGCTCAAAAAGACAGCAAAAGAAAACGCCTGGGGACTTCTTACCGAAGACCCCACCGAAGAAGATAATGTGCCTACCAAGCTGAAAAACAACAAGTTTGTAAGCCTGATTTATCCGCTGACCGATTTTCTCGGTACAGTACCGGGATATTTTGAATATGATATTTCGGGCTGGTTTCTGGGATTCATCCTCATTTTCTTCGGAATTATTTTCGGTGACGGCGGATACGGACTGCTTATTTCTGCGGTTACGGGAATTCTGATTGCAAAAACACGTGCATCAAAGAAAAAAATCCCTCCTGCGTTTTTGCTTATCGGTCTTTTCGGTCTGTCAACAATTCTTTGGGGAACACTGACCTGCACCTGGTTCGGTCTTTCACCCGAACAGCTGCCAGCATGGCTTCAAAAGCTGTCAATACCGGTTATTTCAAATGTTTACGCTGACAAAATATGGTATCCGCCCTGGACAAACGGCGAATACGGACTCACAACAGCGCAGAATCTGCAGATTTTCTGCTTCTCATTAGCTCTTGTTCAGCTGACTGTGGCGCACATAAAGGTTGCCGCACGCAATAGAAAATCAATAAAGATTCTCGGCGATATAGGCTCAATAATGCAGCTTATCGGTATATTTTACGTGGTGCTCAGCTTCGTTGTAAATGCCGAGGTATTCAGCTTCAGTCTTGTGCTCGGTGGCTTACCTGTTGGCACGGCTGCACTTGTGCTTGTTATTGTGGGCTTTGTTATGAGCTTTGTTTTCTCAAACTATGAAGGAAACATTGTCAAATCAATTCTCGAAAGCCTCAAAAACATCGTTTCGGTTCTGCTCGGCGTAGTCAATGTTTTCTCTGATATTGTTTCTTATATCAGACTTTGGGCAGTCGGTCTTGCAGGTGCGGCAATTTCCGCAACGGTCAATGAGCTTGCAGGTCCGTTGCTCGGCAACTTCCTGTTTATGATAATTGCGATTGTGCTCCTTGTGTTCGGTCACGGACTGAATATGATACTGAATGTTCTTTCTGTTATTGTTCACGGAATCAGACTTAACACACTGGAGTTTTCATCGCATCTTGATATGTCCTGGAGCGGACATAAATTCAAACCCTTTGAAGAACAAATTGAAAATTAAGGAGAGTTATTTATGAATTTAGGATTATTAGCAACAGCCCTGGCAATGGGTATTGCCGCAACAGGCTCCGCAATAGGTATCGGCATTGCAGGTCAGGCTTCAATCGGCGCATGGAAAAAGTGCTATATGAGCAATAAGGCCGCACCGTTCATTCTTACGGTTTTTGCGGGTGCACCTCTCACCCAGACAATCTACGGCTTTCTTCTTATGCAGCAGATGAGCTCATCAACAGCCGACCCTGCATTCCTCTTTGGTCTCGGCATTGCATCAGGCGTTGCAATGGCAGTTTCAGCTGTTGTTCAGGGCAAGGCAGGTGCCGCAGGTGCAGATGCTCTTGCTGAAACAGGTAAAGGCTTCTCACAGTACATCACCGTTGTCGGTCTTTGCGAAACAGTCGCCCTTTTCGCACTTGTTTTCAGCATGGTTGCCCTCGGATAATTATTGTAGAACATTACAAATAATACAGGTGCAGCAGGATTCCAATCCCGTTGCACCTGTTTTTTTACTTATTTAATTAAATCGTGCTCTTTGATGAATTTTACTGTTTCGTCAACTGTTGTGAACGCAAGAGCAACACTTGTATCGGCCGCACCGTAATAAATCGCAATTCTACCCGTATCGGCATCCGCAAGTGCGGCACACGGGAAAACTACATTGGGAACATCGCCGACACACTCATAAAGCTCGTGCGGAGCAAGAAGAAAGCTGTCAGCTCTATGAAGCACCTTCCAAGGCTCTTCCTTATCAAGAATTGCTGCACCCATTGCATAGGTAAAGCCGTTACAGCTTGTCAGTACACCGTGATAAAACATCAGCCAGCCTTCGTCAATTTCAATAGGAGTGGGACCTGCGCCAACCTTTGTCATTTCCCAGTTCTTTTCGGGCTTCATAACAAATCTGTGCTTGCCCCAGTATGTAAGGTCTTTACTGTAGCTGAGGAAAATATCACCGTAAGGTGTATGACCTCTGTCACAGGGACGGATAAGCAGCAAAAACTCATCATTAACTTTTCTCGGGAAAAGCACGCCGTTTCTCGCAACGGGATAGCAGGCATCCTCAAGCTGAGTCCATTCCTTGAAATCGGTTGTGTAAGCAATTCCGATTGTCGTGCCGTGAGGTGTAAGGTTAACCCAGGAAAGATAATATTTGCCGTCAATCAGACAAAGTCTCGGGTCATAACCTCTGAAAATAACCTTTTCTTCAAGCTCCCAATTTATCGCATCCTTGCTGTATCCGACAACGAGCGTATGATCACGGCTCATAACATCAACACGGAATACACCTGCAAAGCCGTCGCCAAACGGCACAACGGCAGAATTGAAAATGCTGTTTGCCATATAGAGATTATCACGCGTAATAATCGGGTTGCCGTCATAACGCCATACGGGGTATCTGTATCCGTCTGGCTTAGCCTGCCACGGAATATTCGGTATGCTCTCGCCTATTATTTTAGCCATAAATTTAACCTCCAATATTAACCTTCATACATCATATAATAGTTATCGATGCCCTCACGCTTCCAATAATCGTGCTTAATTACCTTGAAGCCAAGCTTTTCATAGAATTTAACATTCTGCTTATCCTGCGCCTCAAGGCCTAATTTATAACCCTTTGCGGTAAGATCTTCTATCCCCTGCTTTATAAGCTTTGTTGCAATGCCCTTGCCCTGGTGCTCGGGTGCGACAAAAACGGGAGAAATAATATACGTATTTTCGGGGAAAACCTTAACGTCAAGATGAGAATAAGCAATAAGTGTTTTCAGCGTTTTAGGCCAATAAAGCCAAAGAAAAAACCAATTCGGGTACATAAGAAAATCCAAAACGTCATATTCGTTGTGCGCTTCACGCCAAATGCAGATACCTCGCTTTTCTTTATCGATATAAACGATATCCTCACGGTTTGAAGTGGCAAGGCGCTCAATCATAAAATGATATACAAATCTTTTTCTGAAGCTTTCGCTTTTTGTAACATAAGCGTGCACTGGGTCATTAACGTAAGCGTCAGCCGCCATACGAGCAAAATATTTGAGCGTTTTATTGTCCATAGGCTTTTGTTTCATTATCATCACCTTCTGTAATATATCATAAATTACTGTCAAAAACAACACTCAACATTAAATTCACACTTGCCACAGATATTCAGCCGTGATAAAATATAAAAAAATGATTCGGAGCTGATATATACTATGATGAGAAAACGACAGGTACATCTCGATTTTCATACGAGCGAATTCGTGCCCGTAGGCAAGACTTTTTCAAAAGAGCAGTTTCAGAAGGCACTGAAACTCGGTCACGTTAATTCGATAACAGTTTTTTCAAAATGTCATCACGGCTGGTCTTATCATCCGACACAGGCGAATGAAATGCATCCTCAGCTTGATTTTGACCTGCTCAGAGCACAGCTTGAAGCGTGCAAAGAAATTAACGTAAATGCGCCCGTTTATATTTCAGCAGGCTTTGACGAAAAGGACTTTGTCAGGCACCCCGAATGGCGCTACAAATGCTCTTTGGATGAAGAAGAAGTTAATGAATATGAAAACGAAGTGCATTTTCACCTTCTCTGCTTTAACACAGGCTATCTTGATGCACTGTGTGCGCAGATTGAAGAGGTAATGGTGAAATATAATCCCTGCGGAATCTTCCTTGATATCATTTCGCCAAAGGTATGCTACTGCGAAAAATGCCGGGCTGATATGATAAAGAAAGGTCTTGACATAAATAACGAAGCTGACAGGCAGAAATTCGCCGAAATGACGTTTTATAAATACGCTGAAGCAACCAATGCGGCTGTAAGAAAACACAGCGATACGGCTACAATTTTTCACAACAGCGGCCACATCCCTAAAGGCGACCACAGCTTTATAAATTCCAATACTCACCTTGAGCTTGAAAGCCTGCCTACAGGCGGGTGGGGCTACGACCACTTTCCCCTTTCTGCAGCATATGTGCGAACACTCGGCGACAAGGAATATCTCGGTATGACGGGAAAATTCCATCATAGCTGGGGCGAATTCGGCGGCTTTAAGCATCCTAACGCCCTGATATATGAAACTGCTTTGAGCATCGCCAACGGTGCAGGCTGCTCAATCGGCGACCAGATGCATCCTCTTGGCGAAATGAATATGGCTACTTACGGTCTTATCGGCAAGGCTTACTCACTCGTTGAGCAAAAAGAACCGTGGATTAACGGCGCATTAAATGTTGCCGATATTGCCGTGCTGAGTGCAGAGGCAACAACAGGTAACCGTGACGTCAAGGCAGACATAGGTGTAAACAGAATGCTGCTTGAAAACAACCTGCTCTATGACTTCGTAGACAGCACAACGGATTTTTCAAAGTACAAGCTTCTTGTTCTGCCGGATGTTGAAATAACAGACGAGAAAACAATTGACAAAATTAAAACTTATGCAATTAACGGCGGTAAGATAATTGCAAGTGCAAAAGCACTGATTGAAAAAGATAAGTTTATGCTTGATATCGGTGCAGAGTATAAAGGTGAAAATGAATTCAACCCAACATATCTTATTCCCAACTATGAAACTGCAAACGGCACAACTGAATATGTAATGCGTTGTGATTTTTATAAATTTAATGCAAACAGCTGTGAAACAGTAGCGCTTATGCAAAACCCGTATTTTAACCGCACCTTAGATCATTTCTGCTCACACGCACACGCCCCAAACAATCCTTCTGAAAGCTTTGCCGGCGCAGTTATAAACGGCAATGTAGCATATATCGGTTGGGATATTTTTTCAGCCTACGCAACCCACGGTCACATCTGTTACAAAGAGCTTTTCACCGAGCTTGTCAACAGAATGATTGGTGATGATTTGACTGTTAAAGCTGATATTCCCGACAGAGCTGTTGTTACCTACACAAGCCAGGAAATGGAAAAGAGAAATATTCTTCATCTGCTGTTCGCTCACACAACAGTTCGCGGTGAAAGAACAGAGGTAATTGAAGATACAGTTCCACTTTTCAACGTAAAGTGTTCTGTTAAATGTGACAAAAAGCCTTACGAAATAAAAACTGTACCGAACGTAACTAAGCTTGATTTTACTTATTCTAACGGCAGTGCTCATTTCACGGTACCAGAAGTTAATATTCATCAGATGGTTGAAATTAAATTTTAAATTTAAACCTACTCAGTAAAACAAGGCTGTGCAGATTTGTTTCTGCACAGCCTTGTTTTTAACGTTATTGAATGTTAAGGATAATCGGGCCATAAAGACCGCCGGATACAAAATCCTTGGCATAAGCAATTTCACCACAGAAATAAGGAGATAATTCTTCTGTTTTCCAATTATCAAAGTAATCTGTATTGACGTACCAATTTGCACAAGTGTTGGTAACGGCAACTTTAAGCGTATTGTTTTTATCGAGTATGCCTGCAGGTATTTTCAATTTATAATGAGACATAAAAGCCGAACCTAAAGACTGACCGTTTAAATACACCTGTGCCGCAAAATGCACTTCACCAAGATTGAGTTCACATGCTCTGCCTACTTTGTCATCATCAAGCTCAAACGTGGTTTCATATACACAGCTGCCAGAATAAGCATTTCCAACCACAGCTGACCAATCACCAAGGCAGACTTCAACCGGTCCGTCGGAATGCTTTATAATATAAAAGCCGTTTTCATCACACGCAAGCTCATTCTCTTTGCAAATCTTAAAGCCGAGAGAAAGCTCAAGACTTTCTTTATATTCCGATTTCTCGTCCGCTTTAATCTCCTCATCAGTCAAAAGTATTACTGCCGTTTCACCGACGGCAAGCGATAAGTGTAAAATGCCGTTTTCTGCTTCAAAATGCTCAAGCTCACCGCTTACCATATCAAACAAATAACCGCTTGACGAAGGCAAGAACACTTTATAATCGCCATTTTCACCCGATTCACGAAAGAGAATAAACAGCTCTGCATTATCCGCCTTTCTGTGCATCGCCCGTATGCCGTCGCCTTCAACCGTAACTGTCGGAGTAATACTTGAGGGATTATTTAAAACTATGCCTCCGCCTTTTACAAAACGGTCCAGAACCTTTTGAATCTCTTCGGGTATAAACGCCCCCTCGGGGATGATTATCCTCCTATATTCGGCATAGCCGACGCGAATAAATCCGTCATCTATTCCGTTTGATGACTGAATAACGTCATCGTCTGCGATATCAAAATCGACTATCATTTTTTCAAGATTTCTGCCGATGTCATCAAATTTCTTTGCCGATTCTTCGGCATTAAGACCACCCTGAATATCGCAAACAGGATAATAAAGAGCGGTTTGACAAACACGCTCGCCAAGAGATGACAGATAAGAAAGCCTTTCCAGATAAAGATTGAACCTATTCAGATAATTATAAAAAGGCTGGACCTTTATAAATACGGGTAATTCCTGCGAAAGTAACTGACCCTTACGGCCGAGAGGAAAATTAAACAGATTAAATACATTTATCCCTCTGACAGCAAGATATCCTGCAGTATATCGCATTATATCGTAAGTAATTGCAGCGCCCGCTACACCAAAGATTTCAGCCATAGCGAGTTTTGTTCCGTTTTGTGCTGCTGCAGATGATGCGTACCTCGGAAAAAAGCCGTTATAAGCGTTTGTGTCATCCTTATGCGTTATTTTGTCTTCAGGGTAAATCTGACGCCATATAATGTCAATCCCCGGAATATCAAAGCATCGTAAAGCACGCATAAGGTTGAAATTTCCGCCGCCATACATAAATCCGAGCGGGTCGTGGTCTTTGTCAAGATGTCCTGTAAAAGCCATACCGTGCTCATTTGACCATTTTTTGCACTCAAGCAGATAATTATCACAAAACATTCTGCTGCACAAATCATACCAGCGGTGTAAAATATGCACGTTTTCGTTCGTCACTTCAGCTTTTCCGAAAATCAACGGCAGATAAGGAAGTAAGGATTCTCCGTAAAGCGATTCATATTTTTCATTGAGCTGTTCGTTAAAAGATAATGACGATGCTTTAGGTTCATCAGTGAAAACAGCAGTAACACTTTTGCCGACACATTCTTTCATAGATGATGCATATTTTTCGTGAGTAATTTTTATAAAATGCTCGGTTGCATCTTTATTGAGCAAATCGGGATAATCAGCTTTGCCGTAAATAACCTTTTCCGTTACATATTCGGTTACAACAGAGGTCTCAGCAAATATAAATCCATCCTCAATCAATTCATTGTTTTGCAAAAAAGCAGCAATAACATCGCAGGAGGATTTTTTATAAACGTCTCCTGCCGAAAAGAATTTTTCATAAGTCTTAATAATCTGTCTTGCATACTCGGGATGTTCTTCAAGCACCCTTCCGCAGGCACCGCCCGAGGGCCAGCCTCCCTCGTCGTAAATCCAACAGCGCATACCGAGCGCTTCGGCTTTTTTAACCGCATAGGCACAAAGCTCAAAGAAGCTCTCCGTAAGGTAATCGGGCGAAAGATTTGTAGGCATACTGTGTGGTCTGAAATTCTTCGGTTCAGGTAATATGTAAAATGCCCTTATGCCAAGGCAGCGCATTTCATCAAGCTGAGAATCTATGATTTCGTGAGTACAGATATCGTTCCACACCCAAACGTAAATCGGCGCAAATGAAACGTCGGGAGCTGTAAAGCTGTCAAAATCAAATTTTTGATAATTTTTCATTATTAAATCATCCTTAAATCAGACGTCGGCACTGTAGCGCTTTTTCTTTTTGAGCTGATTTATAAAACATCTCAAAGCAATTATCATTATTAAATCCTGTTACATATTACAAATTATTTGATAATTATACCACAAAGAAGGAAAAAATCAACTTATGCGTTAATTTTGACAAAAACAAAATGTGATATTAGTATTACTTATTGCGGGCAAATAAAATGAGCTATGAAATCAATCATAGCTCATCATTAAACTCAGTTTATTCTGATTTCAAGGTTACTTTCAGGGTAACAACAGCACGGATGAATATAATTAAACTGCATATCTGCTACACGGCGTTTATCTTCGCCCTCGGGTATGTAAACCTTACCGCTGACAAGCTTACTTCTGCAAAATCCGCATTCACCCGTATGGCATCTTGCGGGCACCTCAATGCCTGCACGTTCAAAAGCGCAAAGTACGGTTTCGTTACTGCTTGCCTTAATTACCGACTTATCACCTCGGTTAATAACCGTGATGCTGTATTCCTTTGCCTCTTCCTGTGAATTTTTGCCCGAAGAGAAAACCTCAAAACGAATATATTTTCTTTCTTTCTCAAGCTTAGGAAGCTCAGTTTCAAGGTATTTATACAAGCCGCCGGGGCCGCATACAAAAATACTGTAAGCGCCTTCAGGTGCATACTTACTGATAATGTCCGCACCTACAAAGCCCTTTTCGTAGCCTTCCTCATCACTGTGGCTGAGCACGTAAACTACGTTGATTTTATCATTACGTTCAGCAAGAGAATCAAGCTCAGCCTTGAAAAGAATCTCATCAGACGTTCTGCAACCGTAAAGCAAGGTAAGCGAGCAAGACTCATTGCCCTCATCAATCGCCCTTGCAAGAGAAAGGAAAGGAGTAATGCCGCTGCCGCCTGCAACAGCAACTATATTTTCAGCATCTCTTAGCGGGTTATATGTCATATTTCCTTCTGGGGCATAAGCGACAACTTCGTCGCCAACCTTCCAATTATCGAGAATATAATCAGAAACAAAGCCGTTATTAACTCGCTTAACCGTAATCTGATACTCACCTTTTAATGCACTTGCAGGAGAAGAAGCTACGGAATAGGAACGTGTGACAACAGCATTGCCTATCTCAAGCTTAAAGGTAAGATACTGACCGGCCTTAAAATAAGCAAGCGGTGCCGCTTTGCTCATGAAATAATAGCTTTTGGCAATATCCTTATGCTCTTCTATTCTGCTGATAACAAGCTTTTGAATTTTCGGATGAAGGCTTTTAGCGACCTTATTTACACCGAAATCATCGGTACGGGTCGGAATAACCGCATCGGCACTGTTTACAAACTGCTTTCTCTCAGTCAAAAACTTTACGGTATTCACGCTATCCTTCAAGGTGCCGTTTACAGAAAACTTATTCTTGCTCATTTACTTTGCCTCCTTATCCATAGCGAGAATTGCAGCCTTTGCAGCCATATCACCCGTTGTATAGCTGGGTGAATAACCCATGTGTCTTGTAGTATAGCCGCCTGCAAAATAAAGGCCGGATATGCCTTTATCAATCATATCAAAAACAATTCTTTTAACAATACCGTCTTCCTTGCTTGCTTCATAACCGTAAATTGTTCCGGCAGGAGCATCGGTGTAACGTGCGTATGTCATCGGTGTTGAAATTTCTATTTCTTCAATATAATCTCTTATTTTTACACCTGTTGCTTTTTCAAAATTATCTATCATTTTTTCTGCAAATGAGATTTTGGTTTTATGGTAATCCTCAACGGAAACCTTGCTCCATTCATCACCTGCAAAGATAGAGGTCATATAAAGAATGCTTGTGCCCTCGGGTGAGCAATCGTCAAATGCTTTATTGAGGCATACCGTTGCCTGAACATCATTGGTTTCGATTTTTTTGCTCAGCTCATAGCATTCTCTGTTGTCATTTGTAGGATAAATGAAATAAGTGTGATTATCAAGACCTATTTCTTCTGCCGAGCGATTTAGGCCCAGGAATACTGCAAAGCCTTTTGCGCCCAAGGTTTTGGCGTTTACTTCTTTTTTGAGCTTTTCAGGTACAGCATTTTCATCAATAAGCTTTGTATAAGCATTATAGGGTGAAGCGTTACAAATAACGGCTTTTGCGTTTATTTGCGTGCCGTCATCAAGCACAACGCCCGTTGCAACACCGTTTGTTACGTTAATTTTTGTAACACTTGTGTTAAACCAGGCTTCGCCACCGTTTTCGGTAAATGCTTCAAGCAAAGCTGTGCTAATCTGGTGGCTTCTACCTCTGGGAATAACAGCACCGTCAATGATATAAGAATGAAGCATTGTAAAATAGTGAATAACGTTAAGCTCATCTGTAGGTTGACCGAGATAGCACCAATATCCGTTGAGAATATCTCTGGTTATCTTACTTGCACCAAAGGATTTGAGAACCTCATCAACGGAGTAATTTGCAACCTTAAGGAAATCCGTATGCTCAGAAAAAATCTCTTTAATCATAGAAGGCTTGAAATCCTCAATGTTGCTGACAAAATCAAGAGTTTTTTCAATGCTTTCAATAAGGTCAAAAATTCTGCTGACTACAGCCGCAGATCCGGGGTCATATTCATTAAGCTTTGCTATAAATGCTTCTTTACCCAACGGCATGGAATAATCGCACTTGTTATTTTCATCAAGTGTTATAAGCCTGAAGGCTTCATCAAGTGCGACCCACTCAATTTTATCAGCCGCGCCAACCTCCTGAAAAATTTTGAGCAGCGGTGATTTGCCTGTAATAGAACCGACACCGCAAAGCTCGTGGAGCGATGCTTCAAATTCAAATCTGCCTCTTACAAAGCTTGTTGCAAAACCGCCGGGCAAATTGTGACGTTCAATAAGCAGCGTCTTTTTTCCTTCTTTGGCAAGTCGTGCAGCTGCAACAAGTCCGCCGTTACCGGCACCGATAACAACTGCATCATAATTCTTTACCATATTTTCACTTCTTTCATAATAATTATTTATTTATCTTGAAATAGCTGTCAATTTCAGCCATTCTGCTTTCTTGCTTAACGTTAAACGGACAGCGGCTTTCACAATGTCCGCATTTTAGGCAGGCATCCGCCTTTACGGATAATTTAGTATAGTGATTTGTCGCAATTCTATCACCTGCAAGTGCAAGGTCGTAATACTTATTTACAAGACCTATATCTATACCCGCAGGACAAGGCTGACAATGGTTGCAATAAACGCAGGTGCCCGTAACGGTATCAGCCGTAAATGTGGCTATAACGAAATAATCCTTTTCCTCTTCACTTGCCGAAAGAAACTCAAGCAAGGTATCTAGATGCTCCATAGTCTGAACACCGGGAACTACTGATAAAACGCCGGGACGGTCAATAGCATATTGAAGGCACTGCGCATGCGTAAGCGCAACACTGAAGGGTGACTGTTCTGCAGAAAGAAGCTGACCTGCAAAGAACGGCTTCATAACACTGATTCCAATCCCTTCGCTCTCACATCTTTTGAACAAATTAAATCGCTCGCCTACACTGCCGATTCCGTATTCATCACCCTTCTCAAAGTCATACGCAGGGTTAATTGAAAACATCATCATATCGACAAGCCCCGTATCAATAATTCGGTTAGCAACGCTCGGAGTGTGTGAAGAAAAACCGATATGGCGAACAACGCCCTTTTCTTTTAATTCCTTCAGATAATCAAGCACACCTATTTGACACAGCTTGTCAAAATCCTCATCTTCATCAACGCAGTGAAGGAAACCGAAATCGACATAATCTGTGCAGAGAGCCTCAAGCTCCCACAAAAAAGTTTTTTTAATTGTGTCAAAATCACGGCACCAACCATATTCACCGTTTTCATCATATACCGCACCGAAATGCGTCTGCAAAAACACCTTGTCACGGCAATCACGAATTGCTCTGCCGATAGGTGCGTAAGAAGCACCGGCCGTGCAAAGATCAAAAAAATTGATTCCGTTATCAACGGCTTTGCGTATAATCGCCTCAATCTCATCGGGCGGTGTCTTGCCGATACCTCCCATACCGAGACCGAGCACGCTGAATTTTTCATTTTTATTTCCGTGCGGAAGCTGCCTATACTCCATAGAATACCATCCGTCATATATATTTAAACTGTAATCAAGTAACGGCAATATTATAACACACTGTTCATTTGCTGTAAATACAGCAAAGTCATAAAAGCATAAATAAATCCGCCGAAAATTCGACGGATTTATCATTTATCATTTAAAGAATAAAAAGGTTAAATTATCTTCAGTCAACGGACAATCTGTAATGGGCTTCACCGCATTCACATAAAGGACTGATACCAAACAGACGGTGAATGAAATTGGCAATTGTCCAGATAAAATTCAAAAACCAATTATCGCTGTGACAGATATGCTCGCACACATATTCCGCATAAATATCTTCCTTACCGCAAAGGTCACAGATTTCATCAAAGTTATCATCAATGTGATAACCTTCATCAAGCGGCAACTCTTCATGGCCAAAAATATATGCTTGACATTCGTTGCAGTAAAGTCCGTCAGTATATCCGTGCTGTGTACAGTTTGAATATTCTCCTTGAGCAAATTCAATATCCGTATGCTCACTACCGTCATCAGCAGTATGTGTAACGCGGTTGAAAGAAAGGGTAAAAGCTCCTTCGGGATAACAGTTATACACATTGAAATAATACTGTTTTCCGGCTTCAAAGCTATAAATGAGGTTGAAATCCATACCGATTTCGTCGTAGCTTTCAGCTATATTCTCACCGTCTTCATCATAAAGGTAACAGTCAGGGTCAGCATCTTCCGTTAAGGATTTGAATGAATATGTACCGCTTATTTCGGGAATAAATCTGAACCAGAAAACATCTTCTTCAGATTTTGTTTCAAGCTCGAATTCATCGCCATCGTTCAGCTCTGCACCGAGATAAGCATAACCGCAAAGACAATAACCGAGAAAACCTGATTTACTATGGTCGCATATTACACCGCAAACAGAACAAGTGCCGTCCTCGAAATTATGGCCGCATTCGATAACAAGGTCGAAGGTTTCACTGTTGTCTGAATATGCAAAAACGTTCAGATAATAAACTTTACCTGCTTCAAACTCATATTCGAGAGTGAAATCAAAATTCTCATAATTATCATCCTGGTAATCACCGAAAAGTTCATCGCCGTTTGAATCGAAAAGCTGTGCGCCTGTGTCAACATTGTCAGACACGGTTTTGAAAATATATTTGCCCGATTTTTCAGGAGTAAACTTTACAAATACGCCGTTTGCATCTTCAGCGGTAACGGTCAAAGTATCGCCAAATCCCATTGCATAATCATAATCGGGGGCCTCGGGAGTTTCATCAATAATTTCAATTCTGCCGTCGCCGTCGGGATTACCGTATTGTTCGTCAGTAATAACGCCGTTAAGCACTTCGGTGAAATACTTAATAAGCATTTCACTGTCACAGGGCAAACCTTCACTTTGAACAACCTTTGCACCATCAAGCATTGTAAGACCGTCACCGCCTGAGGTGAGAACATAAGCGCTTCCCGCCAAGGTGTAAGTCTTATCAAGTTCAACAGGTTCATCACCTACGTATACGTTCTGCACTCTGCGCTCTTTGCTTTCATCCATTTCGATGAAATTGTCAAGCTGATCACAGATAACGGGTGTTTCTCTGTAAGTATGAATTTCAAAAGATACACCGGAGACCTGGAAGAATCCGCCAATGGGATCGGGACATTCACGAGCGCCGTGCTCAAGCACATCAACGAGCTGCTGACCCGTTACCTCAATAACACACATATCGTTATTGAACGCATTGACATCCATAAGATTTTTTCTTGATACATTGCCGATTTCAATATCAGCACGGATACCGCCGCCGTTGGCGATTGCAACATCCGCTTGCGTTACGGCACGGTAAGCATCAGCAACAAAATCGCCCGCATTGGTTTCTCTTTTACGTACTGCCCAGCTGCTGTCTGAATCATAAGCAACAAGCTTTACTTCTGATGAACCGATTATTTCCGAAAGATATGCAATATCCTCCTTATAATCGTCAACCTTGGCTTTAACCGCATCATAAGCTTCGTTTGCCTGTGATGACATTGCTTTTACGTCAACAGTATCGGGGTCTACAAGCTTAAAGCTTGTATTATCTGCGCTGATTGTAAGTTCACCGAAGTTAGCAAACTTTGTGCCCGTTGACGTAAGCATTACGTCTTCATTATTTATATTTTTATATTCTGCACTTTCGATTGTTTCATGAGAATGAGCGTCGATATAATAATCAATACCGTCGGTGTTTGCAATAATATCAGTGGATTTCCAGCCGTCAGATGTTTCAAGGATGCCGGTATGGCCTACGGCAATAACAATATCAGCACCATCTGAAATTGCGCTGTCAACGCTATCTTGAATATTTTCATAAAGAGCATCATTTGTCATTGCTTCAGGATATACAGGGAAACCGTAAATAAAATTACCGCCTTCATCTTTAAAATATTCGGGAGTTGATTTGGTAATTGTTTCGGGGGTTGAAATACCGACAAAGGCAACCTGATAATCACCAAAATCTTCAATTGCATACGCTGCAAAAACAGAAGAAAGCGAAGGCAAATAGTGGAAATTGGAGCTTATGTAATCATATTCCGCCTTGTTGCTTGCAAGGTCAAGAAATACTTCCATTCCGTAATCAAACTCATGGTTACCGGGCACAGCATAATCGTAGCCGACAGCATTCATAATATCAACTACCGCTTCACCCTCAGTGAGTGCTCCGATAACTTCGCCCTGAATTGCATCACCCGCATCAACGACAACAACATTTTTTCCCTGTGCAACAAGGTCCGCCTTATAAGCGGCAAGAACAGGATAATCGTCAATAGCGCAATGAACATCATTTGTGTACAGAATAACTGTTTCACTGTCTGAAGCATAAGCCGAAACAGATAACATTGACACAAGTATTGACAATGCAAGCATCAAACTTATGAGTTTATTTGTTTTTTTCATTGAAAAAACCTCCTTATATTTACATTTTTGCTATTCATTATTCATATTTCGACAAACGTCTTAACTTCATTGATAATACGTTTAACAAACCTACATCTATTCAAAACAGGCATTTATGTCATTCTCAGTCTTATACAGCAGAACGATACAAGAAAAAGATAAAGTCCTGTATTCTCTTTTTAACGGAAGGTCTGAAGCCGTAAAAGAGCTGCACCCAATAATTTAATAGGTTTCGTTGTTACTCATGGCTGAAAAGCAACATCATTAAATCAATTATATTACAAGTAATGCCAAAATGCAATAAATATTGGTCAACCACTTCTGCTTGGAGTATCGCATTATTTCACATAGCAAATTTTTATCGGATGATTCAGGTTGGTTTTAATTGTGCTTTCATTAAAAACAACATTTTCTGCGGTTATCTCTACCTCTGGATAAATAACTTTATCAGCTTTAGTTACGGTGTCAAAGCAAAGCTTTGAATTCTTAAAATCAATATTCTTAAGTGTTATGTTTTTCGAAGGATAAGTTGAATGCAACAGAATGTCCACATTATTTTCAAGAACTATGTTCTCAAGCGTGATATCACTTTGAGGAACGCAAACGCAACCAGGATAATAGCTTCGTGCAAAGGTGTCATAATTAAGACTTACAGCAATTCCTATGTTACGCTTTTTTCGGAGTGAGCAATTTCGTATTATTATGTTGCGACAACCGCAGTTAAATTCTTCCGTATCTCGCACGGAAACCCAGTTAATACCGTCATATTCCGCAATTCCTTTTTCGTGGCAAGGCGGAGCGTGAGAAGTGTAAAGCTTACCGTCCTTCGGATTCATCAGAACACGGTACGTTCTTCCGTTAACTGCAACAGTGTCCGAATGCTGAACCTGCATTCCTTTTTGCCATCTGCACCACGCACCGCCGAGAATTCTACAGAAAAAACCTGTTGTTGTATTATCGTCGAGATCAACACAGTTTTCGATTATTCCGTTTTCTATCCAACCGACATGAGTGTTTGAGGTGGCGTAATCGAAAGCATTGAGTGCTATCGGGTCATCAAACGTGCGGAACTTGCCGTTACTGATAACAAATCCGTCACCCCATCCCAGATGAACACCGTCTTTGTTACCCGTTATGTATAAATCGTTAAGCACGATATTTTTGAATGCGCTGACCTGAATTGCATAATCCTTTTCAAGCAAGCCGTGACACTCAAACTTATCAATCTTTAAGTTCTCAACGTAAATCATTGCAACCTGAGCACGTAACCCTGCAATTCTGCTGTTCACGCCAAAGTCATCACTTTCAACACCGTTACATTCAAGGTGTAATCCGATAATTTCGATATTACGGTTATACTCGCCGTTAACAGCACCTTTATTTATAAAAGCATTACCGTTAACGCCCGTTACACTCGCTTCACGCTGAATAATAACACCTTCACAAAACACAAGCTTTGTGTTATCGCCTATTTCAATTTGCTCGGAAATTTTATAAACACCCGGAACAGTAACACAGATTTCTCCGCCCATATCAACCGCTTTCTGTAAAGCTTCGGAATTTTTATATGCATTGTTTTCTGGTAAAAAACCGTATTCGATAGCGTTAATCATAGCCTTTATCCTACAGATTATTATTTGTTAAACACAATGGCTGTGTTGATGATTGGTAAGCTTTTCTTACTCTTTTATAAATTCTTTATCTTTATCGGGTATACCGGATTCATCGGTAACATACCGTTCAACCTTCATACTTAAATTATACTTTTCACGAAGACTCATGATTTTCTGCATCATCGGTGATCGGTGGTGTAAGTCGAGTGCCTGTTGATTTTTCCAGCTGTCAATCAACAGAACGGTTTCGCTGTCGTTCATAGGGAAAAAATATTCATAATTTAAATTTCCTTCTTCAGCTCGGATTTCATCAACAATGCCGCTTGTAAGCATTTCTTCTGCAAATTTTCTTGCGTTGCCGTTTGTGCCTGAATAGTAAATGTTTATTGTTATTGCCATATAATTACCTCTACAAATGCTTTTTTATAAACTTATTTCAACTCAGCGATCTTTTTCTCAAGCTTTTGGACGAATTGACCGACAAAGTAGCCGTCAATGAATCGGTGGTTTACATCGAGTGTTATGTTGATGATATATTTGCCGTTCTGCTCTGTATATTTACCCCACACAAGAATCGGTGCAGTGTCATCTTTGAGCTTCGGGTCGGTGTAATCACGTTCATTTGAACACATTGTAATATCCGCCCAAGGGATGCACGAAAATACAATCTGCGATTCTCTGAGACCGCCGAGAGAATAAACCGATAACGGATTGATTTCACTTTCTTTTCGAGCATTTGTTGCAAATTCAACAATATCACCGTCACAGGGAAGCGACACCATATGAAAGCTTTTTGCACCTTTTTTTAAATCAGTAAAGCAAGGTACTCTGCGGTCAATCTTAAACACCTTATTATCTTCAGTTTCAAGAAGGAATTCATCAATTTCGTTTATTGACTGTGTGCAAAGATATATCAGTGAATAATAGAAAGAAATCTTATTTTTTCTTGTAAATGCAAGCAGATTTGATACGTCAATATTAAAAGCTACGCAGTAATGCGGTGTTGCAATGTTTGAATAAAACTCAAAATGTTCTTTTCTGTCCCATGCATTTATATCAATTTCTTTGCGCATAAAACACCTCCGCAAATTCGCAAATATAAAATAATTATACCATATACATTACGAATTTACAATCATATACGAGTGTATAGAATAAAGTGTTTTTCATTGACAAATTTCAGTTTAAGTATTAAATTATAAGAAGAAATTGGAGGAATCAATATGAAGAAAACAATCAAAACATTATCAGTCATCCTCGTACTTATTCTTATTATGAGTATTACTGTTTTTGCAGAGCCCGGCTTTGCATACGCAGACGAAGTGCTGACAGCGTTTTCACCGAGCTGGTCACAAATACAGGCAGACGACACCGTTATTTCCATTACTCCGGGCGCATCAGTCGGCGAGCTTCGTTTTTCGTGGCTGTCAAACTCAGCAGACAGCAATGCTGCTTTCAAGGTTTCGGAAAACGATGATATGTCTGACTCAAAAACGTTTGAGGTCATTACATCCGACGCTATTGCAAGCCTTAAATCAAATAAGGTAACCGTAACAGGACTTGAACAAGGCAAGACCTATTACTATTCATACACAGAAAACGGTTTCTGGAGCGAAGCACAACCGTTTACGGTGCAACCGTCAGAAGAATTCACCGTATTATACGTTTCAGATGCACAGATTGGTCGTTCGGGTGACGAAACACTTGACGAAATACTTATCCGTGACACCTGCGGTTGGAATTATACTGTCGAAAAAATGCTTTCCGCTTACCCGAATGCTGCTTTTGCAATTTCAGGCGGCGACCAGTTCCAATCACCCGACAGCCTTGTTCAGATGAAGGCATACCTTTCACCTGAAGCCTTACGTTCTCTGCCCGTTGCAAACACTATAGGCAACCACGACGATGATTCTACACTTTACGGCGATATCTTCAACAACCCGAACGAGGTTGACGAGCTTATGCCCAGCAAAGCAGGAACGGGATACTATTACACATACGGAGATGCACTTTTTATTACAATCAACTCAAACAATAACTTTATGTTTGACACTGCAAAAGTATTGCGTGAAGCGACACAGGCTTATCCCGATACCAAATGGCGAGTTGTTACAATGCACCACAACCCTTATTCCGCTTCATTAAGCGACGATGACTTTTCAGAGGAACGTCTTTTCTTCTCATCGCTTTATGATTTATATGATATAGACCTTTGCCTTAGCGGACACGACCACTTTTATTCACGAACAAACACTATGTTTGCAGGCGAAATCACAGAGGGTGAAGGTACGGTATACGTTCAGTCCTCCTCCGCTTCGGGCAGTAACTACGACCCATTGCCCGAATCCACAGCTTCGTTTACCGTGTCAGCCTTTGATGTGCGTGTCCCCACCTACACAGCTTTTACATTTTCCGGTGATGCGATTGTCGGCACAACTTATCGCACCGATACAGATGAAATAATTGATTCATTTGAAATTGCCGACAACACAACCGACTCACACGTCAATCTTTTCACTGCGATAATTTCATTCTTCAAAACTCTTTTTGCTATGATATAAAAAACAAGGTTGTTCCTCTTTTCAACGAGGAGCAACCTTAATTCTTTGTATTTCATATACTATTATGACAAAAGACGGAAAGCCATGAAATAATCAGAATTCAAAACAACATCCGATATATATAACACCCGACTTGAAGTATTCGAGTCGGGTGTTTTGTTATCTTTGCTTAAGAGACAGTAAAATCGACGAACTTCTGTCGAAATTCGTCGATTTTTGGCAGTAGGTCTCATTTTAGAACCATAGTTTGTTAATTCATCAACAGCTCGACAAATTGCTATTTTATACTTCGTCAAGCTGAAAAATTATGTACTGTGCATGATTACATAACCATTATCAATGTTCCTATTCCAATCAGAATACAGCCTATCAACGACTTGAGTGTAAACTCTTCGTGCAAAAATACAAACGCCAACACTAAGGTAATTACTACACTTAATTTATCTATCGGTACGACTTTTGATGCATCACCAATCTGCAACGCTTTGTAGTAACACAGCCATGATGCACCTGTTGCCAATCCTGACAAAATCAAAAATATCCAGCTCTTTTTGCTGATTTCTGTTATACCGTTTTGTTCATTCGTGAGGAATACCATTCCCCATGACATAGCAACTACCACAACAGTTCTTATAGCTGTTGCAAGATTCGAGTTTACCCCTTCTATGCCGACCTTGGCCAGTATAGATGTAAGTGCTGCAAAAACTGCAGACAGTAATGCAAATACCAACCACATACAATGTTACCTCCACAATTTCTTATTTGTTAAATGATTATATCACACACCCACAAACAAGTAAATAACCATCCATCGCTCACCCACGCCCTTCTTTTACATATTACCTCTTCAATCTTTAAATATATGACTTTGATACAGGGCATCATTTCTTTGAGAGATTACGAAATTTGAATTTTTGTTAGACTTACGAAGCACAAAAAGATTTGACAGTATGTTCAATGTGATTTGAATAATCCTTGTCCTGTAATTACTAATTGGATTAAATTTAATTGAACAATCCGTTTTACTGCTATGTTTCGAATAATTTATAAACATCTTTGAAGCATAAATTAAAACCCAACCTGATTACTCAAGTCGGGTTTTAGATAATGTTATGGTTACTTAATTATGAAAGAAAAAACAAATGCAAACATTCTTTTGAAGAACTCAAAGAGCTTGGTAATGAAAACTTCAAAATCAATATCGTTTTCGGCTACAGGTTCGTTAGGTTCAACAATTTCATTTGTTTCGGGTATTTTTGTCCCCTGCTCTGTTTCATCAATATTCGGCTGAATGTTAAGCCCTGCGGACTGGCTGATGATTGACATATACTCGATATATGCTGACTGAGTTGCAAGCTCGGAGAGTGCTACGTTCTGGTCAATATCATTGAGCTTTACGCCTGCACCCATAAGCAAATCAACGTCTGTTTTGCTGATTTCGCCGTCGTGGTTACAGTCGGCTGCTTTCCACATATAATCGGGCAGATTTTCCTGTATCAGCAGACCTGCGACAATAAGGTTTGTGAGGAATGCATCGTCAGCATCATACCAGCCGTCACCGTTAAGGTCGCCATAGATGAGAACTATATACTCAACAACGGTTTCGTTTCCGTTTTTGAGTATAGCCTTTGTGCCTGTACCAAAGCCGCCGAACTGACCGGGTGTGTAAGTCCACTCATAGCCGTCAACAAGGATTTCGGTGTAATCATCAAGCGAGGTAATGCCAGGTGCAAAACCGTAAATGTAACTATCAGTACTGTCAAATGCTGCGCCGTTAATTAGGCTGAATACAGTTGTTCCACATACGGTGCAGGTGCCGTTTTCATAGCTGTGACCAATGTTTTCGTTGGTATTGCTGTAAACTGCCTCATCTTTGCAGTTGGTTACCTGATAGACCTTTGCACCGCCGAGAACGGGATAATCATCCGTACCGATGGTCTGACCCCAGACCTCTTCTGTCTGCTCACCCTGCAAGAGATAAGCAACCTCGCCTGAAGCAAACTGGGCTGTGGTCTTGCCCCGAACATTGGTGGAAGTACCCCCGTTGCCGCCGATGGCGCTGCCGCTGTAAACCGTGTTGTCGTAGTAGCAGTTGGTGACGGTAGTGTTGCTGATGCCCACCACACCGCCGACATAATTACCGCTGCCGCTGATGCTGCCGGTATTGTAGCAGCTGGTGATGGTGCCATATTGATTTAAGCCCGCCACGCCGCCGACATTATCGCCGCTACCGATGACGCTGCCGGTGTTATAGCAGTCCGTGACGGTGCCACCCCAGTTATAGCCCACCACTCCGCCGACATTACCACCGCTGCCGGTGACATTGCCAATGTTATAGCAGTCCGTGACCTTGCTATTAGTGGCAAGCCGGCCTACTACGCCGCCGATATCAGCGATACCATTGACCGCGCCTATATTGTAGCAATTCGTCACTACTGTGCCTTCCTTAGTGAGACCCACTACTCCGCCGACATACCATTTGCCGCTGATGAAGGAGTCGAGGACGCCCACATTCTTTATGGTGCCGCCGACACAACCGAACAGGCCCACATAGTCGGTTTCACTGTTATTGAAATACATGCCGCTGACGGTAAAGCCTGCACCGTCGAAGGTGCCTGCGTAGTTGTTGCTGTAATTGCCAATGGGTATCCAGACACGGAAATTGCTTCCATCGCTGTTCAGCTTGCCGTCGGCAGTAAGTACGTTTTGGTTGACCACGATATTGGCGGTCAGCTCACCGTTGATCGCGGTGTTACCGCCGTTGACCTGTGCGGCAAACCAGTAAAGCTGACCGGCATTGGAGATTTCATAAACATCGCCATTGAGCACTGCAGGCTCATAGGAATCGCAGTTGATGCAGAAGCCATTTATATAATTGTGGGCAGGTTTTTCCGCAGAGGTGTTTGTTTTGTTGGTATACATCATTTCGGTGTCGCCGCAAGAAGTGTAGCCGTAGTAAACCTTATCACCGCCGAGTACGGGGTAATCATCCGTGCCGATGGTCTGACCCCATATATCTTCCGTTTGCTCACCCTGCAAGAGATATGCAACCTCGCCGCTTTTCAGCTGTGCAGCGGTAACGGTGGTGATGCCGTCGGTATTCACATTGCTTGTGGTGATATAAGCTGCGGAGCCTTCTTCCATATAGCAGTTTGTCACGCTCTTAAAACTCGTGAGGGTGCCGTAGGCGGAGAGGTGTGCATTTTCTGCACTAAGATTAGTGTTATTGATGATTCTGCCTGCCCAGAGGTTGTTTTCCATAACCGTCTGTGCGCCCGACGGGCTGTAGGACAGGAAACCGCCGATGTAAATATTGTCTTTGCTTTCAAAGGTGCCACTCTTGTATTCTGTTGTAATTGTGCCGTATGCTGCGCAGTTGCGGATGGTTACGGAGGCAGAGTCATAAATGCGTCCGATGAATCCGCCTACACCCGAGTCCACACGGTAAATGCCTGCGTCAAAGTTGCCGTACCACGAGCAGTTTTCAATTAAGGTTTCGTGGTTTGCATAGCCGATAAAGCCACCGACCATACCGATACCGTGCGCACCTGCTGTAAGGTTTACGTAAGAGGTTATATTGCGGATAGTCGCACCGTTGCGCTCAAGCCCGTGATCCGAGCTGTTCAGACCGCAGGCTGAACCGATAACACCGCCGACGTAGTTATATTCTTTGTTCACTACAACCTCGCCGTAGATAGTAAAGTTCTCTACAGTGCCCGTTCTGACCTCACCAAAGAAACCAAGACCGGCTCTATCCCCTTCGACATAAAGCCCTGTAATTGTGTGACCCTGACCGTCAAAGTGACCCCTGAAGTTGTTGCTTTTCTCATTTGTGAAACCAATGGGTGACCAAGGTCTGTTTTCAAGGTCAATATCATCTGTCAGAACAGCACTTGCAGTTCTGTCAACTGTATTGATATATTTTGCAAACCAGAAAAGCTGACCTGCGTTTGCAATCTGATAGTAGCCGTCCTTAAGCTCGGCAGGCTGGTATCCATTCTCACACTCTGTGCAGAAGCCTTTCGAGTCAAAGTTGTGCTCAGGCTTGGTTTCGTAAACGGTTTCGTCGTTGGTGTAAACCTTATCGACATCGCCGCAGGAAGTGTAACCGTAGTAAACCTTATCACCGCCGGGAACGGGGTAGCTATCCGTACCGATGGTCTGTCCCCAAGCGGAGCCAAGCAGGTATGCAACCTCACCCGATGCAAACTGTTCGGCGGTCTTTGCCGTCTCACCGACATGGCTGCGGAAGGTACCGTTTTTTGCGGTAACATTGCTGTAGTAGCTGTTTCCAACCCGCTCACCGCCAACGGGAGCAAGGGTTGCTGTCATTCCGGTTCCTGCGATGACCTGGCAATTATAGGCAAAGCAGTATTTCGCGTAGGGTGACTGTGAACCGGCTACTGCACCTGCGAATACGCCTTCTGCATCCGTCGCAGTGGTATAGCCGGTTACCTTGCAGTTAATAGCATAGCAGTTTTCCACCGTTCCTTGATAAGCCAGAAGTGCGCCTGCGTTCCAGCCGCTGACGGTAGCGTTGATTACACCAAGATTTTTGACCACAACCATAGTGTCGGAGTAGCCCACAAGACCCTGAGAGCCGGTTCCTGTTGCGGTAAAGTTCGATACAGTATGCCCGTTGCCGTCAAAGATACCCTTGAACAACACTTTGGCGGTAGTGCCGCCGGCATTCACGGCATCATTATATACACCGATGGGATACCAGGTTCTGTTTTCAAGGTCGATGTCGGCCATCAACTTTGCGTTTGCCGTAGTGTTACCTTCAATATTGACCTGTTGTGCAAACCAGAAAAGCTGACCTGCGTTAAAAATCTCATAATAGCCGTCTGCATTCAAATTCGCGCTCTGGTAGGCGTCATGACACCTTGAGCAAAAACCGTTTGTTGCTTCAGAGGTGCTATGATAGCCAATGGCGGAGCAAACCTCATCCGAAGCAAACCAAGTGCTGCTCTTGCCTGTTGTACTGGCTGATACATTTGCCGTCGTACTGCCCAAGGTACTGTTACCGATACCGTACTGTGTTACATTGTTTCCGTCGGTTGCACAACCGACAAGGTAATAACAGTTTTTTACGGTGGTACTGCTGCTATCACCTGCCACACCACCGACACAGTAGCTATTGCCGGTAACAGAGCCGGTGTTATAGCAGTTCTTGATACTGCTGCTGCTTCCATTGTCACCCGCCACACCGCCGACATAGAAGCCACTACCGGTAACCGAGCCAGTGTTATAACATTTTGTCACGGTACTACTGCCGTTGTTACCAATCACACCGCCGACATAAGATTGTCCCTTTACAGTGGCAGTGTTATTGCAGTTTGTAATAGTGGCGGCATACAAGTTGTTGCCAACCACACCGCCAGTATACCAACCACCAGTGACTACGCCGCTGTTACAGCAGTTCATCACGTCGTTTTCGTTGTAGCCTACTACGCCGCCGACTTGGGATTTACCGCTGACAGATCCGGTGTTGTAGCAGCCCGTAACGATGCCGCTTGTTTTGTAATTGTAAGCAACCACACCGCCGACATTGGAGGAACTGCCGGTGATAGTGCCGGAATTATAGCAAGCCGTTACAGTACCTGTGTTGAATCCCACGATGCCGCCGACGGTCGTATCACTGCTTATGACCGTGCTGGTGTTATAGCAGTTTTCAATGGTGCCCCAGTTTAAACCGGCCACGCCGGCAGCTGTGGCTTTTCCGTTAATGTAGGAATCGATAACGCCTAAATTCCGGACAAAGCTGTCACTGCCTACACAGCTGAACAGACCGATATATTCGCCGCTTTTGTCATTAATATACAGACCGCTGACGGTATGTTCGCCGCCGTCAAAGACTCCCTTGTATTTGTAATCCACACTGCCTATAGGTATCCATACTCTGAAATTCGATCCGTCGCCATTCAATTCGCCGGTCTCTGTCAGAACATTTTTGTTGACCGCAATATCAGCGGTCAGCTCACCGTTTACAGCTTCAGTTCCGCTGTTGAACGCCGCCGCAAATGCATACAGCTCGTCGGCTGTGCCGATATCGTAGTAGCCATCGCCATCGGCATCCTTCAATGTGACGGATGCACCCGTGTCAATGGTGACGGTGAGGTCAGCCGCCGCTGACGCACTCGCCGGCATAACCGACAGAGGAAGCATAGTCACAACCATTAAAGCCGTGAGGATGATTGAGAGTATTCTTCTTGATTTTTTCATAAGGCTTGCCTCCTTTGTATATGAATACAAGTAATAAACTACATTTATTCATCTTGATTTTATCATATGAATAATAATTTGCGCAATTATAAGAAACATAAAAATTATCATTTCCGTTTTATGCATATTAAATAAATCTATATTCACTTCAAGCAATATGAAAATAAGCCCTGAAATCAATCAGAGCTCATATGGTTGGATTCTGTTCATAATGTTTTAAAAATATATGAAAAGTACATTCTGAAATCATTGATACATAAGGGATTGAAAGTGCGGAAATCGAAGGGTACGTATAGTTTGACCTGCAATCCTGGTTTTGCGTTTACTTTTCCTATATAACTGATTTTAAGTTTCAAAAAACAAGAAATTAAAATCACATAGGTTACTGTAAAAATTAGACAAATAGAGGTTCAGAAGCCCTTGCATATCAATGGTTTCAGAGTGCGGCATTTGAAGGGTGCGTATAGTTTGACCTGCAACCCTACTTTTACGTATAATGCCTATTACGGTCAAAATTTAAAGTTACAAATTATAATAAAAAAAAATAGTAACCGGCTTAGCCGGGGGGGTTACTATTTTGTGCGCTATAGACGGCCATAATTCTTAATTCGCGTAAAACTTCGTGCGCTTTTGAACGTGACGTTTGGCAATAAGATGTTTTAAAATATAGCTGCAGTTTTGAGAGAGGAGGACAAGCCAATGAGCTTCATTGAATAATTCTACTTTGGCAACATTGACCCGCAGTTGCGAAATATTAAAGAAAACGCCTCATTTAAGCAAGATATGGATTCACTATGTAAGTTTGAGAATTCATTGCGAGATCGGCTTACAGGCGAAGATAGAGAGATTTTTATTGAATATGTAAACCTTTGGGGCATCATCTGCGGAGATTTAGAGCTGTGCAGCTACAAAGAAGGCTTCAGACACGGTGCAAAATTCGCCTGTGATGTATTCAGTTAAGAGAAACAAAAAAATTCCTCTGTTCATCCGCAGAGGAATCTGACTTAGAAATAAGTTAGATAAAAGAGAATTGATTTTCGGTAAAATTCAGACAAAGGAAAAGAGCATAATAGTTTTCGGCAAGTACGAAAATATTGTTCGTATAAGGCACGAGTTTTCAACCCACTTTTGGGCGGTTTTGGCTCTAAGGTACGAGTCAGCACTTGTTTTCACCTGAAAATTGCCTTGAAAAATAGTTCCACATCTTGTCGGCATCTTGACGGCATGAGTCAAAAATTTTCGGCATAATTGTGGCAAAAGTGTGGTAAATTTCCTCAAAAAAGCTTTTTGGGGCAGGTTTGGGGTCAAGAAT
>JAZUOH010000030.1:0-134686 GCA_045604525.1 Acutalibacteraceae bacterium
TACTCGGAAAGTGTTTTCTGTTTTATATCTTTGTCCTCACGGATTTCCTTTAATCTCATCTTACCACACCTTGATAACATTATATGTTTCTCAAATTGTGATATTGACATATATCTCATTTTGTGATATATTGGTTTTGCAGATAATAAATTATTGTTTATTTGAATTGATTTTTTATCTGTGATATAATTTAATTACCAAATAAAAGGAGAGGTTTAAATTATGGCAATCATCAGCAGAATTATTTCATTTTTCATGTCAATAATTATGTCTGTTCTCGGCTTTTTCGGCATTAACCAAAGACCCGATTTTGTGCTTGGAGACGTTGTAAACAGCAACACTGCACAGGTGCTTGAAATTTATAACGATGCCGTTAAAAAGACCGATGCTTCATCCCCGGAAGGTAAATATTATTACAATTTTGTTGATGTAACTTCTGACAATAAAGAATTGGAATCAATATATAAAACAGTTTTCAGAAGTGCTTTTAACGGTGAAAAAACGGAATATTACGACGTACCCGGTGATGGCCTGTTAAAGACTGATGATGTAATAAGTGCAAAATGCAGCACCGAAGACGATCGGACAACCGTTATTATTGAAGTAAAAGACCATACGGATACGGTAAACACAAGCGCTGATGATAACCCCATAGCACGAGCAATGGGTACAACGGTAGACGTTAACAATTTCGCAAACCTGTTGCCTTTTGAAATAGAATCAGGTCTCGACAGTTTTGAAGTAAGATATACAAACTGCAAAATATCCTGCATAATCGATGATTCAACCGGTACGATTCTCTACGGTGAATGGAAAAACACTACGACCTATTATTTCGGAAATCTTGTTATGAATATGAACGGCACACCAATAACACTTTCAAACACATCTGCAACAATAGAATATGTAATTGAAATATAACCGACAAAAAGCCAACTCAGTAAATCAGCTGAGTTGGCTTTTTATATTATAGTAGGATTTATGTCTTTTTTATCATACTGTTACCGCACTTTGGGCATGTTATGTTTATCTTTCCCCTACCCTTCGGCACACGGAGGGTCGCTTTGCAATTTGAGCACGAGAAATACCTGTGAGTTTTACGATCTCTGATTCGGTTAGAGAAAAGCTTTATTTTTTCTTTAGGGCCTGCAATAAACTGTAAAAACTTCAGTTTTTCATTATATCTGGCATTTGTGTTTCTCGAAAGACTGCGCCACAGTGCGATTCCGAGCGGAACCAAAGCAATAAGATAAAAGAACTTAAGCTTATCAAAATTTGATATGACCATTAAAACCATACTGACAATTACAAGCGCAAAGCAAAGCTCATCTGCACCGTATCTGCCATACATAAACTGTCTGAATTTTGAAAAAGCTTTTGTTAAATACTGTCTGAATTTCATATTATGTCTTTACTCCCTTCTGTATGGTATTATACCACTTTATGTTAACGGTTCCAAGTCCGTTTTTGTTCATTAAGTTGCAATAATTGGTATTATATCGATGTTTCGGCATACAATTAAGAAGGGGTGGTTATATGAAAAACAGAAATACTTACATCTTTTTTATTGCAATTTCGCTACTTACAGGCGGTTTGTCTGCGCTGTTGACAAGCAGCAATATGGATTTGTACAGCCGCATTCAGGCTCCGCCGCTTGCACCGCCTGGCATACTTTTTCCAATTGTATGGACAGTTCTCTATACCCTTATGGGAATAAGTGCGGCGAGGATTTATATCGGCAACAATAACCAATGGAACACATCTCTTACAGTATGGGCTATCCAGCTTGCCGTTAACTTCTTATGGAGTATTGTTTTCTTTAACTTGCAAGCCTTTTTGTTTGCATTTATATGGCTGATTTTACTCTGGGCACTTATTCTTGCAATGATAATTATGTTTTACAGACAAGACAAAATTGCCGCATATCTTCAAATTCCGTATTTAATCTGGGTAACATTTGCAGGTTATTTAAATTTAGCAATTTATATACTGAATAGATAAAACTACAAGCTGATAAGCATTGCTTATCAGCTTGTAACTATATTATGAAATATCAAAGAAATTCTATTTCACCCATATACTTTTTGACATATCTGGTATCAATTTCACAGTTGTGCTCGGAATCGCCGCCGGCAAATACCTCCGGGTCAATACCTCTCTGCGAAAGAATTTCAACCGTACGAGCGACGATTGCATTCATAATTGTTGCACCGATAACAGTTGAGGTTGCTGCAACCTTGACGTCAACACCTTCAACCTCAATGCTTGCATCATCTGAATCACCGATATTTTCTATAACAATATCGGCAAATTCGTAAAGACATTTACCGCTGACGTGGCGTGAGCCGCTTGCTTTTGCACGTTTTGTGTTTGTAAGTGCAATAAGAATAAGACCGCGCTCGTTTGCAAGGCGAGCAAGGTCAATGCAAACACCGCTCTGACCCGAATAAGAGAAAATTACGAGGACATCGCCCTTTCTCATACGGTAATGCTCAAAAATTATATCTGCATATCCCTTTAACTGCTGGAGCTCAGAGCTTTTTGATGCAGAGGTATGTAGCATAAGTGCATCTTCAAGCACAGGTTGAATTTTAACAAGGCCGCCTGCCCTGAAAAACATTTCTTCAGCAAGAATATGCGAATGACCTGTACCGAACAAAAACACTTTTTTTTCGTTTTCAAGAGCTTTAGCTATTTCGCGGGATGCGGACTCAATAGCGGGTAGCTGTGTATGAAGAACCTCATTGATAAGACGCTGAATATTTTCAATATATGCCGCCGCTTTATTCATACTCTGACTCCTCTGTACAAATCTATATTTTTCATAAGCTCATCGTTTATTTTTATACTGTCAAGCTTATAAGCGGCAAAAAGCGCACCGCACTCGGCAGGATAATTGAGAGGCTCAATTTTATAATCGGCGCTCTGCTCAAACATTGCGGATGAAAATTCATTGCGAAAACGTCTGTTATTGACAAAAACGCCGCCCCAAAGGCCAATAGTTGTATCAGAAGGATAATTTTTCAGCAAGCTTTTGGCAGTACCTGCAATAAGTCTTGCCTGCTTTGCAATAATTTCAATTGCTACCTTATCGCCTGCAGAAGCACAGGAGAAAACACGGCCTGCAAATGCTGAAATTTTTGCACGCTCCGTAACGGGATCATAAAACTTATCTTTCAGCTCTGAAGGTGTGAAAATATCAAAGTATTCAAGCATCTCAATAACAAGAGAAGTAGGCGGCTCACTGCCTTCGTAAGAGCGAATGCTGTAGCGGATAGCTTCCATAGCGATTGCATAGCCGCTACCCTCGTTACCGAGCAGATAGCCCCAGCCGCCTGCCATTGAAATTTTGCCTTTTTCATTGCGTGCAGCAACCATAGAATCAATACCGCTGATTACAAGCGCACAGGATTCAGAGCCAATCATACATTCCATTGCTGTAAAAACACTCGAATCCATTATAATTTTTTCAGCTTCAATAATGTTTGACGTAAGATTCTGTGTTTCTTTAACACCCGCCCTGCCGCTTAACGCAGACAGGCCGATGCAAGCACACTTGAAAGTTTCTTCTTCAGCCTTCTGACAAAGCTCTTTTACAATAGCTTTGAGATTTGCACGTGCCGCAGTCAGACCGATTGTTTTATAATCGATTGAACCGCCGACAGTTTTGGCAAGAACCTTGCCTTTTTCGTTAGCGACTATAGCGGTTGTTTTAACTCCGCCGCCGTCAACTCCGAGATATAATGCCATTATCTGTTACCCCCAATGCAGTTATTCTGATAATGAGACTGAAAGATATTTATCTAAAAACTCGGTTATTTTTGCATCATATTCTTCTTTTGCATCGTAATAAGAGTAAGCGTGAACCGCTCCGTCTACAAACAGCTTATCTTTTTCGACAGCAGTACACGCATCGTAAAGACGCTGACCCATTTCAAAGGGCACAACCTGGTCTTTTGTGCCGTGAACAAACAGAATGGGGTTCTTCGCATCCTTCATTCTTCCGATACAGTCTGCCGTACTCATATCATAACCAAAAAATGTACGAGTAACAAAGAAAATAGATTTTGTGATATGAGGTGCTTCAAAGCCCAACTGACGCTTTATAGTATGGAAAATAACGTCGTAAGCACTTGTATATCCGCAATCTTCAATAACCGCTTTAACTTGCTTTGGAGGGTTACTCTCATTTACGAGCATGACGGTTGCTGCGCCCATGGATATACCGTGCAGTACTATTTCAATATCTTCGCCAAAGCGGTCAATAAGATAATCTATCCACAAAAGAAGATTTTCCGATTCACGCACGCCAAAGCTGATAAACTTGCCTTCGCTTCTGCCGTGCGAAACGTGGTCAGGCAAAAGATAATTGAAACCGAGCGTATCGTGATAAAACGGAAACAGATGGCTGCATTCGTCCGGGCCGTTGCACTTATAGCCGTGAACCGCAATAACAAATGTCTTGCTGTTTTCTTTAGGCACAAACCAAGCCTTCAGCTCATTACCCTGCGCATCAGTAAGAGATAAATCCTCGGGATTCATATCATATAAGCGCTG
This sequence comes from Acutalibacteraceae bacterium, assembly GCA_045604525.1. GTDB lineage: Bacteria > Bacillota > Clostridia > Oscillospirales > Acutalibacteraceae > UBA8612. The sequence goes on from JAZUOH010000030.1 coordinate 4,558, forward strand.
ATTATTCTTTTTTCTCAGCTCATATCTGATTTTATACTTTTCACTCAAGCTGTTATAATCAACCGTGCTGTCCTTGGGTCTTATAACACATTCATTAACCGCAACCGCCACAACAACACAGGCGGCAATAAGCACCAAAGCAGCAATTACAGACAGTATAATAATAAAAACCTTCATAAGAATTCTCCTGTCAGAAGTTGGAACCGTTCCAACCCCAATGGGCAATCTCTTCATATTTGACGTAAACTCTCGACCCGGATATACCGAGAATATTTGAAACGGTTGAAGTGAGTTCGGCAGTAAGCGCATCATATGCAGAATCGGATGCACTGCCGAAAATTTCGACCTCAAGCATAGCCGCAGGGGCATCATCACCCGCAAGCCACATTCTTTCATTATCGCTGAAGCTGAGCATCAGCCAACGCTCGCTCTTACCGGGAATAAGCTCAATAGCTTTACCGAAAGCGGTTTTAAGTTCATTTTCCTGCTGTTTTGTTATATTTAAGTTCGTCTTGGTTTCTATATATGGCATAGCATTTAACTCCGTAATTATTTATTCATCATTCCCTTGAAATCAACGGTTGACGTATCATCAAGCGGTAAGCTGACAGCTTTTTTCTCTGCCGCAGATTTATAAATTGCAAGCACAAGCTCAAGCGCTTTTTTGCCGGCATAAGCGTCAACATAAGGTGCTCTGTTATTATTAACAGCATCAATCATATCTGCATAAAGCGGTGTGTGACCTTTGCCGTAAATATGGTCTACCTCAACGGAAAACTCTGCCTTGACGGCCTCTTCATCATCAATCTCATCGGCAAAGCGCCAATTTTCAATAATATTATTTATTGTACCGTCAGCCTTTACTGTACCCTTTTCACCGAAGATACATAAGGCTTCTTCAAGGTCGCCTCCAAAGACATTAACTGAACCCTCAACAGCACCGTACGCACCGTTTTTATATCGAACAATAGCAAGACCGATATCCTCAACCTCAATGTAGCTGTGATTAAGATTATCCGTCATAGCTATAACTTCAACGGGCTCTTCACCAAGCATCCAATTCATAAGATCGATATTGTGAATACACTGATTCATCAGTGCACCGCCGTCCATCTCCCAGGTGCCGCGCCAAGGTGCTTGCTTGTAATAGCTTTCAGTACGGCTCCAGCGTATCTGCGTTGTTGCGTGGAAGATTCTGCCGAATCTGCCCGCTTCAACGGCATCACGTATTTTCTGAATAGAGCCGTTAAATCTGTTCTGATGATTTGCCGCAACCTTAACGCCCGTACGCTCTGCGGCTTCAATTATCCTGTCCGCATCCTTAATTGAAAGAGCAATTGGCTTTTCAATAATAACATTACAGCCTGCATTTATACAGTCAACCGCAATATCTGCGTGCTTGCCGCTTTCGGTTGCAATTGCGACAAGCTCAGGCTTTTCGGCCGACAGCATTTCTTTATAGTCTTTGTATGACTTAACGTTTTTTATAAGGGGACATTTTTCTTTCAATTCGTAAACGGCATTTTTGGAAATATCACACAATGCAACTATTTCCAAGCCGTTTTTGGTTGCCGCTACAATGTGATTTGGAGAAACTCTTCCGCAACCTATAAGTGCGTATTTCATAACGTCACCTCATTTCAAATCAGCAATTATTTATTTCTGTTGTGAATGTCAGCAAGATTTTTATAGCTTACTGCAGCCGATGTAAGTGGGTCAACAGCAAAATTATTATCCTGCTCATAAACAATGTATGAAACTCCGATTTCTTTACAAACCCGGTAACAAGCATCAAGATTGAGATTACCGCAACCAAGCTCTGTTATTGAACCGACATTTTCGCCAAGCTTAATCATCCAATCCTTAAAATGGCAAACCTTGACTCTGCCTTTAAGCTTTCTGAGATACTCAGCTTCGTTTTCACCGCCCATATGAATCCAATATGTATCGGGAATAAAGAAGAACACTTCGGGGTCGGTTTCTTCAATCAGAACATCCATTATTGTTCTGCCGTCTTCGAGTCTTGCAAACTCTAAAGCGTGGTTATGATAACCGAATGTAAGTCCCTTTTCTTTCATCTTTTTTCCTGCTTTGTTGGCAAGGGCAACAAACTCACGCACCGCCGCAAGGTCTGTTCGGTATTCATCAGGCATACAGCCAAGACCGATTTGATCACAGCCGAGAGCGATATGCTCTTCAATAAGCTTATCAAGGTCATCCGTAATTCTTGCCCACGGCTTATGAGTGACACAAACGTCAAGGCCGTATTTTTTAACAAGCTCTGCGTGCTGTTCGGCAGGGAAATCTCCGATTGCGGATATCTGAACGACATCAACACCAAGCTCATTTTTTAAATAGTCGAAGGTCTTGTCGGTATCTTCATAATTCTGTATGTGGTCACGGAGTGTAAAAAGCTGTACACCTATTTTCATATCACTCATAAAGCATCTTCCTTTCAGTTCATATCCCTTTCACACAGATAAGCATCTGTACAAAAGGCATAGTCCCGGCGCACCGATTGGTGCGCCAAGACAAATCAGTTTCAGATTTCGGGAATTTCGATTTCAATTTCTCTGCCGAGCTCAGCAGATTTTGCAATACCGTCGATAATAGCCTGGTTATAGATAATCTGGCTTGAGGGTACGGGAGGCTCGCCGCCGTTCATTGATGCATCAAGGAAGGAGCGAATCTTGAGATAGAAGTTATCATACGGATTTTCAAGCTCGGGAATAACTGTTTCAACCTGCTTGCCTGCAACATCGTGATAAATTGTCATCGGGCCGCCGATACTGCCGTTCCAGCACTCTGTTGAAGGAATGCGAAGACCGCCGTGCTTACCGAGGATGATTGTATCGCCCGATGTATCAAGATGCATTGCCCAAGCAATTCTGAAGTCGAGGATTATGCCGCCTTCAAGACGTACAAAACCAGCCGCAAAGTCATCAACTCCGAAGATATCGGCATATTCGGGCTTATTGGAGTACTTTGTGCTCTTGCCGAAGAAATCGGACTTGTAGCCGGAAACGGTAAGAGGCTTGGGATAGCCGATAGCATTGAGAACCATATCGAGTGAATAACAGCCGATATCACCGAGAGCACCGATGCCTGCAGTTTCCTTCTCGATAAAAGAGGTGCCGAAGGGAGTCGGTATACCTCTGCGGCGGCCGCCGCCTGTCTGGATATAGTAAATTTCGCCGAGTTCACCGGATTCAACAATCTTCTTAACCATCTGCATATTGGGGTCGAATCTGGGCTGGAAGCCGATTGAAAGAATCTTGCCGCTTGCCTTTTCTGCCTTGCAGATAGCAATTGCCTCTTCAAGAGTAACACACATGGGTTTTTCAAGAAGAACGTTTACGCCGTGCTCAAGTGCATAAATTGTACACTCTGCGTGTGTTGCGTTATATGTACATACGCTGACACAGTCAAGCTCCTCGTTATCGATAAGCTCTTTGTGGCTGTTATAGAAATTGATACCTGTTTTATCTACACCGAACTGATCACAGAAAGCCTCTGCTTTGCCGGGAACAAGATCAGCCATACCGACAAACTGAACGTCGGGGCACTGCTGATAAGCTTTGAGATGAGCCTCTGCTATCCAGCCTGTACCGATGATACCAACCTTAATTTTTTTATTGGAATCATAAACTTTAGTTTCGACAGCCTCTTCCTTGAACTTGTCGAGAATTGCATTTGCCATAGGAAAATACCTCACTTTATAAATTTCCGTTAATAACGGATTTAAATTTCAAATTACCAACCGAGAGTTTTAAGATACTCTCTGCCCATCTGAGCTGACTGTACGGGAGTATGGCCCTTTGCGGGTCTGTCCTGCTCAACAACAACCCATTCTGCACCCGCTTTAACACTTGCCTCAAGAATTGAGGGCATATCCTGGCAGCCACTGCCGACGGGAGCAAAGCTGAATGCATCTTCTTCGGCTGTATCGCCGTCATCTTCAATACCGATAAGCTCATAAAGCTTGCCGCCCTTGCCTTTCATAACAAAATCCTTGAGATGAACAACGGGTGAACGGCCTGTGTATTTAGCGATATAATCGGCAGGATTCTCACCACCGACATTTACCCAACAGGTATCGAGCTCAGTCTGAAGCAAATCGGCAGAAATTGCACTGTACAGAATATCAAGCGCATATTCGCCGTCGACCTTAATAAACTCAAAATCGTGGTTGTGGTAAAGCATTGTCATGCCAAGCTTCTTTGCAACCTCTGCGCAAAGACGAATATCAGCAATAGTCTTTTCCCAACCGTCAGTACCGGGACGGCGCTCCTCTGTAAGATAAGGAACAACAACGTATTTGCAGCCGATTTGTGCATAAGCTGTAAGAACACCGTCAGGGTCTGCAACCATATCGTCAAGCGGCACGTGAGCCGAAATGGGAACAAGGCCGTTATCCTCACAAAGCTTCTTTACTTCATCAGCAGTTTTGTCAAAAAGTCCTGCAAACTCTACTCCGTCATAACCGAGCTCTTTGACCTTTTTGAGAGTGCCCTCAAAATCGGCCTGCATCTCATCACGAACGGTATAAAGCTGTAACGCAACAGGTAATGCCATAAAAATAATCCTCCTATATTACTTTTGTTTAATTTTAACATATAAATATAGCATTTTCAATAAGAAGTTGAAAGAATTCACCGAAGGAATGACAAAAATCAAACCGATTTTTTATACAAATTAACAAAAGCTTTGCTATCTAACGACCGAAAAGAGATAAAAAATCGAAAATAAGATTGTTTACTTTATCATTGTTTGATATAATGCAAGCAAGGAAGTGAAATCATGTTTAATTTCTTTGCAGACAAAGCACAACTCAACAATGACCGATATTACATAACAGGTGCAGATTACAACCACATCGTGAACGTTCTGCGTATGCATAAAGGTGATAGTTTTCTTGTAAGCTGTGACGGAAAAAGCGACCTATGCGTTCTGGAAAGCACTGAAAACGATACGGCCGTTGCCGAAATTATTGAAAAAGATTTTCAAAACACCGAACTGCCGATAAAAATATATCTTTTTCAGGGTCTGCCCAAAAGCGATAAAATGGAGCTTATTATTCAAAAAACGACAGAGCTGGGCGTTACCGATATCATCCCTGTTGAAATGAGCAGATGCGTTGTTAAAATTGAAGACAAGAAAAAAGCTGCCAAGCAATCACGCTGGCAGGCAATAGCAGAAAGTGCCGCAAAGCAAAGTAAGCGAAATTTCATCCCCACAGTGCACGAAATAATAAGCTACAAATCGGCTATTAACAAAGCAAAAGAGCTTGATATTATACTTGTACCGTACGAATCAAAGGAAGGTATGTCGGCAACAAAAATCGCGCTGAATTCAATAAAATCCGGTATGTCAGTAGGAATTTTCATTGGTCCGGAAGGCGGTTTTGAAGGAAGTGAAATAGCCCTTGCAACAGAAGCTGACGGAAAAATAATATCGCTCGGAAAAAGAATTCTCAGAACTGAAACCGCCGCAATTACAGCAGTCGGTATGTGTATGCTTAATGCAGAAATAAATCTCAGCTAAGCGGTGATTATATGAAAGCTTTACCTGAAAAATATGTTGAGCGAATGAAAAATTTGCTTGGCGATGAATACGTTGAATATGAAAAAGCGATCTCCTCCTCCCCTGTCCGCGGATTCAGAGTTAATACAGATAAAATCAGCATATCGGATTTTGAAAAAATAAATCCGTTCCCGAGCAGTAAAATACCTTACGTCGAAAACGGATATTATTTCGATTATGACAAAATCGGCAATCATCCTTTTCATCACGCAGGTATGATATACGTTCAGGAGCCCGGTGCAATGGCGCCTGCGGAATGTATTGACATCGACCCCGATTGGGTAATTCTTGATATGTGTGCCGCACCGGGCGGCAAAAGCACACAGCTAAAAAACAAGCTTGGTAAAAACGGAATTCTCGTTTCAAACGAAATTATATCATCACGTTGTAAAATACTTACAGGCAACATTGAACGTCTCGGACTTACCAACACAGTTACAACCTGTATGGACACTGCAAAGCTTGCAAAAACTTTCCCTCACACTTTTGATTTAATTATGGTAGATGCCCCCTGCTCCGGTGAAGGAATGTTCCGCAAGGACGACACGGCAATCGAAGAATGGAGCGAAGAAAACGTAAAAAAATGCGCGGAAAGACAAGCTGAAATACTCGAAAACGCCGTTATCGCTCTCAAAGACGGCGGATATATAATATACGCAACCTGCACATTTTCACTTGAAGAAAACGAAATCACTATTGATTCATTTCTTGATAAGCATCCCGAATTTGAAATAATACCGGTTAACGAAAAGGTAAAAGAAAGCACAGTTGACGGCATAAGATTTGACGGATGCAAATGCGACAACATCAATTTTTCCCGTAGGTTTTATCCGCACAAATCGCAGGGTGAAGGGCAGTTTATGGCAGTGCTTCACAATAAAAACGATGTTTCAATTCAAAATAAGCCTGATAAAAAAACAACATTTAAAATTGATAAAATCCTGACAGATTTTCTGGAAGATACATTAACCGAATTTGACAAAAACAGTGTGATACTTTACGGTGATAAACCTGTATATTTCACACCGGATTTCCCTATAGAAAAAGGAACCGCTTTCTCCTGCGGTGTTACGATAGGCGAAATAAAAAAAGGATATATACTCCCCCACCATCAGTTTTTTATGGCACTCGGCACGAATTTCAAGAGAAAGATTGAACTTGATGCAGACAGCGAAAGTTTAAGAAAATATCTACACGGTGAAGAATTTGAAACCGACTGTGAAAACGGCTGGGCTGTTGTAACAACAGCCGACTGTACAATCGGCGGAGTAAAGGTAGTTAACGGTAAAGCCAAAAATCATTATCCTAAAGGATTGAGAACACTATACTGAAAAAAGCCCTTGAGAACAGTATGTTCTCAAGGGCTTAAACTTATTTAGAAAGCAAAGATGTTGTAAATACAATTACAGCTGCTGAAATATTCTTGAGGAAAAAAAGAAGATCGCCAATAAATATCCAGAAGATTGCCGTGCCCTTTGAAATACCTGCATCTGCAGCAAAATCAGCATTTGCAAGTGCAAGGTCGTTATATGTAATAACCTCAGCAGAGTATGTGCTTGTATCCTTTTCGCTGATAGTAAACAGTCGGCTACCTCTTGTCATCTCATTGCCGTATGAGTGGCATGTAACACCGGGTGTATTACCGAGAATAATGCCTTCATACTCAAGCTCGTAGGTATTGATATGATCGTGACCGCAGTAGATGCCAAGCACGTCTCCACGCTCCTTCATAGCGTCAAACTGACCGTGATTGAATACGCCGGGTGAAGGATTTTCAAAAAGATGGCCTTTAAAAGTGCTTGTATTGGGAGCAATGATGGGATAATGCTTACCGTTGTTATAAGTTTCAACAAGTGTGGGAATTTCAAAAGGAATCTCCGGGAACATTGCCATATAAACTTCGCCTACAGGAATGTGCTGAAAAGCAAGAGAATAGACCTTTGCACCTGCCTGCTTTTCAAGCTCTGCGCTCGTTTGCTTATACCATTCAATCTGGTCGGTGGTTACGCTGTCGTAGCCGAGTCTGTTTCCGTTTTCATCTGCAACATAGTTACCGGAATCAAAAAGCCATACGTTGAACTTGACCTTATCGCTGTCGCTTGCAAGGACAGGTAGATTGTGTGTTGCCGTGCCGTGAAGCTCGGGAACAGCGTCATAAGCAAGGCAGTACTCACCGCCGTACTGCTGAAAATAGCCGAGAAGTGTTTCCTTGTCAACACCCTGCTCGTGGTCATGATTACCGAAAACCAGCGTAAACGGTACCTTGTTCTCAACAAAAATGTTTGCTATCTCTTCAACCTCAAGAGCCTTTGTTTCTTCAGGACCGATAGAGTTATCGCCGCCGAGAACAACAAGGTCGGGCTTATAAATATCGAGCATATAGTTGATATAGGTTACCATTTTTTCTTCTGCGGGATAATCATCCTGGCAATCGGATATGTGGAGAATCTTGAACTCGCCGTTTTCATCAAAGCGAAGTGCTGTATCTTCTGCCGCAAAAGCAGAAAGAGATAGAGCACTGATAAGCATTAAAACAGCAAGCATTACTGAAATGAATTTTTTCATTTTGTTACCTCCGAAATCATTTTGTATTTAAATTATAACTGCCGAGAAGAAAATAGTCAAATCTTTTTCTTAATCGGAAAAAGTACATTCCTTTTCAAGCGATGATTCTGCCGCAATAACGACTTTTGCATCTACAGGAGTGAAAGTTTCCGCAAGAATTACTTCGCCGTTTATTTCGGGCACAATTCCGCCGAAAACAGCAACCTTGCAAGGCTCGCCGTTATACTTTTCAATTGAAAGCTGAGTGATTTTTGCAATATTGGCACCAAGCTTTCTCTTTTCGCCGAATACTTTAACTTCGGATTCAATATAATCAACAGCATCGAAATATCTGATTTGAGCACCGTTTGAATTTGCAAACTCTACCGCTTCATCAATAGCCTCATTGCTCATTGAAGAATTAACAAGCACTGTAACGCCGTCCATTACATTAGAAGCTGCTTCAAGAGCTTGTTTGCGGCTGACCTCTTTACCGTCAACCGTACATACTTTTACTCTCATCGGGTCGTTGAGTTTAGCAAAACCGAATGCACCTGTTTTGCAAAGAATACCGCCGTCTGCAGGCTCACATCTTACAACTGTGTTACCGCAGGTATGAACTTTAACTGCGCAAAGATTTGCACAGCCGGAGCAAACTGCATCTCTTACAGAGGTATCAAGCGGAACATTCTTTCTGAACGGTGTTTTAGGCTCAAGCGCACCCGTCGGACAAAGCGCAACACACTGACCGCATGAGATACAGCGTGATGAATCAAGGTTATTGCCGAATTCGGGTGAAACAACAGTTATAAAGCCGCGGTTTACAAGACCGAGGGCAGTTACGCCCATAACCTCATCGCAAACTCTGACACACTGACCGCAGAGAATACATTTATCATTATCGTGAATTATAAACGGATGTGAAGTGTCTTTGCCGGCAACAGTTTTTTCACCGGAATATACGGCAGGCTCGACATCATACATACGGGAATATTTAAGAAGCTTACACTTGAAATAATCAAGGCAGCCGCATTCAAGGCAACGGTTTGCATCTGCCTTTGCCATCTCTTCCGTAAAGCCGAGAGCAACCTCGTTAAAACTGTGCTTGCGCTCACAAGCTGAAACAACGGGCATTTCGGGTGCCGATACCTTTTCTCTGTCGGCCAAATCTTCTGCTGTAACCTGCTTTTCAACCACAAAAGGCTTACGGTAGCCAACGGTAAAGCCGTTAAGATAGCTGTCAATAACGTCTGCCGCTTTATGAGCTTCGCCGATAGCGGCAACTGCAATTGATGCACCCTTGTTGGTGGCATCACCAACGGCAAAAACGCCGTCGATATTTGTCATAAACGTTGATTCATCGGCAATAATCGTGTTCTTCCTTGTCAGCTCAAGTCCGTCAAGACCATTTATATCTGTCTGCTGACCGATAGCCATGATAACACTGTCAACATCAAGAATCTCAAATTTACCTTCAACGGGTACGGGAGAGCGTCTGCCGCTTGCATCGGGCTCGCCAAGCTCCATAACCTGAAGCTTAACTGCACTGACCTTACCGTCAGCGCCGATAATTTCAGCAGGATTTGTGAGGAATTTATAAATTACACCCTCTTCTTCAGCTTCTTTGATTTCAAGCTTTTCGGCGGGCATTTCGTCACGCGTTCTGCGGTAAATTACATACACTTCATCTGCACCCAGGCGAACTGCCGTACGGCAGGCATCCATAGCCGTATTACCGCCGCCGCATACAGCAACCTTTTTGCCGATATCGAGCGGATTGCCCTCAATAACACTGCGGAGAAAATCAATGCCGCCGTATACACCGTCAAGGCTTTCACCCTCAACACGCATCGGACTGCTCTTCCAAGCACCGACAGCAACAACAACTGCATCGCTTTCAGCCTTAAGGCTTTCAACGGTGAAATCAACACCAAGCGTTTTGCCGTTAATCATCTCAACGCCAAGCTTTTCAATAAGCTCAATTTCCTTATCAAGAAGCTCTTTGGGAAGTCTGTACTGAGGAATACCGTAACGGAGCATACCGCCCATTTTCGGCATTTTATCGTACACTTTAACGCTGTAGCCCTTGATTCTCAAGAAATATGCAGCCGTGAGACCTGCAGGACCGCCGCCGATAACGCTTACGGTTTTGCCGTTAAGCTCAGCGAGCTCGGGGACAAAGGCATTTTCGCTCTCAAGGTCAATATCAGCGACAAAGCTCTTGAGATATGCAATCTGAATCGGTTCTTCAACAAGACCTCTGCGACAGGCAGTCTGGCAAGGATGCGGACAAACTCTGCCGATTGCGGCAGGAAGCGGAATACGCTGTTTGATAAGTTTGAGCGCTTCTTCATATTCACCGTTGGCGATAAGTCCGACGTAGCCCTGGCAATCCGTACCTGCAGGGCAGGCAAGCGAACAAGGAGCCTTACAGTCACCCGTGTGATTTGAAAGAAGCATATCAAGCGCAAATTTACGTGATCTGACAACTCTTTCGGACTTGGTATTTATATCCATACCATCTGATATTTTAGTTGAACAGGCACGCAGAAGCTTCGGTACGCCTGCAGCCTCAACAACGCAGATTCCGCAAGCGCCGTATTCTTCAATGCGTTTATCGTGACAAAGAGTGGGAATTTCTATGCCGACACTCTGCGCCGCTTCAAGTATTGTAGTACCGGGAGCAGCCTGAATTTCTACTCCGTCAATTTTTATGTTAAACATTTCGCTCATAGCTTCTCCCCTCCTCACTTTTTCTCTACTGCACCAAAGCGGCAAACGTCCATACACTGACCGCATTTGATGCATTTTTCAATGTCGATACTGAACGGCTTTTTAATCTCACCGCTGATTGCACCGACAGGACACTTCTTGCTGCAAAGCGAACAGCCGACACACTTTTCGGGATTGATAGTATATTTTACAAGGTCAATACATTCTCCTGCAGGGCAACGTTTTTCTTTAATGTGAGCCTCATATTCATCACGGTAGTACTTGATTGTTGTAAGAACCGGATTAGGTGCCGTCTGACCCAAGCCGCAAAGAGCACCTGCCTTAATCTCGTTGCAGGTTTCTTCAAGAAGCTCGATATCGCCCTCTCTGCCTTCGCCCTTGCAGATTCTGTCAAGAATTTCAAGCAGACGCTTTGTACCGATTCGGCAGTGTGTACACTTACCGCAGGATTCTTTGGCAGTAAAGTCGAGGAAGAAGCGAGCCATACCGACCATACAGGTGCTTTCGTCCATTACAACCATACCGCCGGAGCCCATGATTGCACCCGTTGCAGAAAGCTTTTTATAATCTATTTCAGTGTCCTGCATATTTGCTGGAATACAGCCGCCCGAAGGACCGCCAAGCTGTACGCACTTATATTCTTTATCAGTCTTCATACCCCCGCCGATATCAAAAATAACGTCGGAAAGCTTTTTACCCATAGGTATCTCAACAAGACCGCCACGCTTGATTTTGCCGGTAATAGCAAAAACCTTTGTGCCCTTGCTGTCAGCAGTGCCGAGCTTTGCAAACTCTTCACCGCCGTTTTCAATAATCCACGAAACATTTGCAAATGTTTCAACATTGTTTATGTTAGAGGGCTTTCTCCAATAGCCCGACTGTGCAGGGAAAGGCGGCTTGAGTCTGGGCATACCTCTTGAGCCTTCAAGTGATTCGATAAGAGCTGTCTCCTCACCGCAGACAAATGCACCTGCGCCGGCTTTTATACGGAAGCTGCAAGAGAAACCGCTGTCGAAAATATTTTCGCCGACTATGCCCTTTTCCTTTGCCTGCTCAATAGCACGCTCAAGGCGTATGATTGCAAGCGGATATTCTGCACGGACATAAACAATTGCCTCCTTTGCGCCGATGGCATAAGCACCGATAAGCATACCCTCAATAAGATTATGAGGACTGCTCTCGATAACAGCTCTGTCCATGAAAGCACCGGGATCGCCTTCGTCGGCATTACAGATAAGATATTTTTCTTCACCTTGGCTGCTTCTTGCGGCATTCCACTTGAACCAAGTCGGGAAGCCTGCGCCGCCTCTGCCAGCAAGACCGGAGGTTTTAATTTCATCAATAACACCTTCCGGTGTCATTTCGGTAAGAGCCTTTTTGAGTGCAACATAACCGCCGTTAGCTATATAATCATCAATTTCATCGGGATTTATAACACCGCAGCCACGCAGTGCAATACGGGTCTGCGATTCAAAAAAGTGCTTATCATCATCAGAAACAACAAGCTTTTCAACAAGTGACAAATCACCTGTTTTTACAAAATCGGCAATAGACTGTGCATCATCTTCACTAACGCGCACAAGCCTTGTAAGACTATTGTCATCATAGATATCGACAATAGGCTCGAGGTAGCACATACCAATGCAACCTGTTACCGAAAGATTGGCATTTATTGAGTCCGCAGTAAAAACGTTTTCAAGTGCTGAATAAACTTTGGCCGCACCTGCAGATATACCGCAGCTGCCCTGGCCGACTTTAACGTTTTTCATTATTCTGCCTCCTCTTCTGCCTGTTTTTTGAGCTTGGCTATAATATCCCTTACCTTCTGAGGTGTAAGAGAGCCGTATGTTTCATCATTTATCATCATAACGGGTGAAAGCGAGCAACAGCCGAGACAGGCAACATTTTTGAGCGTAAAAAGTCCGTCCTCTGTTGTTTCGCCGTCTTTGATACCGAGCGTGTCAAATATTGTTTTTTCAAGCATAAGCGAGCCGTTGACATGGCAAGCTGTACCCTGGCAAAGCATAATAAGATATTTACCGACAGGCTTGAATCTAAACTGTGTATAGAATGTAGCAACACCGAAAACCTTTGCAGGCGGAATATCGGTCTGTGCCGCTATGTAATTAAGCACATCCGCAGGCAGATAGCCGTATATACCCTGCGCCTTCTGAAGTATCGTAATAAGGCTACCGGGAATTTTTGCATAATGGTCAAGCGTGTCTTTGAGCAGTGACAAATCACTGCCGCCGCACGAACAGTTACAAGACATTACAGTCCCTCCAAAAAAATAATAATAAATATTATACGCTTTCAGCGTAAAATAGCAAGTATTTTGAAGAAAAAAATCAAATGAAGTAATAAGTAAAATATTGCAAATATTATTGAACATTATTAAATAATGTGATATTATTTATAAATATTAGTATAATAATTCATCGGCTGCTCCGAAGTTACGGCACAACAGACGGATTATATATCAATACATTTCAATCTTTCCACTGGAGGAAACAACAATGCAAGAAATTAAAGTAACACTCACCACAGAAAAAAAGCCCAAGCCCGCGGCTGACAGTCTTGGCTTCGGTAACTATTTCACTGACCATATGTTCATTATGGATTATTATGAGGGCAAAGGCTGGGTTGACCCCAGAATCGTTCCCTACGGTCCTATTGCTCTTGAGCCTTCGGCAATGTGTCTTCATTACGCACAGGAAGTTTTTGAAGGCATGAAGGCTTATCATTCAAAAGAAACAGGTAAGGCTGTACTTTTCCGCCCCGACAAAAACATGGCAAGACTCAACGTTTCATACGAACGTCTTTGCATCCCTCAGTTTGACGAAGCATTTATGGTAGACGCTATCCGCAAGCTTGTTGAAATTGATGAGGAATGGATTCCCGAAGGCGAAAACACAGCTCTTTACATACGTCCGTTCATCATTGCTGTTGACCCGCATGTAGGTGTTCACCCTGCACACCACCTTATGTTTATTGTAATTATGTCACCTGTCGGCTCATATTACAAAGAGGGTATCAACCCCGTTAAGATTTATGTTGAGCGCAACTATGTCCGTGCAGTCAAGGGCGGCATGGGCTTTACAAAAACAGGCGGTAACTATTCAGCTTCACTCAAGGCTCAGGACGATGCAAACAAGCTTGGCTATGCACAGGTTCTCTGGCTTGACGGTGTAGAGAGAAAATATGTTGAAGAAGTCGGCACAATGAACGTATTCTTCAAAATTAACGGCGAAATCATCACACCCTCACTCGAAGGCACAATCCTCAGCGGTATAACAAGAATGTCCTGTCTTGAGCTTCTTCGCAAATGGGGTTGTAATGTAAGCGAGCGCAAGCTTCCGCTTCAGGAAATCATTGATGCAGCTCACAACGGCACACTTGAAGAGGCATTCGGCACAGGTACTGCCGCTGTTATTTCACCGATTGGTGAGCTCTTCACAGGTGACGAAAAGCTTATCATCAACGAGGGCAAAATCGGCCCGACAGCTCAAAAGCTGTATGACACAATTGTCGGTATGCAGAACGGCGTAGTACCCGACGATATGGGTTGGCTTGTTAATGTCAACTGATAACATAAAAATATAAAATTAACTGAGGTGAAATCATGCAGGACACAACGACCAATGTTCTTGAAACAATAGAACCGTCGCAAAAGCCCTTGCTTGACAAGCAAAGCCGCAGATTCCTTACCCCGAAAGAAATTGCCGCTTACGTTTTAACATCATACGGCACAAAAAATCTCAACTCCTATGTTGATACGTGGAAGCAGTACTTCCTTTTAAACTATACCGGTCTTTCCGGCTCGGCTATTGCAACAATGAATGCCGTCACAAGCATCTGGGACGCACTTGACGACCCGCTTTCAGGCATTGTCATCGACCGTATGAGAACACGTTGGGGCAGACTTCGTCCCTTCCTCATACTGCCGATGCCTATATGGGCGATATGCACGATGCTGTTCTTTATTGTTCCGTACACAATTCCGATTGCGTACAGACCGATTTATGCAATTATAATCAGCATTCTCAACAGTATCGGCTGGTCATATTATAATGCGTGGACAATTCTGCTTTATAATATTACACCAAACCTTAACGAGCGAAACACATTGATTACAGTTCAGAAATTCGTTGAGCTTTTCGGCGTATGGATACCGTCCATGGTGCCTGTTACCGTTGACTTCTTGCCCGGTCTTACCGGCTGGTCGCAGGAAGGTATTTACGGCGGATTTGCACTGTTCTTTGTTGCTATTCTCGTTATCTGCTCGGTATTTGCATTCCGCAACATTAAAGAACGTGTACCCATTGCTTCAAAAGAAGATATGGAAAACGTTTCTATATGGCAGTCTATCAAATACACAATAAAGAACAGACCGCTGTTCATCCTTATTCTTTCCAACTTCTTCGGAAGTGTTAAGGGTATAGGCGGTGCCAACGAAGGTTTATTCTGGCAGAACTGTACGGGTAAGCTTACGAACGGTACAATCTGCGGCCTTTTCACCGGTATACCAAATTACATTGTCACTCCCCTTGCCCCCAAGCTTATCAAGCGTTTTGGTGCAAGAAAGTGTGCTGCTTACGGCGGTATTTTCTCGGGTATCGCCTATACCACACTTTACTTTTGCGGTTACACACCGTTTGGTGATGAATTCAACGCAATAAACCTTGCATTCGTTACATTTATGCTGACGGTTTGCGGTCTGCCAAACTGCCTTATGGGCGTTTGCGGCCCCGTACTTCAAGGTGATGTATACGATTACTTAGAGTGGAAATCCGGTGTAAGAAACGAAGGACTTGTAAATGCTGTCCAGGGCTATGTTACAAAGCTTTCGGGTACACTCATCGGTGCACTTTCAGGTCTTGTGCTTGAATTCATTCATTACTCACCTATCAAAGATATTGCAGGCAATATCCTGCCGCATACAGACCCGACGGTTCTGCAGGGTATATGGGGGATTTTCTGCCTTGCACCTGCAGTTGCAAGATTCGGTTACGGCTTCTCACTGCTTCTGTTCAACGTTCATGGCAAGTTCCGCGAGAATATGCTTGCTGAGCTCAACGCCAAGAGAAGCGCAAAAACAACTGAAAGCTAAGGAACCATATAATGAATATTCAGATATTCGGCAAAGCAAAATGCTTTGACACAAAGAAAGCTGAGCGCTATTTTAAAGAACGCCGCATTAAATTCCAGATGATCGACGTTGCGAAATACGGTATGAGCAAGGGTGAATATAACTCGGTCAAATCGGCTGTAGGCGGTTTTGACAACCTTGTTGATAAAAACTGCAAGCTGTATGAAGAGCTGTTTATGGCATACCTTGCAGGCAGCGATGCAAAGGAAGAAAAGTTGCTTGAAAACCCGGCAATGTTTAAAACACCGATAGTCAGAAACGGAAAAAAAGCAACCGTTGGCTATTGCCCCGAAATCTGGAAAACCTGGGAATAACTAAAAAATACCGCCCTCAAGTATCTGCAGAAGATACCCGAGGGCGGTATTTTTTAGTTATTAAGTTACAGATGAAAATAATCCATTATCAGTCGTATCGGTAGCAATATTGGTGAGGCTATCGCTCCCAATAACATTGCTCCCACCATATAGAGACCCGTAAAAGCATCCATAAAAACCAGACCTATCATTTCCATTGTTATATTCTCCTTCTTAAAGATTCTTCGCTTCGCTCAGAATGACATAACTTAAGTAACATCTGACTTTACAACATAGAACAAGTCAATCATTCAAAGTAACAGAATCTCGCACCGCAACAACTACAAGTGGCCGACTTGTGCACGGTGTGCCGCACGACACAAAAAGCGTTCACTTGTTTTATCAACGTATCATCTGAATATTTCAATAATTTTCTCAAAAATTCTCTCAAAAAACTCAACGATTTTTTGGATAAATGATTTGAAATCATTTTGTTCTTCCAACGGCTCACCTGCAACAAATCTTACACCGACCGAAATAAAATTCCTGCCGTTTCTGCCGACGCCGACACCGTAACCGGCTCTGCGGTCAGCACCGTCGTTAACATCAATGCCTTTCCCTATCTCATACGAATTAAAATAATACCCAAAATCTGCGACAAGATAGATATAGCCAAAGTATTGTTCGCCGGCTTGCATAGTTTCGTCCATAGCAAGCTTAGTACCGTCAGCACGATATATATTCAGTACCGGAAGATGCTCTTTAGTTCCGTTGCCGTCAACATCTGCCTCATAATCAACAAAGCTGATATTTTCTGAATTTATCGTTATAATATCGCTATATGCGCTCGGACTTTTGCCTGCACAAGCAACTGAATCAAAGCTAAGCGAAACTGAATCAATTTTTTTATATTCAAATTCCTCTCCGGCAATAATACCGAACATTATAACTTTTGCTTTCGTTTCTACTCCAAAAGTAATTTCATAATTACTGTACATTGTCAGTTTCCTGCCGTTTATTATAACACGGCTATCATCCGCGATACTGTATCCCTCAGCAGGATAAAGCTTGAGACAAACGCCGTATTCCTCGCCGTCAACAATTTCATCACGCACCTGTTCGCCGGTATCTGCATCAAAGAATATAAGACTGCTGTACATCGTGTCGGGCTCAAAACACAAATTCGGACTCAATATCTTTACAAATTCGGAATATTCATAGAATGTCTTACCTATAACCGCTTGGACATCGAATTTTAAAGATATTTCGCTAATAAGAGTGTCTTCAGCTTCAGCGCTTGCACAAACCGGCATTGCACCGAGCAGCATAATAACAGCTAAAACAAGAGACAGTATTCTTTTTTTCATTACATAAAATCCTCCTTTTAATGCATTGTCAACACAACTGAAAGAAATTCAAAAATATACGGTTAATAAGAAAAAACTTACACCACACCGGAATCACGTTCCTTTCAGCTTTGTTAATTGAATTATAACACTTTATGAACAATTTGTAAATAGTTTTTAGAAAATATTTATAAATACACCAAAATAAACCAACCAAAGAACGTTTACAACGCCGTTATCTTCGGTTGGTTTTACACTGTTAAATATTCAATTAAATCTCATTTCGCTTCAAACTTTTTAATGCCGAATATCATTCTGAGTATACTCTGCAAAGCTTTGGGACTGCGTAAAACAACAATTTTCATTATGTATATCCCCTTTCATTTACCTGCCACATATTATGACAAAAGCAAATAAAAGGTTACTTCAGTTCCCAATCCTTGATGTCCTTAACATCGTTATACATCTCAACGTAGCTTTCGTGGCGTGATTTCATAATCTCGCCGTTTTCTACAGCTTCGCAAATTCTGCAGCCTTTGTCGGCAATATGAGCACACGTTGAAAACTTACACGTACCGAGATAAGGCAAAAACTCCTTAAAACAAAACGGAAGGTTTTCTTTTTTGATAAGCAGCTTCGTTTCCGTCATATCAATAGCGGCAAAGCCGGGAGTATCGGCAATATAGCCGTGGCCAACCTTAAACAGCTCAACCTGCCTTGTTGTGTGCTTGCCTCTGCCCAATTTTTCGCTTATTTTGCCCGTTTCAAGCGAAAGCTCGGGAATAATCGCATTGAGCAGAGAAGACTTACCTACGCCCGTATTTCCCGTGAATACGCATATTCTGCCATCGATTGCTTTTCTTATTTCATCAACACCGACACCTGTTTTTGACGAAACAAGAAAAGTTTCAAAACCTGATTTACGGTATACGTCAACCAGACCGTCATCGTCTTTCAGGTCCTCTTTGGTGAATACTATTGCGCATTCAATACCTCTGTCCTGTGCAATGGCAGTCATTTTATCAATGACAATTGTACTGGGCAGAGGTTCACAGGTAGATGCCAGAACAAATAGCTTGTCAACGTTGGCAACCGGCGGTCTGTCAAGAAAGTTTTTACGCTCGTGCACCTTATCAAGTGAGCAATATCCCTCATCGTTTACAGTAATTGTAACCGTATCGCCTGCAAGAGGAACAATACCTTTACGTCTGTTGATGCCCTTTGCCTTACACTCATATATTCGGTCAGCGGCTTCTACGTAATAGAAGCCGCCGATTCCTTTAATTAAAATGCCTTCAATCTGTATCATCCGAAAACACCTTTACCGATATAGATAACAATTGCCGTATCCGTCGGATATCTCTTGTATTTATCAAGGCCCGAAAGCGAGGGTGTCTGCTCAATAACCTTACCGACATCGCCGTTATTCACGGTTGTCTTTTCTTTGACGGTTATATTGTTAAAGCCTTTATTGTTCAGCTTCTCAATTGCCTCTGCCTCAGTATCACCGACAACGTCGGGAATATTGCTCGTCGTGCCGTAATAGAAGGAATTATAATAAACATCCTCAATTGTCTTCACATCAGACAAAGCAACGGGGTCAGTTGTAAAGTTGATTGTACAGCTGTAAATATCCGAGCCGTCAATACGCACGATAAGTGAATCTGATGCACCTGAGCCGCTTACGGTAAACGTATAATCGCTGCCTGTGAGAAGCACCTCGGCACCTGCGGTATCAACAGAAGCGTTATTGAGGTAAACCTTCAGTGTGCCTGCGTTTCCGCTCTTATAAGGCAGAGGGATTGTGATATCAGTTGCCACAACAGGTGCTTTGCCCGTGCTGACATAAATATCAACCTTATCACCTGGGTGAGCAGTTTCATTTTCTGCAGGCACCTGCTCAACAACCTTGCCTACTGCAACGGTGCTGTCCTTATCAATAATCTCTCCGATAACAAGGCCTACCGATTTTGCAAGCTCAGTTGCTTCATCTACACTGAAACCAACAAGCTTGGGAACAAAAACAGCGTTTTCATCAGTGTGAGTTGCAATATAAATCGTTACCGTAGAGCCCGCCGCAGCAGTATCACCGCGCGCAGGAGAGGTGTTTATTACCGAGCCCTCTTCTACGGTTGTATCATAAACCATTTCATAAACCGTTGCAAAGCCTGCCGCTTCAAGTGCCTGCTTTGCAGTAAGATACGATTGACCGTAAACATCGTTGACAACAGCGGTTTTGTTAGTGTTTACAGTAAGGTAAACCTTGCCGTCAGCACCAAGCTTTTCACCCTTTTCCGGGCTCTGCTTGATAACTACGCCGTAATCGTACTGAGTATTAAACTCGTAAGAAATCTCAATTTTTAAATCCTTATACTTATCATTGTTTTTAATTTCAGTTTCATAATTCATGTTTATAAAATTCGGTGTTTTATCAGAGGATTTAAAAGTATCCGTAAAGAGCGCAAGTGAAATACCTATAACAATCAGTACAGCGACAAGTCCTGCAACAATGCCGGTAAGAATAGGAATAAGCTTTGTGTTATTTTTTGCCTCTTCATCGCTGATTTCTTCAATAACAGCGTCTTCCTTAACCTCAACGGGCTCTGCGGCGGGAGCTGTTTTGATATTATTCATTGTGCGGTCAATATACTTTGTCGGCTCATTATCGACAAAATATGAATAATCAAACTTGATCGACGGATTTCGCTTAAATTCATCAATATCAAGAAGCATCTCTGCCGCTGACTGATAGCGTGCACGGGGATCCTTCTGCATAGCGTGCATTGTAATCTGCTCAAGCGCAAGAGGGATATTGCTGTTAAGCTCGTGCATATTTGCAGGGTCATCGTTAATATGCATCATAACAACAGAAATCGGATTTTCTGAGCGGAAGGGAAGCTGACCCGTCAGCATCTCATACATCAGAACACCGACAGAATAAATATCTGCCTTAGCATCGGTAAAATCGCCCTTCGCCTGCTCGGGGCTGATATAGTGAACCGAACCGATTGCTCCGTTTTCGGCGATAGTTGCAGTTTCACTGCGGCTGAAGCTTGCAATACCGAAGTCTGTAACTTTGATACTGCCGTTTTGCAGAAGCATTATATTCTGCGGCTTTACATCACGGTGAACGATGCCCTTATCGTGTGCATGCTGAAGCGCACGCAGAATCTGGGTAACAAAATGAACTGCCTCTTTAAACTGAATAACCTTCTGCTGTTCGATATATTCCTTAAGGGTAATGCCTTCAATATACTCCATTACAATATACTGAAGTCTGTCGCCAAAGCTCATATCGTAAACCTTTACAATATTGGGATGTGAAAGAACGGCAATATATTTGGATTCATTCTTGAATCTGCGGCGGAATTCCTCGTTTGCAAGATATTCTTCTTTGAGAATTTTTATAGCAACGGTTCTGTCATCAATACGGTCATAAGCCTTATATACAACAGCCATACCGCCTACACCGATTATTTCGAGCACTTCATATCTGTTATCAATTCGTTTATTGACATAGTTTTCCATAAATTCAACCTCCCTCAAGATGCAATAGAAACAACGGTTATATTGTCTCCGCCGCCGTTTTCATTTGCAAGGTCAACAAGTTTTTCGGCATATTCAAAGCTGCTTGCATCAGTTGCAGTTGCAATAATTTCATCATCACTTACAAAATTTGTAAGTCCGTCTGTGCAAAGCAAAAGAATATCATCTTTTTCATAGCTGTCTTCAATAAAATCAACAGCAACTCTGTTATCAACACCTATTGCACGTGTAATTATATTTTTTCCGGGGAAAGATTTGGCTTCATCAGCGGTTATTGTACCGTTTTCAACAAGGTCCTGCACCATTGAATGGTCACGCGTAAGCTGGCGGAGAGTACCGTTAGACGAAACGAGATAAGCTCTGCTGTCACCCACGTGAGCAACGTACAGCTTGCCGTCAACCATTATTGCAGTAACACAGGTTGTACCCATACCGCTGAGCGATTCATCCTTCTGCGCCATATCATACAGATATGCATTTGCACCCGCAATAGCGGATTCAAGCATATTGTAGATTGAAGAAGGCTTCATTCCGTTACGGTAGCATTCGTCAATAGTATGAGAAATCATACGTACTGCCGTGCTGCTGGCAACGTTGCCGCCCGCGGCACCTCCCATACCGTCGCACACAACAGCCCAGGCAACACCGCCGGACATTTCACCGGCAAGATATGAATCCTGGTTGCTTGTGCGCACCTTTCCTATATCTGTTTTTGCTGTAATCCTCATAAGTGCAAGTTGCAGTTTAACACTGCTCCCCTTTCCCTTGAAGTTTGCTTAAATTAAGAGTTAATATGTTTGCTGCGAAGCTGACCGCAGGATGCATCAATATCTCCGCCGAGACTGCGGCGAACAGTGACATTTCTGCCGGCTTTTTCAAGTATTTCGCTAAAACGTTTTATACGCTCGGGCGTGCTTGATTTAAGGCCGCTTTCGGTAACATCGTTAGCAGGAATAAGGTTGATATGTGCAAGTGTGCCCTTGAGCTTTTCGGCAAGCTCACGCGCACATTCGTCACTGTCGTTAACTCCGCCGAACATTGCGTATTCATAGGATATACGGCGAGAAGTTGAATCCGCATAATTTCTGCAAGCCTGCAGAAGATCATCAACATTATACTTTTTATTTACCGGCATAAGCCGAGAGCGGATTTTATCGTTAGGAGCGTGCAGAGAAACAGACAGTGTAAGCTGTAAGTTTTCCTGCTCAAGCTTCTTTATTCCTGGAATAATACCGCAGGTTGAAAGCGAAATATTGCGCATACCGATATTGAGCCCGTCATCATTATTGACAAGTTTGAGAAAGCGGATAACATTATCATAATTATCCATAGGCTCACCCATACCCATAAGAACAATGTGAGAAACCTTGATATCCATATCGTTCTGTGCGGCGTGAATCTGGCTGAGTATCTCAGAAGCTGAGAGATTACGGATAAATCCTCCGACACCCGTAGCGCAGAAAGCGCAGTTCATACGGCAGCCTACCTGAGTGGAAACACAAAGCGAATAGCCGTATTTATATTTCATAAGTACGCTTTCAATAAACTGACCGTCATAAAGACGGAACAGATATTTTACCGTTCCGTCAAGAGCGGATACCGACTTGCGTTCAACCTCACAAAATCTTAATTCATACTCTGCATTAAGCTTATCGCGAAGGTCTTTGGAAAGATTTGTCATTTCATCAAAACTGACTGCACCCTTTTGCTGAAGCCATTGCCATACCTGTTTGGCACGGAATGAAGGCAAGCCGAACTCTTTGAGCGAAGCTGAAAGCTCGTCAAAATACAGTGATTTAATATCTGTTTTCATTAAGCCTTCACTTCCTTTCAAAAACTGCAATAAAGAATCCGTCAGTTGAGTTTATATGCGGCATAAGTGTTGCAAACCCTTCACGGACAAATGTACCCTCGGGCAAAAAGCTGAGATTAACTGTGCTGAAATCGCTGTTAGCTTCAAGAAACTTTTTACACACCGACTCGTTTTCTTTCGGGTTCAGTGCACAGGTCGAATAAACAAGCCTGCCTCCGTTTTTTACATAGCGTGCAGCATTGTTAAGTATCTCAAGCTGTAAAGGCGGAAGCGTTTTTAATTCGTCGAGCGGCTTGAGCCTGATTTCGGGCTTGCGCCTTACAATACCGAGACCGGAACAAGGAACATCGCAGAGTACTTTATCAGCCATAGGCATTTTTTCATTAAATATTGAGGCATCATTCTGTAAGCATTCGATATTTGTTATGCCAAGCCGATTTGCACCGCTTCTGATAAGCTCAAGGCGGTGATTATGTATATCGCAGGCAAGAATTTTGCCTGTGTTTTTCATTTTCTCGGCCATGGTAAAGCTCTTACCGCCGGGCGCGGCACAAAGGTCAATAACCGTTTCATTTTCTTTCGGGTCAAGCGCTTCAACACACAGCTGAGACGCGCCGTCCTGAACGTGAAAAAGACCTGTTTTAAAGGCTTCAAGTTTTTCTACGCTACCGCATTTACCAAGACTAAGTGAATCTGCCGTAACGCATTTTGAGGTTTCAATTTCCTCTTTTGAAAAAGCATCAATAAGAGAACTGACATCTGTTTTTAATGTATTTACTCTGATTGACAGCGGCGGTCTGCCGACACAAGCCGACATTATGCCAACCGCATTTTCTTCACCGTAGCTCTTTATCCAGAATTTAACAAGCTCTATAGGGAAAGAATACTTGACAGAATAATATAAAAATTTATCTTTGCTGTCAGGTAAAATAACACCGTTTTTTGCAACATTGCGCAAAACTGCATTTATCAGCCCCGAAGCAAAAGCACAGCCGCACGCTTTAGAAATTGCAACCGATTCATTTACTGCGGCAGATTCGGGTATCTTATCCATAAACAGAAGCTGATAAGCACCCATCTGCAAAAGTGTCAGAACCTGCGGTTTCAGCTTTTTAAGCGGCTGTTTAAGATATAACGATAACTGATAATCGAGCGTGAAACTTCTTTCCAGCACTCCGTAAACGAGAGCACTGACAAAAGCTTTGTCGGCTGAACTTAAATCAGATTCAGCCAGAACACTGTCTACAGCGATATTCGAATAAGAAGAATCACGCTTAATTTTATTTAATATATCAAATGCTGTATGTCGTGCAGTTTTCATTATCTTCTCCGATTGCTGAAGCGCAGAACAAGCCTGAGCAGGTTGGCAAGAGAAACAAGAAGCGCAGTAATATAAGTCATAGCTGCTGCCGTCAGAACTTTCTTTGCACCGCCTATTTCATCCTCACCGAGCATATTTGTTTCTTCAATTACTCTGATTGCACGCTTGCTTGCATTAAGCTCTACGGGCAATGTAATAAGCTGAAACAGCGCAATAAAGCTGTAAAGAATAAGACCGATTGAAACAAGAGGCTCAAAGCCCATAACGTAGCCTATAAGCGCAAGCGGAATACCGAGATAAGAGCCGATGTTACACACAGGCAAAACGGCATTTCTCAATTTTATCGGGACGTAACCCTGTGCGTGCTGTGCGGCATGACCTGCTTCATGGCAGGCGATGCCTATTGCGGCAACAGAGTTGCTGTCGTATACACCTTGCGAAAGACGGATAACGTTTGAGCGAGGGTCGAAATGGTCAGAAAGCTTACCGCCCGGTGCGTGTTCTATTCTGACGTTTGTGATTCCGTAATGGTAAAGCACACGTGCAGCCGCCTGCTCACCCGTGATACCTCTTGCAGCCAAAACTTTTGACTGCTTTGCATAGGTTGATTTTACCATCACCTGTGCAACAAGTGAGAGCAAAAGCATCGGCAAAACGAGAATCATATAATAGTAATCATAATATAAAAATCCCATCAAAACTCCTCCTTTTTATTTTTTCAGATAACTGTTCCTTTTTCAATTTTAAAGCCACGCAAAAAGTCTGCGGCACTGAGTTTATTTTTTCCCTGAGCCTGAAGCTGTGTGATGATAACAGTATTACCGTCACCGCAACAGATATGAAGCTCTTTATCGCACTTCACAACCTCACCCGCTTTACCGCCTGCAAAGCCACCGAGACGTGAGCCATAGAGCTTGACTGTTCTTTCATTTATAACGGTTGTGGCAACCGGCCAAGGCTCAAGACCTCTGATGTGGTCGTGAACCTGCTGTGCAGTTTTTGAAAAATCAACGGGTGAAAGTGATTTATCGAGCATTGAGGCGTAGGTTGACTGCGAATCATCCTGCTTGACAGGATTTAATGTGCCGTCGAGCATTGCATCAATCGTTTCAATAAGAAGCTGAGCTCCAAGCACTTTCAGTCTGTCAAAAAGCTCACCCGAAGTTTCATTATGCTCAATATCGGTCTTTTTCACAAGCAGAATATCGCCTGTATCAAGACCTGCATCAAGCTGCATTGTAGTGACGCCTGTTTCCTTTTCGCCGTTGATAACAGACCACTGAATAGGTGCGGCACCGCGAAGCTTGGGAAGCAGTGAAGCGTGGACGTTTATACAGCCGTATTTCGGGATATCGAGCACTCTCTGCGGTATAAGCTTGCCGTAAGCTACAACAACTATAAGCTCAGGCGCAAGCTTTTCAAGAAGCTCTGCGGCAGTACCGTCTTTGAAACTGGCAGGCTGATAAACATCAAGCCCCAGCTCAAGTGCACGAGCCTTTACGGCAGGCGGTGTCATAATCTGTTTTCTGCCCTGCGGCTTATCGGGCTGTGAAAAGACACCGACAACCTCGTGACCTTTTTCAACAAGGATATCAAGGCAATCCACAGCAAAATCGGGTGTGCCCATAAATACAACTTTCATATTCCGACACCTCCGATTTCAATTAAGCATTTTTATTGGGTGTAAGGCGGTCAATATAAAGTGTGCCGTCAAGATGGTCAATCTCGTGGCAGAAAGCTCTCGCTTTGAGACCTGTGCCCGAATAAAAGAACCATTTGCCATCACGGTTTTGCGCCTTGACTTTAACACTCATAGGACGAAGAGTAACACCGCTTTCACCGGGAAGTGAAAGACAGCCCTCAACCTCTTCCTGAACACCTTCACGCTCAATAATTTCAGGGTTTACAAGCTCAATAAGACCGTCGCCGCAATCAATAACGACAACACGTCTTAAAACACCGACCTGAACAGCGGCAAGACCGACACCCTCTGCCTTATACATCGTATCAATCATATCATCGATAAGTGTAGCAAGACGGGCATCAAAATCCTCAACCTTTCTGCTCTTTTTTCTGAGCAGAGGATTTTCTTTCGTAATAATATTTCTGATAGCCATTTAATCGCCTCATTATAGTATGCTCTCCGGATTGATATCCGCAAAGATACTTACATCGTTAAATTTTGTATCTTTTCCGAAATTAACCAGAAGCTCTGACATAAAGGCTCTGAATTCGGAATTATTTTTGCATTTAATAATCATACGGTAACGGAATTTACCGCTGATTTTTGAAATTCTGGGCTGTAACGGCCCGAGAACAATAAGCTTGAGAGAAGGATATTTTTCTTTTGCAAGCTGACGGAAGGCCTCAAAAAACAGCTTTGATGCCATTCTCGTTTTATTTTCGTCTGTTGAAGAAAAACCGACTACGCACAAATCACAAAAAGGCGGATAAGTCATCAGCTTTCGCATTTGTATTTCCGTATCGTAAAAAGCATCATAATCCTGCTTTTCGGCAAGCTTTATAATTTCATTATCGGGTGTAAGAGTCTGAATAACTGCACTGCCGCTGAACGAACCTCTGCCTGCTCTGCCCACAACCTGTGTCAGCAGAGAAAAAGTACGCTCAAGCGAACGGAAATCGTCATTATAAAGCTGTTGGTCAACAGAAACAACACCGACAAGCGTGACATTTTCAAAGTCAATTCCCTTTGCTACCATCTGTGTGCCGAGAAGAATATCGTACTCTCCTCTCGCAAACGCGGATAATGCCTTTTCGTGTGAATTTTTGCGCATTGTCGTATCCTGGTCCATTCGCAAAACCCTGACATTGGGAATAAGCTTAATCAGCTCGTCCTCAACCATCTGCGTACCGAAACCTGCATAGCGTATTTCTTTTTTTCCGCATTCCGGGCAAACCTGCGTCAACGGCTGTGAATAGCCGCAATAATGGCACATAAGTCTGCCGTTTGCGTGATGATACGTCAGCGAAATACTGCAGTTAGGACAGGTTATAACAGTTTTACACGAGGCACAAGAAGCAAATGTATTATACCCTCTTCGGTTGAGCAAAAGAATTGCCTGCTTATTATTATCTACAACCGTTTTCAATCTGTTTTCAAGCTCAGTGCTTATTGCTCTGCTGCTGTCTGATGAAAAATCGGTTGCCATGTCAACGGTTATAACCTGAGGCAGCTGAGCACCTGCATAACGTTTCGTTAGCTTATTAAGTGTATAAATTCCGCTTTTTGCACGTGCATAGCTCTCAACACTCGGTGTTGCAGAGCCTAAAACAAGCAGTGCATTATTTTCATCACAGCGGAATCTTGCAACCTCTTTTGCATTATATCTCGGTGATTGCTCGGATTTATAAGTGTGCTCCTGCTCTTCATCAATAATTATAAGTCCAAGATTCTTTACGGGAGCAAACACAGCAGAGCGTGTGCCGATAACAACCTTCGCTTCACCTCGCTTGACACGCTTCCACTCGTCCATTCTTTCACCCAATGAAAGCGCAGAATGGAACACGGCAATATTATTGCCGAAATGTGAGCGAAAACGCTCAATTATCTGCGGTGTGAGAGAAATCTCGGGCACAAGCATTATTGCGCCCTTATCACTGTCAAGCATATAACTGATAAGCTTGATATAAACCTGTGTTTTTCCGCTGCCGGTTATTCCGTAAAGCAGAGAAGCTGTTTTCTTATGCTCGTTATACTGCTTTACAAGTGAATCAAAGGCATTCTGCTGTTCATCTGTTAACGTAAAATCAGCCGATTTCACCGACTCATTTTGTGCAACGGGTCTGCGATAAATCTCGTTTTCAAACTGCTCGATAAGGTTCTTCTTTTCGAGCGTTTTGATAACCGCTGTTGTTACACCTGTAAAATAACAAATCTCTTTAGGGACCGCACTGCCCGTTGCCAGAAGAAGCTCACAAACAAGCTTTTGCTTAGCTGAAAGCGATGATGAAATATGCTCATATTCGTTTTCATCAAACGTAAGCCTAACGAGCTTTTCCGTACGGTCGTTAACACTGCGCTTTGCATCAACATTGCGGTAAAGAATGCCTTTTTTATACATTCTTTCGAGAATGCCGCTATCCTGCTTAAAGCCGAATGCATTAAGCAGCTTCGATTTTTCAACAAACTTGCAGGTTTTGAGAAGTGATAAATATATATCACGCTCATCAGCAGGCAACGAATCAGCCTGCTCATCTGTAAGCTCGGGGTTTGCACCGTAGAAATAATTAAGCTTAAGGCTGAAACCGCTTGGAAGAATACAGCGAAAGGCATCGAAATATGTACAAAAGGTTCTGTCTTTAAGCCAGAAAATCAGCTTATACAAATCCGCTTCAAGAAGCGGCTCATCATCCTTAATTTCGATGATTTTTTTAAGTCTGCCCTCCGGTGCTTTTTCATTGATGCGCAGAATTATACCCTGGCGTTTTACGTTACCGTTTCCGAAAGGAACTATAACTCGAACACCCGGCAAGGCCTTTTGCGCCAAATCTTCAGGTACGGCATAATCATACGGCTTGTCAAAATGATAAGCAGTATTTTCAAGAGCAACCCCTACGGTTAATCTGTCAAGCATTACAATCAGATGTTTCTGATTTCTTCGGGCTCAACAAGAACATAATCGCCGTTGAGAAACTCGTTGAGTGCAAGGCTGACGGGCTTTTCGATGATTGATTCGCCTTCTTCAATTGCCTTATCGGAAATTGCACGTGCACGCTTTGCAGTAGCAATAACAAGTGAATAGCGGCTTGTGTGATTCTGAAGAACACTGCTGAGATCGGGATTAAACTTCATTTCTGTTTTCTTTGTTTCGGACATTTCAATTATCTCCTTTTATTTAATGTTTTTAAGAATATTATAGATTTCGTCAGACGCACGGTCAACGTCATCATTGATAACACGGTAAGTGAACTCGCTCTGCCTTGCAAGCTCTACAGGAGCAATTGCAAGACGTTCCTCTATTACCTCGGGGGCATCTGTCATTCTGCCGCGAAGACGCTTTTCGAGCTCTTCGAGAGAAGGAGGAAGAATAAATATGCTCACACTGTCGGGAAATGCGTCCCTCACCTTTTCGGCGCCCTGTACCTCAATTTCGAGAAACACTGTTTTCCCTTCGTTGATACACTTTTCAATAAAGGGTTTCGGTGTGCCGTAATAGTTGTTATTAAACTTGGCGTATTCAATAAACTGATTCTCGGCAATAAGCCTTTCGAACTCATCACGGGATACAAAGAAATAATCTACGCCGTTTTTTTCGGTGTGTCTGGGCTCACGTGTTGTCATAGAAATTGAAAGCACAAACTCATTATTCTTGTCCATTTCAAACAGCTTTTTAAGCACTGTGCCCTTACCGCAACCCGAAGGAGCGGAAATAACTACAAGCTTGCCTTTATTCATCATCTGTCTCATCCTCCTCACCTATTCCGTCATCGTAATCATTGAGCCTGTTTGCAACGGTTTCAGACTGAAGATAAGTCAATATTACGTGGTCGCTGTCTGTAATTATAACGGCACGTGTACGCCTGCCCTGAGTGGCATCAATCAGCATACCTCGCTCCTTACTGTCCTGAATAATTCGCTTTATCGGGGCTGAATCGGGGCTGACAATAGCAATAACTCTGTTTGCATTTACCAGGTTGCCGAAGCCTATGTTAATCAACTTCATTATATTTTCACCGCTTTATTCAATGTTCTGAATCTGTTCTCGTATCTTTTCAACCTCAGCCTTAATGTTGAGCACACGGCGTGTTATATCAACATCATTTGCCTTAGAGCCGATTGTATTGGCTTCTCTGTTCATTTCCTGGGCAAGGAAATCGAGCTTTCTGCCTACAGGCTCACTGCTTGAGAGAAGAAGGTGAAGCTGGTCGATATGGCTGCGAAGACGCACCGTTTCTTCTGCAACGGCAACCTTATCAGCAAATATTGCGGCTTCTGTCAGCAGACGCTGTTCATCGACATTTATATCACCGATAAGCGTTTTGATGCGCTCAAGCAGCTTATCATTATACTCTTTAACGGTCTGCGGTGAACGCTCCTCAATAAATTCAACGTCACTGATTATGGTTTTACTTCTTGAAAGAACGTCGGCCTTGAGCTTTTCACCCTCAATTTCACGCATGCGCACAAATGAATCGGCAGCTTCAAGAGCAACGCTCTTTACAGCTTCCCATACAGCATCTTCATCGGCTGCAGCCTTACGTACAACAAAAATGTCGTTGCTGCAGCGTGCAAGTGAAGAAACGGAAATATCATCTCTGAGTCCGTACCTTTCAGCAAGCTCTTTAAGTGCCTTAAAATATCCGCCAGCGAGCGAGTGGTTGACCTCTACAACGCAGTCATCGGTATCAAGAGCGCTTATCATAACATAGCACTCTACCTTACCTCTGAAAATAACACTCTGAAAAAGTGATTTGAGCTTATCATCAAGGAAGCCGTAAGTTCTGGGTGTTTTACAGCTAAACTCAAATCCTTTATGATTTACGCTTTTAAGTTCAACAGAAATGCTCATTCCGTCAATTTCCTTCTGAGCTCTGCCGAAACCTGTCATGCTTTTAATCATCGGTTTTCATACTCCTTATATTTTATACAATAATATAATATTGCAAAATAATATCAAACTATATTATTTCAAGTCAACAAAATGACAAATTATGACATTTTATTATGCTTACATCCGCAACAGCCTGAAAGTAAAAACGGAATCTCTCCGTATAACTTACCGTTTTTTTCGGCAAAGCCGAGTCTTACGGCAACATCCTTGTAATTATCCGCTATATAATCGCAGGCAAAGCTGTTTCGGTTTCCTGCAGCAGTAAGCGCACTGCGGATTAAGCCCTCTGCGGTTTCTTCATTATCAGCTTCAATCAGATGCAGGGTTGAACGTGTTGCGGTATCAAGTGTAAGAGTAACACGACCTGTCTGTTTATCATTTTCGTGAGAGGTGTATATTATCAAATTATTCTTTATCTGCGGTTTAAACTCAATCATCGCTTCTTGCTCCTCTTTCAGCGGCAAGCATGAGCTTGCGCACCTCATCTTCTGTAAGGTCGCGCCATTTGCCCTGAGGCAGCATACCGAGCTTTATCGAGCCGACTGCACTGCGCTTGAGACGGGCAACCTCAATGCCAAGCTCCTCAAACATTCGGCGAATCTGTCTGTTTCTGCCTTCATACAGAATTACTTCAACAACTACCCTACCCTCTGATTTATCAATAACACGAAGGCTTGCAGGCGCTGTCATTCTGCCGTCAATTTCAATACCGTCCTGAAAAGCGGCAATCTGCTCATCGGTAATGTTGGGACGGATGGTGACACGGTAGGTTTTGGGCACATGGCGAGTGGGATGAGTAAGCGCATTTGAAAATGCACCGTCGTTGGTCATAAGAAGCATACCTTCCGATTCACGGTCAAGCCTGCCGACGGGATAAACACGCACGCCGACATCCTTGACAAGCTCGGCAACACATTTTCTGCCCTGCTCGTCCTGCATTGTGGTGATATAACCCCTGGGCTTGTGAAGCATAATATATCGCATATTATCGGTGACAGCAATTTTTTTGCCTCTTACCGTAACCTTATCACGCTTCGGGTCTACCTTATCGCCGATATGAGCGGTATTTCCGTTAACCTTAACAATACCCTGCTCAATCATCTCTTCACACTTTCTGCGTGAAGCCACACCGCTATCTGCCATAAATTTCTGAAGTCTGACAAGCTGTTTTGGCATATTCTGTAACCTACGGTTTAATTACCGTAACCTTTCTTTAAAAATTCTTTTCAGATAGTTTAATATCCTCTGTAAAAGCGAAGGTTTCTTTATCTTTTCAACAGTGACAGATGAAACTTCTTCGCTTGTTATTATCGGTACTGAGTTAATAAGCTTTCCGTTGAGAAAAAGACGCACCTCTCCTGCTGTTTCACCTTTTTTAATCGGAGCAAACTCAAAGCTTTTGGCAACCAGCTGTGTATGAAACATAGCTTCATCACAAAGCGAATACACCTGCAAAGGCTGTAAAAGCTCAAGCGAAACATCAGCAGAGCTGCCCCCTGCAACTTTAATTGCAGGCAGCTCAACCTCAATATTTTTGAGAGTAACTCGCTCAAAACCGTATTCGAGCAATTTTTTATGGTCGTTCCAATCATCGGGTGCATTAAGCGTAACGCATACAAGCATTACCCCTTCTCTTTCAGCGGCAGAAACCAGACAGCGTCCACTCTTCTTGGTAAACCCTGTCTTGATGCCTATAGCTCCGTCAAAGCTTTTTAGAAGCCTGTTATGATTGGAAAGATAGCGTGTATACGGCTCGTTGCCGTAGCAAAGCTTGGCACTTTGCGAACTGCACGCTTTAAGGAAAACAGAGTTTTTCAAAGCATAGCAACCGAGAAGTGCCATATCATAAGCGGTGGAATAGTGATTTTCATCATCAAGTCCCGACGGAGTGACAAAATTAGTATTTGTCATACCGATTTCTTTTGCTTTTTTATTCATTCGCACGGCAAATTTTTTGATACTGCCATCAATAGCTATTGCCGCAGTATTGGCGGCATCGTTGCCCGAAGCCAAAAGCATACCGTAAACAAGGTCGTGAAAAGATACCTTATCACCTGCCAGAAGACCCATTGAAGTGCCCTCAACATTCACCATCTGCTCGGTTGTAATAACAACACGCTGTGGCGTACACTGTTCAGCAGTCAGAAGCGCAGTCATAATTTTGGTAGTGCTCGCTATACCTCTTTGTGCATGTGCATTCTTTTCAAAAACAACCTCACCCGTATCGGCAACCATAAGCACTGCTGATGCGGCAGAAACACTCAAATCAGCCGCAGAACAGCTGAAAGAAAAAACAAAAGATAAAACAAGTATCAGAGAAATACTCTTTAACACACCGCATCACCGCCGCATAAAGCTTATCAATTTAAACTATATGCGGCAAACGGTGAATAATGATTATAAATTAAAGAACAGGCTCTGTTACTGCATCTACAGCAGGGTCTGCTGCAGGTGCCTTTTTCTTGTTGATAAGACCGGAAACTGTGTCCACAACCTCGGGAACAAGACCGACAATCTTTTCGGCTGTGTTGTCACCGGAAGGAACAGACTTGATTGTAACGTTACCGTTGTTGATAACGACAAAGGCTACTGGTGTGATTGTGATACCGGCACCGCCGCCACCGCCGAAGAGCTCTGCATTAGTCTTTGAGGGGAAGTCTGAGCCGCCTGAAGCAAAGCCGTAAGTTACCTTTGAAACGGGGATAATTGTGATTCCCTCTGCAGAAAATACGGGCTCGCCGACAATTGTGCTGACATCGACAAGGTCACGAATCTTGTCAATTGCTGTTCCGAGAATTCCTGATGCTGACTGTTCTTTCATAATTTATTTTCCTCCTTGAGAATTATTAACTGTGTTTGTTTGTGCCTGCTCTGCATTTTGCTCAACGGGAGCAGATTTACTATTTTTAAGCAGCTTGAAAACCACTTTAAATAACAATTTTATACCAAGAACTATAACTGCATTGGTTATGAAAATGGGACGCATTGAAATTACTGCTCTGAATACGGCAGTTTTATCGGGACCCATAAAATTCGGCTGTACACCGCAGTCATATTCCTTTACCTTGCACGTGCTTGTAATAAGGCCCATGGCGGGAAACACCACCGAACACGTTTTTCCGTACAGTATCGCTGTTTCGGCGGCATCGCCTGCGCCTACACTCAAATAGAGCTTGAGCTCACGGAATATAAAATGCTTGAATATCGAGCCGAACATACCGTTGATAGCTGAAACGGTATCACGAAGAAGCTGAATTACACCCGAAAAGCCTTGATTATTATAAAAGTTGACAATAATGTTATCCTTCTTTTCTGTCTCTTGTTTAGGCTCTTCCGGCGGCTTTTCTTCCTCGGGCTTCTCCGGCTTTTCTTTTTCGGGTTTTTCTTTTTTAGGCAGGATATGAAGCTTGATAAACAGCCAGCTTACATCCAGCTTAAAATCCTCATCATAAGTCATATATACAGTAACTCTGATTGAAAACAGCACAATAAAAAATGCTATAATACCGAGGATTATCCACAAAGCTGTCAAGAAAAACACACCTCTTTTCAGAAAAAATAAAACTGAAATTATGTAAAGTCTTCGTTAAATACCGAATCGTCCGCTTCGGTGACAAGATTCTCATCATCCGCTTCGGGAAGAACAAGAGTTTCTGTACCCTTCTGATTCGGTGCGGCTTCTCCGGATTCAAGTGCCTTTTTAAGCTCATCCTCTTTCTTTTCAGGAAGAGGCGGAAGCTCGCTCAAATCCGATACACAGAAGCAACGCAGAAACTCGGGTGTAGTACCGTAGATAAGAGGTCTGCCCGGAAGTTCAAGTCTTCCCTTTTCTTCAATAAGACCGCGCTGACAAAGAGTTGATATAACACCGGAGCAATCTACACCTCTTACCTGCTCTACAAAAGATTTTGTTACAGGCTGATTGTACGCAATAACGGCAAGCACCTCAAATGCTGCGCCAGAAAGCGGAGTGTTACGTTTAAGGTCAAGAATATCTCGGATAAGCGGAGCAAACTCCTGACGGGAGCACATCTGTGCTTTATCGCCAAGCTTAAGCACACAAAGACCGCTGCCGTTTTCTTCAAGCTTATTGGCAAGGTTGAGAACAATGTTGTCAACCTGCTCTGCATCACAGCCGAGCACTTCGGCAATTCTTATTATTTCAAGCGGCTCGCCCGAAGCAAAGAGCATTGCTTCAACCGCCGCACTTAATTCTTTTGCATTCATTGTGTTTCACCCTCCTGAATAAGCTCAACCGTAGCTGTTGTTTTTTCACCGTCAATATAAATCTGCTTGGATTTGACAAGTGAAAGTATCGCCAGAAAGGTTGCAACCATTTCCGAGCGTGATGTTGAATTGGCAAAGAAATGCTCAATACTGCGCTTTTCACCGATTCTAAGCTGTGAAAGTATTATACTGACACGTGAACCGACGGATACTATTTTTGCCGCTACAATTTTCGTAAATGCTTCTACGGGAGGCGGCAGCTTTCTCATACTCTTGCCGATTGCGGAAATATAGGCTTTTAGAAGCTCGTCGGGTGCATGGGTGCGTGTGTACGTCATATCCACTTCGATTTTCTCGGGCGGTGTTTCAATAAAGTCAAATCCGTTTGCAATTTTGGATAGCTTGCCTGCCATAAGCTGACAGTCTGCATATTCACTCAGCTCACCTCTGAGCTCTTCCTGCAATTTTTCGCCGTCATCATAAACAGGAAGCAGAGAAACGGTTTTTATATAAACAAGCCTTGCCGCCATTTCGAGAAACTCGCTTGCAATTTCCATATTCTCAAGCTGCATTGCACGGATATATTCAATATACTGGTCAATAAGCTCGGTAATAACAACATCGTTAATACTCACCTTATGCTTGCTGATAAGGAAAAGCAGCAAATCGAGCGGACCTTCAAATATGTCTGTTTTGTACTGAATAGGTTCCAAAAGATTCTACCCCTTAAAAATTATGCTATCAACGTAAACGGAAGTGATGCGACAAAATCCAACGCTTCAAAAACAAGAGAGGATAAAAATGAGAGCGGCGTTGTGAGAATATTTGTAAACAGTAAAACGATTACGGCAATTCGTATATAACGCTCATACTGCATTATTTTGTAGTAATATTTATCGGGAATAATTACGCTGATTATTCTTGAGCCGTCAAGCGGAGGAATAGGCAAAAGATTAAACACCGCAAGGTTTATGTTTATGCTTGCACAGAACATAAAGAAGTAATACACAATTATCCACAGTGTTGTTTGAGGCGCAAAATAAAGAACACAGTTAAGAAAAATGAGTGAAATAAACGCCATAATTATATTTGAAAGAGGACCTGCAAAAGCAACAGCCGCCATACAACGCTTGGCGTGACCCGAATCATAAACGGTATCACTGCCGAAATTATAAATGTTGCCGCCTTCATCCTTACGCTTTTTGCGGAAATTGCGCATATTTACAGGCACAGGTTTTGCATAACCGAAGCCGCAAAGCAAAATCATAAGCGCACCGATAGGGTCAATATGTTCAAACGGTGACATTGTAAGTCTGCCTTTGAGACGTGCTGTTCTGTCGCCAAGCTTGTCCGCAATAAAAGCGTGAGCAAACTCGTGAACAGGTAAAACGCAGAGAATTACAAAAATGCGCACACCTAAATTCATTATAAGCTGCATTCTGGCAGTTTCATCAAGACTGCCCATTCTTAACAAATCAAAAATCATTTTAATTTACTCCGTAATTTTATTCTTTGCGGTAACAACTCTGTCATTACCGTATAAATCCTTTATTACATTAACACATGAAAAACATTTTTCAAAAATACTCTTCACCTGAACACCCTGCTCTTCACCGATTTCAACGGCAACCATACCGTTTGGTTTGACACAGCTAAACCATTTATCGGCAATTGAACGGTAAAAATCAAGACCGTCTTCACCGCCGTCCAGTGCCATTACAGGTTCTGACTGAACTTCCTTCTGAAGCGTCGGTATAATATCACTTCTGATATACGGCGGATTTGAAAGAAGAATATCGCACTTAAATCCTTCAAGCTGTTTGCATCCGTCGAACAAATCGCCCTTTACAGCCTTAATATTATCTGTACTGTTAAGCATAGCGTTTTTTTTCAGATATTCAAATGCTTTATCGGATTTTTCAAACAATGTTACATCAGCATTTTTGACTGCTTTTGCAACGCTGATACCAATGCATCCGCTGCCCGAACACAAATCTATACAAACGGGGTTTAGTCTGTGTCTGAGAAAATCAAGAGCAATATCAACAAGCATTTCGGTTTCGGGTCTGGGAATAAGAACACCCTCACCCACATAAAAGCTGTTGCCGTAAAACTCCCACATACCGAGAATATACTGAAGCGGCTCGCCGTTAAGTCTTCTTGAAGCATAGCTTTCTGCTAACGAAACCTTATCGTCACTCACCTCGAAATCATTCATAACCCTAAGCATTGAGTTAGATACTCCGACGATATCGGCAGCAATGCAATCAGCCTCAAATGAAGCATCATCCTGTGAGCATATTAAAAGCTCGTGTTCAAGCTTTTTTCTTAATTCTTTAAGCTTCATCGTTTCCTTCTTTGGTATCTTTTTCTTCAACGGGAGGCTCGATTACAGCTTTGATTGCCGCAATACCAACCTCTATAATATCATCCTCCGGCTCTTTTGTGGTTATACGCTGCATAAACAGACCGGGTGCCGAAAGAATGCGTGTGAAAGCATTGTCGTGCTTGCCTGCAAGTC
Organism: Acutalibacteraceae bacterium; assembly: GCA_045604525.1. GTDB lineage: Bacteria > Bacillota > Clostridia > Oscillospirales > Acutalibacteraceae > UBA8612. The sequence continues at coordinate 42,206 of JAZUOH010000030.1, forward strand.
TTATGCACTCATAGCCTATGCTCATAATAAGAGGCAGAAGGAGCACCTTTACGGCAATCCACAGCCATCTGACTTCACGAAGACCGGGAAAAAGAACGTTTACAACAGATGAAATAACAATGCTTAGAATAAGCGTTATAAATATAAAACTTGTACCGCAACGGGGATGAAAACGCTTTTGCTTGCGGACATTCTCAACCGTGAGTTCAAGGCCGTGCTCAACGCAGAATATTGATTTATGCTCTGCACCGTGATACTTAAACACACGCTTTATATCGCTCATCTGCGATACGCCCCACATATATGCAACAAAAATTATCATTCGCATAATGCCTTCAATCAACGGACGGAAACGGTCAAGCGCACCGTGAGCAAGATAATTGTTAATCAGGTCAGTGGCAAGTGTCGGCAAATAAAAGAAAATCAGAAAAGCCAGACCGAAGCCGAGCACCATTGCAACTGCGCCGATAACAGCCATCATTTTAGGACCGAAGTGGTCATTGAGCCACTTATCAAGCTTTGACATTTCCTCTTCCTTGATATCAGATGTGTCGAATGCTGTTTTTTCTGCAGATTCCATCATACACTTATAGCCGAAAAGCATCTGCTCAACAAAATTAACGGGACCGCGTATGAACGGCGCTTTGAGAAGCCTACATTTTTCGGTAACGGAGTGGAATTCTTTACGGGTAAGGTCAATCGTACCGTCGGGCATACGACAAGCCATAGCCGCACCGTACGGACCCTTCATCATAATACCTTCAATCAGTGCTTCACCACCGACACCGGAATATTTGATTTTTTCTTCTTTTTTCATTTATCCATCAATCCTTTCAGTAATTGCGTTATTGACATCAACAGGCTCAACAGGAAGCGTGACCGTAACGGTTGTACCCTCACCTAAAACACTGTTGATTTGTATTTCACCGCCGTGAAGCTTTATAATTTCATCCGCAACGGCAAGACCTATACCCGTGCCGTGCACCGACATATTGGCTCTGAAAAACTTTGCGGTAACTCTGGGAATATTTTCAGGTGAAATTCCGCAGCCTGTATCTGTAAAATAAACGGTGAGCTTGTCGCCGTTTATTTCGGCAAGAATAACAATTTTGCCGCCATGCTGATTATATTTGATTGCATTGTCAAGCAGGTTTACAAAAACCTGTCTGATTCTTGCACCGTCTCCGTACATCGGCAGCGGCAGATGCGGAACATTATAAATCAGCTCAATACCCTCTCGCACGGCTCTGTCCTTGAGGGTAAATACGGCATCATCAAGCTCTGCGAGAACGTCAATCTTTGATTTGGTAAGCTGCATTTTTCCGTTCTGCATACGTGAAAAATCGAGAAGCTCTTCAACCATATCCGACAGTCGCTGTGATTCGCCGATAATAACAGACATACCTTTTTGGGTGGTTTCCGGGTCGCTGTCACCCAGCTGAACAATGGTTTCTCCCCAACCTTTTATAGCGGTAAGAGGCGTGCGAAGCTCGTGTGATATTGTCGAAATAAAATCGTTTTTAAGGCTTTCTGTCTGACTGAGTTCATCAGCCATATTGTTAAAGGTTTCGCACAACGTATCAATTTCATCGTGCATTCCGCTTGTATTTACACGTGCGGTAAGGTCACCTTCAGCAATTTTCTGTGCGGTTTCGTTGACCTGAAGAACGGGACGCACAATAGAACGGATGAAGAAACGACCGGATGCAAAAACAAACAGTATTACAATACCTGCAAGAAGAAAAATAAACAGGCTTATTGATAAAAGTGTGCTGTCGACCTCTTCAAGTGAGCAGATATATCTTACCGCACCTGCGTATTCACCCTTTACACTCGGTATCATTGCAGTGACAGCCATTATTTTTTCGCCCGAGGAAAGCCTGCCCGTCCATTTACCTTTATCTGTATCAGAGTTTTTTGCAATTTCATAGTCGGGCATTTTTGTATTTTTATCAATATCGAAGCCTGAAGAAGATACAATCGGTTCACCGTTTTTATCAACAACCCAGACTTCCATAATATCAGCATCGGAAAAATCCTCTACGAAACGGATTGCGCCCGTGACAAAAGTTTCTTCATTACTGCCGATATACTGCGAAAAATAAGAATTAACAAGGTCGGAAGCTCTTGAATCGAGCGTCATACCGACGTAGTTGTAATAGTAACCGAAAATCAGAAAAACGGCAGCAACTGCAAAGGAAACAATTATGCCGGCAATAACACAGAAAGTTCCGAAAAACCAACGCTTTGATATGCCGCTTATTCTTTTCAACCGTTTTTCCTCCTTTCGGGTTTATTAAAGCCGAACCGTCAAATCCACTTGTATCCCATACCCCAGACGGTTGTGAGGTGCTCGGGCGATGACGGAACGTTTTCGATTTTCATTCTCAGTCGTCTAATATTAACATCAACAACCTTGTCCTCGCCAAAGTAATGCTCACCCCATACGTGAGCCAGAATATCGTTGCGGTCAAGTGCTGCTCCCTGGTTGGAAAGGAAATATTCCATTATCTGAAATTCAACCTGAGTAAGCTCAATAGGACAACCGTTTTTGGTAAGCGTTCTGTTTCTGAGATTGAGTGCAAATTCACCGCTTCGAAGAATATATTCGCTTTCGTTTTCCTTATCGGCCGATTTGCTGTGAATACTTACACGACGGTATATTGCATCAACTCTCGCCATAAGCTCTGAAGGAGAAAAAGGCTTGGTCACGTAATCGTCAGCACCGGACATAAGACCCGTTATCTTATCCATTTCCTGAGTTTTGGCAGTGAGCATTATTATGCCGACATTGTCATCCATACTGCGTATTTCACGGCAAACGGTAAGACCATCCATCTCAGGCATCATAATATCAAGAATTACAATGTCAATTTCATCCTCACTGTTGCGATAAGCCTCAAGTGCCTGCAAACCGTTTTCGGCCTGTGTGACCTTATAGCCGCTTCTGTTAAGGTTAATAACAATAAACTCACGGATAGCTGCTTCATCTTCAGCAACAAGAATATGCTTCATTTTCTCAACTCCTTATTAAACGTTCAACGCAAAATATTTAAGCAGGTCAACAGCCTTGATTCCGTATTCCTCACCTGCATCAGTAATTACGCAAGCGTAAACCGTTTCATTCTGCATCATCAGCATTTCCGTAACGTAAGCACTGCTTTCATCCCAATCGGAGAAATTGTAAGCATTAAGAGAAAACAGCTCCGTACCGCTTTTATCTATAAAACGCCACTTGCGTGCCTCCGGTACACTGTTAACAAAAACCTTATCCTTCCATTCCTTCGGGAAATAAAGGCTGTAATTCTCTAAAAGATTGACAACAAAGTATTCTACGGGAACTAGCTTTTCTTTTCTGACAGCACACCATTCCAGAAGATATCCGAAGGATACATCGCCGTCTTTGCTTTCTGCCATAGGCCTTCTTAACGGTACCTCAATCAAGCCGTCGGAATCAACATCCTTACTGATAAGGCTTGCACTTCGAAGCGTTATATCAGGGTCGGCAATATCATTGATAAGTGATTTGAATTTTTTATTTTCAGAATCCCATTCCAGAATATGTGTAATATACTGTGAATCGGATATCTGTGCATCAATAAAAAATCTCGGCATCTGACTTTCTGGTGAAACGTCGAATAGTATTGATACAGGCTTTGTTATTCTGTTATCAAGCTTGGTTTCGTTCATCAGCAGTGCCTGACCGTTTTCATTAACGCCGAGCAGTTTAAGGGTGGTTTTACCCGCCGCTTTTGAAAAGCTTGAATAAGCCACGAGAAGCTGCTGGTTGCCGTTGCCGCATGTATCGGCAACCGTCATAACATCATACGGTTCACTGATACAAGCAGAAACACTGAGCGACCTGCCGTCGGACTTTGCCGAATAAACAGATATCATTTTTTGTGTTCTGTCATCAAACAAAGACCAGCTGACAAGAATTTCATCGTGCATATCACTGTTCAGGTCAACAAAGCTGAGTGCTAAAACATTGCTTCCGTTGCCTGCAAAATCCGACACAAGATTCCACTCTCCGTCAGCTTTGGTCAGCACGCACATACGTGCAGCCGATTCATCATCGTTATTGACGTAAAACACAACTGCATCTTCAGTCTTATCACCGTTTATATCACGGATGGTTATCGCCGAATGATATTCGCCCGACTGAGGAGAGCGATAGGAAATATGAGTACCGAGTAGCTTCTGGATTGATTTTTCAAGCTCTCTTTCGGTAGCATTGAGAGGAGGACGCATAAGACTTTCAATCGAACGAAGCTCAAGAGAACAGCCGCTTAAAAGCACAGAAACAACTGTAGCGGTCAGCAAAAGTAAAACAACTGCTCTTTTCAAGTCCTACACCTCCGTAATAATTCTTGGTTTAATTTATCGTAACACTGTATTCGCCGTAAACCCAACAGTCACTGTTGTTTTTCACACCGAGCCTTGCCGGCACTGTCTGCTCTGCGGCAGTGACATCAATATTAGCAAGGTCAACAACAGCATAGACATCGGCAGCCCGAAGCGAATCCAAAGAAGCCTGCGGACCTACCACCGTAACGTTGCCGATTGATTTGACAATATCAGTTACCTCAAAGCCGGACGGAGCGTTTACAAAGCTGACGTTATCATCCGCAACATTAAGCGTTCTTTGCGAACAGCCCGTAACAAACACGTCAACATTGAATTCCTTCGTTCCATCAATAATAACAAGCGAAGGTATTTCATCCGAATAAAAAGTAAATGAGTTTTTGCCGGGCTTCAGCATACTGTAGTCAATTGAAGCAACACTTATGAATTCGGGAACATTGTCAGCATCGGCACCCTGCACACCGGCCTTAACACTCATAGGAGAAACCGTATAGTTAAACTTGTTTATGTGTGTAACCGGAGTATGTGTAAAATCAACCGCAGTTGGTTTATCGACAATATAATAAACCGGCAGAGTTATTGTTATTTCGGAATTAGCATAATTAAAAGTCAGATAATGAATTGCTCCGCCGTTTTCGTTATATGCCTTTATATCTGCCGCCTGTGTTTTTGTTTCGGTAAGCGCACGCTCAACCGTAAGCTCGGCATAAACCTTGCTTATACTGTCAACCTCGGTAGCAGGGCCCGAAACCGTAACCGTTTCGGCTGAAAGAACGGGTAAACCGGCAGTATAACCGGATTTGACTATATCGCCGTCGGCAATAATTCTCGGTTCAATCGGGAAATCAAGCTCTTTATAAACATCAAAATAAACCTCAACGAATTCTTCCGATACCGAAACAATTTCAAACTCATCATTTTCGTTTGCCTTTGAAACCTTAAGAGCAAGCGTATGCTTACCGGCAGAATCGACGTAAGCTGTTTGTGCAATAACCTTAACCGAATCTTTATTAACAGATTTGGAATTTATAACATACCGCTTGCCCGAAACTTCGACATCAACGGTAAATTCAGACTGACCGAATATTTCAAGGTCGAACTGTGCAGGCACGCTGTTTGTTAGGTCGATAGAAACAGGAACGTCTTTGATAACAGCAGTGTCTGTCGGGCTGAGCGAAATTACAACAATAAGCCATATTATAACCGCCAGGATGAGAGAAAATATCATAAGCACTTTATTGTCGTAAAAAATCTTGTGGGTCAAACCCGCAATTTTATTCATTATTTTCTCTCCCCTTTCACTTTTTCTTTTTTAATTTCGAAGTAATTCTTTCAAATATTGATTTATTCTTTTCTTCCTCAGCTTCTATCAGATAGTTCTGAAGCATATCACGAAGCTGTGCAGATGTAAGACCTCGTTCAAGGCGGCCGTTCTTTGCAACAGAGATAAGACCCGTTTCTTCAGAAACGATTACGACAACCGCATCACTTTCCTCCGACATTCCGATGGCGGCACGGTGTCTTGTGCCGAGTTCCTTGCTAAGAGCATTGTTTTTGGTCAGCGGAAGAATACAGCCCGCCGCAGCAACTCTGTCTGCTCTGATAATTGCGGCACCATCGTGCAACGGAGTTTTCGGGAAAAAGATTGTACCTATAAGTTCTTCTGTTGCAAGTGCATCAACAGACGTGCCTGTTTCAATGATTGAGCCGAGCAGTGTTCTGCGCTCGAACACAATAAGTGCACCTGTTTTTGTTTCGCTCATTGAAGAAACCGAACGGCAAACCTCTGTAATCATTGAGTTGACTTTTTCGTTTGCAACCTGGCGTGAGCTTTTGCTGAAGTTGAAAACAGAAAAGTTTGAAAAGCTGCTTCTGCCCAGACTTTCAAGCGCGTGCCTGATTTCGGGCGAGAAAATGATAATGAGGAAAACAATTGCGTTTGAAGCAACGCTTCTGAAAAGGAACGAGCTTGCCTGCATATCGAGCACGGTAATTATAACGTAGACAATGCCGAAAAGCAGAATACCTTTAAAAAGCTGAATCGCTCTTGTTTCCCTAATAAATTTAACAACACTGTAAACAACAAAAGCAACAAGCAGTATATCTAAAAGGTCAGAAAAGCGAAAGGATGTAATTACACCCAACACCTGCTGAAAAAAGCTTATAAACTCTTCGCGGTAACTCATTGCACTATCACTCCATTCTGATTCACTATTATAACACGCTATATATTATAATGCAAATAAAATGCGCACATTTTTATATAATTTTAATTATTTTATAATAAAAAGCACACCTTGCATCAAAAAAGACACAAGGCGTGCAGATTTAACGTATTTTTTTGATTAAAACATCATGGAACGGATAAGCTGCATGCACTGCTCTTCATCCATAAGCTTGGGAACAGGATAAAGCGGATTGGCTTCAAACATTGCACGCTCGGCAATTGTGGGAATATCCTCTTCCTTAATACAGTCAAAGCTTGCAGGAATATTCATTCTTGCATTCATAGCACAAATTTCATCAATAAAGTAATTTGCCTTTTCCTCGTTTGACATACCGTCTGTGTTGAGGCCTGCAATATCAGCAAGAGCGGCAAGCTTATCGTAAATTGCCTCGCCGTAAAAGCGAAGAACATAGGGCAGAATTATTGCATTTGCAAGGCCGTGAGGCACATTATAAAAGCCACCGAGGTTATGTGCAATTGCGTGAACATAACCTACGTAAGCCTGTGTGAATGCAATACCTGCATAGAAAGATGCATTGAGCATATTGCCTCTTGCCTCAAGGTTTTTCGGCTCAGCATAAGCTGTTTCAAGGTTTGCAAATATCATTCTTACAGCATCCTCTGCAGCCTTTCTTGTTGCAGGTGTATTGCTCTGGCCGATATAAGCTTCAACAGCGTGAGTAAGAGCATCCATACCGGTTGTTGAAGTAATATGAGGCGGAAGACCTACTGTAAGCTCAGGGTCAAGAACTGCAACCTTAGGTCTGAGACAGGGATCGTTAATAGCAAATTTTTCGTGTGTTTCAGGGTTAACAATAACAGCGGCAATAGTTGTTTCAGAGCCTGTGCCTGCTGTTGTGGGAATAGCATATAAAGGAGGAAGTTTTGCAAGAACTTTGAGAGTGCCTCTCATTGAAGGAATGAGCTTATTGGGAGCAGCAACACGTGCGGCTGCAACCTTGGCGCAATCCATAGGTGAACCGCCGCCAAAGGCAATAACAGCTTCACAGTTGTGATTGATATAAAGCTCTCTTGCTTCTTCAACATTGGGAATTGTAGGATTAGGCTGAGTGCCGTCGTAAACAACATAGCTTATGTTCTTTTCGTCAAGTCCTGCTTTAAGGCTGTCAAGCAGACCAAGGCCGTGGAGCACCTTATCAGTTACAATCATAACGTTTTTGATATCAGATGCCTTGAGAATAGCGGGAAGCTTTTTAACGCTTCCTGCACCTTTAATAACCTGCGGTCCTGTCCAGTCGAGAGCTTTGCTCACAACTCTGAATACAGCCTGGTAGCTGCGGCAGTATGCACCATAAAATTTGTTCATAGTCTGTTCGCTCCTTTATACTGTTTGTAATATCAATTTATCATCCGACATAGCACAGCCGAACGATTCATTCCGAAATTTAAATTGTAATACAATGATTTATACAATCTGTAAATCAAAGCATACCGATAAGTGCAGGTATTCCGTAAGACACGGCTGACATAATTACACCTGCAATAAATACACCGATAGCAATAATACCCGTTGCTGTGCTGACCCTCATATCGATAAGCGCCGCAATAAGGGCACCCGTCCAGCCGCCTGTGCCTGGGAGAGGAATTGCAACAAAAAGAAGCAAGCCCCAACCACGATATTTCTTGACTTTCTCACTCTTTCTCATTGAACGAATCTCGAGCTTTTCAATAACCTTGCCAAAGAACGGCTTATCACGGAGAAACTGAAAAATCTTTCTTATGAAAAGAAGTATAAACGGAATGGGAATCATATTTGCAATAAAGCAAATTATAAACGAAGGAATAAGCTCAAGGCCAAGCAGGCTTGCAGCAATCATACCGCCTCTGAGCTCAAGCACGGGAAAAAGCGAAATAATAAAAATTATAAGCTCTTCCGGTATTTTATTTTGAAAAAATTCAACAAACGCTGTTGCAATTGATTCAGCCATTTTTACCTCCGTCCGATACTTCAATAACACCTGTTCTTACAAGAAATTCGTGTGCCTTTTCGAGTATAGATCTGTCGTTTTCAAACTTCAATTTTTTAATAGCCTTTGAATAATTCAGCCAGATATAATCTTCAATTTCTTCCTGCTGAATTTTTGTTTGAGTATCGGTTGTTGAAGCGACGAATATTGAAACGGATTTTTCCACCTTGCCCTGAATTGTGTATTCGGAAGTTGACACAAACCCAGGAAGAATTTTTATGTGGATACCCGTTTCTTCAAGCACCTCTCGCCTTGCCGTATCCTCTTTGGATTCGCCGTTTTCAATGTGTCCCTTAGGAAATCCCCAATTTGTGCTGCGCTTGTTTTTTATCAAAAGAAATCTGATTTCGCCGCCGATATTTCTGAAAACAACAGCACCGCAACTGCTTTCATAAAGACATTCGAGCATATACTTGCTTTCATCGCCTTCGGCAAACGATACTGCGCGTCTGATATCGTTAATAATAAATCTTGTGCTTTTAGGAGCGGCAACCCATATTTTTTCACCGTTTTTGCGATGAACGATTGCAACAACTCTGCCGTCAAAATTTCTTACAGGATGGTCTATACCCATTATGTAAGCATATTGCACGCCGCTGTTCTGAAGATTCTCTACACGGCCGTAATTCAGCTCATAAATCAGACCTGTTTCACTATCCTGCGAATTGTAGGGCTTTGTAACATTAACCCTGACATACTTACCTAACATTCGGCAGTTGTACTCCTTTCTTTAAAATTCCATACATTTTTACACATATAGATTTATTATATATGTAAACAACTGTAATTACAAGCAATTTTTTTAAAAAATCAATAAAAAATCGGACAGAAACGCATTCTGCCCGATAAAACTTATATTCAGTTGCTTGCCAGCTCTTTAATATAGCGTTTAAAGAAGACAACAGCTTCCCCTACAGTATCAAGAGGCAATCTCTCATTAGTGCCGTGGGTGCAAAGAAGAAGCTTTGTATCGGCAATAAACGGAGAGTAACGGTATACATTCTCGCAAACACGCTCGTAATAATATGCATCTGTACCACCCATAACAAGATACGGGGCAACAATTGCCTCGGGATAGTCAGAAACGGTTATTTTTTCAAGTACCTTAAACGCACGGGAATCAGTCGGCGAAAAAGCTGAAGCTTCCTTTGCCTTGAGGCACTTAACCTGAATTTTTTTGTTCTTTACAACCTTATGAATATGCTCCTCAATATCCTTTGTTGTTGTACCCGGCATTGCACGGAAATTGACAACAATGCTTGAACGCTGGGGAAGAACGTTAGCTGCAGGGCTGCCCTGTGCCATTGTTACACCGGTTGTTGTGCGGATAAGGCTTGCTCCAGGAGGAATAAGCTTGAGAATCTCTTTTATTACGGGATTGAGAAGAGAAATGTTGCAGGTGATGAGCTTAGCGGGATAGCTTACCCTTCGTGCAATTTTATCGAACAAATCCTTGAGGAAAGGCAGCATTTCAGCCTTGAACTGATTATTTTCAAGGTCACGTATTACGTTAGCAAGCTGACCCAAGCCGCTGTGCTTAGGCGGCTGTGAAGAATGGCCGCCTTTAGTTTCAACGGTAATTTCAAAATCTGCATAGCCTTTTTCTGCAATACCAATACCTGCAATAAAGCCGTTAATAACACCCTTTATATTTACAGGCAGAATCGCACCGCCCTCATCAATTACGCTTTCAAGGTGAATACCCCTTGATTTAAAAAGTTCCGCAATAGCACAGGCACCTGAATGCTCCGAAGCGACAATCTCTTCATTGTGACCAAAGCAAAGATAAACATCACGTACAGGCTGATATCCGTCTTCAAGAAGTGTTTCAACAGCCTCCATAACACAGATTAGATGGTTTTTCATATCCATCGCACCTCTGCCCCAGATAAAGCCGTCAGCTATATCGCCGCTGAAGGGCTCATGCTCCCAATCCTGCTCTGTTCCCTTGGAAATCGGGACAACGTCCTGATGTGCAAGCAAAGCAATGGGCTCAAGCGAAGAATCTGTGCCCTTCCATCTGTAAAGAAGGCTTGCCTTATCAACAACTTCCTTCTCAAGGTTCTTTGAAACAAGCGGATATGCTTCATCAAGGAAAGCGTGAAAACGTTCAAACTCCTGCCAATCCGTATCATCGGGATTCGGGTATGAAACCGTTTTATACTGAATAGCCTTGCTGATATGCTGTGCCGCACGGTCTGCATCACAGTTTTCAGGCGGAAGCTTTGTGCTCTCCTGCTTAGCGGGATTAAAAGCTGCCGCTCTTACACAATTAACGGCCGCAGCGGCGCCGAGTGTGCCGAGAATAACCTTATTTTTTGTTTTCATTTTAGCATCTCCTTATATAAAGAATTTCCTTGAAAGCCAGGCTCTCAGGCGTTTATTTTTCTTTACAGAAACAAAGAAAACAGCAAGCGCAAGACAGCAGGCAGAAACAACAATCGAAACAACCGGAAGCATTCTTATTGAATAATAATGTCTGAATATTAGCTCAACACCAAATGACGTAACAGAAAGCTGCAGAAGGATTGAAACAACAAGCAAAGGCCAATCAAGCCCTTTATGTTTAATCCACTCAACCGCTGAAAAAGCAAAAGCCGAAACAACAAGAATAAGCGGAATCGCAAGATTAAAAAGCCAGCCTTCACCATGCTGTACACTGTAAAAAACCGCCGTATATAGAATCACACCGACAGCATCTATCGGAATAATATAGTAGCTTTTAGGCTTCTTCAGCAGAAACGGAAAAACAAACAGCAGCCAAATAATTGCACTTGTAGCATTGAGATAAGTTGCCCACAGATAATCAAAATTAAAAATAAGGTTGATTACAAGACAAACAATATTCGGAATAAGAAACACCATTGATGCAATGAATGCCGCATAGCGTCTTCGCACACCTGCGGGAATAACCATTCTCACAGGGAACGGGTCAACAGCATCATCCGGCGCAATCAAAGCATTAGGGTTTACAACAGGAGTTGAACAAAGCGCACATTTCTTTGCACTGTCATCAAGCTCCACACCGCAATTGACACAGTATGACATTTATGCTTTACCTCCTGTTACTTTCTATTTTTACGTGAACACCCATTTTTACAAGATAGGTAAAAAAGTTACGTTCAATATCGCTCTCGTCATAAATATTGGCAAAATCAATGATAAACTTATCGCCGACACCGCAGCCCGCACACCTTGCGGCATTTATTTTACTCGGGCCTGCCATAATCTCAACAAAATTTACGTGTTTGAGCATTTCTGGCGGAAGGTTTATTTTTCCGAGATTGCTGAAAAGCACGGTTGTTGCCTGCTCACCCGTAAGCAAAAAGCCGAGACCGATTGCAAAATCCTTTATAAACAAAGGCATAATTCTCATAAAGGGTGAGTTTGCAAGCTTAAGATTAGCTGTAGTCATAGCACGAAGCGTTTTTTCGTTATTGACATCACGCAAATACAGCATAACGTGCCTTAGCACTTCTTCAAAAGTATATTCGCCCATCAACGGATCAATATCAATAATATAATAAAGAGAAAAGTTGCGCAGGGTTTCAACGCCGAAAGCCTTGCGAAGGCTGACGGGTATCTGCACGCTTACCTTTTTCTGCTTCCTTTTCTCTGCTTTTTGCTTTTCATAATGCACAAAAAGAAGCAAGGCACCGACAAACTCGGTTATTGTTGCACCGTAGCTTTTGGCAAGAGAATGAATTTCATCCAGAGGAATTATACCACGGGTTATATTAACCGTGTGAGCAGGAATTTTTGTGCCTACTGCGTGATAAACACGCTGAAGTCCCCTGCTGACCTTGCCTTTGGATTTGCCGCATTTAAGGTAAGGGTCATCAAGCTCCGACTGCTTTGCAGGCACCGATATATCAAGCACGTGACCGCCCGACGATATATCAAGACCGCAAAGCCGTAAATATTCGGCGGCAAGAGTGCATACAAATACAGAGGCACCCATTCCGTCAGTCAAAGCGTGATAAAAATCCCCAGATATTCTGTTTTCATAATAATAAATTCTGAAAAGATAACCCTTGTTTTCCTTGAATTTTACACGGTGGCACGGATTGACAACATCCGGCTCAACCGGCGGAGCTCCGTTAGGATTTTTTTCAAGATAATACCAAAACAGCCCTCGTCTTATACGCACGTCATAGCAAGGGAAGCGAACAAGCACATTAACGAGTGCTTCTTCTAGTGTTTCTTTATCAATTTTTCTGTCGAGCACAACTGAAAAGCGAAAAATATTCGACCATCGGGAAGTATTCTGTCCCGGAAAAACCGTAGCGGCATTATCAAGCTTAAACCACGCTTTAGGTGACGGCATAAGTCATCTCCGTTCATCAATTATTTTTGCTTTCGCTCGCAGGCCACAAACGCTTATGAAAGCAAGAGCTCCTGCCCTTGTGGCAAGCATTACCGGTCTGATGCACCTTTATAAGAAGTGAATCATTATCACAGTCCACATAAATACTGACAAGCCTCTGTGCGGATTCACTGCTCTTTTTCCAAAGCTTCTGACTCGAGCGAGAGCAGTACCACACATAACCGGATTCAACGGTTTTTTCAAGCGATTTCCGGTTCATAAAACCGACGTTCAGTACCTTGCCCGTATCCTTGCTTTTCACAACGACGGGAATTGTTTCATAACGCTCAAACAATTTTTCATAGTCCATATTCTTTTCCCCCACAAATAAAGAAAAACCTACATATCGAACAAGCTTATCTGCATACTGTCGGGCAAGCCCTCAAGCGCACCTGCTTCACGAAGCGCGGTTATAACGCTGCTGGAAATACCTGCTCTGCGCTGAAGCTCGTCAACACACATAAACTCACCCTCACCGTCATCACGGGCGGCCGCAATGGCCTTTGCCGCATTTTCACCCGTACCGACAAGCGATGAGAATGCAAGACGGATTTTACCGTCCTCAATTTTAAAAACGTGTGCATCGGATTTATAAAGGTCAATGGGTAAGAATTCAATACCTCTTGCCTTCATTTCAAGAAGAACCTGAAGAGCCGTATACTGTGAGAGCTCTTTTGGAGTTGCCTCCTTGCCTTTATCTTTAATTTCCTGCATTTTGCGTCTTACCTGTTCGATAGTGCACATAATAAGTGATGCATCAAGGTCATCACCTCTTACGGTAAGATAAGCCGCATAATAGGCAACCTTGTGATAAATCTTGTACCAACCAAGTCTTAGTGCCGCAATAACATAGGCCGCCGCATGAGCCTTCGGGAACATATACTTGATTTTCATACAAGAATCAATATACCATTCGGGAACATTGTGGCTTCTCATGGCCTTCATATGTTCATCCGTAAGAAGCTTTGTAGCATTACCCTTACGGACGATTTCCATAATCTTGAATGCCATATCGGGCTCAAGACCCTTGTGCATAAGATAAACCATAATATTATCACGGGTACCTATAACCTCTGAAATAGTACAGGTTCCGTCGTGAATAAGCTCCTGTGCATTGCCGAGCCAAACATCGGTGCCGTGTGACAGACCCGAAATCTGAAGCAAGTCGGCAAAACCTTTGGGCTGTGCTTCAAGAAGCATCTGACGCACAAAATTCGTACCCATTTCAGGAATTGAAAGTGTACCTGTTTCGCAGTCAATATCCTCTGCCGTGACACCCAACGGCTCAGGGCTGACAATCATTTTATAAAGCTGTTTGTCACATACATCTGCATCAAGCACGGAAATACCTGTGAAGTCCTCAAGATACTTATAAAGTGTAGGAACATCATGGCCGAGATTATCGAGCTTGAGAATTGTATCATGCAGAGCGTGGAAGTCAAAGTGAGTTGTAATTGAAGCCGCATCAACATCGTCTGCAGGGTGCTGAACAGCAGTAAAATCTTCGGCAACATAGCGGTTGGGCACAATAACCATACCGCCAGGATGCTGACCCGTAGTGCGCTTGATACCGGTACAGCCCTTACAAAGTCTGTCAAGCTCTGCATTATGAGCCGAAATGCCCTTTGCCTCAAAATACTTTTTAACAAAGCCAAACGCTGTTTTATCGGCAACGGTTGATACTGTACCTGCTTTGAAAACGTGCGTTTTGCCGAAGAGCTCTTCCGTATATCGGTGAGCATAAAACTGATATTCGCCCGAGAAATTAAGGTCAATATCGGGCGATTTATCACCCTTGAAGCCAAGGAAGGTTTCAAAGGGAATATCGTGACCGTCACGAATCATCGGTTCGCCGCAGACGGGACAGTTTTTAGGATCAAGGTCAAAGCCCGAACCAACCTCACCATTGAGGAAAAATTCACTGTGCTTGCACTTCTTACAAAGATAGAAAGGTGCAAGCGGCATAACCTCTGAAATACCCGCCATTGAAGCAACAAACGATGAGCCTACCGAACCTCGTGAACCGACGTAATATCCGTTATCTTCAGAGTTTTTAACAAGCTTCTGTGCAATCATATATAGAACGGCAAATCCGTTTTTAATGATTGACGTAAGCTCTTTTTCAAGTCGTTGCGCAACGTATTCGGGCACAGGATCGCCAAACATACTCTTGGCTCTTTCCCAACAGATTCTTGTCAGCTCCTCTTCCGAACCCGGAATATCGGGCGGATAGTTGCCGTTCGGAATAGGTATGATACGGTCAATCGCATCAGCGATTTTGTTAGTGTTGGTTACGACAACCTCATAGGCTGTGTCTTCACCGAGATATGCAAATTCTGCGAGCATTTCATCGGTTGTTCTGAAATAAAGCGGTGCCTGCTGGTCATAATCCTTAAAGCCCTGGCCTGCCATAAGAATAGCTCTGTAAATACTGTCTTCCGGGTCAATAAAGTGAACGTCACAGGTTGCAACAACTGGCTTAGAGAGCTTGTCCGCAATGTGAACAAGCTTTTTATTAAGATTCTCAAGGTCGGAATAGCTCTGAATCTGCGGAAACTCTTCACTTCTGAGAAGGAATTCGTTATTCCCGAGAGGTTGAATCTCAATATAATCATAAAAAGATGCTATATCGAGAAGTTTTGAATCCGTCTCGCCCCGAAGCATAGCACGGAACACCTCGCCTGCTTCACAGGCACTGCCGATAATAATACCTTCACGGTATTTTATAAGCTCACTCTTCGGAATTCTGGGACGCTTATAAAAATACTCGAGATTTGATTTTGTAATAAGCTTATAGAGATTTTTAAGACCCGTGCTGTTTTTTGCAAGCAGAATTATATGATACGAGGGCAATTTTTTATAGTCTTTTTCATCGCCGTCAACATCGTTGACAAGATAACCCTCCATACCGAATATCAGCTTAATATCGCTGCCCTTTGCCGCTTTTACGGCATCGGGATACGCCTGAACAACACCGTGGTCTGTAATTGCAATAGCCTTATGTCCCCATTTGACGGCACGCTTGACAAGGTCCTTTACATCGGTCATACCGTCCATTGCAGACATACGTGTATGAAGATGAAGCTCAACACGCTTTTCGGGTGCTTCGTCCTTTTTTGTAACCTTATCTATGATAGCAATAGCACGTGCATCAATAGTATTTTCACGCGCATATTTATCATACATAACTACACCGCGCAAAAGGACCGTCATACCGTCCTTAAGGTTTTCCGCTATGTAATTTGTTTCTGATACAGGGCCGAAAACCTTTGCGGAATACGAGCCCGTTCCGTCAGTAAAATTAAATGTAATAATTCTGTTTCTGCCGTCTTTTGTGGTGCGTGTTTCAAAGGAGAAAACATCGCCCCAAACAATAACGGTACCGCTTTCCTGCGAAATATCGGCAATTCGTGCAGGAAGCTTTGACGGAATTTTTTCGCCGTATATTATCTTTGCATAGTCAGTGCAGATAGGAAGGCCTTCAAAAGTAGGCTTGATTACTTTTTTAATCTCAACAGGTTTCTGAGCAACCTTTTCATCCTCTGCACGCTGCATCTCTTCAATTGACACAGCGGGCTGCTGTAAACTTGCCTGAACAACGGCAACAACGTTGCGTGAATAGAGCTGTTTAATAATGTTTGCGATTTCCTTTTCTGCACCCATGCTCTTGAGCACGGCGGCACCTGCCGCAGAAACCGTAACCGTATATTTATTACCCTCAAGAACGGCTGTTGCCTCGCTCATAAAGCCCGCCGCAGGGATTATGCGCTGCTTGAGCATCTCGCTTACCTTTTCCAGCTCAATTTCAACATCGTTTTCTGCTGTCGATTTAATCATATCCGGCAGGAGGTTTATGTTGATTATTGCTCTATCAAGCTCAAGTGCTTTACAAAGCTCGTCCTGCATTAAGAGCTTTGACTTGGCGTCAAAAGGTGCATCGAACACATCCATAACAAGAGTACGCTCGACAGTATTTATGCTTATATCAATATTTTCATATTCCAAAAATTCACGGCAAAGCTCTGCACCTACAAGCGGTGTAAAAAGCTCAGCCAACTGTCTGCCGGTCATTCAAAATACCTCACAATTAAATTACATCTTTTCAATTTCTTTCATCAGTTCTTCAACCAATACGTCTTCATTTACTTTGCGTATTATCTCACCTTTTTTGAAGATAAGACCGCATCCGTCGCCTCCGGCTATACCTATATCGGCCTCTCTTGCTTCACCGGGTCCGTTAACCGCACAGCCCATAACTGCAACCTTGAGCGGCTTTTTACAGTCGGCAAGAAGCTCGGTTACTCTGCCTGCAATTTCAATCATATTTATTCTTGTTCTGCCGCAGGTCGGGCAAGAAACAATCTCAACACAGTTTTCACGAAGATTAAGTGCTTTTAAAATATCTATACCTGCCTTAATTTCTTCTACCGGGTCATCCGTCAGCGAAACACGGATTGTGTCACCTATACCGTGGGCAAGAAGAGAACCTATTCCTGCCGCAGACTTAACAATTCCCATATGCTTTATACCTGCCTCGGTAACGCCTAAATGAAGCGGATAGCTACACATTGAGGCAACCTTTTCATAAGCGGCAATCGTATTCTGAACATTTGACGATTTAATCGAAATTACAATATCATCAAAATCAAACTTTTCAAGAAGTGAAGCGTGATACATTGCACTCTCCGCCATCGCTTCGGGCGTAGGTGCGCCGTATTTTGCGAGAATTTCCTTTTCAACCGAGCCAGAATTAACACCGATTCTGATAGGTACGCCTGCCGCTTTGCAGGCATCGGCAACAGCCTTCACTCTGTCCTCAGAGCCAATATTACCCGGATTTATTCTGATTTTATCTACACCTGCGCTGACACATTCCAATGCCAATCTGTAATCAAAATGTATATCGGCAACAACCGGAATGCCGACAGCTTTTTTAAGCTCCTCAATAAGCTTCACCGCAGGCATATCGGGCACTGCGGCACGAATTATGTCACAGCCTGCAGCCTCAAGAGCCTTTGCCTGTGCAACACTGCCGCCAAAATCGTCTGAGCGCTTATTGAGCATTGACTGAACGGCAATCGGCTCATTACCGCCGATAAAAATATCACCGATTTTAACTTTTTTTGCTACACGTCTTTCAAACATAAAAGTCACCCTTTGATATATTTAAAAATATCACTGAAAGAAACAACAGCCATAAACATAAGCAGTAATATCATACCTGCGGCATGCACCCAATTCTCGTATTTTGCAGGAACAGGCTTGCGGAAAATCATTTCAATAAGCATAAAGAAAAGTCTGCCGCCGTCAAGAGCAGGCACAGGAAGAAGGTTGAAAACGCCTATATTTATCGATATAAACGCCATTATATTGATAAGTGCAGAAAAATCCATTCGCTTAGCTGATTCATCGGCGATATCGGCAATTACGCCAACAGTGCCGATAGGACCCGACACATCCTTGAGGCCGTATTTACCCGTTACAAGGTCGCCGAGACTCATCCACACAAGCCTTGCAACAGATACGGTTTGCTTTGCAGCACCGGATATAACCGTCCACGCATTTTTCTCAACACCGAGAATAGTCATATCGTATACAATCTGTTCTTTTCCATCTTTTTCGACAGTTGTAAACTTAACACCGTCAAGTTCAACCTTTTCACCGTCTCGCTTAACAGTGATTTCAAGCGAGCCGTCATCATCAGTAAACATAAGATAAGACAAATCCATATCAGAAAAAACGTGTCTGCCGTTTATTTCAATAATCTTATCCCCTGCTTTCAATCCTGTTGCTTCAAGCTGTGAGCCTTCAGCAAAAGAATGAATCTGATTGGTGCCGACAAGCTCCTGACCGCAAATCATGATAGCAATCAAAACAGTACCGAGCAAAATATTGATAACTGCACCTGCAAGAACAATAAGAAACCGTTGCCAAACGGGTTTATTGCAAAACGCACGTTCATCACCGCTTGTTTCGTCTTCACCCTCCATACTGACAAAGCCGCCTATAGGAAATAAGCGAAGAGAATACTGAGTTTCTTTGGGCTTGCGTTTTAAAATCGCAGGGCCCATACCGATTGAAAACTCATTGATTTTAACCTTGAACAAACGTGCAAGGCTGAAATGGCCAAGCTCGTGCGACATAATTATAAAACCGAAAAACACAATTGCAAGCAAAATCGGCCACGCCTTCTGCCATACGCCTGCCAATGTATCAATAAAAAGCAAAATGCTCAACTCTCTCCTTAAATACTCTTTTTCACAAACTCTCTTGCCCAGATATCAGTTGCAAGCACATCCTCAAGCGTATATTTTTGAGCACGCTCGCACTTATCAAGTGCTGCCGAAACAAGACAGGCAATATCAAGAAATCCTATCTTTCCTTCACGGAAAAGCTCATTTGCCATTTCGTTTGCAGAATTTACAGCTGCTGTACAAAGACCGCCGAGCTCAACCGCTTTTCTGCAAAGATTTATGCACTCAAACGTTTCGTAATCGGGCTTATCAAACGTCAGCGTCTGCCATTCTTCAAGATTGAGCTGTCTTACGGGAGACACAAACCTTTCGGGATATGTCAGTGCATACTGAATAGGTATACGCATATCGGGCACACCAAGCTGTGCAATAACAGAATTGTCAACATATTCAATAAGAGAATGTACAATACTTTGTCTGTGCACAACAATATCAACATCCGAAGGCTTTACGTCAAACAACCATACTGCCTCAATCAGCTCAAGTCCCTTATTCATCATTGAAGCAGAATCGATGGTTATTTTTGCACCCATACTCCAATTGGGATGCTTCAACGCCTGCTCAACCGTAACGTTTTTAAGTTCATCCTTAGTCTTACCGAAAAAAGGTCCGCCCGAAGCAGTGAGAATAATTCTTTTAAGCTCTTTTTTATTATTCATACCCTGCAGTGCCTGAAAAATTGCAGAATGCTCACTGTCAACAGGAAGAATATCCACATGTTTTTCAGCAGCTTTATTCATAACAAGCTGACCGCCTGCAACAAGCGTCTCTTTATTTGCAAGAGCAATTTTACAGCCCATATCAATAGCACTGAGTGTGGGTCTGAGACCAGCCATACCGACAATGCTGTTAAGTACAATTGCCTCACTGCAATCGCCTGCACATTCGCAAACACCGTCAACACCCGAAAGCACTTTAACATCAGTATCAGCAAGCTTTATTTTAAGCTCTGCCGCAGCTTTCTCATCTGCCATAGCAACCTTCTTTGGTTTAAATTCACGTACCTGACGTTCGATAATATCAGTGTTTTTTGATGCTGTGAGTGCATTTATCTTATAACCGTGCATTCTTGCAACATCAAGCGCCTGTTCGCCTATTGAACCCGTTGAGCCGAGTACGGTAATGATTTTATCGGACATTTTACTTATCCTTTCAAAAAAGCGAAGCCGCTTTACCTAAAAGCAAGCTTCGCCGCAAATTTCAATCATGCAAAATTATTAAGAAAAACAAAGAGTATAAGATAAACAAACGGCGCAACAAAGCTTATGCTGTCCATCCTGTCCATTATTCCGCCGTGGCCGGGGATAACATTGCCAAAATCCTTAATGCCGTAGTTGCGTTTGATAGTTGAAGCAACAAGATCGCCGAACATACTTACAATCGGGGTGGCAAAAGAAAGAGCAATCATATATCCTACAGGAATCGGGAACGGCTTGTAGCATACAAAATTACATACAAAGAGAGCAATTATGTTAATGACAGCAGAACCGATAACGCCGCCGATTGCACCTTCAACGGTTTTCTTGGGACTGACTCTGGGGCAGAGCTTATGCTTGCCGAATTTAACACCTGCAAACAGTGCAAAAGTATCTGCAAAAACTGCACCCGCAAGGCAGAACCATACGAGGAATCGCATGTGGCCTCTTGTAAGCACATCGGCGTGTTCACCGACTAAATTGCGCATACGAAGGAAACATCCGAGTGCAGAAGGCA
Organism: Acutalibacteraceae bacterium; assembly: GCA_045604525.1. Classification (GTDB taxonomy): domain Bacteria; phylum Bacillota; class Clostridia; order Oscillospirales; family Acutalibacteraceae; genus UBA8612. The sequence goes on from JAZUOH010000030.1 coordinate 63,119, forward strand.
TCAGCACCGAAATCAGCATTGATAAGCCGATATGCTCAAACGTAGTTTTGCCGAAATCCGCAACGATTATCACAAGCATCAGCATACAGTAGCCGATAAGTATCGGTACAAGCGGCACGTCAAATCCGAACAGATGCGAATATCCGTGATAAGTTACTACAAGACCGGAAAAAATAAGGGTCAAAGCAAAAACAAATTTGTTCTTAACACCAATACTCTTGACAAGCTCATAAACACTTACAAACGTTGCGGCATAAACAATCACATCCGGAAGAGGACTGAATGTAAAAGCAACAATTGCAATTCCGAGCAAGCCCATAAGAATACCGAATAATACTCTGTTTTTCATAAAAATCACCTGTAATCAAACGCCGCCAAAGCGTCTTTGACGTCTTGAATAATCTTCAATAACCTTATCAAAGTCTTCGGTGGTGAAATCGGGCCACAATTTATCAGTATACCAGAATTCGGAATAAGCAGACTGCCAAATCATAAAATTTGAAAGCCTTTGCTCACCGCTGGGACGAACGATAATATCGGGCTCCGGCTGACCTGCGGTATAAAGACCGCCGGAAATCATATCCTCCGTGATGTCCTCGGCAGAAAGCTCGCCTTGCTCAACACGCCTTGCAATATTTTTAACAGAGTGAAGTATCTCTGCTCTGCCGCCGTAATTTACAGCGATATTGACAGTTGTTCTTGTCTGAGAAACAGACTCATTTTCTGCCGTGTCAAACAAATCGAGAATATCCTGCGGCATTCCCTCACGCTCACCCATATAATGCATATGCATACCCTTTTTTGCATTTTCTGCCTTACGTTCCTGAGCTTCGTGAAGATAGTCACGGAATATATTCATCAGGGCGGCAACCTCTTGAGGGGGCCGCTTCCAATTCTCTGTTGAAAAAGCATAAAAGGTCATACTTTTAATGCCGATATCACAGCCGTATTCGCAAATTCTGCGGAAGGTATCGGCTCCGGCAACATGACCCTCTGAGCGAGAAAGACCTCTGGAGGTTGCCCAGCGGCCGTTACCGTCCATAATAAAGCCTATATGGCGTGGTAACACAATGCTCATACTCAGATCTCCATAACCTCTTTTTCTTTTGCAGCAGAAAGAGTTTCAATTTCTTTTACAAACTTATCTGTCTTATCCTGAATCTGCTTTTCGCCTTCTTTAAGGTCATCCTCTGTGATTTCGGATACCTTCTCCATCTTCTTGAGCTTATCAATGCAATCACGGCGGATTGAACGGATAGCCACCTTTGAATCCTCCGATGTAGCACGGATTGTCTTGACAATTTCCTTACGTCTGTCCTCTGTGAGGGGCGGGAAGGTAAGGCGGATGACAGCGCCGTCATTCTGAGGATTGATGCCAAGGTCAGAAGTCTGGATAGCCTTTTCGATAGCGCCGAGAACGCTCTTGTCCCAAGGCTGAATAGTAAGAATTCTTGCCTCTGCAACAGAAATAGCTGCGAGCTGATTTACGGGTGTGGGAGTACCGTAATAATCTACTCTTATTTTATCGAGAACTGCGGCAGAAGCTCTGCCTGCTCTGATAGAAGCAAACTCATTCTTGAGTGCGATGATAGTCTTGTTCATTTTTTCGTCTGCAAAGCTGTATACTGTTTTCATAAGTTAAATCTCCTTTAACTGAAAATTATTCTTTAACTATTGTGCCGACTGTTTCGCCCTTGACTGCACGAAGAACGTTTTCGGGGTCGTTAAGGTTGAAAACAAGAATTGCAATACCGTTTTCACGACAGAGTGAAGAGGCTGTGCTGTCCATAACCTTGAGGCCTTTTGCAAGCACCTCTGTATGAGTGAGTGTATCATACTTTACTGCATCGCTAAACTTGTTGGGGTCTTTATCATAAACACCGTCAACGTTAGTAGCCTTGAAATAAACCTCCGCACCGATTTCTGCCGCGCGAAGAGCTGCGGTTGTATCGGTCGAGAAGAAGGGACAGCCTGTGCCGCCGCCGAAGATTACTACCCGGCCCTTTTCAAGATGGCGAACAGCAGAATCTTTGTTATATGTTTCGCAAATCTGCGGAATTGCAAGCGAAGTCTGCACTCTTGCATCGACACCGAGCTGAGACAGCGCATCACCAAGTGCCAGAGAATTCATAACAGTTGCAAGCATACCGATATGGTCGGCTCTTGTTCTGTCCATATTTTCGCTTGTACGACCGCGCCAGAAATTGCCGCCGCCGACAACAACGCCGACCTGAACACCAAGGTCGCAACATTCTTTGATAACACGGCAAACCGACATAGTCATATCATTATCAATACCATGTCCTTTTTCGCCTGCGAGAACCTCTCCGCTTACCTTGAGGAGAATTCTCTTATATACAGTGCTCATCACAATCACCCTTTCTTATACCTATCTGTAATATCTTACTTTATATTGCCTAATAAGTAAAGAGATTCTTTGTAAAATTAAAATAAATTTCAAAAAGTTGCAAACTAATCAGTTAACACGGAAGAAACTCATAGGTGCAACCGTGATACCGCTTACTGTTACAGGCTCGTTTGTGTAATTGACGTAAATTCGAGTCGTTGACTCATATTCGGTACAGTAAACACCTGGTGAAACAAGATAATGATTTGTTATTCTGGACGAGCGAAGGTCATTGAGCACCTCTCCGCTTGCCGAATAGGCATCATAAACATTGTTAAGCCAATTATCAACAGCAAACATTTTGCTGTATTTTTCGTCCTCATCAAACTGATTATTGGTAAGAACAAAGCCAGGTACTGCACCGTATTCGACACATTTGAGAAGAGCTGTTTTACTGTCGGAAAGAGTATTTATTCCGTCATAGGTATATTCGATAATACCGTGAAGAATAAGCTGTACAAACGGAACTTGAGTATAATTCTCAGCAGCTGTTCTGCCTGAGTTCATAGGCAGGCCGGATACAACGTCAGCATTTTTGAGCGCATAAAAATTGCCGTTACCTATCATAACGGGGCTGCTTGTAGACAGCGGTGCAATTTTAGCTGAAATTTCACTTGCGACGTTCACTCTGCTGTATTCGTGCTTTACGTCGGTGTATAAGCAGGAACCTGCATCGGTTATACAGTAGCCTGTTGCATCCATAGCATCAAAATTGTCAAGCACTGAAAGCACCGTTTTTTCAAGAGAAGAAACGCAAGTGATATAACGCTTATTATTTTCCGTCGGAAAGCCTGAATTGGTTAAAACATCTGCTCTATTTACGGTAAACTCATCACCGCATACACAGTCTACAGACTTATCAGGTTTCTTTGTATCGCTTATCAAAGCAACATCCATAAACACCTTAAAGTTAAGACCGGAAGCATAATCGTTGAGCTCATTCAGTTCAGACATACCGCCCAAAGAATTCAAAGGCTCAGACTGTGAAGCAATACGCTCATCCGTACCGCCTGTAAGAGCGCCGCTGTAGCGCAGATAGACGTTGTTGATGCCCTTCGATTTGATACGGCTGAGAATATCAACAGCTTCACTGAATGTTGTAAGCTTTTTCTTAAAAGCAACCAGGCCGTCGGGTGCTGCAGAGCCGATAACGTTAACCATAACCGGCATATACTCACTTGCTTCTACACTGCGCGTAGATAACGTATAATTGCGCACAAGCTGTTCACGGCAGGCCGCAGCCATACCTGCGTAGGTTGAATTTGCGCCGCTTAAAAAGCGGAAGCATATACTTACTGAGTCGTTATAGCTATAATCGGAATAATAAACCTTATCGTTATCCGTTTCGGTTGCCGTAACGGTAAAAACAGGTCCGACACGGTTATAATTACTCTCGTTCATCGCCTTTTTGGCGGTGATTCTTGCTACGGCATCTCCGCCTTCAATAACTGCGGCATAAGCATCGTTACCGCATTTCATACCGTAAGCTGCTACAACACTTGTAAGCAGGTTTTCCCCGGAAATATCATTGCCGTAAACTGCAATATCAACAGGAGCAAGTTCCTTAGTTGAAGCAATATCAATAACAGCACCGCTTCCGTCGGGAACAAAAATATAATCCCCCTGCTGTGCTGCAGACTGTGCACCGAAGTATTCAAGGAATCCGATCTTTACAAGAATATCCTTTTCATCACCGAGGTTAACCCAATCGAGTGAGGAATAAAAACAGCCGTCCTTGAGAGAGTACGTTACAACTGCTTTATACAGAATATTCCCCTTTGCTGCCGATTTATATGCCTCATCTGTCGCACCGAGGTCAATATTTTTCAGCCATTCGCCGTTGTCGGTTATAAGATACGTTACCTGAAAGCCTTCAGAAGTTTCATCATAATAAACTCCGCCTAGAGCAACACTGTTATCCTGAGAATTGAGTAAATACTTTTTTCCGTCGTGAATAACCTCGAGCGAAAGAACCGAAGCTTCATCAGACAGAGATTCATCATCAGAATACTGCGGCAAAGCTGACCACAGCTTACTGTCGGCACTGTTTGTTATTCTGACTGCGACAGAGCTGCTTCTTTCGTCGTAAAGCAGTGTTATAAGACCGGACGTATCAATCTCTTTAAGATTTGTAAGAGCACAGTAATGCGAAAGCATATCCGTATTCAAAGGATAAACCGGCTCATCTTCAACGCCTATGCTCTGCAAGCCCGACTTGCCTGAAGAACAGCCGAAGCAAGACAAAAACAAAACTGAACACAAAATCAGCGATATAGCTTTAATTATATTTCTTTTCAAAACAAGTTCTCCTGCCAATAAAAATTAACCTATAAATCTGTAGCCTGCGCCCCAGACAGTTTCTATATACTGAACTCCCGATGAGTTCTTATCAATTTTTTCTCTGATTCTGTTGATATGAACGGTAACGGTTGATGTTTCGCCCATCGAATCAAGGCCCCATATTTCTGCAAACAGCTCGTCCTTTGTAAAAACACGGTTAGGATAAGAGGCAAGATGCCAGAGCAAATCAAACTCTTTGTTTGTCATAACAACTTCCGCACCGTCAATAAATACTCTGCGAGAGCTTCTGCAAAGCTTTAATGAGCCTTTTTCTATGCAATCATAAGATTCTTTTTTTAGTGAACGGATAGTTTTGAATCTTGCAATACGTGCGTCAACACGGGCGGCAAGCTCACGGAAATTAAAAGGCTTTGTAATATAATCGTCCGCACCGAGAGAAAAGCCTTCTACAACATCATCCGGCTCCTGCTTTGCGGTAACAAACAAAACCGGAGTATCCTTCTTTTCTCTCAACCGTCTGCACAGCTCAAAGCCGTCCATGCCGGGAAGCATAACATCGAGCAGAATAAGGCTGTAATCCTTATTGCAGGCGGCCTCATAGCCCGAAGTGCCGTCGTAGCAGACATCTATTTCATAATCCTGAACAGACAGGTATTCTTTTTCAAGGTCAGCAATAACTCTGTCATCCTCTACGATAAGTATTGATTCCTTCATAATTTACCTCCGTTATTTATACCATTCCACGGGTTTATTATCCGTTCTTTCAAACAGAACGTAAACCGTCAGACCATCGCCGTTATTTTCGGCCCAGACCTCTGCGCCGTTTGCTTTGAGAATAGTTTTTGTAATATAAAGGCCCAAACCGTTGCCGCCGTTAATATTGCTGCGTGCTTTATCTCCTCGATAAAACATTTCAAACACCTGGTTTTCCGTGCCCTTTTCAATACCGATACCGTTATCGGCCAGTGCGAAAAGGATATATTCTCTTCCTCTGTCACTCAGACTGATTGAAATATTGCAGTCGCTTTCCGGCTTTTTATATTTAATTGAATTATTTATCAAGTTCATAAGCGCACGTTTACAGCTCTTTACATCAATAAGAGCTACCGTGCTCTTTTTACAATAATTATTATACGTAATATTAACCGATTGAGGGGCCAGCTCGTGCCCGAGGTCTACAGTGTATTTTTCGAGCACGTCATTTAGGTCTATCGGCTTTTTGTCAAGCTTGATTTCAGTTTCATCATACTTTTCGACCGCCGCAAGACTTTTAAGCATAACATTGATATCCTCTGTGCTTTGCAGAATCATACCTGCAAAGCGCTTGACGTCCTCAGGGTCTGTAACGACATCATCAAGCACCATTGATGCATAGCCGTTTATTCGGGTTACGGGCGTTGCAATGTCGTGCATAAGCCCGCTGACGTGCACACGTTTTCTTCTTGCAAGCTCAAGCTCAAGCTTGCGGTACTCGCCAAGCTGAACACGCACGTCTTCAACAGCATCAAAAAGCTCACCGATTTCGTTATCTTCCTTATGAGAAATAGGCTCATCATAATCACCGTGAACAAAATTCGATATATGATGTGCAATTTCTCTCAACGGTTTGATAATCCGCTCGTTCACACGGGATTCATATTGATTTCTCAAGGCAATAAGCAAAATGAATACGGCTATATTCAGCACTGACATAATGCCGAGGAAAATGAAAGTGAAGCGTGAACCGAGCTCATAACCGGGAGTTGTAAGCGCAAAAACCATACCGACAACAAAGCACATATTAAAGAAAATGAGCACGGTTGCCCAAGCCACAGCAATGGTAAAGGCTGAGCTGTTCAAAAGTTTCTGTTTTGATTTTTTATTTCTTTTCATAATCAATACTTATTATCCGCTCTTTCAAAAAGACAGAGCATATCGTTTACACAAAGCCTTGTACCGTCATCAAGAACTATTTCAGCGTTCATTCTTCCGAATACCGACTTTTCTTTTTGTGATGAATTAAGAGCCGCATGCTTAATTTCAAAGGTGTTTAAAACGCTGACGTGTGCTTCAAATCTGCCGTCATCCGAGCGGATCTGGAATTCATTCTGCTCATCCTCGAACGAAATATCAAAAAATATTCTTCCCAGCTTATGACACATACCGTCGTAATAAACACAGTTTTCGGTGGTGCCCGAAAGATTAAAGAAGCCGTACCCGAGATTAAAGCTCAGAGGCTTTCCGTCAACGCTTGTGGCACCCGTGCACCAATAGCGTGTGCTGTCTTTTGTGCGTAAGCTCCTTCCCCAGTCGAGAAGAGCAAAATCATTTTCGGAAGTAAAAATAAATTTTTCGCCGTTTACAGCAACCCAACCGTCAGCAGACATACCGAGAATTTTCTGATTGTAGCAAAACTGTTCATCATCAGCCACTGCAAAGGAAAACACAGATTTTTTATCTGAATATAAAAGGCTGATATTCGCTTCTATCGAGTCACCGATTAAGGGTGAACATTTGCAGTAAAGATGTCTTTGAGTGTCGGATACAAGATACATAATTTCCGTTGTTGAATCTTTATATACTGCACTGCCGCTTATAACACTGTCTGGCAGTGTTATCTTGCCGCCCGGCAAAACCTTAGGCGCAAAGCACTCGTAATAAGTGCCTGCTTTTATGTTATAAAAGCAAACGCTTATAAGACCCGTATAGCGTTTATCGGCAAAAAGCAAAGACAATGCATATTCACCGCTGCCGCTGAAAATAATATAGCTGTCCCACTCTTTTTTGCTCATACGGTTAAGCTTTATGCAGCGCGGATTATATTCAAGCAGCTCACTGTCACACCAGCCGGATTCAACAAGTTTCCCCTGTTCATCAAGCAGCTTGTGTGCTTTTGTAATTTTATTCTGCATAGCATCTTCACTCCGTTCTTTGAGTAGATAACAAAATAATCTGGCGGTGATTCAAAATGAAGAAAATCAAAGAATATTCTTTCGTATACTTACTCGGTGCCGTATTGTACAGCTTTATTGAAGTGGCCTTCCGCGGCTTCACCCACTGGACAATGGCACTCACAGGCGGCCTTGCATATATGCTGATATATATAACCAACATAAAGCTTAAAACAAGAAGCCTGTTTTTACGCTGTCTGAGCGGCTGTGCGATAATAACAGCACTTGAATTTATTGTAGGCTGTATAGTCAACAGAAGGTTTCACCTTGGCGTATGGGATTATTCGCAAAGGCCGGGGCACATCTTAGGTCAGATATGCCCGTTATTTTCACTAATCTGGTTTATGCTAAGCTTTCCTGCAATGCTGCTTTCATTCTTCATAAAAGGTAAGCTTTTTTCGGAAGATTCAAAGCCCGGAAAAATTGCTCAACTGTTTTTAAAATAATTTACAAGTCCGTCAACCATAGCCTGCGCAAGTATGCTTTGGTTGCTGTCTTTGACAAGTGCATTACACTCAACAACATTCGTCACAAAGCCGCTCTCAATAAGCACGGCGGGGCATTCTTCAACTCTTGTAACACGGAATCCCTTGAATATTGAGCCTTTGTCCACCTTAGCCGCCATTGAAGAGTTGTCTGCATAAATCTTATTCTTATATGCGGAAACTATGCTTCTGCTGAGGCTGTTTGCAAGAGGATATGAATAGCTCTTGTAATAGTATGCAGTTGCACCCGATGCCGAAGAGGATTCCGAAGCATCACAGTGAATTGCAACAAAAACGTCGGGATTGGTTGCGCGGCAAAGTGCAGCACGGGTATCAAGGTCTATCGTTTTGTTTGAATTGGTGCGGGTCATAATAACCGTTGCACCGAGTGCCTCAAGCCTTGATTTAACCTTGTTTGCAATTGCCATATTTATGGTTTCTTCATAAACTCTCTTATTGCCGACAACTGCAACACCTATTGCGCCGGGATCATTACCGCCGTGGCCGGGGTCGAGCATAATGACCTTGCCGCTTATTGCAGAATTCGGACGCTCCTTAATTGAAAGAGTTAACGTACCGTCGTTATTATAATAATACTTTATGCCGTAAAATCCGCCTTTTTTATTCAGATAAAGACGCAGCGTATAAGAATTGTCATTGTTCTTTATCCACTGTGTTTTGGATATAACGGAGGTTTTTACAGACGGTGCCGAATCGGTAACGGAAGTGTGGAAAAACACAACATCTACATATTCGGCAGTAAAGCTCTTTACACTGTACGGTCTGCCTGAAATCTGCGTATAAAACGACTGCGGATGCTCACGAACGTTAAACGGAACCTTCCATCTCATTGTAAGGTTGATTTTTGTTTCATCAGCACCTTTTGTAACGCCGACAGTTCTTATTTCGTTAGCAGGCATATTATAGCCCTGTGAAAGATACTCAACGTCGCTCTGGTATACTCTTCTGCCGGAAGCGAGCTTATAATACTTAATGCTGCCATAGCTCTCGGAGCTTACAACATAATCTACAGTGCCTTTAAGAAGTGCGGTAAAATAAGGTACAGAAACATCGTTCATAGTATTTCCGGGCAATGCTTCGGCATAATCCTTCTTAACTACTACCATTTTTGATTTACCTGCCACACCGTTGTTTTTATAAGGTGTAAGATGCTCAAAAATATGCTGTGAGTATGTCGTTTCCGGCTTTTTTGTCGTGGTTGTTGTAAGCTTTTCTGTAGTAGACACAACTACCGAGCTTTCATTTTCAGACGGTGTATCGGTTACAGTCGGAGGCTCTGTTACGGTAGTAATATACTCCGTGGTAGTAACCGGAACAATTACAGGAGGAACAAACTCCTCTTTTTTATTTACCGTAACCGAAGCACCCGTCACGGTTTCGCTGATGCCGGAATAGGATGCTTTGATTTTTATTTTGCCTAAATTTCGGTCTGCCGCACCGGATTCGGGCAATACATACTGACCGACAAAATAAGTATAGTCGGAGCCGTCATCTGCGGCAACCGAGTCGTCATATTCATCTGACCTTATAAGCTTAATTGAATTGCCGCCGAGTGCTGCGGTAACGCTTGCTGATTTATGAGCAATAACGGCAACGTCAAGAATCGTTCCGCCCGATGCGTTTACACTGCCTGTGGGAATTACAGATTCAATAAGCTTTATTTTGTAGGTTATATTGTAAGTGAGCGTTTTATCCTTATGCTCAATCACAAACTTATTTTCACCGACCTTGAGCTCACGCTCTGCCGAAAAATAGCCGTCACCTATCATTTCAACAGCCTGTCCGTTAATTTTAAGCGGCTGAGAAATATCGCCCGTACCTACAAATGAAACCTTTGACTGGTTTGTTTCAAAACGTGTTTTTTCGGGCTTTGACATATTAAGCTGACGGAAATAATCCTTCATAATTCCGTTAGTCATATAGTCAACAACAGCATCACGAAGACCGCCGTTGTTATTTGACAGAACAGTGTAGCGGTATACACCGAAGCCTGCGGAAGGAGCCAAAGTTGCAGACATAAGCTGGTTCATAAGCTCCTGCGGCTTTTCATAGCCTTCGGAATTGCCAACAAGCTCGGCATGAAGACCGAAGACAGTATCCTTGGTCGTGCCGTCACAATACTGCGAGACATAATCTGTGTAATCGCCTGCGATTTTAGAAGACGGAACGGTTATATCAACATATTTATAATCAAAAACATCTGAAATGCAAACTGTCGAATAATCCTTTTCCGCCTTGGCAAAAACACCGATATAAAGCGAATCGTCGTATTTACGCAATGTTTTTGCAGCAAGTGCAGATTCGCTTTGAGTAATACCCTGAGAAGCATAAAACATAATAGAATCGACACCGACACCGCAAAGCGACTGAGCCGCAGCATCATCCGCAATTCCGGATTTTACAACAAATGCAGAATCCACCATATAAACGCTGAACAGGCCGCTGTTTTTAGCCTGGGTTGCAAGCTGTGCAGCCTCCGCCAAATCGCAACCGCTGAAAATAACGGTATTAAAGCCCCAATCGGCAATATCGGATACTGCACCGTAAGCGGCTGTAATATCGGTGAAATCGGTATCCTTTTCAAGTCTTACGGCACGCATACCGTCTGCAGGGCCGTTTACTGTGGACACAAATGCGGCTTGCTGATTGTTATCGGCAGCCTCTTGCGTTGTTGTTTCTTCTTTTGTAAAAAGGTCTGCAATTTTCGGCATAAATCCGCCAACGTACAGTATAAGCGAAATTATACCGATAACCATAACCGCCACGCAGACAGCCATACCTGCCTTTTTAGCTGTTTTATTTTCCATTTCTTCCTCCGTTATAACCGTCTTTTGCCAAGTGCAAAAAACGATATAATTTAACAGAGTAATTATAACATAACGCTCGTGCTTTTACAACATTTTTTACTTTATTTAATATCAGATATAGAAAACAGTGCGTAACCGTCAAATTCATTTTCGGCAACAAAGCTTTTCTGCCTTTCTATAACATTACTGTTTTCTATCCATTCGTTGACACCGGACCCTGCCATATCATCAATCTCACCTTGTTTATACAGCGCCACCCCGCAAATAAGCTGAACATCTTCTGCTCTTTTAAGCTTGAGCCACTTGTTTGCCACCTTTTCAAACGGCATTGTCTGATTTTCGAAGCCGTAATAAAGCTGAGGTATTATCATATCTGCAAAGCCTTTTTTCTCAAGCCACAGTTCAACGTCAGCATAATGAACAGAATAATTTTTCTTAATATCGCCGGAAGGACTTATACTGAAAATCAGCTCATCGGAATATGAGTGAACAAGGCTGTAAACCGAAGAAACAAGACTGTTAATATTCTCTCTTCGCCAATCATTAAAACGAAGCTTACCGCCGTTTTCTTTATACTTATCATAGATATCTGCATCAAACTTTTCGTCGGTAACGGGATAAAAATAATCGTCAATATGTATACCGTCAACCTTATACTTATCAAGAATCTCTCTTATTCCGTCAATAATAAGCTTTTGATTATTAAGGGATGACGGATCAAGATATATGCCTTCCTTCAGCACGGCTATATCGTATTTGCCGCTTAATGCTATACTGCTTTTCGGAAGATTATTCAAATCAGACTCGTATGAGATTCTGAACGGATTTATCCAGGCGTGAACGTCGATATTATAACTTTTTGAGATTTCAATGAAATTTTCAAGCACATCAAATTCGGGCTGTTTACCGTCGGACGAAAGAGCGTAATCCGATACGGGAAAATATGCTGAAGGATATACCGAATCGCAGAAAGGGCGAACCTGAATAAAAACAGCATTTATTTCGTTTTCAACACAGCGTTTCATCATATTTTCGACTTTTTCGAGAAAAAATTCCTCATTACCGTCAATAAGCATATATTTCAGTTCATAACAGGTAAGCCATACACCTTTAAAATCAGCTGTAGATTCACTTATCTCGTTATCAGTTCCTGGCTTATTTTCAGTTTGACCGCAACTCGAAAATAAACAAGACAACGCACATAAACACAATAGTATAATTCTTAAAAATCGCATCATAACTTCACTCTTTTTTATTGACATTGGTTTAAAACTGTATTACTATTACTATAAACGCAAACGAAAGGCAAAGCATTATGGATAAATTGATTTTATTTTTGTGTGCCTATGTTATCATCGGTGCATTTGCAGTAATAATAACAGTATATGACAAATCTGCAGCAAAAAAGCACAAGAAAAGAATACCCGAAAGATTTCTTATGACTGTTGCCGTGTGCGGCGGTGCAATACCTATGCTAATCACAATGAAAGCTATTCACCATAAGACACAGCACAACAGGTTTATGCTCGGCTTGCCTGCAATTATTCTTATCGAGCTGCTCGGTGCTATTATTCTTTTATATATGAAATATTGCTGATACATATCACTTAAAGCGGCTGCTTTATACACATAAGACGTTAAACTTGTGTGCATAAAGCAGCCGCTGTTTTTTTATTCGGTTTCTGTCTTTTCCTCGGGCGGTATATAGGGCACGGCTGTTTTTTTGACATCTACCCTGTCATACATTCTCATAAACCTCACCGAAACCTTGGTCAGCTTTCCGCAGGAAGGACATCTGAAAACGGTGCGGAAGAAGCGGTTGGAATATTTCCATTCCTTCTGACGCTGTGCATTAACCTGACAATCCGGACAGATATAAGTGAGCTGTTTTTTATCAACCAAAGGACTTTTTAAATTGCTGATGGGATGCGGCTTGAAAGCAAGCTTTGCATAAAACTCTGTGCCGCAAACCTTGATATAGCTCTGTAAATCGTTAGCATCAAAAACCTGCTTAAAGCATTCTGCACTGAGTCTGCTGTCATCAAGTGCTCTGTGGTGAGAATAGGTTTCATCGTTTATACCCAACGCCTCCGCAGCCTTGCCCAAACCAATCTGCTGTCCCTTTTCCGTAGGCACCTTACGCTGTACAAAGGTCTGTAAATCGACATATTCGGTAAGAAAAGGTATAAAAGCAATGCCGTTGAGGTATTTGTAATTTTCAATCAGCACACGGATATCGCCGTCGCCCCAGGTTAGCATAACGGTAGGCTGAGCACCAACCCATTTTCTGAAAGAGGAGAAAACCTGTGTAAATGGCTCACCGCCTAAAACATCGTCATTTGTGATGTTTGTAAGCTTTTTGACACTGCCTCTGAGCCTTTTACCGATACTCGGTTTTACAAAGCTTGAAAAGGTTGAAATCTCATTGAGGTTTTCATCAAGCTTAACAGCACCAATCTCAATAATTTCATTTATAAAGCCTTTGATTTTTCTGCCGTAAACATTATTCCATTCAAGGTCAAAAACTATATACTGCATTACTGAATTCTCTCACTCCCCTCTTCACCGGAATAAATACGTGCTATTTCTGCCGCACGCTTGGCAAGCGTTGCTCGAAGCTGTACAGGCTGAATCACCTCAACCGCACCGCCGTACTGAAGCACCCATGAAATAAAGCCTTCACCCGTAACCGCATCTACCTTTGCAGTAAAATTATCGGCATTGCGTGAAGTGAATCGTATATTGTCTCCGAATCGGTCGATAATTTCCTCTAAAAAGCGGTTTGCGCAACGCAAAGTTACCCTTTGCTCAACACCCGAAAACATATTGAACAGCTTGCCTGCATAATCGGCTGAATCAAACTTATCTTTATAATCGGAAACCTCGCTGAAATGACGCCAATGCTCATCCGTACAGACGACCTTGCTCATACGGTCAACCCTGGTGTGCATAAGGTTATCGTAATTTGAGTTATTACAAACAAGATAATAATGGTCGTTTGACCAAATTAGCGCATAAGGACTGACTGTAAACTCACGCTCATTGAACGACGGCGTCAAATCATCCGTTACGCTGAGATTAGAATAAACAAAGCTTACCTTTTTCTTTTTTGAAATCGCATTGTGAAGAGTATCTATAGTGTAATAGATTTCTTCATTTTTGCTTTTGCGGCTTGTATCTGTATAAACCTGAGATTTAAGCTTTTTTGCCTGCGGCTCACTGAGAAGAGAGCCGATTTTATTTACAAGAGCATCAGTCTTTTTTGCAGTGATAAATTTTGCGGCCTGCACGGCATCAATCATAAGCCTGATTTCAGCATCCTCAAAATCACGGGATGCAAGGAAAAAGCCTGTTTTCGGGCTTCTGGTGCAAACAATATCGTAACCGGCATCTTTCAGTGCATCAATATCGCTATAGAGTGCCTTTCGTTCGCAGGAAATACCCTGTTTTTCAAGCTCTTCAACAATTTCAGTTGCAGAGTAAATATGCTCTTCGTCAGTACGGCTTTTAAAGAAATCCGCAAGAGCAATCAATCTCAATTTACCGTTATTCAAATTTATCACCACATAAACTGATATACAACTTATAATTATATAAATCTTATAATCAAATGTCAATGATTATACGTGTTTTTCTTATCTATTGAAAGCACAAGGCCGATTACGTTTTTGGCAACTCTCTGCATTTCGCCAAGCCTTATGCCGTCAGCTTTGCCGTAGGTTTTAAGCAGTGTTCCGTCGGGCTTTTTTCTGCCTGTACGGCTGCCGCCGGGCATCAGCACATCTACCTGCGCACGCACACGGTACGCGTTGTCGCATATATTCGGGAATTCGGGGCTTTTGCTCTTGCGCATCCACCAATCCGTCATAACCATGCCTTTGTAGCCCCATTCTTTTCGAAGAACGGTTGTACAAAGCTCGTAATTATAATGACCCCACACACCGTTAATTTTATTGTATGAAGTCATAATACACTTAGGATTTGACTCCTTTACGCAAATTTCAAAGCCCTTGAGGTAAATCTCGCGTAACGCTCTTTCGGAAAGCCTCGAATCGTTATGGCAACGGTTTGTTTCCTGATTATTACAGGCAAAATGCTTGGGACAAGCACTAAGCCCGGAGGACTGAACACCGCGCACAAATGCAGCGGCAATCTTACCGGTAAGAAATGGGTCTTCAGAGAAATATTCAAAGTTTCTGCCACACAGCGGACTTCTGTGAATATTCATGCCGGGCGCAAGAAGCACATCCGAACCTTTAACAGCCATTTCTGCGCCGACAGCCGTGTAAAGCTTTTCCACCAGCTGTTCATTCCACGTGCAAGCGAGAAGAGTGCCGATAGGAAGAAGCGAACAGCTTGCACTGAGCCTTATGCCCGAAGGTCCGTCAGTTGTGGTGATAGGCGGAATACCTTTATCGCGGAGTGATTCAAGAACACCGCCGAAAACACCTGCGTTGCCCTTTGCACCAAGACTGCTGCCCATAACGTAATCACCGCGGCTGATAGCTTCAAGCTCATCGGGATTCAACTGAGCAACAAATTCATCCAATGCAGCTTTGCCGCTTCTTACATCATCAATCTTAATTCCCTTATCTCCCGTATATGCAATATCATCGGGCATATTGTCAAGGATTATATCTTTAAGGCTTGTTTCAGAAACAGGCACAGCGTGCATTAAAGGCACTTTTTTGCCGTCTTTTTCGGTATAGCCGTCTATCCTATCAAAACCGAATTCAGGTGCAGATACCTGTGACAAACGCTCAACGCAAACCACTGAGTCGGTTTTGAACGAATAGCAATCGGTTGCACTCACACAATCCGTGCCGATAAAAAGAGTGTATTCGCCTTTTTCAAACACCCAGGAATGAGCAAATTCGGTTGCTCCGCTGTCATCATAAGAAGCAAAAACGGATATGGGGAAGCTGATTTCAAGCTGTTGCGATTCTCCCGGTGCTATAATATCGGTTTTTGCAAAAGCAACAAGCTGTCTGTCGGGATTAAGCAGCTTTGTACCTTCAGCAGAGTAATAAATCTGCACGGTTTCCTTGCCCGAATACTTGTCGGATTTATTCTCAACAACTGCTTTGACAGTTATATTTTCACCGTCATTTTCAACACCTGAACAGCTGACACTGAAATCGGCATAGCCAAGACCGAAGCCAAACGGAAAAAGCACCTTATCCTGCGCAAAGGTTGAAAAATAGCGGTAGCCGACAAAAATATCCTCTGTATAATTATTATATTCCTTTGCACCGAAATTGTCCGACGAAGGATAATCGGAATAGCTTAAAGCAACTGTATCCGTCAGTTTACCCGAGGGTGCAACCTTACCGCAAAGCAGGTCTGCAAGCGCATTTCCGCTTTCCATACCGCCCTGCCACGAAATAAGAACGGCACCGATTTTATTGCCAAATTTCTTAAGCCAAGAAAAATCTATAATACTGCCGATATTAAGCACAACTACCGTACTTTCAAAAGAATCGGTCACTTTAGTGAGAAGCTGAATTTCTTCTTCGGTAAGATAATAACTGCCTTCATCAAGCGCATTTTCTCTGTCCTCACCGGAGGAACGTCCGATAAAAACAACGGCTCGGTTGCTGATTTTTGCAGCATCGGCAACAGCAGCCGAATCAAGCGGCACTTCGGGGAAATAGCGAGGCCAACGTCCCCATACGCCCTCATCAACAGGATTTTTCTTGCACCAATTTACATAAGTTTCCGCAAGCTTTTCGTTAATATTTAACTCCTCGCAAGCTCTGATGCCCTCAAGATAATTAACCTTATAAGGCTCGTTAACATCGCCGCCCGAACCGTAGCCAACAAAGAAGGTTTCGATTTGAACTCTGCCAAAAAGCGCAATATTATCCTCTTTTTTAAAAGGAAGCACACCGTTATTTTTAAGCAAAACAGCACCCTCTGCCGCAACAGCACGGGTAAGCTCAGGCATACCGGAGGTAACGGTTTTGTCATTTTTATCGCCCTTGCCCTGTACCTGCGAAAGGGAATTAACAAACTTACCTGCTATGTTATAAACCTTGCGGGATATTTTTTCACTTAATTTCATAACAGCATCTCCTTTTATATTGATAAAAATGTTTCAAATTCAAAAAAGGCAGAGAACAGAAATACACTGCTCTCTGCCATATCAGCAATCAGATTAAATTATTTAACCATCTTTGCAATTTCGTCTGCAAAATTATCCTCACGCTTCTCGAGGCCTTCGCCCTTGCCGTAACGTACAAAGCCTGCAACCTTGATGTTTGCGCCAAGCTTCTTAGCAACATCAGCAACGTAGCCGCCTACTGTACCGTCAAAGAGGTCTGAACGAACAAATGCCTGGTCAAGAAGGCAGATTTCCTTGAGCTGCTTCTTGATACGACCTTCAACAGCACCGGAGAAAATCTTGTCGTTAACATACTCATCCTTACCTGCAACTGCAAGCTGTGCAAGAGTTGCAACAGCTTCCTTTGAAAGGAAGTTGAAGAGGAAGTTATTGTTCTTCTGCTCCTCATAAGCCTTGATATCCTCATCGCTGAAGAGCTTCTCGCTGACAGCTTTGTCAAAGAGCTTTCTGAGAATGGGCTTGGGAAGAGACTCGGGCTTGTTGAGTGAGCTGTCGATTGTGATGGACTTCATCTTTGCAAGCTCATCCTCTGACATATCTTCCTTGCTAAGATACTCGGGATTCATAGCTGCAACCTGCATAGCAACGTTCTTACCCATAGCAACGAACTCTGCATTGTCAGCAGCTACATCTGTATCGAACTTAACAAGAACACCAACGGAACCGCCGCCGTGGATGTATGTTGCGCAAACGCCCTCTACTCTCTCAAAACGGCGAACCTTCTGGTTCTCACCGATTGAAAGGATGTTGTCCTGAAGGTTTTCCTGAACTGTTCTGTCTGTGCCGTCAAGCTTGCAAGCAAGAAGAGCCTCAAGATCAGCGGGAGCCTCATTAACAACTGTATTTGCAACAGCCTTTACGAAGCTTGTGAACTTATCGTTCTTAGCAACGAAGTCTGTTTCTGCGTTAACTTCAACAAGAACGCCAACGTTTTTGTCAGCATCGTAGTAGGGATAAACCATACCTTCAGCAGCAATTCTGCTTGCCTTCTTTTCAGCAGCAGCAAGACCCTTTTTTCTGAGGAACTCAATTGCCTTTTCCATATCGCCGTCTGTTTCAGCGAGAGCCTTTTTGCAATCCATCATACCAACGCCTGTCTTCTCACGAAGAGCCTGGACGTCTTTAGCTGTAAATGCCATTGTTATTTCCTCCTATATATAAAGTAAAGTGTTGATTTAATTATTCAGCAGCTTCTTCTGCGGGCTCTGCAGCAACCTGCTCGCCCTGCTTGCCCTCGAGAACAGCGTTTGCCATCTCTGCAGCGATAAGCTTAACAGCACGGATAGCGTCGTCGTTACCGGGGATAACGTAGTCGATCTCATCGGGATCACAGTTAGTATCGACAATAGCAACTACGGGGATACCGAGCTTCTTTGCCTCTGCAACTGCATTCTTTTCCTTGCGGGGGTCAACAACAAACATAGCAGCGGGCTGCTTCTTCATGCCTGTGATACCGCCCATGAACTTCTCAAGCTTCTCGATTTCGAGGTTGAGCTTGACAACTTCCTTCTTGGGAAGCATATCGAATGTACCGTCAGCTTCCATTGTCTTGAGCTGAGCAAGTCTCTTAATTCTCTTCTGGATTGTCTTGAAGTTTGTAAGCATACCGCCGAGCCAACGAGCGTTGACAAAGGGCATACCGCAACGGATAGCTTCCTCACGGATTGAATCCTGAGCCTGCTTCTTTGTGCCGACGAAAAGAACCTCGCCGCCCTCTGCTGCGATATCGCTGATAAACTTGTAGGCCTCATCGAGCTTCTTTACTGTCTTCTGAAGGTCGATGATGTAGATGCCGTTGCGCTCCGCAAAAATGTAGGGAGCCATTTTGGGATTCCATCTTCTGGTCTGGTGACCGAAGTGCACACCTGCTTCAAGCAGCTGCTTCATTGATACTGTGGCCATTTGTATTTTCCTCCTTAGTTTTTTCCTCCGCAGAGCTATTGAAATTTACCGAACAGCCCACAGGACTGCACTTCGGCATGAACACTCTGCGTGCGAAATGCACGAGCAATTATATCACAGAGTATTGGTAATTGCAAGTGTTTTTAGCATATTTTTTAACAAAATTATAACTTAATTTTAACGCAGAATGCGGGAAACGCCGCAAAGCGTCTCCCGCAAACAAATATTATGCTAATCAGTCAAGCTCAACTACTGTTTCATAGAGATTGAACCAATTATGAGTAACGAAATTTCTTGCGCGAAGAATAACCTTATCCTCATAAACCTCAACCTGGTATCCCCTGCCGCCGAGAAGTGTGCCGTAGCGGCTGAAAAGGCCGTAAGAGGGAAGGTTGAGATAGTTTACACCGTTGCGTCTGTCGTAGCTTGATACGCCGAACTGCTCACGGGTAAAGTTACCGTTAAGGCCTATATGAATATGACCGCTGATGAAGAAAACGTTTTTATATTTTTCAACAATCTGCTGAATCTGAGTTGAATAAGGCTCACCGATATCGCCGTCATCCCAAGCAACCTCTTCACCGTGAGTGCCTGCAAGCGGCCAGTGACTTATAACAAAAATCGGCTTGCCGTCAGCGCTTGCCTTTTCAAGCTCTGTATCAAGGAAAGTAAGCTGCTCTTCAAAAAGGTCGGGATGGTCCCACGAATCCTCTGCTTCATCGGTAAGAACGATGAATGTATAACCCTTTACCACTGCACTGTAGTAAGATTTTTCGATATTGAAATCCTGATATTCATTGAACTTGTCAACAAAATACTGTCTTGCTTCTTCGTGGGGCTTATCTTCAACGTGACCTATATCGTGGTTGCCCATAGCGATAATTGCTTTACCGTCCCAATTTTTCTGCATTGTATCGAAGAACTCATCTATTGAGCCTTCATCACCGTAGTTGGTAAGGTCACCAGTAACAGCAACAACATCCACGGGAGTTTTGGCTCGGCTCATATCTCTGAGGCCTATGCCGAGAAACCAAGCAAGTGGCGAAAACTTTTCATCGAGATGTGTATCCGAAACAACGGACATATTAAGCAAAATACCATCCTCTTTTGCTTTGAAGCCTGTGGGCGCAAGCACGCCAAGCACCGATGAAGCCGCCATAAAGGCCGCCATAAAAGCCGAAATTACAGAAGTTATAACTGACATAAAATCCCCTCTTTTTTATTTTTTTCGATTATAGCATCATTATAAAACAGTGTCAAATATTATTGTAATTAAGAATTATTTTTCTTGTTTTGATGAATTACATTTATACTGACACAAACACCAAGCATAAGTATGAGAATAACGATAACCAAAGATTTAAATGCACCGTCATAAAATTTCATCTGCTTCATATTCAGCTGCGTAGTAAAATTCTCATCGGTTGTATATTCATACCACGCAGTTGAAACGGTAACAGTATAATCCGTTTTATCAGACCTCAGCTTTGTGCTTTTAGCTTTGGTTGACTTTGTTTTAGTGGTTTTCTGCTTTGTTGTTTTTTCGATACGTTTTGTTGTTTCTTTCGGTTGTGTATCATTTATATAAATCGGAAGTGTTGTCGGCTCTTCATCAGCCGAAGATAAAGGAGGTGAATATTCCAATTCGAACACCGTAGACGGCGAGCCCGACACATCAACAAACCTGACTCTGATATCATCAAGACTGTCAAGGCCGTATTTCATACCGATAGCCACCTCGACATTAAAAGAATCAGCACCCGTGACATCTATGGCATATTCAACACCGAAAAGGTCTGTATTATAGGAAGATACAGAATCGGCAGTTATATAAATAAATTCAGAAGAATTTATGCTTATTGCAACGCCGTACAGGCGGCTTTCGCCTATATTTTCGGAAAGCTTAACCTTAAAACCGAAATTTATGCGGCTGTTCTTGCCCTCGATAAACACAGAAACAACGCCGAGCTTAACATCGCAATTCGACACAGCAGAAGATGTTACAAGGCTGTATTTTTCTGCTGTTTTCCAATTTGATTCATCCAAAACGCTGTCAATCTTCAGAGCATTTGCATAAAAAATAAATGCCGAAGCTGAAAAAATACAAGCAAATAATATACAAACATACCTTTTAAATTTCAAGACAAAACCACCTCAGTATCAATGGTGAAAAAGCTTGACAAAAGCATCTGCAATGCACCAGAAAACACGCCACATTTTGAGAAAAAGTGCTCTGTGATTAACATAAAAAATATAGTTTTTATCGGTAACAGAAATCATTTTTCCACGTCTTATAAAACCGCAGGCAACACCGACAACGTCTTCATCCGACTTGCAAAATTCGGTGTTTACGCAGTTATCGCCCTTAAGCACATATCCGCCGCCAGAAACCTCAACAATGCGGTGGAGCACATATCTGCCCTCGCTCGTTTTGCAAAGCGCAACATCATTAACCTGCAGCGGCTTTTCGCTGAGCGTTAGTATAACTTTATCTCCGCCATCGTGAAGAAGCGGAATCATACTGTGGCCATGCGTTTCAAACTCAATTTTTTTGCCGCTTTCAAGCGCTTCACGCATTGCAGGCAGCTGCGAATTCAAATCATTAGCTTTACTCAACGAAGCCTGCTCCTTTAATTTTATTGACAAAATCTTTAACGTCATTTTCTGCCGTAAGTTTATCAACATCATATTCACTAATCATAAGCTCAACCAAATCAGATTCATCAGCGCCCTGTGCAAGTCTGATCCAGAGCATTTCACCGGTTTCGTTAAGCGTAACCATTCCGTTAAAATCAGCCGCAGCCTTACCCGTTGCAACAACAACACTGCTGCCACACATTTTTCTTATTTTATAGCCGGGTTTAATTTTCATACAAAAGCTCCTCATTTTAAATTGTGCGCAACAAATTTTTTATCTTCTATTCTTAGCTCAACATCGCAAACCGAAAGTGCCGCCTTTTTATGCGACACAATCACGCAAGTGCAATTATCAAGTGTCCTTATATTTCTCAGCACTCTTTCCTCAGTAGCCTCATCGAGGGCGGACGTTGCTTCATCAAGAAGCATAACAGGTGCACCGCGCAGAATTGCACGTGCAATAGCAATACGCTGAATCTGACCTTCGGAAAGACCGCTTCCCCTCTCGCCTATAACTGTTTGCAAACCTTCGGGGAGCTCTTTTATAAAATCATTACAGCAGCTGAGCTCAACCGCACGCTCAATTTCTTTTTCGGTTTTACCCTCGCTCATAAAAGTAATATTTTCATAAATCGTACCGGAAAGAAGCATATTACCCTGCGGAACATACGAAAACAAATTCCTGAACTTTTTGCCCGGGAAAAACTTGCCGTCGGAAGTATTAAAGCAAACTTCGCCGCTTGACGGATGAATAACGCCGAGCATCATTTTAAGCATTGTGCTTTTGCCGATGCCGGAAATGCCGGTTATCGCAACAAAATCGCCTTTTTTTATGCTCACGGAAGAATTCTCAAGCACAGTATCACGGCCGTAGCTGAAAGTTACGTTATTCAAATTGACTGACTCAAGCTTAGAATAAAACTCCTCCGCATCGCATTTTTCTTCAGGCTCAGACTCACCAGAAATTTCGATAATTTCGATCAAACGCTCCGCAGAAGCCAGCATCTGATAATATGACGGAAGTAAACCGGAAAGGCTTTTAAACGGAGTTTGAAGCTGTGTAACAAGCTGCAGAACAGCTGTGATAGTACCGTAGGTTATTGAACCGGTCAAGAGCTTAAAAGAGCAGAAGATGCACGCCAGCATATAAGCAAATCTGAAACCTAGTGCCATAACCGCCGTTGCACCCGTATGGAATTTTGAACGCTTCCATCTGTTTTGCGAGTTAATATTCATAAGCTCTGTAAACTTACCGAAGACAGTTTCGCCGGCATCAAATACATTTACAACAAGCAAATTCGCAATAATTTCCTGTGCAAATGACCTTAC
Source organism: Acutalibacteraceae bacterium (assembly GCA_045604525.1). GTDB lineage: Bacteria > Bacillota > Clostridia > Oscillospirales > Acutalibacteraceae > UBA8612. Next base: position 86,062 of record JAZUOH010000030.1, read on the forward strand.
AGAGCTCTCAGATTTCTGCGATTTAACGTAAAGCTCTTTTAGGAAATTACGTGAAAGCCTGCTTATTACAAACACAGCTATACCAAGACCCGCAAAAGTAAAAGCAAGACGCATATCAAGAATAAGAAGTGCAGTAAATGCGGCAATTATACGAAAAACAAGACCTATTACCGTAGGCAATAAAGAAATCATACCGTCGGCAACACAGCTGATATCGCTTGAAAACCTCGTCATCAAATCACCGCTGTGATATGAGGATATTTTAAGATAATCTTTTTCAAAAACGTTTTTGATATAGTATTTTCTTATATCAGCCTCCATATCAATATGAAGACGTGAGCTGACAAGCTGATAGCTGAGCCTTACAGCAAGCTGAAAGAAAATTACGGACAGAATAACAACGCTTACCTTAATCAATCTGCTTCTGTCGCCGCTTACGGCAGTATCAATCAAATCCTTCGAAACGTAGGCATTAACAGCGACCATAAGAGACAAAACAGAGTTGAGCACAATCATCAATACAATACGTGCACGGTAAGGCTTTACCCTTTCAAACAGCCATGGAAAAACTTTTTTATTTTCAGTTTTGAGTTTTGAAAGCATTATTCACCACTCATTTCATTATAAGCAAGTAAGGCAGCCTCTTTGCTGATATTACAGGAAAGCACGTATGAAGGTACCGACATAACAACCTTTTCAAGAGTTGAAAACAGGCGGTCCATTCGACCTTCATCCTCAGGACGGATAGTCTGGTCAAGCACAAGAGAAGCCGCACGCAATGGAGCAATTTTTTCAATAGAATTTGTTTCACTGCGCTGAATAAAGCACAAGGCTTTAAGCGGCACACAGGTATTGACGCTTATATCGTGTTTGCCGCTGAATGGTGTGCCGTAAACCATAGGTACACCGTCAACAAGCTTAATTGCGGGCTTATCATCGTTTATTATATAAGCTCCCTTATCCGCAAAAGCATCGAGCCAGAGCGACGTGTGCGTAGATTTACCCGTGCCGCTTGGTGCAGAAAAACAGTAAGCTAAACCGTCAACAACAACAGCTGAAGCGTGAAGCATAAATCCGTCATTATCAAGAAGAGCAGTATAAAAATAACCGCCTACACGCATATATTCAAGTGCAGCAATATCCAAAAGCGGATACTGCGGCAACGATTTTTCAAGTTCAGTATAATCAAGCTTTATCGTATATTTGGCCGTAGTACCCTCATCAGCAAGATAAGGCTTACTGCGATTTTTAAGCTTGTCATATTTTGAAGCATAGCCAACCGTAAGACCGGCAATTGAATAGATATCCATAAAAACTCCAAGAAAAATAATCAAGGGAAAAACGGGCAGACAGTAGCCTGCCTGCCCGTTAGTTAGGGTTGCTGTTTAATTAGAACTCGTCGTTGATTTCGAGACCTGCGGAAAGCTCATCAACTACATTGTCGATAGGTTTTGTTGTTTCTTCTGTACTTTCTGTAATCACATCAACTACTGTAAACTTTTCGATTTCAGCAACGGGCTTTGTATACATTTTCATTAGGAACATCTCCTTTCGTCAAAGTAAGAATAAAATTATCAAAGAGTATCAGAAACAATACCAGTGTAATATGTTTCTATAGTATTTGTATCAAGATCCTTATAAATTACATAACCGCGACCGTAAATGGTACCCGAGGCAGTCTTAACTCCGTAGTTAATACCACAGCTATTCTTCAAATAGCCATCATCGCCCTTTACATCCGCACTATCTGCAAACTTAGATACAACGCCAGAAGTACCTCTGATATCAAGTGTCATAATTGCTTCGTCTACATAATCGGTATTCTTGGTTGCAATAACACCAATCTCAATAACCTTAATGTTTTCAGGAGCCTCAACAGACATAAGGAAGTAAACTCTGCTTGTTTCGGTGTCAGCCTCTGCATTGATAACTGCAAGTTCTTCATGTCCTGACGGAACATCAAGATCCTGATTATTCTCATAAACTGCATATACAAAGAAGTCATCTGTCATATCGGAGACAGTTTCAACAAGCTCATCATCAGTAAGTGCTGCATCAACATTTGCACCCTTATCAAGAGACCATCCTGCAAAAGCAAGATCTTTAAATTCAGGAACATCTACATCATCAAAATGAAGGTCTGCTGCTGCGCCCTCAAACTCACCAATCCAGTTATAACCAAGGTTAGCGTCAGTAAGGAATACAACACTGACATCCTCATCAGCTACACTGCCCATAGCCGAGAAATTAAGAGTGATAACAATGTCACTACCTACACGGAAGTTCTCAATATTATCAACAACTTTCCACGTAGTATTAGGCTGTGTATAGAAGAATTCACGGAAGAGCTTAACAGACTCATCATACTCAACAGGTGTAACAGTGAAGAGTTCACCCATAGGAACTGAGAATGTCATTCTATTAGTGTATTCCTTGCCTTCAACCATAAACTTACCGTAACCGGAAACTTCAACAGTTACGTTACATGTTTCAACGTCGGAGGGAGTTGTGAACTCAGCAGTCTGCTTGAAGCTGAACATATTGAGGTAGTAGCCCTCAACCTTGCTGTTGATATCAAAGTACTTTGTGGGATTCTGAGCGATATCAAGAGCCTTGAGTGCATATCTCTTGCAAAGCTCGGGAGCTCTGTCAGCATACTTTGTAAGGAAGTCGCTTGCCTTGAGCTCATTATATCTTGCAACAAGCTTCTCATAGTAGCCGCCGTCAGCCATAAGCTTGTCAGCATACTCTACAACAACCTGAAGCTCGGAGAAGTTATCTTCAATCATATTACGAACGTCTTCATTCTGAAGAAGCTCATAGCCGTATTCAAGGAGCTCGATAGCTGCATCAACAAGTTCAATAAACTTAGCATAGTTTTTGCCGATATACTCAGCAGCAGCGCCGATATCGTTGAATTCTTTATAGTCTTCTGTAAGAGCAAGAGCCTTGATATCACCGTAGTACTTATCAAAGAGCTCAAGGAGACCGATACCTTCGCCGTATTTCTCACCAAAGAAAGCATAAAGTGAGTCAGCTACGCCGTCGCCATCTGTATCAAAGATTTTGCCAAAATTCTTAATGTGGCTATCATTCTTAGCGGAAACTAAGAGAGGGATATTTTTCTCATCCTTGGTTTTTCTGATTATCTCAGAAACCTCACCGTTGTAATCCATACCGCCAAGGGCATAAATAACACCGATAACCGGCTTAAACTTAGCAAGCTTAGACGGAGCCTCTTTATAAGCATTGTAAACAAGCTCCATATACTCTTTTGCCTTACCGTATGCTCTGTCGCCTTCGAAATCCTTGATGAATCTGCCGATGATTTCGGGAGCGTTCTCTGCATAAGCAGCAATCATATCAAGACCCTCGACAACAACATCCTTCTGTCTCTGGCCCATCTTAACGGAAAGAGTATAGTCAAGCTCTGCATCGAGAGTTTCGCCTGCTGCAACATCAGCAAATGTTGCTACGTATGAACCGTCTGCCTGCTCTGCAAAGTCAGCTGTTACGCCGTCGATTGTGCAGGTAACGGGTGTGTACATGTAGGAGTATCTGTTTGCAACGTCTGCCTTTTCGTCAGCAGCGTCTGCATAAGCTGTAACAGTAAGAACGTCTGTATCAGCATCGTATGTGCTTACGGGCTGTGCAAGCTCGGGATCCTTAACGCTTACAACAACGCTTGCAACTGAAAGGTCGCCCTGGCTGTTTGTAAGGCCGTCGATATACTTCTTCTCTGTAGCAGAGAGAGTAACACCGTCCTTAAGGAACTCTTCAAGGAACTGAACGGTTCTGTACTGTGTGTAGCCGTCAGCAAAATTAACCTTTGTATAGATGTTAGCTGCCTTGTAGATACCTACAAGGATAGCATCCTCAACAGTAACGTCAGCCTTTGTGTTATCAAGAGCCTTCATACCGACAGCGATTACATCCTTGAGAACAACAGTACCTGCGTTAGCATTGATACCGTTACCTGTTGTAACCTTAACTGTGGAGCTGTTGGGAACACGGATTGTTGAGCCGACAGCTGTGATGCACTCGAGAGTTACATTACCGCCGTTGATTGAAACAGCAGGTCTGTAATCCATAAGGCTTTCTGCAAACTGCTTAACACCCTGGTAGGCTTCGCATACTGCAATAAATGTACCGTTGTAAAGTTCGACGTTGCCGCCCTTGACATTTACAACTGTCTTACCAGGTGCGCCGGTAACAATTGCATTTTTGAGGTCAACCTTGATATTACCGTTGATAACAAGTGTATCCTCAAGTGTTACGTTGCCGCCTTTCCACTCGTAGGAAGCATCGCCGTTTGCAATAGCTGCATTGATGCCAGCCTGAAGAGTAGCTTCAGCAGCCTGTGCTGTAAAACCAACTGCAACGCAGCCGAGAATCATGCACAGTGAGAGAAGTGCTGAGAGAATTCTTTTGCTTGTCTTCACTGATTTCATCTCCTTAAAATTTGAGCATGTATACAAATACACACTATTGCATATATTATAATTTCATAAAATAATTATGTCAATACAAAAAAGCATAAAATTTACATAAAAATTACATAATAATTACATAAAAAATGCACTGTTGCCTTTAAAAGCCACGCAACAGTGCATTTATTTCTCGTAAAGAATTATGAATCAAGGAAATCTCTGAGCTTTTTGCTTCTGCTCGGGTGGCGGAGCTTGCGGAGCGCCTTTGCCTCAATCTGGCGGATACGCTCTCTGGTAACGTTAAACTCCTTACCTACCTCCTCGAGTGTACGGGGATGTCCGTCCGCAAGGCCAAAACGAAGCACAATTACCTTCTTCTCTCTGGGAGTGAGTGTATTAAGAACCTCGTCAAGCGATTCTTTGAGAAGAATGTTTGATGCGGCATCGGCAGGTGCAAGAGCATCGTCGTCGGGAATAAAGTCGCCGAGGTGGCTGTCTTCCTCTTCACCTATGGGAGTTTCGAGAGAAACGGGCTCCTGTGCAACACGAAGAATTTCGCGCACCTTATCAACGGGCATATCAAGCTCTTGCGCAATCTCCTCTGCGCTGGGGTCACGGCCGATTTTATGGAGAAGCTGGCTGTTTGTCTTTTTAACCTTGTTTATGGTCTCAACCATGTGAACGGGAATACGGATTGTTCTTGCCTGGTCAGCAATGGCTCTTGTGATAGCCTGTCTTATCCACCAGGTTGCATAGGTTGAAAATTTGAAGCCCTTTGTATGGTCAAACTTATCAACAGCCTTGATAAGTCCGAGGTTACCCTCCTGAATAAGGTCAAGGAACTGCATACCTCTGCCCACGTAACGCTTTGCAATGCTGACAACAAGGCGCAGATTTGCTTCTGCAAGACGGCTTTTTGCCGCCTCATCGTTGTTTGAAATCTTGACAGCAAGCTCAATCTCCTCTTCAGCGGAAAGCAGCGGAACATGGCCGATTTCCTTGAGGTAGACCTTGACCGGATCATCCATTGCGGCATTCTTAGCATCGCCCGAAAGATTATCGCCGGCAACCTTTACTTCCGTATCGAAAGAAAGCTCTTCAAGTGCGGCATCACCAAGGTCGTCTATGATTTTAATATTCTGCGTTTCGATAGTATCGTAGAGTTCATCGAGCTCTTCGAGCTCAAGATTCATCTCTTCAATAGCCGCATCAATTTCACGAGTGGTCAGCTTACCGGTCTGCTTGCCTCTTTCAACAAGAGCACGGAAAGCACTTTTTTTATCTGTTGTTTCGATTCCCATTCTTTCTTCTCCTTTATGAATTGAATAGTTTTCTGAATTCTTCGTCACTCAAGCCTGAGGGGTCCGCCACATCCATTCGGCTTTTATCCTCAATCAGCTTGTTTATACAATCGTTGCATTCCGCAACGGTATTGCCTGTTGAAATGCTTGTGTTTATAATACGTGAAAGCTGAGAAGCTTGCTGTGAATCAAGAGACTGAATAACAGTGCCGTATTCGGGCTGCAAGCCGCTTTCAAGCTGCGGAAGCATTGCCGAAAATACCGCTTTACCGAATTCACTTATAAAAGTATCTTCAGACAGCTTGTCCTTTAGCTTAGTATAATTTGCAGGCGTGCGCATAAGATTTGCAATAAGCGCCTCTTCCGCTTTTTTTGCGCCGATATTTGCCAGAGGAACACTCCTGCCGTTTTCGGTGAAGGATGATGACTGTATCCGTCGCATTTCTTCCTTTTCTTTTGCACGAACAGAACGCTTTCTTACGTTTTTCACCTGTGCGGTAATTGCTTCCTTCGATATATCAAGGTCTGTTGATAAGCGGCTGATATACACGTCCCGCTCAATCTCCGACGAAATCCCCGCAAGCACCGTAACAGCCTCGCGCATAAAGCCGACCTTACCGTCATCCGTAATTGTGTTGTACCGTGAACGTATACCCTGCAAACGATATTCAATATCGTTTGCCGCACCGTCAACAATACTGCGGAATCTTTCCGGCCCGTACTTCTTAATAATCTCATCGGGATCCTTGCCGCCGGACAGCGCAAGCACACGCACCTTAACGCCCGTGTTTGAAAAAGCCTGTATGGCACGGCGAACTGCTTTTTGTCCCGCTTCGTCGGAATCGTAAGCAAGTAAAACCTCATCTGCATATCTGCTTATAAGATTAACCTGTTCATCCGGCAGTGCCGTACCGAGGCAGGCAATTGCATTTTTGAAGCCCGCCTGATGCAAGGCAATAGTATCCATATAGCCTTCGGTTATTATAAGCCTTCTCTCACCGCTGTCTTTGGCAAGATTAAGCGCAAAGACACCCGAGCCTTTTTTATAGACAAGCGTATCGGATGTGTTAATATATTTCGGCTTTGAATCATCAAGCACTCTGCCGCCAAACGCCACAACATTGCCACGAACGTCTATAATCGGAATCATTGCACGGTTGCGGAAATTATCATAATAATTAACCTTGCCGTCCTTTTCACTCTTGCGGACAAGATTAGCATCAACCAGCTCGCCGGAAGTAAAGCCAAGGCCTCTGAGATGGTTATAAAGTGCACGCCAATCATCCGGCGCATAGCCCATACCGAAGCGGCGGATTGTGGACATTGAATATCCTCTGCCCAGATAATAATCAAGGCATCGCCTGCCCTGCTCGCTCATAAGAGAACTGTGAAAAAATCTGCCGGCTTCACGGTTGGCTTCGAGTATTCTGCGCCTGCGTTTACTTAATCCGTCATCAAATCCATCCTCTGGCAACGCCATACCCGCACGCTGTGCAAGACTTTTAACGGCATCTATATATCCGAGATTTTCTATACGGCGAACAAAAGTAATAACGTCTCCGCCTGCACCGCAACCAAAGCAATAATATGACTGCGTTTCGAGATAAACCGTAAAGGACGGTGTTTTTTCATTGTGGAACGGACACAGCCCGTTCATCGTTGAGCCTCTTCGGCGCAAATTGACATAAGGAGAGATAACCTCGGAAATCTCGTTTTTTTCCCGAAGCTCACGCAAAAAATCTTCACTCAAGCGATTAGCCATTTCTCTCTCCAAACAAGTAATATAATGTATTAAATAATATAATACTCACAATATGTAGTAACCAATAAAAACCGAATTATGCTTACGACCAGGACAGCGGTATAAACAGTTCTTCAAAAGTACGAACGGCAAATCGGTCTGTCATACCGGCAATATAATCGCACGCCGCTCTGTCTGCACCTTCACGAAGACATATTTCTTCATACGCATTAGGCAAGGCCACTGGATTATCGGCAAAATACTGATACAGCTGTTTTATCATAGTATCTGCCTTACTTTCTTCACCCTTGCAGTAAGGATTGGTGTAAACCTTGGCGAACATAAACGTATGAAGTTCTTCAAGTGCCTCATTAACCTCGGGAGCAAGGCAAATATCGTCCTCACTGTTTTCTATAGCAGAAAGCACGAGCGTATTTATACGCTCGGATTTGGAAAAACCGAGCACCTTGCGTATAGATAAATCAATATCCTCCTCGGTCATAACACCTGCTCTTATCGAATCGTCAATATCGTGATTTATGTACGCTACCCTATCGGCAAGCCTTACAATTCTGCCCTCAAGTGTTTTTGCTTTTTCACCGTTGGTATGGCGTTCGATGCCGTTAATAACTTCAAAAGAAAGGTTGAGACCCATACCGCTTTTTTCAAGCATTTCGCACACACGCACGCTTTGCTCATAGTGGCGGTATCCGCCCGGATGAACTGCATTGAGTGCTCTTTCGCCTGCGTGGCCAAAGGGAGTATGTCCAAGGTCGTGACCAAGTGCAATAGCTTCTGTCAAATCTTCGTTAAGACGAAGGCCCACAGCAATTGTACGGGCAATCTGCGAAACCTCGAGCGTATGAGTGAGTCGGGTTCTGTAATGGTCACCCTCAGGTGATAAGAACACCTGCGATTTGTGCTTGAGACGGCGAAAGGCATTTGAATGAATTATACGGTCACGGTCACGCTGAAAGCAGGTACGTATATCACACGGCTTTTCTTCACGTTTTCTGCCTTCACTTTCATCGGCAAAGGCCGCATAAGGCGATAAAACAAGATGCTCGTTTTTTTCAGTCATCTCACGTATACTCTGCATAGCACGACCTCACCTGCCTTTTTTCGTCATTTAATAGAGTTATAGTTTAAAAGATATAAAAACCCTTTTTATTTTTTAAAATTTTTATTAAGCATAAAAATTCGCTCAATCTCTGTTGCCGCCACCTTACCGAAGCTCGCCTCAGTAAGTTCGGCACAAAAACCGTCATAAAGGTTTTCGGGGATATTAAAGGTTACACTTACGGTATCCGTAAATTCGCTGTTTTCTGCAGTTCCGCCGCACTCGGGGATAAGAGAAGCCAGCTTGCCGTAAAAAGCATAGTCACAAGTACAGCAGGCACGCACACAAACCGACATTTTAATAATCTCGGCACTGTCAACAGCAAGCTTTGCCGCATGAGAATACGCACGCACGAGACCGCCGCCGCCAAGAAGAATGCCGCCGAAATAACGTGTAACAACAACACAGCAGTCGGTAAGCCCCTCTTTCTGAAGCACGTCAAGCACGGGTATGCCTGCAGTGCCCTGCGGCTCACCGTCATCGGAATAGCGCCTTATCTGACCGTCACGAAGAATATAGGCATACACGTTGTGTGTTGCATCCCAATGCTTCGATTTAATCTGATTTATGAATGCAACAGCCTCATCCTGGGTGGTTACAGGCTTGGCATAGCCTATGAAGCGAGAATGCTTGACAACAAATTCATCATTATTTTCTGTTTTTAATGTAAGATATTCCTGCATAATAACACTCCGACAACAGAAAAGTTAAGGCGGTGGTAAACCCACCGCCTTTTTGGTTTTTCTTATTTGCTTTCGAGGTTGTAACGCTTCTTGAATCTGTCAACACGTCCGCCTGTATCAACAAGCTTCTGCTTACCGGTAAAGAACGGATGGCACTTTGAACAAATGTCAACACGCATGTTTGCCTTTGTTGAAGATGTTTCAAGAACAGCACCGCAAGCGCAGCGGATTTCTGTCTTTTCGTACTTAGGATGGATACCCTGCTTCATTTCTTTTTCACCTCGCGTCGGTATATTAGGATACATAACGAATGGATTTTAACACACTATTCTGAAAAATGCAAGCATTATTTTGTGATTTTTTAAATTTTTGCAAAATTAAAGCACTCTTATCTCTTTTTTCAGTGACAATGAATAGATAAAAGCGGCTTTTACTCTGTAATCGGTGCATTTTTCCATTGCCTTTGCATAAACAAAAAGCTGTTCATAATGGCGTCGGCGTATTTCTTCCTCGCCTACTCCCCTGTCGGTTTTATAATCAACTATAACAAGCTCTCCGTTTTCAACGAAAGCAAGGTCCAGCATACCCTGTACAACAATGCTTTCTCCGCTTACCGCTTCGGGCAAATCGGGATAAACCTCACGGATAGGTATAAGCATTGCAAATTTCTGCTCTCTCATAACACTGTCAGAAGCGATGATACGCCCAAACAAATCCGAAGAATAACACGCTTTTATTTCATCACGCCTGAGCTCCTTTGCTTCAAGCTCGCTGAATTTGCCCTGCGAAATCAACACTTGAAGTTGAGCATCAATATCCGGATTATAAAAATCGCAAAGCTGTAAAAATTTATGTGTCAGTGTGCCCTTCTGTGCTGCAGTAAGGCCGCCGCTGTTCATAAACGAGGGACGTGACGAAGCGAAGAATTCATCACCAAAGCTCTCATCCATGAAGCCCGAGGCCTGCTTTTTTGCAACCGCACCGCTGAGCGAAGCATAGGGATATTGATATTCTATCCTTGTTTTCAGCTCATTCAGAAGTTCAATATCGCAAGCATATCTATTCTCGGTAATATTGTCTTTTTGCTCTTCCGCCTCATATTCGGGTGCAACCGGGAAAACATTCGTCTTCATCTTAAAATCAGTATCAAGCAAAAGCCCAGATGCACCGTTACCGCAAAGCGTTCGCAGGTCAGAGGCATCAGCGTGCCTTGCAAAAACAGGCACAAGCCAATCTGCATAGGTTTTGGATGAGACTGCATACGCATACTCGAGCCCTTTTTTATCGGCAGTAAAAGCAAACGGCATTGATTTGAGAATCTTCTCATAATTGCACGTAGCCACTACAGTCAGCTGCTCTTTTGCACGTGTCATTGCAACATAAAGCACACGTGTTTCTTCTGAAAAATCGAGTAGCTTTGACTCAAGAGCACAAGCGGCAAAAGGTAATGTGTAAACGGATTTACCGCTAAAGGAATCACGTAAAAGCATACCGAGGCCAAGCGAGCGACTGTAAATCACATTACAGGTATCGTTATGATTCATACTAAAGTTAAGCTCAGCCAGAATACAAAAGCTGAACTCAAGACCCTTGCTTTTATGGATTGTCATTATTTTAACTGCATCCGAATCTTCACTTATACCGAACTGAGTGCCGATATTCTCAGAATTTTCAATAAAGCGCAAAAATGAGCTCAGACCGCTTCCGCCCGAGGAATCAAAGCTGTTTGCAACATCAAGCAAAGCGTAAAGATTTGCAACACGCTGCTCCGGCTCATCAAGAGTGCGGGCAACGGCAAGAATATCGGTTTCGTCAAAAAGCCTTCTGAGGAACTCTGCCGCACCCATACCGATGCTGATTTTTCTTATTGCATCAATTTTTTCAAGGAACTTGGCACATCTTTGATTTCCGCTATGTGCCGCAGAAACAACGCTTTGATAAACAGGAGTGTATTTCTTGGCACCTGTACGTATTTCAGCAAGCTCACCTGCGGTAAAGCCGAATATCGGCGACATCATAACAGCTGTCAGCTGAATATCCTGCAAAGGATTGTCGAGCACACGAAGCAGTGAGAGCATTATCCTCACCTCTGCCGAACCGCCGACATCGCCCTCAACTGCGCACACCGCAGGAATTCCTAACTCCTCAAGTGCCTGCAAAAAACTCAGCATCTTGCTCTTTGTACGTACAAGAATACAGAAATCGCCGGGCCTTGCGGGTCGTGAGCCCTCTGCATCGCTCACCGTTCTGCCTTCGTCAAGAAGCTGTTTTATATAACGGGCAACATGCTCATATTCAGTTTCTTCGGCAGTTTTATTCCTTAGGCGCAATTCAATGTCGGGCGTGTCCTTCTGCGGATAAGAAGCCATAGGATTGAGCTGTTCGCTCTTATCATACACAATCTCACCAAGCTGTTTGGACATAAGCTGAGAGAAAACGAAATTAACCGCAGACGTCACACCGTTACGGCTTCTGAAATTTGAGCTGAGATTAACTCTTGCCGGATAGTTTTCGCCGTCAAACAGCGGCACACTTTCTCGCCTTGAAAGAAAAATCTCCGGCATTGCCTGGCGGAAGCGGTAAATGCTCTGCTTCACATCACCGACAAAGAACATATTCTTTTCATCGTCTGATACTGCGGAGAATATCATATCTTGCAGCATATTGGTATCCTGATATTCGTCAACCATTATTTCGACGTAGGACTGTGACAGCGTTTGCGCAAGCGCAGTTTTTTTGTAGCCGTCACCCTCACGCTCGACAAGAAGCTCAAGTGCAAGATGCTCAATATCCGCAAAATCAAACTTGTTGCTCTGCATTTTTATTGCCCGCAGTTCACGGCCGTATTCTTTAATGCACTCTGCAAGACATTCCGTTAGCGGAGCAAGCTCTTTTCTGTCCTCGTCAAAATCTGCCGATTTAACGCAGACAAGAGATGACAAATCATTTTTAACAATACCTTTTGCGCATTCACGCCTGAGCTTAATACTTTCTTTAACATCCGGTGCAGCGGTTTTGCTCGTAAAGCGTGAAAAGGTCATATTTTTAAGACTGCGGTAAAGCCCGTCCCAATCGCCCGTTTCAGCTTTATCAAGCATACTTCTGTACATTTCAAGCTCGTCGGTAACAAGCGGCAAAAGCGCATCGGAAAGCTTGAGCACCTCTTCATCGGGCTGTTCAAGAAGTTCAAGGGATTCGCTCATAAGCCTTACGCAGTAACGCAGCTTTTCGGTTGCTTCAGCAAGAATACATCTGCCCCATACGCTTTCATTTACAGGCTCGTCCGTTTTATAAGGAAGCACAAGCTTATCAAGCTCTGCCTCCGGAAACGGATAAGAGGAAAGCTCGGTATAAATTCTGCGTATTACGTTTTCAAAATCACGGTCGCTTCCACCGGATGAAACGGTATCGGCAAGCTTTTTGAAAACAGCATCATCTGATTCATATCTTCGTGCAAGCACTTTTTTTACTGCCGTTTCTTCAAAGCGGTCTGTTTCGCTTTTATCGGCAACAGTATAATCGGCACTGATACCCAAAAGATGAAAGTTTTCACGAACAATATCGCCGCAGAAGCTGTCAATTGTACAAATTTTTGCAGACTGCAGCAGTATCTGCTGCTTCATAAGCCAGGTATCTCCGGTTTCGGATATGCGTTTTGAAAGAGCCGCATCAATCCTATCCTTCATATTTGCTGCAGCAGCCCTTGTAAAAGTCACAATAACCAGCTTATCAGCAGGGCACGGATTGGCAGTATCAATTAAACGCTGAATAACACGCTCAACAAGCACGGTTGTTTTACCCGAACCTGCCGCCGCACTTACAATCAGAGAGCCGTTTCTGCCGTCGATGGCAAGCTTTTGTTCATCAGTCCATTTCGGCATTTCCGTCACCCTCCTCCAATATTTCCAAGCATTCGCTGAATTTCAAATTATCATATTTAAGCGAAGGACCTTCTTCTTCGTGAAGACAAATATCCTTATATGCACAGTACTCGCAAGCAGGCTTTGAATAAGAGCCGCCGTACTTGGGCAAGGCAGGAATTTTGCCTGAATGAAGCTGCTCGCCCATCTGACGAACAGTATCGGTAACTGTTTTTTCGAGCGCAGAAAGCTGAGTGAGATTTATAAGGTTTTCATATGCTCCCTTCTTACGCTGTGCAATTACCGTACCTGTGTTACCCGTATCGGTGCCGTGTATAACACGGTCATCGTCAAGAAGTATTCCCGAAAAGCGGCCTTCCTTTATAACATCAGCCTGTATCTCTTCTTTAGGCGTATCCTTGGCTATTCTGCCCGAAGCAGTTTTGGCAGGCACATAGAGCACACCTGCCGGCACAACGTCGCCGTAGCGCTCCCTTCCGTTGGCCTTGATTGCAAAAAGATAAAGAAGCATCTGCATATTAAGGCCGTTGAGAACATCGGTGAGATTGAATTTTTTTGAGCCCGTTTTATAGTCCATGACTCTGACAAAGGTGTGCTCCTGCGTTTTAAGAACATCCACCCTGTCAACCTGGCCGCTGAGTATAACCTTGCCGCCGTCGTCAAGCTCAATTTCAAACTGCTTTATCTGCGCATCCTTACCGCCTATACGCAGTTCAAAATCTGCTGGCTCAAAATCACTGAGCTTCATTTCATTTATAAGACGTGTAACAACCACGCAGATTGAATCACACAGCCTTCTGTAAAGGTAATCGAATCGCTCGTCGCGCTGTTGAGCACCGAGATTCTCACGTAAAAACTCGTCCAGCAAAGCAACAACCTGCTCTTTAATCTCGTCATAGCTTAACTCAACCAGCTTTTTACCAAAACGTGACACGATATTTTCAAGCACGAAGTGCACGACAATGCCGCTTAGCATAGCATCAATCTCGGCAGTTCTGCGCTCGTTCAGCTTTAAGCCGTGTCGGCAGAAATAAAGGAACGGACATTTGCCGTAATCCTCAATTTTCGTCGCCGAAACGTATATATCCTTTCCAAACAGGTCAAGTGAAGCTTTATTATCGTCAATAGAAAATTCTGTTTTACCGCTCGCACGTTCAAGAGCGGCAATACGGCTTGAATATTCGGGCTTGCCGTCAAAATAAGCTTTAAGTGTGCTTTCAAGTGCTGAATCGGTGTGCCAGCCTTTTGCAAGCGCATCAAAAGCAGATGCTTCGCTCTGTATCATATCAAGTGCATCAGAACTGTCTGCAACATTGCAGGCAGGTAAAATCCGGCGAAGCTGACCAATAAGCTCCGACGGTGATTTTTCTGCACCGGAAAAATCGGTCAGACAGTAGCTGACATAAAGCCGCTCACTTGCACAGCAAAGCGAGTTATAAGCAATAAAGCGTTCCTCAATAAAATCGTTATGTGACGGTGCGGCAACATTGAGCCCCATATCGGTAAGCAGCTGTCTGTCGGCATCGCACAAAACTCTGCCCGAAGAAGGCTTTTTAGGAAACACACCGTCATTTACACCAACGGCAAAAACTGCACGGGGACGGTTGACACGTATTCTGTCGGCCGCACCTATTGTTATTTCATCAATACCGTGCGGAATAACACCTATATCCTGCACACCGAGAACAAGTGTAAAAAGGTCTGAAATCCGCTCGCAAGAAACCTTACTTTCGGCAAGTGCAGCAGAAAGCTGACCGAATATTTCCATAAGCCTGTCCCAAACTCTTCCAAGCTCAAGAGCATCCTGCGTTTCGCCGAAGTAGTTGAGGGAAACTGCGAGCTTTTTCAGATTTTCGGGAGCTTTGATTTCTATGAGATAATTATAAAGTGCTTTAAATATATCAGTAGCAGTATAAGCTTTTTTGATTTCGGAGCGCAAACCTAAAAGAGGCGCCACACTCTTCTGCCTTAATTCATTGAGATGAACAAGTATCTCACGGTCCGAATCATTAAGCGACTGACCCAGATCTGACGGATGGTTGCTCCAGCTGTCAAGCCACTTTTTGCCGTCAATTTTCCAAAGGTAAACATAGTTTTCGAGCTCGCTCACCTGCTCAACGTCAAGCTCTGTAAGCTGTGTTTTGAGCACACGGAAAACAGCGTCCGTCGAAAAGCCCCTCGAAGCAATCTCGAGTGCGGCACGTGCAAGCACAACGGGCGGCTGTGTCGCAAGCGGTCTGCGTTTATCCTCAAACACGGGCACGCCGTGCCTT
Source organism: Acutalibacteraceae bacterium (assembly GCA_045604525.1). Classification (GTDB taxonomy): domain Bacteria; phylum Bacillota; class Clostridia; order Oscillospirales; family Acutalibacteraceae; genus UBA8612. The sequence continues at coordinate 101,491 of JAZUOH010000030.1, forward strand.
TTAAGTGCGACACGCAGATTCTTTGAATACTCACCCTCACTGCGGGAAATTATTGCTATATCACGGCAACGGTAATTTTCTTCACGCAAAAGCTTTTTGACAGTTAGTGCAACGTATTCGCATTCATCATAAGCAGTAGTGCAGGAGCAAATGCTGACGCTTGAGGCATCGCCTTCATAGGCATCGCATCTTATGCCGTAAAGATTCTTCTCAACAGCTTCTATTGCGGGTGAAGCAAACCTGCCCTCATATTCGGGCACACGCACCTGCTCGACACCGACAGCACACTTTTTGCCTATATGAATAAGCTTTTGGGCGGTATCACGAACACTTGAAAATACCGAAAGGTCTATTTCGGGGCCGAATATTTCATCAAGGCACAGCGTAATATAAGTTTCTTCGCTTTGGGAAACGATACGGGATATAACGTCATATTCCTGGGCGGTAAAGCCTTTGAATCCGTCTATAACAACAGTTATCCCGTCAAAACAACGGTCGTCAAGAAGCTTATCGGCAAGCAAAGTGAGGTCGTCACGTGAATCGGTAAATCGACGGGCAACAAGAGCATTAAACGCAGACATAATTACAGAAAGGTCTCCGAGCTTTTTGCGAAGCATTCCTTCCTCAAGCTTAGCTGCCGTTTCTTCAAGCATAAGCGGAGTAACGGCGCATTTTTTAAGCTCGGAATATATATTTAGCATTTCGGAAACGACACCGATACTGCGTGAAAACCTGCCGTACACGTTGAGTTTATCGGCAGTTTCTTCAAGCGCAGTGCTCATAAGTGCCACTCTGCCTGCTTCATCAAGCTTGGTTGCACCGTGAATATCGCCCAAAATGTTTTCTGCCAGACGTGAAAAGCTGCACACCTCAACCTTCATTGCGGCCTTCTCGCCTAGAAGCATAAGCATTCTGCGCTCGCTTTCAAACGAAAACTGTTCGGGAACAATAAGATAAACCTTCTGTGCACCCAAAGCAATTTTCTGCTTTATTACGTTTTGAACGTACGTTGTTTTACCGCTGTTAATTCTGCCCGTGACGAGTTTCAGCATTACAACTCACCTTTCAAACAAATCATAGAATTATAATATCATATAAATTAAATTTCTTCAACGCCAAACTGCCAATATTTGTGTAATGAATCTGCTATTAAAAAATGGTACAATCTTACCCGAACTCTTTCATTCGGCAAATAACAAAGGAAAGGTGAAACAAAATGCGACGATGTATCACCGCCGTATTGTGTGCGGCTTTTATTTTCGTTATTTCAGCCTTCGGTGCGAGTGCTTCGGGCACTGCGGCGGCAGGCAAGGTCAACACAGCTCAAGGCAGGCTTTACGTGCGAAACAGCCCCGGAGGAAGCATTGTATCAACCCTTGCAAAGGGCAGCAGCGTAGCAATAAGCGGTAAAGCAAACGGCTGGTACAAGGTTGAATATGAAGCCGGCAGATACGGCTACAGCTCGGCAGATTATATCAGCGAAATAAAGGGCAGTGTATATAAGCAGGTTAAAACCTCATCAGGCAGGCTGAATGTTCGCAGTACGCCTGCGGGTGCTGTAATAAGCTCTCTTGCAAGCGGCAGTAAGGTTGCGGTTATATCGGAATCAAACGGTTGGAGCAAGGTTGTTTATAACGGCAACAGCACGGGCTACGTAAGCAGCACCTATCTTGTAAGTACTCAGAACAGCTCGGCAAAATACAAAGCAATAAAGCTGAACGTGCCAGATTTCAAGCAAACAGACAGCCGTTGGGCAAACCACAAAATAGGCAATACGAACTACACAATCGGCTATATCGGCTGCACAACAACAGCTCTTGCCATGTCGGAGAGCTATCGCACCGGCACAATAATACACCCGCACAAAATGGAGGAAAAGCTCAGCTATTCTTCATCGGGGTCGCTTTATTGGCCGAGCAATTACACAAACACAACCGATTTCGACAATTACCTTGCACGTATTTATTCTTTGCTCCAACAAGGCAAGCCCGTAATTGTAGGAGCTAAAAAAGCAGATTCGGGTCAGCACTGGGTAATAGTAACGGGTTGCAAAGAGACAGCTTCTCTCAAGCCCACTGACTTTATAATCAATGATCCGGGCACAAGTGAAAGAACAAACCTCGGGCATTTTTTCAGCACTTACCACTATCTGCACAGAATTGTATGGTATAAGTAGTACCAAAAAAGGGGCACCGATTGACATCGGTGCCCTAAGACTTTCGATAAAGTCACCGAGAACACGCACAACAAAAAATGTAGGGAACGGTCTTGATCGTTCCGCAAAATAAATCAACAAAAAATCAGGAGGAATTACATCAATTCTTCCTGATTTTGTTTCTGTATAAGTATAAATTGTTATGCGTTTGCCGTGTTTTTGCCCTCTCGCGGTACCTTTGTACAGCTTCGGGACAAAGAACACGGCATCTCGTCACCTTTCTCGAAGTCTCACAGCTTGCCGAAAAATATTTTTTCGACAAGCTGGGGGCACCGATTGTCTTGATTTGACATCGGTGCCCGATTACTATATAATTTTGCTGTATTTTTTTAACGGAGTATTGCAGATGAAACCTAAACTGCTCAATTTTACACAGACGGCACTTTTCGCCGTGGCAATAGCACTGTGCTCAATTATCAGCATACCTGCGGCGGTACCGTTCACCCTGCAGACCTTCGGCGTGTTTTTTGCGCTGTTTATGCTCGGGGGCAAATACGGCACGCTGAGCATAGCTGTATATATTCTGCTCGGTGCGGTAGGTCTGCCTGTTTTTCACAGCTTCACAGGCGGTGCCGGTGTACTTTTATCAAGCACCGGCGGATACATATTCGGTTTTCTGATATCGGGAATAATATATCTTTTGCTTACACATATACACAACAGCAAAAAAGTCGTAATAATATATGCCTTTCTCGGGCTTTTGGTTTGCTATATTACGGGCGCTTTATGGTTTAGTTTTACAAGCGCAACCGATAAAAGCTTTTTTGCAGTGCTTTCAGCTTGCATACTTCCTTTTATAATACCCGATACCGTTAAAATTCTGCTTGCATATTTTCTGTCTGAAAGACTTAAAAAAATCAAACAAGACGCACTGTAATCTCTCCGCTTCTGAGAGTATCTCTTACGCCGTCATTATCCTCAACAATCAGACCGCCCAGACTGTCAATTCCGACAGCAGTGGCGGTATTTTTTGTGCCGTTTACAAAGTAATCAATCCGTTTGCCGATGACAAGACTTTTCTCTCTGTATTCTTCGAGTATATCTTCTTTAATATCTCCGAAATCAAGGGCAAAAAGCTCATCTGCAACTGCGGCAATAAGCGGCTCACGCAAAGAAGCGCCACAACCGAGAGTGCCTGCAACAGCTTTAAGCTCTTCGGGAAATTCACTGTCGCAAAGATTTATACCTACACCGACAATAACGCTTGAAACCTTACCGTTTTTTGCTACAGCCTCGCAAAGAATTCCGCAGACTTTTCTATTATCAAAATACAAGTCGTTTACCCATTTAATCTGTGTTTTTTTGCCCGTTACACGCTCAACTGCACGGCTGACCGCAACCGAGGCCGAGGTTGTAACACCAACGGCACCGCTGAAATCACAATCGGGATGAAGCACGACGGACATATAGACACTGACACCCGAAGGAGAATAAAAGCTCTTGCCGTTTCTGCCTCTGCCGCCCGTCTGCTCATTTGCAGCGATGACAAGCTTTGATGTATTGCCGCTGTTGATAAGCTCTCTTGCTTTAGTGCTTGTAGAATCGACCGAATCAAAACAAATCAGTTCAGCATCAGGTGTATTTAAATGAGATTTAATTATATCTTTACTGAGCATAATTCACCTCAACAAACGATATCGGCAACAGAAAACCTGATTACCTTAGATAAATCATTAAGGCACAGCTCAACATGCCTTCCGATTTTGCCGCCGCTGAAAATTATTGTGTCAAAATCCTGTGCAGTAATATGAAAGGTTGTACGAAAAAACTTTTTCATACCTATGGGTGAGCATCCGCCGTGAATATAGCCCGTAAGCGGAAGCAGCTCTTTTGATTTTATCATCTCAATCGATTTTTCGCCGACAGCATTTGCCGCCTTTTTCAAATCGAGCTCTTTATTCACAGGCACAACAAAGCAGTAATGCGTGCCGCTTTTACCGACGGTTACAAGCGTTTTAAAGGTGCGCCGAGGGTCAAGGTCGAGAATATCGGCAACCTCAGTGCCGCTCGCCGCCTCTTGCGCTTCATAGGTATGAGGTATATATTTAATCTTTTTTTGGTCAAGTATACGCATTACATTTGTTTTTTCAACCATATAAGACACCACCGTCAATTTTCTGCAAAATATTATAACACTTTACAAATCTTTTGCAACAAGGGCCTTTCAAGTTTACAAAAAATACATTGATTACGGCTCAAAACGTGCTAATATATAAGTGAATATATCTCACATCCAATGATTCAGTTGTCAATTTCAGCATTTCGACAAAATATTATACAGGCTGTAATATAATAATCCTGCCCAAATAAAGGAGGCAAAAAGTATGCAAATTGCAATATGCGATGAAAGCTGTGAGGAAACCGAAGAAATAGAGTTTTGCCTGCAAAAATATTTTTCAGACAAATCAATAAGCTTTAATATAAGCAGTTTTTCAAGAAGCACTGACCTTCTGTATGAAATTGAAGACGGAAGGAATTTTGATATTGTTTTCATTGAGTCGCAAATACACAACCCAAGCGGAATAAACACCGCAAAAATTCTCAGAAGCATTAAATATTCGGGTGAGATTATATTCACCGCACAAAACAGCGAGCACGCAATTGAAGGCTATGACGTTGATGCCTGCGGGTACGTGCTTATGCCCTTGAGCAGTAAAAAGCTGTTTGCCGCAATGGACAGAGCAACACAAAGATTCAGCGAAAATGTATATTTCATAAAGCACCGAGGCGACGTTCTTGCTCTGCCGCTTAACGATATACTTTTTATTGAAAGCTGCAACTCAAAATGCATACTTCACTGTAAAAACGGCGAAAAGCACACCGTATACACCCAGCTGAGAAAAATTGAAGCCGAGCTTAACGATTCAAGGTTCCTGCGTTGCCATCAAAGCTATATTGTCAATATGAATCACATCTGTAAAGCCGACAAATGCTTTGAGCTTACAAACGGTGAAAGAATACTTATCAGACAGCGAAACATTAAAGAAATACGTGAGCTTTATTTGAGATATATAAAAGCAGACAAATAAATATCAAACTATTGAAAAAGGGCTGAATGTGTGATAATCTAAAAGACAAATTCAGATTAAGGGGTATACTCCAATGCAAAACACACAGCCCAACTTCAAACGCACAAAGCTCGCCTGCTATACGGCATATTTCACAATGTCGTCTATTTTCAGCCTGCCTCCCCTGCTGTTTGTAACCTTACGAGAAACGTACGGCATATCATACACCCTACTCGGCACTCTTGTTCTAACAAATTTCTGCACACAGCTCGGTATCGACCTTATATTCACATTTCTTTCAAAGCACTTTAACATAAAAAAGGTTGTCAGAGCAATGCCGCTTCTCACATCTGTAGGCCTTGCGATATATGCTCTTATACCCACCTTTTTCCCGAATATCGCCTATATAGGTCTGCTTATCGGTACTGTTATTTTCTCTGTTTCCGCAGGTCTTTCAGAGGTTTTGCTCAGCCCTATAATCGCCGCAATACCCTCCGACAATCCACAGAAGGATATGAGCTTGCTTCATTCGCTTTATGCCTTCGGCGTATTCAGCGTAGTTGTTATAAGCACTGTTTTTCTTAAAATATTCGGCTCACAGAATTGGATGTATCTGACGTTATTTTTTGCGGCACTGCCGATAATCGCCGCGGCTATTTTTATGGCTTCACCCTTCCCGCAGATGAGCACTCACAGCGCAGCCTCAGACTTCAGCGGACCTAAAAAGCGCTCGCTCGGTCTGGCTCTTTGCGTTGGCTGTATTTTCTTCGGAAGCTGTGCGGAAAACTCAATGTCGAGCTGGATTTCGAGCTATATGGAAAACGCACTGCATATTGATAAAGCGGTCGGCGATATTCTCGGTATGGCAATGTTTGCGATTCTGCTCGGCATAGCAAGAATTTCTTATGCAAAATACGGCAAAAATATATCACGTGTACTTCTTATCGGTATGATTGGTGCGGCTGTATGCTACCTTGTTGCAGGTCTTTCAACAAGTGTTTATTTTGCCTTTGCTGCCTGTATTCTCACGGGCCTTTTCACTGCAATGCTCTGGCCCGGCACACTTATACTTATGGAAGAAAAAATACCCGGTGCAGGTGTTGCCGCATTTGCTCTTATGGCGGCCGGCGGTGACCTTGGCGCATCCGTTGCGCCTCAGCTTATGGGCATTGTTGTTGACAACGTTTCGGCAAGCGCATTTGCCGCAGACCTTGCACTTAAAATAAATCTTTCAGCAGAACAGATAGGTCTGAAAGCGGGTATGCTTGTAACGGGACTGTTCCCGATTATAGGCTCTGTGCTTCTCATATACATAATACACTATTTCAAAAAGCAAAAAGTTAACTGATAAAAAAGTCAGAGTGTGAACAAACGCACTCTGACTTCTTTTTATTATTTCACTGTTTTTCCTCTAAAATCAAATTTTACGCCCTCGGGTTTATTGTAATCCATATAACCGTAACCGTGAAGATCAAATATCCGTTTGCAGATAGGCAGGCCCATACCGGTTGAACTATCACTTCTGCTACGTGCTGAATCCGCTCTTGTAAGCAGACGCCAAACATTCGTACCAAGCGGTATCTGTTCGCCGTCATTATAAACCTCAAAAACAAATTCTTTGCCTTGCTTTTTAAGGGTTACTTCAACACGCTTTTTGCCGCTCGCATATTTAAAAGCATTTGAAAGATAATTGTCAACAGCCATTGCAATCAGATCAGCGTTACATTCTGCATATATATCCTCCTCAATATCGAGCTTTATATCTATATCCTTCCCTTTTGCAAAATTTCCGTATTTTTCTATCTCTGTTTTTACAAGCTCACTGAGGTTGCAACGGGTTTTATCTACCTTTTCGGCATCTGTCAAGCGGTTGAAGGTAAGCAGTGTTTTTACAATTTCATTCATCCTTAGTGCTTCGCCGTAAATTGAATTTACATATTCGGCATTCTTTTCGGGAGCAATTTCATCGAGCACGCATTCGCACTGATTCTGTATTACAGCAAGAGGTGTTTTAAGCTCGTGTGCCGCAGCAGAGGTAAAAGCACGCTTTGATTCGCTCATTTGTCTGTTTTTGTTATACATTTTAACGGCAACGATAAGTATTACAACCGTTGCAACTGCAAAAAGGATAAACGTATACAGTGTAAGAGCCCAGAACAAATCGGAACTGAGTGTGGTGAAAAACGTGCTGTAATCACTGACAACAACAAAATAATAATCTTCAAAGCTGTCATTCATATACATATAGCCTGCAGACCTGAAGCCACCGCCGCCGTTATTTTCATTGAACTCATAGCTTTTAAGCATTTTTTCGACGTCGGCCGTGCATCTTTCATAATATCTGTGGTCAATGCTTTTTTCGTCAAGGTCATAGAAAACCCATTTTGTAATTCGGTCCGCTGTTATTGTCTGTGTAGGCTTGGTGTGCGAAAACTTGATTTTTTTATAATTGCCTTTCTGGTCGTTGAGCGTTACAGATACAGGTACGGTATACTGATAGGAGGTATAAAGCTCTACCTCCTCTAAAAGAAGATTTCCGTGACCGCTTTGACGCTTGAATTTCATAATCTCACCTTTTATATCATCCGTAAGATAGCCTTCAAGTGATACATAGTTGAATTCCTCCTGCTCGTCATACCACCACACGCCGCTTTCACTTTTAAAAACAATATTACCCTCTTTATCTATCATACCGTAAGCATAAGGCAGATCACAAAAAGTAAAGTTAGACGGTGTATAGTAAGACAACCAATAATGAAGTAATTTTAAATTCTTTTCTTCGCTTTGCTCAAAATCGTTAATCTTTTCATCGGCATAGGTTTTCGAGTTCCAATATTTTCCTATATTCTGCTCGTTATAATTGAGAGCACTCATATAGTTCATTATTTCCGCACAGCAAAAAAGCAGAAAAACGCCAAGGGTAATAATGCAAATCATTTTCTTTTTTGTCATTTTACTCACTCCTCTCTGAAGGTATATCCGCCGCCCGTAACCGTTTTTATGTGCACGGCTTTTTCGCCGAGTGCTTTACGTAGCTTTTTGATATGCGTATCAACGGTACGCTCGTCGCCATCGTAATCCCATCCCCATATTTTTGAAAGTATCTGTTCACGGCTGAGAACAATGTTTTTATTCTCCATTAAAAGCGCCAAAAGCTGAAACATTTTGTTTGAGAGTATTATCTCGTTACCAGAAACAAAAACAGTTCTGCTGTTCTTGTCAAGACAAATTGAGCAGAGATTTATTTCTTTTTGAAGCTTGAGACCGATATGACGGCTGATTAAAGCACTGCATTTCTCTGCAAAAACAGACATCGGGAAAGGCTTGATTATATAGTCGTCTGCTCCACAGCCGAAGCCGTCAAGCATATCCCCTTCCTCGCCTAAAGCAGAAAGGAAAAGTATAGGCGTGTCGCACTCCCGACGGATGATACGGCAGGCTTCAAGCCCGTTCATCACAGGCATCATAACGTCAAGAACAATAAGGTCAAACAGCTCGTTTTTCGCCATTTCAACGGCTTCTTTGCCGTTGGCGGCAAGTGAAACGTCAAAGCCCTTTGCGGTAAGATAGTCGTAAAAAGTTTCTCTTATTTTCTTTTCATCGTCACAGATAAGTATTCTGTTCACAGCACTCATCTCCTTTCAGCTTCAATTTACAATGTCGATGTGTACTTTATGTGTCCCATTATAACACAAAGATTATATAAATATAAAGATTTATAATATTGCAAAAACAGACAGGATGTGATATTATATAAACTGATAAATTTTGCGAACAGGGTGTCAGTTATGAACATTGCTTCACAGTTATATAAAGATTTTACCGACGAGCAGAAGGCAAAGCTCTATGAAATCCAGAATATTGAGCTTAAAATTCTCGGCGAGGTTGACAGAATCTGCAAAAAACACGGCCTCAATTACTCACTCGGCGGCGGCACTCTGCTCGGTGCAATCAGACACAAGGATTTTATTCCCTGGGACGACGATATAGATATCGACCTCAAGCGAGAGGATTTTAACAAGCTCCTCAGCGTGCTCCCCGACGAGCTCGGTGACGAATATGAATTTCTCAATTATGATTCTTACGGCGACTATCACTGTGATTTTATCCCCCGTATCTTTTACAGAGGCAGCAAGGCTGTAAATTCTTTCAGCGACAACAGCGGCAAAAACAACCTTGCAAACGACCCCAGAATCAACCGTATTTTCATTGAGCTTTACTGCTTGCACGACACCGATTCAAAAAAGGTCAAAACGCAGATATTCAAAGTTAAGACTATTTACGGTCTTGCAATGGGACACAGATATTTTTCGACCGACACATCCGGATATTCGGCACTGCAGAAGGCGCAAGCAGCAGTGCTCACAACTCTCGGCAAACGCATGAGCCTTAAAAAGATATATGAAATGTATGAAAAATGTGTAAGTGAGGTTGAATCCGGCAAGGGTGACCTTTATTTCAAGCCGAGTGTTCCCCTGCCCGTTCAGCACAGAAACGTTTTTCCGAAAACATTTTTCTCAAAATATGTTGAGGTTCCGCTCAGAGACGGCACTGCAACAGCCCCCGGCGAATACATCAAAATGCTCGAATCGCTTTATACAAATTGGCAACAGCTGCCCAAGGAAAAAGACAGACATCCCGGCCATTTTGAGCTTATGAGCACACAGATTACACAGCAGGTGAAAAAATAATGAATATCATTATAATTATGTCCGGCGGCGTAGGCCGCCGCTTCAGTGCAGATATCCCGAAGCAGTACTGTCTGCTTGCAGGCAGGCCCGTTATTGACTATGTAATTGATGCAGCAAAGGGCTCAAAGGTTGCCGACAAGGTTGTTGTTGTGTGCGACCCTAACTGCATTGAGCTTTCGGATGCACTCAAAAACAGCGGATTTGACTACGCATTAAACGGCAAAGAGCGCCTTGATTCGTTAAAAAGCGCATTTGACCATATTCAGGCGAATTACCCCGAATGTGAAAGAATTATTATACTTGATGCCGTTGCGCCCTTTGTCACGTCAGAGCTTATTGACGATTATCTGACAAAGCTTGATGAATACGACGCAGTCATAACCTGCCAGAAATTCACAGGTGCACTCGGCAACTATGATTTTGATCCGCTTGACAGAGAAAAATATTATATGACTCAGTCACCCGAAGCATTCCGATTCAAGACACTTATCCCCCATTTTTCAACAACATTCCCGAGTCAGGAGCTTGCCTGGCAGATGCCAAGGGAAACCAGGAAATATCTCAACTTTGATTTCAAGAACAATCTTAAGCTCACATACGATTTCGAGCTGAAATATGCCGAATATATGCTGACAAGGTAACGCTATGGCTAAGAACAAAAAAGGGGTGTTTTCCGTCGCATCAGACCTGATTTTCAGTATCGCAGGTCTTATGCTGATGAATGGAGCTTTACAGCTTATCATAAACCCCATGCTCAACAACAGAATAGGTGAAGCTGCCTTCGGCAACTATCAGTCAATCTTTGCAGTCGTATCCATTATGGGTACGACTTTCGGCGTTGCAGCCAACTATTCCCGTATGGTGCGCTCACGTGAAAAGAAAGACACTAACGGCGATTATAACATCTTTCTTGCTGTAATATCAGTACTCTGCGTTGCTGTTGCGGCAGGCACACTTCTTGTATACAAATCGTTTTCGCTTGCACATTTTTTGCTGCTTACGGTTTTGACCGTGGCTACGGTGTTTCGCTATTACGGTGACGTAAACTACCGCATAAACCTCAATTATAAAGGCTTTTTTCTTTACTACGCAATAATAACGGCAGGATATTTTATTGGCCTGGTGCTATTTATGTTTGTATCCGAGCAGTGGATGCTGACGTTCATTGTCGGCGAGCTTGCGGCCGTGATATTTGTGCTTATAAACGGCAGCATTTTTAAGGGCAAGAAGCTGCTTAAGCCATCATCCGAATTCAAGGGCACGGTAAAATCCGTAGGCATACTTTCGGCAACAAACCTGCTCTCATCAATTGCACAGCAATCGGATAAAATCATTCTTCGCCTTGCAATGGACGGTGAAGCCGTAACAGTATTCTACGTGGCAACCCTGCTCGGCAAGGTTGTATCACTGCTCACGACACCGCTCAACGGTGTAATGATAGGCTATCTCACAAAGTATGAGGGCAAATTCACAAAAAAAATGCTGATGATTTTTGCAGGTGCACTCACAGCGTTAGGTGCTTTTGCACTGCTCGGTTGCTATATAGCCTCAAAAATATTTGTAAAGCTCTTTTATCCCGACGTTTATGCTGTGGCTGAACAGTACTTTTTCCTTGCAAGTGCGGGACAGATATTCTACTTTATTTCAAACTGCCTTATGACTGTTATTCTGCGTGTTGCAAGCGAAAAATACCAGATGTATATAAATATAATTTATATCGTTATTTACGCTGTAACCGTAGTTCCCCTCACCTTCACACACGGTATATGGGGTATGACGGCAGCACTGCTTATAACTAACGCCGCAAAGTTCATTATTACAGCCGCCGTCGGCTTAATAAGGATTGATAAAGCTGATGACAAGAATTAAGGATTTAAAGATAAAGCTGCTGTTAACGGCAGCTTATCTTATTATCACGGCACTGCTTATATATTTTGGTGCGGAATGTATACTTCTGCGTTTTGTCGGCATCCCCTGCCCCGGGTGCGGAATGACACGCGCCGTTTTATCTGCAATAAGGCTTGATTTTATAAGCGCATTCAAGCTTCACCCTATGTTCTGGTCAATGCCCATACTGTATCTCTACTTTCTTACAGACGGAAAGCTGATAAAAAACAGGGCTGTAAACACTGCGGTTTTCATATTTATTGCAATCGGATTTCTTATCAGCTGGATTATAAAATTATTGTAAAATCGACAATACACGACAAAATTCATTGACTTGATTTTTCAAATATGCTATATTCAAATTAACCTAAAAAGAAAGGGAGTATAATTTATGTATTGCAGAAATTGCGGCGAATTGATGAACGACAATCAGGCTATTTGCATTAAATGCGGCGTTAAAACAGGCGACGGCAACCGTTTCTGCCAGAATTGCGGCGAAACAGTTGAGCCTAATGCAGCTATCTGTATGAAATGCGGCGTTGCCATAAAGACACCCACTTCCGAATATCTCGGCGGCAAGGATAAGATTGTAATGGCTCTTATCTGCTTCTTCCTCGGCGGCCTCGGTATTCACAACTTTATTCTCGGCGAAACAAAGAAGGGCATCCTCAAAATTGTTCTTTCACTTTGCTTCGGTGTAGGCGCAATTCTCGCACTTATTGATTTTATTAAGATTCTTTTGGATAAGTATGAGGTTGACCCTGAAAAGTTAATCTGATTTAATTTACAGATAACAAAAAATCCAAGTCGTGAGACTTGGATTTTTTCGTTTATTAAGCGGATACCGCCTTTTTCTTATCCTTCATTAAGAATTTCTGTATAAGCAGCAAAACTACAATGAGTGCTACGCCGACAGCATCTGTCACAATGCCGGGAATAATCATACAAAGACCGCTCGCAAGTGCAATAACTCTTTGCCACCAGGGCATTTCTTTAAGAAGATAGCCTTCCATACCTGCCGAGATAATAAAGATACCGGCAATAGCTGTGATTACAAGAAGAACTATCTCGTACCACGGAGCATTGGAGCCGATGATAAGCATTTCGGGGCTGAAAGCAAAAATATAAGGAACAATGAATGCGGTAATAGCAAGTCTGGTTGCCGTAACACCCGTTTTAAGCGGATTGGACTTTGCAATTGCGGAGCCTGCATAAGCGGCAAGTGCAACGGGCGGAGTGATATCGGCAACGATACCGAAATAGAAAACGAACATATGAGCAGCAAGAACGGGAAGATTGAGACTGCGCATAAGAATGGGAGCAACCATTGATGCCATAATAACGTAGTTGGCAGTTGTCGGAACACCCATACCCAGAACGATACACATCAGCATTGTAAGCATAAGTGCGAAAATCGGGTGAATCTGCGAAGCTGACTGCACAAGAGATGAAAGTACGTTTGCAAGACCTGTCTGCTGTACCATAGCCGAAATACAGCCTGCAACAGCACAAGCAAGAGCAACACCTATCGCATTCTTCGTTCCGTTTGAAAGCGAACGGAAATAAATTTCAAAATCAAGCTCGAACTTTTTATGAGCTATTGACTTTACAATACCTTCAACAAGCTTTACGGCAATTGCACAGAGAATTGCAATAATAGCTGCCTTTGCAGGCGAAAATCTATTCATTGCAAGCACAAGTGCAACTACGGGAAGAAGAAGATAGCCTTTGCTTATAACAAGCTTGAAGAAGTTGGGAATAGCTTCTTTGGGAAGACCCTTGAGGCCGAGCTTCTTTGCTTCAAAATGAATCATCATAAAGATGCCTGTGAAGTAAAGAACAGCAGGAAGAATAGCGGCAATGACAATCTGTGAATAAGGCATACCGGTATACTCTGTCATAAGGAATGCCGCAGCACCCATAATGGGAGGCATAATCTGGCCGCCGGTAGATGCCGCAGCTTCAACTGCAGCCGCAAACTCGGGCTTATAGCCGCAACGCTTCATAGTGGGAATTGTAACGGAGCCGCTGCCTACTGTGTTTGCAACGGAGGAGCCTGAATACATACCCTCCATTGCGCTGGATATAACGGCAACCTTAGCAGGGCCGCCTGTTGCCTTACCTGCAATGGAGTTTGCAAGGTCAACAAAGAATGCACCGATTCCCGACTGCTCGAGGAACGAAGCAAAGATAATAAACAGAACTATAAACGATGCGCATACGTTCAGCGGTGTGCCGGCAATACCCTCGGTTGTATAAAAGAGCTTATAAACAATAACTCTTAACGGGTTGCGGTTGACAACAAAGAACGCATAAGCTATAAAAGCGGCTGAAACGCAGACAATCGGCAAGCCGACAACTCTGCGGCAAGCTTCAAACAGTAAAAGTATACCGACAATTGCGATTGCGATATCAAGCTCGTTGATTCTTGATGCTCTGTCAACGATTGCCTGGCAGTTGATTGCATAGTAAAAGAACGGTGCTGCGCCAAGCACGGCAAATATGTAATCATAGAAAGGCACGTGGTTGAGCCTTTTCTTTTCTTTCTTACTTACGGGGTAAAGAATAAAAGCCATAAAGACGATAATGCCGATAAACCACGACATTTTCTGTCTTTCCTCCATTGTTCCGGTCCAGCCATCGAACATTACATAGAGAGAAAACAGCATCATTGCTATTTTGATAATTTTATCAAATATACCCGAAAAATGACGTGTGTTTGACTCTTTGTCAAAATCCGCCATCAATTTATCAACGTCAATTACTTCGTTCTCATCAGCCTGCATGCTGATGGTATTGGTGTTTAAATCTGACATTTATCTCATTCCTTTCGTCAGAATTTCGAATAAGGTGACGGTTTCAAATACAACCCTCGTCTGACTTCCGCACATATCGCGAAGGCTTATTTCTTTGCCACCGAGAGTGAGAATATGGTCCGAAACAGTAGCGACACAATATCTCAACGGGTCATAGGTAATATCAAACCCTGTAATAATCATATTTCCGTCCTCATCGTAGGTCATTTTCTGGTCACCCTCGAGTGCCGTCTGCACACCTGCGCCAAAAGAACGGTAAACGGTTGAATAAGCACGGATTTCTCCGTTTTCAATTCTGAAAGTATCCTTGACGGGAGTTTTATTTACCGAATGAATAAACTCAACGGAAAACATCAAGCCGTCCTCAGCCTTTTCGGTAATATAATTCTCCCCGGTATCAGCATTGTATAAAACCAGATACTGAGTTGACAGACACTTTATAAATACAGCAGCCGCTGTAATGAATATCATTAAAACGGCTGCTTTGATTATCCTTTTTCTGAAGTCAGCTGAAGCCTTAATCATTCAGCGATTGCGCCAACCTCTTTAAAGTATCTTCCTGCGCCGGGATGGAAAGGAACACTGATGCTGGAAACTGCGTACTCAAGGCTCATTTCAGAAGCCTTCTCGTGTGCATATTCGCCCTTGTTCTCGTAGATAGCCTTTGTAAGCTGGTAAACTGTTTCTTCGTCAAGCTCGTTGCTTACGATGAATGTTGCCTTAACTGCAACTGTCTTTGCATCAGCATCAATACCCTTGTATGTGCCTGCAGGAACAGTGTACTCAGCATAGAAGCCATAATCCTTCTGAAGCTTTGCAAGATGCTCTGCATCGATTTCAACAAGAACGATGCCTGTTGTTGTGGCAAGGTCTGTGATAGCAACTGTGGGAGCACCTGCTGTGCAGAAGAAAGCGTCAATCTTGCCGTCCTTAAGAGCGTCTGCGGATGCCTGGAAGCTGAGGTTCTGCTTGTCAATATCTTCAAACTTGATATCGTATGCGCCGAGAATCTGCTGTGCGTTGAATTCAACACCGCTGCCGCTGTCGCCTACAGAAACCTTCTTGCCATTGAGATCAGCAACTGTCTTGATGCCTGAGTCTGCTCTTGCAACAATCTGGCAAACCTCTGCATAAGCTGCGCCGAGAGTTGAGAAGCTCTTGATAGCGCCGACGTCTGCAAAGAGTGATGTGCCGTTGTAAGCATAGTCCATAACGTCGTTCTGAACGATAGCCATATCAACATTGCCGTCGTCAACATCAAGGATGTTAGCCTTGGATGCGCCTGATGACTGAATCATAAGGTTGATACCTGTCTTCTCCTTGAGGAGAGAAGAGATTGTGTTACAGAAGCCGTAGTATGTACCGGTTGAACCGCCTGTACCTACATAAATTTCGATTGAGGAAAGGTCGCTCGGGTCTTTCTGCTCGGGAGCATTGTCACCGCAGGCTGTGCAGAACACAAGTGCGAAAACAAGAATTGCTGAGAGAACGATAGCTAATTTTTTCTTCATGGTTTAGCCTCCTGTTATTTTATTTTCCGTATTTCTGTTACGGAAACAAGTCTTCATAATTATAAACTATTTTTTCTAATTTGGCAAGTGTTTTGCTGTATAAAGTATACAAAATATATTTTCTTTTGTATATTTATAATATATGCAAGCACACTTTTTACTGCACAATATACAAAAATATGTATTTTTTATTCAGCCAAATCCTTGTACTGATAAGCTTTTACATAGTCAACAACAAACTCTGCACCGTCTGCGGGGGCGTTTTCTCGCTCAGAAGGAACACCGTTTTCGCCTCGCATTTCAACGGACAAAATGATATATTCTTCATTCTGACTTACTCCGCCAAAGTCCGTACGGAAGGTTTCAACACCGTTGATATAAAAGATATACTCGTTTTCATTCCACTCAAGGCCGTATGTATTGAATTCCTTATAAGGATTGTTTTTGAGCAGAAATCGGGTTGCACCGAGCTTCTGGTGTGCATCTTCATAGCCGTCAAAATGAAGGTTTGACGTAACGCTGTTGCCCAAAAGCTTGCCGTAGCAGTCACTTTCGAAAATATCAATCTCCGTACCGTCTCTGCCTGAACCGTCAGCAGCATAAACGCCGTCATTCATAAGCCAGAAGGCACTCCAAATATCGGCACCCTCGGGCAGAATACAACGGCACTCAAAATAGCCGAATTTCTGGCTGAAGCCATTTGCAGAATCGCTGTCTGTATCAATTCCCGCAGTGTACCAACCGGCCCCCTTACCGCCCATACCCTCTTCAAGATAAGTAACGGGAATAACAAGGTTTCCGTCCTTGGTTTTTGCAAGATACTGATTCCAATAGCTGCCCTTTCTCGCTTCACTTGTATGTCCGTACTGATAATGTCCCGACCATACGCTTCGGTCAAGCTCTGTGTCAAAATCATCACAGAAAGTAGGAGTTTCATTAAACTTGGACATATCAAGTTCAGGCCCCATCGGATAGCACGGAATATCAAGAGCAACACATAAAAGTGTAATGAGTGAGCCTAAAAAAGCTGTGATTCTTTTAAAGATATTCATCATACCAAATCCCCTTTTTTATCAGTGCTTCTCACAGATATATACGTTACAGACAGTATCGCTCTTACGACGGCCAGAAAACAGTGCGTGAACCGTAATTTCGCTGCCCTGCATACCGTCGGGAAGCTCAAGGAAAAACGTATTGTTTTTATCACTGCCGCATACCGAATGCTCCCACTGGTTTGCCCTGTAATCGGGCGCACGCTTCGGGAAGCCGCAAAGCTTACCGTCAAGCTCTGCAACACAGTAAACACACTCTGCACCGTGAGAACCCTCTACAGCAACAACAAGGCTTGAGCCGCTCTTGTATTCGGGCAGTGTAATTGTCTGCCATTTCTCGGCGTTAACCCTTTTGTGGCGGTAGTGAGCCTGCATATTATTTGCGAATGCAGATTTTGTTTCAATTACCTTGCCGTCTTTTATAAGTCTGACGGCATAAATTCTGTCAACGGGATTTTCTATACGCAGATAACGGAGTCTGCCGTTTAAGCCATAGCTTGATATAACCTTTTTGCCGTGCAAATCATAGAGGGTGTGCGCTGTAAATCTGATAACTTCAGCGGTAAAATCGTCATCGCTCACAGACAAATTCACCATATCCGTGCTGAGCCAAGTTTTAAGGTCAGAGGAATACTCCGCAATAAGCGGAACCTTTTGAGTTTCAACCTCTCTTGTAGCGTAATCACCAGCGAAAAACTCGATTTCAACGCTGTCGCATTCAAGCTCACTGCCGAAATCAACACGCAGACAGCCGCCGCAGATTCGCTGACTCTCATCAATATACGTTTTGCTCTGCGAATCAAAAAACGTGTCGGGATTACCGTCAAACATATTCTTCGCTTCACAGCCGCGAAGCATATAATGCTTCTGACCGAAGAAGGCATCACGAGCCGCCTTAACCTGCGGAATTTCAGTTTTGCCCGAACGCTTTAAGCTTCTGCTTTCGAGTGAATCGTTGCCTATTGCATACATAGCAGATTCATAAAGAAGCTCTCCGTTTTCAGGGTTTCTGATTTCATTATCAAGTGAACCGATATAAAGCGGTGCTTTTTCTTTTACATCCGTTGCGGCTGTTTCGGCAAAGAAGCTTTCTTTTCCGCCGCAAAGCAGATTTATTCTTCCGCCGTCTGATTTCAGATACTTAACCTCAAGCGGAATACCGTTTTTATCTTCTTTTATAATTTCATATTCACAGCCCGTAAGCATAGGTTCAGCTTCACCTGCGGCTGAAAGCTCGATAAGCGTCGCTCTGAAAGGCATAAGCTCAATTTCAACGCTGTCACCTTTTTTGAAAAATCCGATATGTTTTTCATAAGGATGATGAATATTTACTGCAACCGGCTCATCGGTTTCAACACCCGTTTCTTCGCCGATATTTACAGTAATTATCTTGGGATCCCATGAGTTGTTACCTGTTGAAATGAAACGCTTTGTTTCGCTTCCTCTTGTAACCGCATTATCGCCGTAAGAATCGGGCAAAACTTTGCCGTTGACAAGAATCGCCGCATTTCTTGCATGAAGATTGTAAACCCTTGCAAGCTTTGCAAGCTCATCATCACGCATAAGCCAGGGGTTGCCGTAAATTTCGGGCGCAAGAATAAGAGAGCGGTTAAACGCCTGATAAATCAGCTCATCCTCAAAATAATCAATTGATGAAGAGATACATACACCGTGGTCCTCGGCAAGCCGCTCAAGGTTATCGGTATGACCTCTTGTGAACATAAACGCTCTGCCGTGCATTGCCGTGTTCTGATTGCAGGAAAGCACGTCTACGTAGGTTTCCACACCATTCCAGAGATATGTGGTGACAAACGGCTCTGCCTCATAGAATTCAAGACGGTGATTGAGCACAATAAGGTCGGGCGAATATTTGCGGCAATCCTGCAGCATCTGTGCAAAAACTCCTGCCTTTTCGGGACGGAGATGGCCGCAGACACCGTCAAGCTTGAACAGTGCAAAGCCGTGGTCACGGCAAAGGTGAACGAAAAAATCGTATCTCTCTTTTTGAGAATCCTCGGTGTCACCATAGCCGTCGGGACTGCCCCACAGACCCATTCTTATGCCGAGCTCTTTTGCCTTGGCGACAACGTTTTTATATTCATCCGGATACTGACTGCGGAATTTCTCGCCGTTAACGTTGCCGTAGCCCTCGCTTGCACCGTCGAAATTACCGGCATCCCAGGCATAAATTTTAATATTCATGCCATAGGTATCCTGCAGATATTTAAAAAAATCAAGATTTATAAGAGTTTGCTTTTCGGTTGAGCCTTCGTTGGTATTGTTAATCCAGGAAAAATACTGCGGCACAGACGGTGTAAATTCATCAGCACCCGCATTCTTTGCGGTTTTATTCATATTAAACCTCCATAAAAAGTTTATTTCGGATTTTTACGTGACGGAATGATGAATATAAACGCAAGTGAGCTTACGAGCAACAGCATCGGATAGAAAAGGTTTTTGATGATATCAAATGCCGAAAGCTCAAAGCCGAGCGTTGTAACAACGGAAAGCGCAACCAAAATCTGTGCGCCGTAGGGCAAAAAGCCCTGAACAATACAGGAAAAAGTATCAAGAATTGAAGCGGTTTTTCTCGGTAAAATATTAAAATCCTTTGCCATTTCCGAAGCAATCGGGTTTGCCATAACGATTGCGACAGTATTATTTGCGGTTGCAATATCCATAAGACCGACAAGCAGGCCCATACCGAGCTGGCCGCCTTTTTCACCCTTGAAGACACGGCGTATGCCGCTGAGCAAGGCATCAAAGCCGCCGTTGTATTTTATGAGCGCACACAGCGCCGCAACAAGCACGGCAACCATTGAGGTTTCAAACATACCGGATGCACCCTCGCCCATACCGGAAAGCAGCTCCGAAAATTTAACGGCACCGGTTGCAAGCATAATAATGCTGCCGGATACAATGCCGATAATGAGCGTCACAAAAACGTTTATGCCGATAATACCGCTTATAAGCACGAGGACATACGGTATAATTTGAATCATATCGTATTCTTTGACAATGCCACCCGAAATCTCTGATTTAAGAGAAAGCACAAGAATCAACGCAACCGTCACAGCTGCGGCAGGAAGCACTATTGCAAGGTTTGTGCGGAATTTATCCTTCATTGCACAGCCCTGACCGTTGCAGGCGGCAATAGTAGTGTCTGAAATAAACGAAAGGTTATCGCCGAACATTGCACCGCCAACAACAGTGCCGACACAAAGCGCAAGCGGGAAGCCCGAGCCTGTTGAAATTGCAACGGCAATAGGCGTGATGAGAGTTATTGTGCCGACGGAGGTGCCCATAGCGGTTGAAACAAAAGCACTGATAACAAACAGCACGACGACCGCAAATTTAGGAGGCGTGACAGACAGCATAAAATAAGCAACACTTTCTGCCGAGCCCCTGCCGACAACGCCGACAAATATGCCTGCAAGCAGGAATATAAGAAGCATTGTGATAATATTTTTATCACCTATGCCCTGCCCCATTATTTCAAACTTTTTATCAAGAGATACTCCCTTCGTCTGGATAACGGCAACGAGCAGTGCAACAAGAAAAGCTACAACAACGGGAACATTATAAAATCCCATCGGTATCTTCATAACATACTCGAATGCAATACCGAGCGACAGATAAAACAGCACAAACACACCGATAGGTATGAGTGCCAAAGCATTTGATTTTTTCATACATCAGTCTCACTTTATATATAAATTATTTGCGATTATACCATATTTTAATTTCAAATACAACCTCGTGTTTGTTGACAAAAAGCATAAACACTGATAAAATAGAAACAGTATAAAGTAAAGGAGTTTTTAAAATGACAACTATTGATAAAACAATGACAATCGGCGACGTACTTGACGCACACCGTGAGCTTGCCCCCTACTTCTTCGAAATGGGTATGCACTGCCTCGGCTGTCCCTCCGCAAGAGGCGGAAGCATTGAGCAGGCCTGCCGAGTACACGGCGTAGACGTTGACGAGCTTGTTGCAAAGCTCAACACAGCACTTGCAAAGTAAAAATGAAGCTTTCACCAAGACTTAAAGCCGCGGCGGATTTTGTCCGCTGCGGCAAAAAAATTGCCGATATAGGCACTGACCACGCTTACCTGCCGATTTATCTTGTTGAAAACGGTATAGCTCCGTGTGCAGTTGCGTCTGACGTGCGACCGGGTCCGATTGCAAATGCAAAAATCAATGTTGAGCAGGCAGGACTTGAAAGCAAAATCAGCCTGCGGCTTGCAAGCGGCCTTGACAAGGTTACACCCGACGAAGCGGAAGATGTTATCATAGCCGGTATGGGCGGTATTTTAATTGCAGAGCTGATTGAAAAAGCGCCATGGCTTAAAGACAGCGAAAAGCACCTTGTGCTTCAGCCTCAGAGCCACAGCGAAATTCTCCGCACTTTTTTGATTAAAAACGGTTATTACATAGAAAAAGAAGAAATCTGCGAGGATGCAGGCAGACTTTACTGCGTAATGAGCGTTTACTTTGACGGGAAAGAGCATACATATCCCGACAAATATGAATATTACGGCGAAATACCCGCCTGCAAAAATCCGCTTGCGAAAGAATACCTGCAAAGGCTTGCAGACAGATACGTAAGAGATGCGGGCAATATGCGCTGTGCCGAGCCGCAAAGAGCTCAGGAGCTTTACGACGTAGCTGACAAAATCAACCAAATACTTATGTAAAAAAGCCTTGAAGATTTTTCTTCAAGGCTTTTTATATATTAAGTGAAAAGCGATACAAAGAAATTGTAAATACTCATAAAGAAATTCACAATCTTATCCCAGAAGGTTTCTTTATTTTCTTCTGGCTTTGTCTGCGGCTGAGTTGTGGTTTGAGAATCCGGGTCGGTTGTGATGGCAGGGGTTGTCGGTTTTGATGTGGGATTCTCTGCTTCGGTGGTGATAACAAGCTCTGTGGTTGAGCTTTCGGGTTCAGCCGAAGAAGATGATGATGACGAAGAAGGCACTGTGGATGATTCGGCATCGGTTGTCGTTTCCTGTGCCACAGTTTCCGTTGTGGTAACCGCTTCACCCTTGACACCAAGCTCTACGCTGTTGGCGATAAGCTTGCCGTTTGTAATCGTAAACCAGACTATACTGTCCCTTGCCGTGTCATAGAAAACATGGCCGTATTTTGGCAACACGGGATTATCGCTGTTATATTCCACCGATTTATCCCAGAGCTTTTCGCCGCTGTTATCGGTAAGAATAACGTGAATTTCTTCGGTTTTCTCCGTGCTGTTTATAAGCATATAAGGTATCGCGATATAAGAGTCATTCACTCTCACAACCTTGGGATTGGCGGCAGTGCTTATTCCTTGACCGTCGCTGCTCTTATCGGAATATGAAGTGAGATATTTTTCGCTTTGAGAAGTAAGCTTTATCCTGTCGAACATCTGAACAAAAACATTTGCCGATGAAGGCGTTGTATCCTGCGCAGTGTTCTGATATGTGCCGACAAGCATATATTTATCGCCACATCTGACGGCACCGCCAAGCTGGCCGTATGTATTATTGTCAGTGAGTCCTCCCGAAATATCCTCTTTTTTAAACTCAAAAGAGTAACCCTGGTAAAGCTTTTTCCATTCAAGGCCGCCCGACATTTTTGTAAGAATATGTGATCGTGTAGGCAAGGCATCACAGCGTTCTACGTAAACAAAATCGTTACCGTCCTTAAGTATCGTCTGATGGAACGAATGGCTTGCATAAGGAATTTCGGTAGAATGAGAAACCGCAACCTGCTTAAACGTTTCGAGGTCGACTGCAAAGGTATAGGACGCCTGATGCACGTCACCGCCTTCGACAATCTCATCCTGCTTTGTAATCGGATTATACTTTACCGGGAACATATCCCTGCCGACAACGCCGGTAAGATAGCTGTCGTTTACCGACAGAGCGTTATTGCCGCAATTGAGCTGACTTATACCAAGCCAGGAGCCGCTCGCCATACCGCTCATATCAAGCGTACGTATAACAGAGCCGTCTTTACCGATATTCACAATTCGAAGTGCGGTCTGATTACGTGTGGCAACAGTGAGAGGCTGGCTGAAAAGAACGTAATATGTGCCGTCTGCACCCTTGCAGAATGCGGCAAAGCTGCTGAGCTGTAAGGGTACACTCAACGTAGTTTTGACGGAAAAATCGTCATTAAGCTCAAGAATACGCAGTGAGCCGTCTGCCATAATAAGACAAATACAATACGTGCCGTCTGAATTCTGCACGGCATTTATCGTAGTGGGTTCGCCGTAATCGTAAATAAGATCTTTTGTTGTCGAGTCGTTATCCACAGCATCAACGGTGGCTATTTTTTTGATTGTGTTAGTCAGCTCAGCATTATCTGCCGCAGATGACACAGCAAGCGCAGACAAAACAAAAGCAAGCACCGTAACCGCACAAATAACTCTGCGTAAAAACAAGTTTTTCATAGCTTTCCTCCTTACTGAATTCAGCTTATGTTCTACAGTAATTATATCACTTGCTTTAAAACAATGTCAACTACCGTTACCTCAACTTAACACAAAAGATAAAAATACTTATTTCGGTGTTGAAAAATTATAATACTTATGATACAATACATAGGATTTAGTAAAAACAAGGAATGGTGAATCTAAAATGTCAGGACATAACAAATGGAGCACGATTAAACGCAAGAAGGAAAAGACCGACGGCGCACGTGCAAAGGTATTTACAAAAATCGGCAGAGAGATTGCAGTTGCAGTACATGACGGCGGTCCCGACCCCGCTTCAAACTCCAAGCTCAAGGATATTATTGCAAAGGCTAAAGCCGCAAACGTCCCCAACGACAATATCGACCGCATTATCAAGAAAGCAAGCGGCGAAGCAGGCGGCGCAGACTATGAATCCATTATGTACGAGGGCTACGGCCCGTCAGGCATTGCAGTTATTGTAGAGGCTCTTACAGACAACCGCAACAGAACAGCAGGCGACGTTCGCCACTACTTTGACAAATATGGCGGAAACATGGGCCAGAGCGGCTGTGTTTCATTTATGTTCAACCGCTACGGCGTTATTCTTATTGAATCAGAGGACGTTGACGAAGAAACACTTATGGATGCCGCACTTGAGGCAGGCGCAGTTGACTTCGTTACAGAAGACGAAAGCGTATTTGAAATCCGCACAGAGCCCAACGACCTTGGTGCTGTACGTGATGCACTTGAAGCCGCAGGCTACAGTTTTGTTGTTGCAGAGGTACAGTACGTGCCCACAACCTACACCGCACTTACAAACGAAGACGATATCAAGAACATGAATAAGATGCTTGAGATGTTTGAAGATAACGACGACGTTCAGGAAGTATGGCACAACTGGGAAAACCCCGACGAAGAATAATAAAATTTATACCGGGCAAGGTGAAATTTACCTTGCCCTTTTTTAAAAAGAGGATTGTAGTATGAGCACTGTTTTTGAAAAGTTCAGACAATTCAGAGAGAATGCAAGCGAGGCTGATTATGACTGCCGTGAGGGCTGTTTTATGAGGATTTACCGCAATGCAGACAAAGAGCAATATGAGCAGTGGATAAACGCTCTCGTTACTGACGGCTTTGAAATTCTGCAGCAGACAGAAGTTAACGGCAACCTTTACACCTGCCTCTCGGGTGAGATTGTAATCAACGCATTTTTCACACCCTGCGACGGTATTCTGCGTGTTGCCGCAGCAGGAAACAGGCGTGTCCCCTGCTTTGAAAAGCAAGAGTGTATCGGCAACGGCGAAACCGTATTCTACGCATTTGAAAACGACCAGTCACTTATAGACTGCGGTATGTGCCTGATGATACAGTGCCCCGATTACAGCTTCTTTATTGTTGACAGCGGCCACTATTTACAGTTTAACGATAACGACAGAATTTATAAATTTATGCGTGAGCGCACACCCGAAGGTCAGAAGGTTGTTGTTAACGGCTGGCTGCTTACGCACGCACATTCCGACCACACCTCAAAGTTTATGGACTTTCTGCGTTACAACCGACACGACGTAATTATTGAGGGCATTTACTCAAACCTTATACCTGATGACAACTGTAACAACAAGTATTGGAGCGTTGAAGAAAATCTGCTTTCAAAAAAGCTTTTCAAAATGCTTGATGAAACCGATATACCGACATATAAAATCCACACAGGTCAGCGCTTTTATATAAGAAACCTCTGCTTTGATGTGCTCGGCACACACGAGGACATTTATCCTCAGGAAGTTAAGGATTACAACGATTCGTCGTGTATGGTGATGCTCTCTGCAGAAGGCTCACGCATATTCATCCCCGGTGATGCGAGCAACCTGGCAAGCCTTGAGCTTGTAAAAAGATACGTCAGCACCCTTAAATGCGATGTGGTTCAGATTGCACACCACGGCCACAACGGACTTTATAAAGAGGCTTACGACCTGCTTGATGCCGAGGTTGCCGTATTCCCGATTACAAGAATCAAGTTTGATGAAGAGCTGCCGAGAATTGAGGCAAACCGCAGAGCAATCGAACTTGCAAAGGCTTATTACATAACAAGCGACGGCACTGTTAAAATCCCCCTGCCCTACTCGCTTGACAAAATTGAAAAGCTTCCCGACGAAACCTTCGAGGATTTTGGCAAGATAGAAAGGCTGTGGGGCTACACCTACACAGACGAACGTAAGGCAGAGCTGTATAGAATCTTCTTGCAAAACGGCGGCGACCTTTCAGCACAGAATCTACCCGTCAGAAGCGAAGGCATATTTGAGATGTGAGGCACAACGTATGAAAGAGATAGATATTTTTGATTTTGACAAAACGCTCGTGCCGTTTGACAGCGGCTCACTTTTCTGGTTTTACTGCCTGATACATAACCCGTGGATTATCATTTGCGTGCCCTATCTTTTTGTGATGATGATTCCGTTTTTTCTCGGCATAAAGGGGCTGACTTATGCTAAAAAGCATCTTTTCTGCTATGTGCCGCTCATAAACCTTGAGAAGAATGTCAAGGGCTTTTGGGACAAGCACGAGAAAGACGTATTTGAGTGGTTCAGAAAAGAAAACCGAGAAAGGCCTGCGGTTGTAATAAGTGCAAGCCCCGATTTTCTGCTTGAGAATATATGTAAAAGGCTTGAAGTAGAAAAGCTTATATGCACACGCCACAGCAGTAAAACGGGCGCAATTATCGGGCTTAACTGCAAGGATGAGGAAAAGGTAAGACGCTATAACGAAGAGATTAGCGGCTGTAAGGTAATCAACGTAAGCTCCGACAGCCTTAAAAGCGACAGACCGATATTTTCACTCGGCGAAAACTGCTACCACATTATCAAGGGCGGCGAAAGAGTGCCGTTCAAGTACAGTGAGATGTATACAAAATGATATATTACACATTAGTTTTTTCTGCAACAATTCTTTTTGCACTGCAGTTTCTGTTCAACCAGAAATTTGAACAGGTACGAGGCAGTGACTTAAAATCCGCACTTGAATTCACACTCTACAAAAGTGTAATCATCGTTATCATAATGCTGATTATAAGCGGATTTAAAATACCCGACATTACACCGTTCAGCATTATTCTGTCGGTTATTTATTCAGCCGCCTGCATACTGATGACTTATTTCAGCATGAAGGCGTTTGCCGTTGCAAACCTGTCGGTTTATTCGGTATTTTCAATGCTCGGCGGTATGCTTCTCCCCTTCTTACTCGGAGTAGGCTTTTACAACGAAAAGCTGACGGTTTTCAAATGCGTATGCTGTGCGCTGATTGCAGTTTCGGTACTGCTCAACCTCAGAAGCGGCAAGCAGAGCAAAAAAGCGTTTTTATACTATATGGCTGTATTCATACTTAACGGCGGTGTCGGCGTAATTTCAAAGATACATCAATCTGCCCATACACCGCACACCGACAGCACGGGCTTTATGTTTTTATCATCGGTTGCAAGCATAGTAATCAGCGGAATATGGCTGCTTATTCAGTACAGAAAAATACCGCTTATAAAGGGCAAAAGTCTGCTTTACGCATCGGGCTACGGCATATTCAACGGTGTTGGCAACCTTTTTCTGCTCATATCGCTTTCACATCTGCCTGCATCGGTGCAGTATCCGCTCGTCACAGGCGGCGTAATGGTATTTTCAACAATCATCAGTGCAGTGAGAAAAGAAAAGCTTTCTAAAACAGATTACATAGCCGCAGGAATATCGTTTGTAGCATCGGTGCTTATGGCGTTTTAACAAATAAATAATCAGCGAGAATCCGCATTGGAATCCCACTGATTTTTTTATTTTTACTTAATATGCTCTGCAAACAGATTGCCAAGCTTTACGGTGCAGTCTGAATCATAGTGACAATAATCAATCTCATTTTCAGGCTCTTTGAGGGTACTGATACCGCTCGCAATGGTATCGATATAAAATCTGTTATCAGCCTGATTTACAAAAGCTTTTTTAGCTTCGTTTATTTCACGGTAAAGCGGCCATACTTCAGAAATGCCGGCATCAACATAAACGCAGTTGCTGCTGTACTTGCCGAAAAGCTCTGCAAAATCGGAGAGCATTGCTTCGTATCGCATTTTATAGGCTGAAACATGCTCCGCTGTGTCGGCATCACTTTCTCCCTGCATCCAGCAAAACGCGATTATTTCGGGCAAATAATTCATATTTTCAAGCAAATCGATACTGTTCTGCATTACAGATACAAGCTCATTAAAGCACCAGCCTGCCTTGCGGTAATGCTCGCCCTGCGGGTCACCTTCGGCACGTGCATATTTATCGTAATCACCCATACACGAGGGCGGCAACCAATCGTGAAAAAGGTTTGTAGCGCCGAAAGCACACTTGACGATAAAAAATTCTTCATCGGGATATTTATCGTTTAATGCCTGTGCAATACCGACCTCGGGGCCGAAAGTGTCCTTATTAGCCTCAGAACAGCCGACAGCGGTTTTTAGAAAGCCGTCACTTTTTATATCGTGAGAAAAGTAATTCATAAGCACTTTGTCATAACCGCTTTTAAACTGCCGAACGGTTTTTTCATCAAAGTGCCTGGGCAGATATTCGGTATGAGCTACGCCCACCGCATTGGACTGGCCTGCAAGAATAATTACTTTAGCTTTTTTCATTGGGTGATTACTCTCTTTCATTATCTGTTTTTGCTTATTACCTTTTTCTGCCACGTTCTTTTGTGGCAAACGGGGCATTTCATATATCGTGTTCTGCCCATGTGCATTGCAAGGTTAACAGAGCTGTACTTCGGCACATATCTGTGGCCGCAGGCTTTACACTCGTAATAGCCTGCTACCTGCTCGATTTTAAGCATAAACGGACAGGCAATAAGAAGCGGAAGTGCACCGATTACAATAAGCAGAATTCTCAGCCACTCTTCCATTGGCACAAGCGAAGCTACCATAGTCAAAGCAAAAAACACCGCTATGCAAAGCACGCCTATGACAATTTCCAAAGACAGCAAGCTTTTATCTGTCTTTTCTTTTTCTTTCACCATTTCAAGCAGCTGCTTTTCAATATTTTCATTATAGTTTTCCATTGAGACAACCTCCCCACTCAACAAATCATTAACGGTAATGCCGAGCACATGACATAACTCAAGCATTATAGAGGAATCGGGTAAAGATTTGCCCGTTTCCCATTTTGAAACAGCTCTGTCGGTTATATTAAGCTTTTCTGCAAGCTGCATTTGAGTAAGCGATTTGCTCTTTCTGCACTGTGCAATAAACTTACCGATTTTCGCCAAATCCATAACTGATTTGCCTCCTTTCGCTTTCAGTATATCCGGCAAAGCAAACAAAAGTCTACACACCGTTGGTTGAGTTGAGGTTTTTTATATTATATCACAGCAAAACAGATTGAACAACTTGAAAAAATAAAAGTATTACTGTAAAATCTAACACAGAGGTGAAAGCAAATGAACATTGAGCTTATAGGTAAACCGAAAACCGTAATATCAAACCCCGACAGTAAGCACGGTTATTTTGCCTGGCCCACGGTAACACGCCTGCAAAACGGTAACATCGCCGTTGTTGCTTCGGGCTTCAGGGTTGAGCACGTCTGCCCTTTCGGCAAGGCCGTAATTTCATACAGCACTGATAACGGCGAAACCTACACACTGCCCGCCCCCGTTATTGACACACCGCTCGATGACCGTGACGGCGGAATATGCACCTTCGGCAAAAGCGGCGTTATTGTAACGTCATTCAACAACACTGCAGATATGCAAAGAGAATACAACAAAGAGGACGTTTATGTGCAGAGCTACATAAACACAATAACCAAAGAGGATGAAGAAAAATATCTCGGCGCAACGTTTCGTATAAGCCGCGACTGCGGCATTACGTTCGGTCCAATTATGCGCTCACCCGTCACCTCTCCTCACGGCCCGACAGAGCTGAAAGACGGTACTGTTTTATGGGCAGGCAACAATTTTGACAGAGTTGATGAAGGCATAGAAATACATAAGCTCAACACTGAAAGCGGTGAAGCTGAATTTATAGGCAAAATTGAGCCTATATGCCACGATATAATTCTATGCGAGCCGCACATGATTGAGCTGCCAGACGGCAGGCTGATATGCCAGATACGAGGTGAATCACGGGACGGCTCCGACTCGGTATTCACGGTTTACCAGAGCATATCAGAGGATAAGGGCAAGACCTGGACCGCACCCGAAAGACTGCTTGATAAGACGGGCGGTGCACCGCCGCACCTTATAATGCTGAGCTCCGGTATTCTGCTTTCAACCTACAGCAGAAGAAAGCAGCCTTACGGCATAATGGCAATGGTGAGCCTTGACTGCGGCAAAACCTGGCAGACAGACCTGCGGCTGTTTGAAAGCACAGGCAGTGACGACCTAGGATACCCCTCTACAATAGAGATTGATGACGGCACGTTGCTGACAGTTTTTTACGCAACGGAAAAAGACGGTATCCCCTGCAGAATATTACAGCAGAAGTGGAAGATAATATAAAAATGAGGGAGTTGAACATTTAATTCAACTCCCTTTTTATTATTCGTTTTTTATACTCTGCTGCTCTTTATAGAATTTCCGAACAGCTACAAAAGCACCTATTACGCAGTAGAACGCATACACACCGTAAATAAGATAGGTTATCTGCCTGTAATCGTTTACTACCATCTGAATATTGAGAAGCAAGCCGACAACAGACTGAACAAGCGACAGATAAGTATATTCCGTATAAGCGAGCATAGTCAGAACAGGCGTAATAAAGCCGAGCAGGAAAGCGATGCTGTCGAGCAGTGCATACTCATAATCAAGATAATAAAAAACGCCTGCAAGCACAGCCCACAAAGCCGCAACACCGCCAAAAAACAAAGCACGCATTTTATTTGACAGCTTTCTGAACACAACGGTATTCTTATATGCGTTTTTCTTCCAACGGAAAAACGTTGCAAGCTGAATGGGAAAGCTGAAAAGCGCGGCGGAAGCTGCAGAGCCATAGACACCCATATAGATATAACACGCAGTATATATCAGTGAATTTATTGCTCCTACCAGCGAACCGAGATTGTTTGCCTCCGACTGAAGTGCCATAACAAAAAGCGAGATAAACAGCGGTATCATAAGAAAAAACTGCTGTTTGCACAAAATGCCTGCGGCAAGAATTGCGAGTGCTGTTATGGCAATGATAATTTTCTTATAGTTTTTCATATAAAATAATTCTCCCTATTTAAAACAGAGAGAATTATATCACTTATATCGTCATATTTCAACCATATTTTTTCTGATTACTGCGGTGATTCGCACACATAAACGTAGTGCTCATCAAAATCTTCGTAGTCTTTGTCGTCACCGTTTTCTTTTGCAGAAAGGATTGTATCGACATAATCCTCAACAAGCCACAGATACTCCCTGCCGTTGGCATCTTCATAGAGCTTAACCTTATCGCCCTGTAATGACTGATCAATTTTTGAAAGTCCTTGAGTTCTTGTATCGACCCACACCTGAGCCCCTAAAAGAGTGGTTTCGTAAGCATATTCGGGGAGCTCATCTATTCTGACATAAACACTGTCGTAATAAATAATCTTTGAGTAATCAGCCGACACAAGATAAGGCTTTTCGGATTCGACATTGATAATATCTGAAACTATCTCGACAGCAAATGAAACAATAAGCAAAACCGCAAAAAGTGCGACAGATGAAAGACAGCCAAGCAAGCGACCCGATTTCTTTTTGCCGTTGCGTTTTTCGGATTTTGCCTTATGTGCTTCGGCATTGAGAATATTTTTCTTGAGCACACGGGGTGAACACAGATGCTTAAAATAAAGCCCTCTAAAAGGATAGGACAGCAGCATCCATAAAAAACCTAAGCCGAGGTCCGATGCAAGGCCTAATCTTTTATAAGCCTTTATTGTCTTCTTTGCGTTTTTCGCCTTTGCTTCCAAGAGCTCTGCACGCACTGAATCGGAACAGATAAGCTTAGGATATGTAACAACAAAATCCTGATATGTCATTGCTTTGTCGCCCAAGTCGAACGTATCACAATCCACCGTGATAATTGAATCCGCCGTAATATCCGAAAGCTTATAAATACAGTCTGCCTGCAAAACCAAGGATAAAGCTGAATTGACAGCTTTCTTTGCAAATTTGAGCATAATGCGGTCTTTTAGCTTTGCATCAACATCTTCAAGCTCCGACAATGTACTATCGGTTAAAATATCACCCGTAATTTTTAGAATAACCGGTGATGAAGTAATTTCTACCCACTTGCATTCATCAAATTTTATAACATAAAGCTGACCGTCAACGTCAAGGTGCATAACGTCGCAGAAATCGTTTGCAAAGCAGATACGGGTAACACCGTCCTTGCTTGCAGAGAAGATATCTTCAACCGATGTGCCGAGGGCCGTTGCCAGCTTTTCAAAGGTATCGATGCGAGGAAATGCCTGGCCGTTTTCCCACTTGGAAACCGATTTATCCGTAACGTCAAGAATGGATGCGAGTTCACTTTGGGTGAGATTCTTTTCTTCGCGAAGCTTGCAGATGTAATTGCCGAATTTATACATATTCATTACTGTTACCTCGGTATCATAAGAAAAATACTGCTATTTACACAGAATATCTGCCGCAAGAATTTTCCATATATACTAAACTTCTCCGTTTCTTACCAACGAAAAGATTATATCAATTGCTTTAGTTATTTTTAAATGGGTTTCCTCCGGAGAATTGCACACATAGACGTAGTGCTCTTCAAAATCCTCATAAGACTTTTCTTCACCCATTTCGTCAAAAATAAACACATTATAATCTTCTACAAGCCAGAGATAATCCTTGCCGTAATCATCCTCATACAGTTTAACTTTATCGTTTTGCTGTGACTGATTCTTTTTAGAAAGCCCATCTGTTCTTGAATCCATCCATACCGATGTGCCAAAATATCTAGTCTCATGCACCTTTTGAGGAAGTTCATCAATTCTTACATATACACTGTCTTTATATGTAATTGTTGAATAGTCTTGAGATACGAGAAAAGGCTTATCTATTGAAACAAAAATGACAGGAAACACAAATCCACTAAGTATAATTACAACAATAAGGAAGGAAAGAAATAACTATAAGTGCCGCTTCGGAGCAGCCATGCTTTTTATATTTTTCACGGTTTTTAGATTTTTCTTTGTGCTTTTCAGCATTAAGAATGTTCTTTTTCAAAACCCGAGCGGAACAAAGATAACTGAAATAGAGTCTGCGCAGAGGATAAAACAGTATTATTAAGAAAAAGCCCAAAATATCGCCCCAATAAATAGCGTCATCAAAAAAGCCTAATAAACTAAAAGATTTTTTTAACTCGTTTGAATTCTGAGCTTGGGCATCACAAAGCTCAAGACTTATTGATTCGGGACAAGAAACTTTGGGATAAGCAATAGTAAAATCCACATATTCTACCGCCTTGTCACCAAGGTCAAATTTGTCGCGTTTCACGGTTATAATCGAATCAGACATAATATCCGAAATCTTATATGTGCAGCCTGCTTGTAATACTAATTTCTCATCTAACTTTTCAAGCTTTTGTTT
>JAZUOH010000031.1:0-5567 GCA_045604525.1 Acutalibacteraceae bacterium
GTAGAAAAGAAGCGGGTCTGTGATTTTGTAGGAATAGACACCGTTGCATCTTACCTGAACGGTTCTTGCCATACCTATTCTCTTGTTGACAACCTCGAACATAAAGGGATTGGGTGTGCCGAATTTATTGTCGAGAATTTCCTTTGTGTTGAAATAATAAACTCTCTGGTCCTTACCGGTATCGCCGCCGTATGTAAATCTCTTACCGACTGTTTTAAAGGTTTCCTTTATTGTGTCGCCGAGCTTACCTGTGAAGATTGAAGGCTCTGTTGAAGAGTCGTAAGTGAATTCACCGGGCTCTGCACAAACCTCAACAATCTTGCCCTGCTCGACGATAATCATACACTGACCGTCAGCAACGGCAATACCCGAGCCGTTTGAAATTATGTTGTCATTTCCCTTGGTGTTGGAAGAACGTCCGCTGACTCTTTTTGAGCCCTTTACCATAAGCACGTCGTTTTCAAGCGAATCACAGTAGAAAAATTCCTTCCACTGGTCTGCCAATGTTCCGCCGAGTGCTCCTATACCTGCTTTAATAAGTCCCATATTACATTTCTCCTTTCGGAAGATAAACTAACATATAATGTTATTATATATAATATAACATATATTTTCAGTAAAATCTATATATAATTCGTAAAATAAAAATACCTCCCGGGCAAGCACCCGAGAGGTATTCGTTTTAATCGTTAACGGTTAGGCAGCCTTCTTAAGAGTAATTGTCTCGTCAATGAAAGTGCTGTTGCCTTCGTTGCAGATGCTCCATGTCTCAGAAAGACCGAGCTTATCAAGGATGGGTGAATTCTCACCGACAGAAATTGTTACGATACCGTAAACCTTCATATTTGCCTTGAAAGTCATAACATCGCCGTTAGGAACGTTGAAGTTCATATCGAAAAGGAAATCGTAAGGAATTTCAAGTGTATAAGTATCAGCACCGCCTGTCATATTAACAGTAACGTGTACGCCAAGACCAACCTCGATACCAACGTCAACAAGAACGATATCAACGATTGCAAGGTCAACATAGAGACCGAGAACAGCCTCAACGCGAGCTTCCATCTCAAGCTCTGAGCCGTGTGAAACAGACTCGCTGATAAGTCTTACTCTGTTGTCTGTGATTTCGATACCCTTTGTTTCGGTTGATGTAACAACAAGCTCCACTCTACCGTCGAAAGAGATTACGAACTTAGCTGTGATACCGATTGTGATAGCCGGGCAGTTGGGGATAGCAACGTCAACTGTGAAGACTGTGATCTCGTGATCTGCGCCTTCCTTCATCTCGAACATATTCTCTTTAACACGAGTGAAGAAGTCAACGTCGTTTGTGCCTTCGGGAAGCTCGATTTCATCGAGAGCCCAGTCGTAGTGGCCTGTGATTTCAGTTGTATCCTTAACATCATAGTCAAGAAGGATGTATGACTTGTCGATATCGTTTTCGTCAATAGCACCCTCGAATGCTGAGTAGAGGTTAAAGTTACGAACCTCGTATGCCTTCTCAACGTATACGCCGTTGACATTACCGCCAAGTGAAATGTCGAAACCGCCGTCTTTGATGCCTGCTGAAACATCAAGATCGCCGATTGAGAAGCTTACGGAAACATCGTCAAGAATTGACTGCTGGTTGATACCTGCTGTTTCGGGCTGAGCAAAGGGATTAACCTTTGCCTCGTAGCTGAGGTATGAGATTTCTTCTTCAGCAATAACGTCGCCGTCAGCTGTCTGAAGAGAGAAGCCGCTTGCATTGGGAGCAAGAGCAAGGCTGTTGAGTGCGAGCTCGTCACCGGACTTTGTTTCGATGTAGCCGCTGTTCTCAACATTCTTCTTGTTGTTGATGTATGCAAGACCTGCAGCCTTGAGTGCTACGTTAGCCTCGTCCTTTGACATTACGATTTCCTTAACCTTGCCGAAAAAGCTGAAGGAAACAGTAACGATGCCTGCATCGATAGCAACATCGAGAGCCTTGTCGTCGGGAAGCTCTGCACCGTCAAGACCTGCAGCAACTGCAAGTGACTTTGCAACAAGAACGTTTGTTACCTGTGCATCTGCATCATACTCGCCTACAAGGACGTTCCAGTCATAGCAAGCCTGAACAACTTCGTAGTACTCGTCATCTTTAGCGATGTCGTAGTTGTGGTCGTCATCGAGCTTATAGGTAAGATTGAACTCATCTACAACCTCTGCGTACCACTCTGCCTGAGTATATGCATCGACAGGCTGAACAGCCGGTGCAAAGCCAAGCAGTGTCATAATGAATGACAGAATGAGTGAAATGATTTTCATTTCGGGATACCCCTTTCATGTTTTTCCGAGATTTAGCTTCGGATTGCTCGGGAGCAGGTCAACCCCACTTCCCTTTTATTAGCAATATCATTATAACAACATTATAAAAATAAATCAACATTTTTGTGCAACAAAAGCCGCTTATTTCCGAACTTTGGCAAAAACAACGAAAAATATTCAAAACCGCAAAACGGGTAAAAGCTAATTTGGCACATATCACAAAGTAACAATAAGGTAATTTGTGCAAAAACACGGGATGACTTAATGAGCTGTAGTCATATTGCACAACTACGCTACATCACAATTGACAAAACGAGCATCTCTTCAAGCTTTCTGTATATTTCTTTTTGAGAAAGTTGGGTATTTAGCACAAATGCAGGCCTTGAATATTTTTCGGCAAACCAATCGGAAAAGCCATGCTTTTCAAAAGGACCCGGAAGCCCCTCCAGCCTTGCCGTGCCGGACGAAAGCTCGATTATCCTAAGCATCAGCTCTTGCCGCTCGGCTCCTTTTTCAAGAACGGGAGAATAAATATAATCCGCACCGCTTTGCAAGGTCAGCGTATGGCGTATATTTTTTGCCCTGCAAAGTCTGACGAGCGACCTTGTTTCGGGCTCGCTTTCCGGCACTTTGCCTGCATAGAAATAAGGTCCCGGCGACGTATAGCCGCAACCTTCCGCAATCTTCTTTGTTTCGGTAAAGCCGAGAGAAAAATTAAGATTAAGGTCCACCCCTCTGGCATTGGCACGCCACGAGGAGGTATCCGCACAGACACGCTCAACAAGCCCTGCGTAGTTACCTGCCCCAACGGCACCGTGCGCAACAATCTCCATACCGTCGGGATTAACGCAAGGAATTATAATCACACCCTTTTCTTTAAGCACATCACCGATTTTCACCCCTGCCGCCTTTTTATCTTCAGCAACGCAGGCGCAAAGATGCTCAAACAGACTGAGCATAACACTCACGCTCGCAAAATCGCCGCCTTTGAAGCCGCCGAGGCACAGGGCAGGAGCTTCACGGTTAC
The DNA here is from genome assembly GCA_045604525.1 of Acutalibacteraceae bacterium. GTDB lineage: Bacteria > Bacillota > Clostridia > Oscillospirales > Acutalibacteraceae > UBA8612. Next base: position 3,311 of record JAZUOH010000031.1, read on the forward strand.
CGAGTGACAGCATAAAAACCGCTCTGCCGCTCCAGCTTCTTGCACACACCGAATAGCAGGCAAAGGGAAACCTTTCCTTCAGTTCATATATTTTTCTTCTAAGACAGGCATAGTCAAAGCTCTGCATTTCAAATCACCGCTTTCATAAAACACAGTCAATATATATGCGGCAAAAATAAAAATATATGTTTCAATATATTTCCTGCCGTACAGCGCATACTAATGTGTGAGGTGATTTAATCTATGTGCGGAATTATAGGATACAACGGAGCTGTATGTGCCGCTCCGTTTTTAATCGACGGACTTAAAAGGCTCGAATACAGGGGCTATGATTCGGCAGGGATTGCCGTAATCAGCAACGGTAAAATTGAAACAGAAAAGAAAAAAGGAAGAATTGCCGCCCTTGCCGCCGCAGTAAAAAAGCGGGACGATATAAGCGGCACAGTCGGAATAGGCCACACACGTTGGGCAACGCACGGTAAGCCGAGCGACGAAAACGCACATCCGCACAGGAGCGGAAAATTTGCGCTTGTTCACAACGGAATTATAGAAAATCACAAGGAGCTGAGGGAAAAATATCTCAAGCTCTGTCATTTTGAAAGTGAAACAGATACGGAAACGGTGGCGCATCTGATAAATCGACATTATTCGGGCAATTGTCTCGAGGCAATTTCACAGACGGTAAAGCTGCTCGAAGGCTCATTTGCGCTCGCAATACTGTGTGAAGACGAGCCCGAAACCGTTTACTGCGTAAGAAAAGCGAGCCCCTTGCTGATTGGCATCGGAGAAGAGGCAAGCATTGCCTCCGACATATCAGCAATCAGCAGTAAAGCAGATAAGCTTTACAGAATGGCTGACGGTGAAATTGCCGCAGTGCACCGCAGTAACGTAAACTTCTATGATTTTGAACTTAACGAAAAAGACAAAGCGCACACTGAAATCAGCACAAAAAAAGATTTTAGCGACAAGGGCGGATTTGAGCACTATATGCTCAAAGAAATTTACGAGCAACCCGAGGCTGTAAGAAAAACGGTTGAAGCACACACGGTAAACGGCAGAATAAGCCTCAACGTAAATCTTGAAAAGCCGCAGAGAATTTACGTTGTCGCCTGCGGCTCGGCATATCACGCAGGCCTTGTAGGCAAGCACTGCTTTGAAAAGCTGCTCAAAATTCCGACGCAGGTTGAAATCGCATCGGAGTTCCGCTATTCTCAGCCGCTTATCGACAAAAGCACCCCCGTAATTGTGATAAGCCAGAGCGGTGAAACCGCAGACAGCCTTGCCGCCCTTCGGGAGGCTAAAGCTAAAGGTGCCCCTACGGTGAGCATTGTAAACGTACCCGAAAGCAGCATTGCAGCAGAAAGTGACAGCGTTATTTACACACACGCAGGCACCGAAATTGCAGTTGCGACAACAAAAGCTTACAGCGCACAGCTTGCGGCACTTTATATGCTGACAGTGCATCTGGCAAGGCTATGGAAAGCCGAAAAGGAAGAGCTTCTAAAAGAATTTGAAGACTGCATAATGTCACTGCACGAAAGAATAAGCGAAGCTCTGGGCTGTGATGAACAGATTAAAGAAATTGCAGAGCATTTCACAAATGCAGAGCACGCATATTTTATCGGCCGAGGCATAGGCTACGCCGCAGCCGCAGAGGCTTCACTCAAGCTCAAAGAGGTGAGCTACATTCATTCCGAAGCCTATGCCGCAGGTGAAATGAAGCACGGCACAATTTCGATGATTGAGCCTGGCACAAAGGTTGTTGCAATATGTGCACAAAACGGACTTAACTCAAAAATGCAGAGCAACATTGACGAGGTAAAAGCAAGAGGGGCAGAGGTAATTGCAATAACCTGCACACACTCCACAGCGGCTGATACAACAGTAAAAACCGTTGACACACCGCATAATCTGATGTGTGTAAGCACGCAGATTGTACCGCTTCAATTACTTGGTTATTACACGGCAAAATACCGTGGTTGTGACATTGACAAGCCGAGAAATCTTGCAAAATCGGTTACGGTAGAATAAAGAAAGAGAGAGTCAGAGAATGGCTCTACTTAGAGAATCGGGTCTTATTGCACTGGTAGAGCCATTGAGACTTACAAAATCAACTAAAGACAGAGATTTTTATTTCTCTGTCTTTTATCTGAACATATTATATAGATAGAATAAACTAGAGTAGCCAAACTATTATTTCTTGGATTTTACTTTTTGAATAGGTAATGATATAATAAACTAAAAGGAAGTGATTTTG
>JAZUOH010000032.1:0-3422 GCA_045604525.1 Acutalibacteraceae bacterium
TGTCGCTTATCTCGTAAACACCGCCGCCCAGAGCTTTTTCCAGCTTCACGGAGGAGTACTTGGTGATAAGCTCGTCCCCCACCTCACGCACGGCGATGGCGCTGCATTCGTTGGCTTCGGCGGCTTCCACCAGCTGCTTGAGCACCGGCTTTTCACTGAGCATGATGTCATCGCCCAGCAAAATGGCAAAGGGCTCGTTGCCCACAAAGGTCTTGGCGCGCCATACCGCGTGGCCCAGGCCCCTGGTTTCCTTCTGGCGGATAAAATATATGTTTGCAAGATTTGCAACCGCTTTGATATCCTCATAAAGCTTTGATTTTGAAGGGTTGCCCTTCATTCCTGCTTCAAGCTCAAAGGAATGGTCAAAATGGTCTTCAATTGCTCCCTTGCCTCTGTTTGTGATGATGAGGATATCCTCAATTCCTGCGGCAACAGCTTCTTCAACGATATACTGAATTGCAGGTTTATCAACGATGTTGAGCATTTCCTTGGGAACTGATTTTGATGCAGGAAGAACTCTTGTTCCGAGACCTGCTGCGGGGATTATCGCTTTTCTGACTTTCATAATATTACCCTCCAAAAATTGAACTGTTTTGCAGCAAATCCGCTGCGTAAACGAGAATATTGACAAGAAGATTTTCGCCCAGAAGGCTCAATGCAAAGGCAAATGCCGAAAGACCGCCTCTTTTTGCAATCATCATCTTTTTCAGATTTTCTTCTCTTACGGTTTCGTTGATGATTTTTAAATCGTCAACGATTTTTTTATAATAAAGCTTGTTTGCGGCAAGTGCGCATATCAGTCTTAAAACAAGAGTTGCCGCAGAGGTGATTAACAAAGGTTTTTTCATTTTTTCAACGAAATTATTTATGTGAACGAGCATTTGCTCTTCATAAGCTGCAAGCTGTTCTTCGGTTGCGTTTTCAACATCAAAAGAGTTTATGGCTTCCGTATATTCAAGAGAAGCTTCATAAATCTGATTTGAATAGCCTGAAAGAAGCATTGATACCGTTACAAACATAACAAGAAAGAATGCGCCTGCTTTATATAACTTTCTGTAGAAGAACCAATACGGAGCAAAGAAAAATGCAGCAAAGTTAAATGAGACCTTTTTGCCGTTTTCAAATTTCTTGAATTTCGGCAGATAGCGTTTTGCGCTTGCCTGAACAAAAACCGCAAGGTCCTCCGCTTTATTTCCGCCAATCATTTCATCGGGCGAAATTCCCGTTCCCTCAAAATAGCCGTTATAAACTCCTTTGTATTGGGGAGCACGGAAAATCAGCGGTGTTCCGCAGTATTTGCAGTGAATTGCATCGCTGTCATTTTCTTTTCCGCAGTGGGGGCAATTCTTTTTTGCGTTTTCGTCTGCTTCGCCGAAAAGTGCGCCGCAGTTGCCGCAATGAAGGGCATCTTCGGGATTTTCGCTGCCGCAAATATGGCAGATTCTGCCTTCATGATTTTCATTTTCGGAATACTGAGCGGTATTCGCATTATTTTCTCTTTTCCACACAAAGCCCGAAGCGTGAAGGTCATCGTTTGCGCAGCGGCCGTTCTGAATCCAGCAATCTCTGTGCTGAGGGGTTGCACAAACGGGGCAGACAACAATATCTTCGCCGTCCACAAGCGGTTTTCCGCATACGGGACAGGTCAGATTTTCGTAGTTCACGGGCTATCACTCCTTTTTGACACAATGATACTCTTAATATTTTAACTAAATATTAGTAAAATTTCAATTATTATTTAAAAAATAATTTAAATTCTTTACATTCTTACCTTTTTTCGCTATAATATAAAATGAAATACTATGTATCAGGAGATTTTTTATGGTACAATTTGAAGAATTAAGACTTGCTTTGCTGGATTATGAAGAAAAGTTGAAGCAGCTTCGCGAAGCACTCGGGCTTGACGATATGAATAAAGAAATTGAAGCTCTCGAAGCTCAGACTGCCGAAGAAGGCTTCTGGAATGACCTTGCAAATTCTCAGAAGGTTCAGCAGAGAATCAGTCAGCTTAAAAATAAGGTTAGTGCCTATAATTCCCTCGAAAACGAATTTAACGATACACTTGTTCTCATCGAGCTTTCAAATGAGGAAGAGGACCTCGATATGTTTGATGAATGTAAGGCAGGTGTTGACGGCTTTGTTGAAAAGCTTGAAGCAATGACTCTCAGCACTCTGCTTTCAGGTGAATATGATGCTAAAAATGCAATTCTCACCTTCCACGCAGGTGCAGGCGGCACAGAGGCACAGGACTGGGCATCAATGCTTGTGCGCATGTACACACAGTGGGGCACACAGCACGGCTACAAGATAACCATGCCCGACTTCCTTGACGGTGACGAGGCAGGCTACAAATCCGCTGTTCTTCACATCGAGGGCGAGAACGCTTATGGCTATATGAAGAGCGAAAACGGAGTTCACAGACTTGTACGCTGCTCACCGTTCGATGCTTCGGGCAGAAGACACACATCATTTGCTTCTCTCGAGGTTATGCCCGAAATTGATGACACAATTGAAATTGACCTCAATATGGACGATGTTAAAATGGACGTTTACCGTGCAAGCGGCGCAGGCGGCCAGAAGGTTAACAAAACCTCATCCGCAGTTCGTCTGACCCATATCCCCACAGGTATTGTAACATCCTGCCAGGTTGAACGAAGCCAGGTGCAGAACAGAGAGGTTGCATTGCGTATGCTCAAATCGAAGCTTCTTGAAATCAAAGAGCGCGAGCACCTTGACAAAATCGAAGATATCAAGGGTGTGCAGAAGGATATTGCATGGGGTAGCCAGATTCGTTCTTACGTATTTATGCCCTACACACTTGCAAAGGACCACCGCACAGGCTTTGAAATGGGTAACATCAACGCAGTTATGGACGGTGACCTTGACGGCTTTATCAACGCCTACCTCAAGCAGCAGTCACTTGAGAAGATGAGCGGCAATGAATAAGACAAGGATAATTATTATTGCTGCTCTTGCGGTTGTTCTTGTTGTGCTTGCAGTGCTCGGAGTAAAATATGCAGACAAGTTTTTGCCTGAAAATCCGACAAGCGAGAATACACACAGCAAAGAAGACGCAGGCACAACGCAAGAATACACAACTCTAAAGCCTTTTGTTGAGGCACAGACGCAGATTATAAACGAAACCACCACTAAACCGCAGACGGTATTTCACACCGAGCGATATGACGAGAACGCAACACGCCTGAGCGAAGAAAGCGGCTGGAGGGATAACGACCTTACCCAAGGCCTGCCGAAGATTAAAACCGGCTCTGTTTCAACGGTAAATTACATTTCCGACAAGGGCAGACGCACCGTAATCAGAATTGATAATTTTGATTACACAAGCTATCTGAATTATGTGAGCAAGCTTGAAAAGGCAGGCTTTGCCGACAACAATGCAGGCGCACATATACCCGAAAATG
>JAZUOH010000033.1:0-12184 GCA_045604525.1 Acutalibacteraceae bacterium
ACCAGCCCCACCGGTGGGCTCTTACCCCACCTTTCCACCCTTACCCCAAAATGGGGCGGTCTATTTCTGTTGCACTTGTCCGGCGGTCGCCCGCGGCCGATGTTATCGGTTATCCTGCTCTGTGAAGCCCGGACTTTCCTCGTCGGCAAGGGTGATAAGTCCTTGCCGCCGCAGCTGCCCAATCCGCTTGTAAATATATATTTTATATTAAAAAGCTTAATATGTCAATTTAATAATAAGAATCTGTGTTGCATATAAATTAAAAAATAAAGGATATGTGAGGCGGAGTGAATGGATTTTTATACAGTTGACGCAGTCGGCACGGCAAATGAGCTTGAAACCGATATTAACAGCGGCTTAAAAAACAGAGAAGCGGCAGTCCGGCTTGGCAGATACGGCGAGAACAAACTGATACAAAAAAAGAAAGGTAATGTTTTCACAAAGTTTCTTTTGCAGTTTAAGGATTTTATGGTAATCACCCTCATTGTTGCGGCGGTAATTTCTTTTTTCACCGCTTACATGGAAGGCGAGGGCTCTTATGTTGACCCGATAATTATATTGGGAATAGTTATACTCAATGCGGTTGTCGGTGTGATTCAGGAGAGCAAGGCAGAGCACGCTATCGAGCGGCTAAACCGGCTTTCTGCACCGGAGGCCACTGTCGTGCGTGACGGTAAAACGCAAAAGCTTCCTGCCTCGCAGGTGGTTTGTGGCGATGTGCTCGTGCTCAGTGCAGGCGACTGTGTTGCCGCAGATGCAAGGCTTATTGAAAGCGTAGAGCTTAAAACAAACGAGAGCGCACTTACGGGTGAGGCATTACCCGTTGAGAAGCAAAGCACGGCAGTTTTGCCGGCAGATACTCCGCTTGCCGAGCGGTGCAACTGTGTGTTTGCGACAACCACCGTGCTTTCGGGCCACGCAAGGGCAGTTGTCACACATACGGGTATGAATACGCAGATTGGCAGAATAGCTGATATGCTCGGTAGTGAAAAATCTCCGCTGACACCTTTGCAGAAAAGACTTGAAAAAATCGGCAGAATTCTCGGCATTGGTGCGGTTGCAATATGTGCGGTTATATTTGTGCTCGGGGTTTTGAGGCGTGATAATCTGCTTTCAAGCTTTATGCTGTCCGTCAGCCTTGCAGTTGCCGCAATTCCTGAGGGACTGCCTGCCGTGGTTACAATTGTGCTGAGCGGCGGAGTATCCAAAATGGCAAAAAATAAAGCTATAATCCGCAAGATGACAGCTGTTGAAGCACTCGGCAGTGCAACATATATATGCTCGGACAAAACAGGCACGCTTACGCAGAATAAAATGACGGTTTGCAGACTCTGCACTGCTTACGGCGAGACGGATTGCGTAAGCACAGATGGCAGAAAACTGCTTGAAGCTGCGGCAATATGCTGTAATGCAACCTTGAGCTCCGGCGAGCCTACCGAATCGGCAATTGTGCGTGCGGCATCCGAGCAGGGCGTGTTAAAGCGAGAAGTAAAAAGGCTAAAAGAAATCCCGTTTTCATCCGATAAAAAAATGATGAGTGTCACCGTTATTGCCGACGGAGAAGAGCTTGAAATAATAAAGGGTGCGCCCGAAAAAATATTGCCGCTGTGCTCGTTTGCAGGCAATGCTTTTCTTTATAATGACCGCATGGCAGACGAGGGCTTGCGCGTGCTTGCCGTAGCGCAAAGGAAAAGAGAGCAAAATGCATTTGAATTTGTCGGTCTTATCGCCATTGAAGACCCCGAAAGACCCGAAGCTGTCAAGGCTGTGGCAGAATGCAAGCAGGCAGGCATTACTCCCGTTATGATAACGGGCGATAATCCGCGCACAGCGTGTGCAATTGCGGCAAGGCTCGGTATATGCGAAAGAAATGAAAAAGCCGTTACGGGAGCAGAGCTTGATGCCATGAGTGAGAGCGAGCTTATAAACACGGTGAAAAACAAGCGAGTTTATGCAAGGGTAACTCCCGAGCACAAGGTGAGAATTGTAAAGGCACTGCGTGAAAACGGTGAAGTTACGGCAATGACGGGCGACGGTGTGAACGATGCGCCTGCACTTAAAGCGGCAGACATAGGCTGTGCAATGGGTAAGTGCGGCACAGAGGTTGCAAAGGGTGCGGCGGATATGGTGCTGGCGGATGATAATTTTGCAACAATTGTAAAAGCTGTGCGCGAGGGCAGAGAGGTTTACGACAACATAAAAAAGGTTATTCATTTTCTGCTCAGCAGTAATATCGGTGAAATTATTCTTGTGTTTTTTGCAGGTCTTATGCATCTGCCTGCGCCTATGCTGCCCATACAGCTTCTGTGGACAAATCTCGTTACGGATTCACTGCCTGCAATGGCACTCGGCACAGAAAAGGCAGACAGCGACATTATGACCCGTCCGCCGGTTGACTCAAAAAAAGGGCTCTTCACAAGGGGCGGTTGGCTCGATATTGCGCTCGAGGGCATTTTTATCGGTGCGCTTGCACTGCTTGGTTTTACGCTCGGTAATTCGCTGTGGGGGCTTGAAGCGGCACGCACCGTCTGCTTTTGCACAATGAGCATAGGCGAGCTTATGCACGCTTACAATTCACGCAGCAAATTTTCGTTGTTTAAAATCGGATTCTTCTCAAACAAAAAAATGAACCTTGCGTTTTTTATCTGCCTTTTTCTTCAGGTTGCTGTGGTTATGCTCCCCTCTGCGGCGGCGCTGTTTTCTGCCGTGCCGCTCACACTTTTGCAGTGGGGTCTCGTTGCAGGTCTTGTCGGTGCACTGCTTGTGGCAGTTGAAATTTCAAAGAGATTTAAATCTTGACAAAAGTCAAACGAAAAAGTATTATGAATTACAGTTTGTGCGAAGCAATGCGTTTTTCAAAACGCAATTCATGCAAATTAAATTTTGCAAATCATGATTTTGAAAAAATCAAATCATGCCGCAAGGCAAATCATAAATAAACGTAAAATGAAATGCTTACGCATGATTTGGCTTTGCCATGATTTTTCGCTTATCGCTCAATGATTTGAATTGATTAAAATCAATTCATTGTCAGACAGATTTAAACCCAAAGGAATCACTTATGAACAAAGAATTCGTTAAAAAAGAGCTTCTTCCGCTTGTTATCCGTCTGCTTGTGCTTGGCGGAATTTTTACTGCGGTTGCAACAAATTATGATAAATTGGTCAATATTGACGTGCGTGCGCTTGTCAATTCGGCAAGCAGTGAATATCTGGCTGCGGCGGTGTGTGTCGGTGTATTTGCACTCAAAGGTCTCACCTTTGTAATTCCTGCAATGCTCATCTATGTTTCTGTCGGTATGGCTTTTGATATCGGCACGGCACTTTTTATCAGTCTTTGCGGAATTGCGCTTGAGGTTGCGGTTACATATTGGCTCGGCAGAGCACTGGGCGGCGATTACGTGAGGCGTCTGCTTTCAAAAGCAAAGGGCGGTGACAAGATTCTGAATATGAAGGACAGCGGCAAGTTCTCTTCGCTGTTTGTAATACGTGTTCTGCCCGTGTTCCCTATTGATTTTGCAAGCCTTTTTCTCGGCTCAATCAAGCTTCCGTTTATAAGGTATCTGTTAATTTCCGTGCTCGGCATAGCTCCTCGTGTTGTGCTTTTCACTGTCCTTGGCGACGGAATTTATGAAGTCTTTCCTATGGCTATGCTTCTGAAAATTGTGCTGATTTTGCTTCCCGTTGCGGCAACTGTGTTTGTTGTGCGCTGGCTTGTCAAAAGAAGAAAAAACGGCAAAATTGAGCAGAAAGGCTGATTTTTTAGCTCTTTTGCAGTAAACACATCGGTTTTTATGCTTTATTTATATTAAAAATACTGTTGCTATTTTTTTATTTATGTGCTAAACTATGTTTGTACGAATGTTTGACTTAAAGAGTGGGCTCTGCCCGCTCTTTTTTGTAATTACTTTTAGGGAGTGACGATATGGCAAAAGGTAAGGGCGGCAACACGGTTGCGGCAGTAACGGCAATAGCAGAGCCTATAGCCGAGCAGCTCGGACTTAAGCTCTGGGATGTGCGCTTTGTTAAAGAGGGCGCAAATTGGTACCTGCGCATTTTTATCGATAAGGAAGGCGGCATAGGCATTGATGACTGTGTGGCAATGAGCCACGCGCTTGATGACCCGCTTGACGAGGCAGACCTGATTGACCGCAGCTACTGCCTTGAGGTCAGCTCACCGGGCACAGACCGCGAGCTTACACGTCCCGCACATTTTGATGCCTTCATCGGTGCTCCGGTAATTGCAAGGCTTATCCGTCCGCTTGAAACAGGCGAGCGTGAGCTTCACGGCACACTTGAGGGTCACGATTCGGGCAGCTTCACGCTCAACCTCGGCGATGACAGAGTTATCGTTATCGACCGTAAGGAAGCATCGTGGGTACGTCTGGACGATACAAACGCAATATAATTTAAGAAATTATCTGAAAGGATTGGTTATAAAAAATGGATATCAAAGAGTTTTTTACCGCAGTTAAGCTTCTTGAGAAAGAAAAAGGAATCCCCGCAGAAATACTTTGCGAAAAGATTCAGGCAGGTATCGTTTCTGCAATCAAGGGTGAATACGGCAGAGACATCGGCTATTGCGAAATCAATTTTGCAAACGGCGAAATGTCAGTTTACCTTCGCAAGAACGTTGTAAGCGAAATTACAGACCCCGTAACAGACCTTCTTCCCGAAGAGGCAGAGCGTTACAAGGCAGGCGCAGTTGCAGGCGATATTGTTGAAATTCCGCTTGAGACAGAGAAGTTCAGCAGAATTGCGGCAAGCACTGTCAAGAATGTTATCCGCCAGGGTATCCGTGAGGCAGAGCGCAGCCAGATTAAGCAGGAATTCCAGAGCAAGCACAACGAGCTTGTTACGGTTAAGGTTGTTAATATTGATGCAGAATCGGGCAATGCTACGGTTGAACTCGGCAAGGGCGAATCAATCCTTCCCAAGACAGAGCAGGTGCCCGGCGAAGAGCTCAAGGCAGGCGACCTTATCAAGGTTTATGTTGTTGACATCCGTGAGGGTGAAAAGAGCGGCGTAAAGGCTATGATTTCACGCACACATCCCGGCCTTGTCCGCAGACTGTTTGAGGAAGAGGTTCCCGAAATCCTCGACGGCACAGTTAAAATCCAGGCAATCTCACGTGAGGCAGGCTCACGCACAAAGGTTGCAGTTTACAGTGAGGATGAAAACGTCGATGCTGTAGGCTCTTGCATCGGTGCAAGAGGCGCACGTGTAGGCAAGGTTGTTGATCTGCTCGGCGGCGAGAAGATTGACATTGTAAAATACAGCGAGAATCCTGCAGAGTTTATTGCAGCAGCACTTGCTCCTGCAGACGTTATCAGCGTTGAGGTGCTCGATGATGCTCCCAACTCCTGCCGCGTTGTAGTTCCCGATAATCAGCTTTCACTTGCAATCGGCAACAAGGGCCAGAATGCCCGTCTTGCCGCAAAGCTCACAGGCTGGAAGATTGATATCAACCCCGAAAGCGGCTTTTTTGAGATAAAGGAATAATTAAAAAGGGTGAGATAATGAACAAACCCAGAAAAATACCTATGCGAAAGTGCTTAGGCTGCGGCGAGATGAAGCCCAAGCAGGAGCTTATCCGTGCGGTACGCTCGCCCGAGGGAGAGGTTTCACTTGACTTTACCGGCAAGAAAAACGGCAGAGGCGCATATATCTGTCACGATGCAAAGTGTCTTGCCGCCGCAATAAAAGCCAAGCGGTTTGAACGCGCTTTCGGCTGTGCTGTTGAGCAGCACATTTACGACAATCTTCTCAATGAATTTGAGCAAGAAAAGTCTGAGCAATAAGGAGGAAATAATATGGCAGTAATCAAATACAGAATTCATGAGGTAGCCAAGGATTTCGGCAAGCCCAGCAAAATTGTGCTCGAACTGCTCAAGGAGTATTTTGACGACACAAAGAATCACATGACTGCCCTTGAGGATAAAGAGCTTGACATTGTTTTTGAAACATTCACACAGCAGAACAGTGTTGAGAGCTTTGACGAATATTTTGCAACAGCCGCAGAGGCAAAGCCCGAGCCCAAGAAGGCAGAGCCTAAGGCTGAAGAGACTAAGCCCGAAGAAAAGAAGGCACCGGCAAAGACCGAGCAGAAAAAGCCCGAGTCAAAGCCTGCCGAGAAAAAGCCGCAGGGTGCTCCTGCCGCAAAGCAGCCCGAGCCCCCCAAGAAGAAGGAGAAGGACCGTTCAGGTCCCCTTCAGGCAAGAACAAAGGGCGAAAAGAGAACAATCGACACAAGAGCAGACAACGTTCAGCTCGAAAAATACAACGAGCATTACGAGAATATCGTGCCCGTAAACAAGTCACAGGGTATGCAGGATTCTTCTGTACGCAAGCAGAAGCTCAACCAGAAATCCAAGCAGTACCGCAAGCAGGGCACACGTACACACCGCCGTGAGACAGAGGCTGAAAGACTCAAGAGAATTGCGGCAGAGCGTGCAAGCAAGACAATCACAGTCACTATCCCCGAGGAAATCACTGTCGGCGACCTTGCTCTCAAGCTTAAGATGACAGCGGCAGAGGTTATCAAAAAGCTCTTTGCCCTCGGTCAGATGGCAACAATTAACGATATGCTCGACTTTGATACGGCAGAAATTGTTGCAACAGAGCTTGGCGCAAAGGTACAGAAAGAGGTTGTCGTCACAATTGAGGACAGAATCATCGACGCCACAGAGGACGACGATGCAGACCTTGAAAAGAGAAACCCCGTTGTTGTCGTTATGGGTCACGTTGACCACGGTAAGACATCACTTCTCGATGCTATCCGTCACACATCCGTTACATCAACAGAGGCCGGCGGCATCACACAGCACATCGGTGCTTACAGAGTAAGGGCAAACGGCGAGCTTATCTCCTTCCTTGATACACCCGGCCACGCTGCATTCACATCAATGCGTGCAAGAGGTGCACAGGCAACTGATATTGCCGTTCTTGTTGTTGCCGCAGACGACGGTATTATGCCGCAGACTGTTGAGGCTATCAATCACGCAAAGGCAGCAGGCGTTCAGATTATTGTTGCTATAAACAAGATGGATAAGCCCGATGTTTATCCCGACAGAATCAAGCAGCAGCTCACAGAGTATGAACTTATTCCCGAAGAGTGGGGCGGCGAAACAATCTGTGTTCCCGTATCAGCCCACACAAAAATGGGCATCGACAGCCTTCTTGAGTCAATCCTTCTCGTTGCAGAGATGCAGGAGCTCAAGGCTAACCCGAACAGAGCCGCAAAAGGTATCGTAATTGAAGCAAGACTTGATAAGGGCCGCGGTCCTATCGCAACTCTCCTTGTTCAGAACGGTACACTTCACGCAGGCGACATCATTGTTGCCGGCACATCTGTCGGCCGTGTGCGTGCAATGGTAGATGAGCACGGCAGAAACGTTAAGGAAGCAGGTCCCTCCTGCCCCGTTGAGATTATGGGTCTTGACGAAGCACCGCAGGCAGGCGATGTATTTGACGCAGTATCTGACGAGCGCCTTGCAAGAGAGCTTGTTGAACAGCGTAAGCAGAAGATTAAGGATGAGCAGTTTAACTCCGTACAGAAGGTTACACTTGACAACCTCTTCTCCTCACTTCAGGCAGGCGAGGTCAAGGACCTCAACGTTGTTGTTAAGGCTGACGTTCAGGGCTCTGCAGAAGCAGTCAAGCAGAACCTTGAAAAGCTCTCTAACGACGAAGTACGTGTCCGTGTTATCCACAGCGGCGTAGGTGCAGTAAGCGAAAGCGACGTTATGCTTGCAAACGCTTCAAACGCAATTATTGTCGGCTTCAACGTCAGACCTGACCCTGCTGCACAGGCAAATGCAGAGCGTGACGGCGTTGATATGAGAATGTACAGAATTATTTACGACTGTATCGAGGAAATCGAGGCCGCTATCAAGGGTATGCTTGCACCCAAGACACGTGAGGTTGTTCAGGGCAGAGTTGAGGTACGTAACATCATCAACATCTCCTCTGTCGGTAACGTTGCAGGCTGTTATGTTCTTGACGGTAAGGTTACACGTAACTCCAAAATCCGAGTTGTACGTGACGGTATTGTTATTACAGAAGATGAAATGGGCTCACTCAAGCGTTTCAAGGATGACGTAAAGGAAGTTGTTTCCGGTTACGAGTGCGGTATCGTTCTCAATAAGTTCAACGATATCAAGCTCGGCGATATCTTTGAGGCATTCATCATAGAAGAATACCGCGACTAATATGAAAGGTAGATGCAGGGCTGACGTTGATTTTTCGTCAGCCTTTGCTGAAAAATATTATGGCAGGTTATAAATCAGACAGAGTTGCGGAGGATATCAAGCGTGAAATAATCGCTATCATCCGTGACGAAATAAAAGACCCCCGTGTTCAGGGCAAGCTTCTCACGGTTATTCGTGTTGAGGTTTCGGGCGACCTTTCCTATGCAAAGGCATATATCAGCGCAATGGAAGGTATTGAAGCCGCAAAGGAGGCCGCCGCAGGCCTTAAAAACGCGGCAGGATATATCCGCCGTGAGGTTGGTCAGCGTCTGCGCCTTCGCAAAACGCCCGAGCTTCGCTTTGTTGCGGATGATTCCATTGAGCACGGTATGAGCATCGCAAAGATGTTAAATGATTTGAGTAAGTAAGCACTTCTTTAATCTTTAGCACTCATCTTGACGGATATCTTTTCGCCATTCCGCTTTCAAAATACTCGGTAATACACAAAGTATTACCTGTGTTTTTTCAAGCAGACTGACAAAAATCTATCACGCCAATCTGAGCACTACGATTAAATCAGTGCTTACAGAAATTGCTTTAATTTAAATAAGCGGTTATTAAAACATTTTTAAGGAGGGAAGAGCAATGCTTATTGATATCGGCAGTGTAGCTTCTTTCTTGAAATCGCACGATAATTTTACAATCCTTACCCATGCACACCCGGACGGAGATACTCTCGGTTCGGGTTTCGGTCTTTGCCTTGCATTGCGTTTGCTCGGCAAAAAGGCAAACGTCATCAACAACGAAGAGCTTCCCGCAAAATTCGGCTATCTTGATGTTGAAAAGCAGGATTTTGAGGAGCAGACTGTTGTTGCGGTTGATATTGCCGACGTTACGCTTATGGGTAACGATATAATTGAAAAATACAGCGACAGGGTTGACCTTTGCATTGACCACCACGGCTCAAACAGACTTTTTGCAAAGCAAAGCTACGTTGATGCTACGGCTGCCGCGGCAGCACAGATTGTTTATGAAATTGTGTGTCTGCTCGGTGTTGAAATAACACCCGAAATTGCGGACAGGCTTTATACAGGTATCACTACCGACACAGGCTGTTTCCGCTATGCAAATGTCACACCCGAAACCCACCGCATTGCCGCAAAGCTTATGGAGGCAGGTGCGGCTGCGGCAGAAATTAACGTTAAAATGTTTGAAACCAAAACGAGAACCTATGCTGCACTCGAGCGGCTTGCTCTCGACGGTATGCAGTTTTTCTATGACGGCAAGTGTGCTCTCATTACAATCACACGCCGGATGTTTGCTGAAAGTGGCTCGGATGAAAACGAGTGCGACGGTATTGCCGCAATCTCACGTCAGATTGAGGGTGTGCTTGTCGGTGTCACAATGCGTGAAAGACGTGACGGCACGTATAAGGCATCTGTGCGCACACACAACCCTGTTGACGCAAGTGCAATCTGCGCAAAGCTCGGCGGCGGCGGACATCACAATGCCGCAGGCTGTCAGCTCCCCGGCACACGTGAGGAAGCAACAAAGCTGCTCATAGACACAATCGGTGAATTTATATGACAGGTGTAATTTTTGTTGATAAGCCGCAGGGGATGACCTCGTTTGTTGCCGCAAACAGAGCGAAGCGTGTGCTCGGTGCAAAAAAATCGGGTCACACAGGCACGCTCGACCCTATGGCAACGGGTGTGCTCGTTGTTATGCTCGGCGGTGCAACACGGTTTATAGATTTTCTCAATTCTCACGACAAGGCTTATGAGGCAACGGTGCGTCTTGGCATCACAACCGATACGCTCGATATTGAGGGCACGGTTTTAAGTCAGACTCAGACAAGCTTTAAAACAGCGGATTTTGAAGCTGCAATGCTCAGCTTTCTCGGCGAAATTGACCAGGTGCCGCCTATGTATTCCGCAATTAAAAAAGACGGCAAAAAGCTCTATGAGCTTGCTCGTGAGGGTATTGAAATTGAACGTGAGAGCCGAAGAGTTACGGTTTATTCTCTCGAATTGACAGGTGCTGACGAATTGAAGCAGGAGTTTTCATTCCATGTCAGCTGCTCTGCAGGCACCTATGTGCGTTCGTTGGCTAACGATATAGGCGAAAAGCTCGGTTGTGGTGCGGTGCTCACCTCTCTTCGCAGGGTTGAGGCACACGGTGTAGATATTTCGCAGTGCAAAACGCTCGATGAAATAACCGAAAGCGACGTGGTTGCGCTTGACACCTTGCTTGATTATCCCTGCGTTACGGTGTCTGCGGCGCAGGCACAGCGCTTTTCAAACGGCGGTGCGCTTGACACACAGCGTATTCATACTCCGCTTTCAGTCGGTATATATAAGGTCTATTCGCCCGATAATAAATTCCTCGGTCTCGGCGAGGTTGATGAAGATTCGGCACAACTTAAAATAAAGAGGATTTATTCCGAAACGTAAAAGGAAAAACCTATGGCAGAGAAGAAAAGGGCAATTGCTCTGGGCAATTTTGACGGCATTCATACAGGCCATTCGGCTGTTATCGGCTGTGCGGTAAGTGCGGCAGAGAGCGGCCTTGTTCCTGCTGTGCTTTTGCTTGAGCCTATGCCGTCGCGTTTCTTCGGCAGACTTGAGAGCAAAGATCTTCTTACCTCTGATGAAAAAGAGCGGCTTATCTCTGCAATGGGTGCAGAGGTTTTGAAGGTTGATTTTGCCAAAGTAAAGGATTACACACCCGAGGAGTTTTTTAATATAATTCTTGTCGAAAAATATAATGCAGCTGTGCTTTGTTGCGGCTTCAATTACCGCTTCGGTAAAAACGGCGGGGGCGACAGCACTCTTTTGGGTGAGCTTTGCAAAAATGCCGGAGTTGAGCTTGTGACCGTGCCGGCTGTGCTTTATGAGGGCGAGCCGGTCAGCTCAACACGAATCCGCACTTCACTTGAAAACGGTGAAATTGAGCTTGCAAACAAAATGCTCGGCAGAGATTTCGGCTATACGCTCGAGGTTGTTCACGGCGATGAGCTTGGCAGAACGCTCGATTGTCCTACGCTCAATCAGCTTTTCCCCGATGGTATGATTGTGCCGAAATACGGTGTGTATGCTTCACGTGCTTGTGTAGACGGCAAATGGTATCGCTCGGTTACAAATATCGGCAGACGTCCCTCTTTTGAAAACGACCAGCAGCGCAGTGAAACGCACATACTCGGTTACTGCGGCGATTTGTACGGCAAAAGTATTGAGGTGCGCCTGCAAAGATATATCAGGGGCGAAATGAAATTCAGCTCGCTTGGTGACTTAAAAAAACAGCTCGCCAGGGATAAACAGGCGGCAGAGCATTAACACCCTGCAAATTATGTCGAAAGATTTTTTTGCTTTTTTGCAAAAAGGTATTGACTTTTTGCTCTGTTATGGTTATACTAACTAATGCTGTGAGAACAGCGAAGCTATATATCGCGGAGTAGAGCAGCTCGGTAGCTCGTCGGGCTCATAACCCGGAGGTCATGTGGTTCAAATCCCATCTCCGCAACCAACAATGCGAACCGATTTAGATATCGGCGCAAAAAATCCAGTAACCACAACGGTTACTGGATTTTTTTATCCCATTTTTTCAAGTGAAACTCAATAGATATCCTAAGCCAAAAACGACTTTCGGGGAGGACTTGAACTAAATCAACAGATATCAAGGGCAGATTTTACGATTAATTTCGTAAAGTCTGCCCCTTTTTTTGTTTTTATAAATGTTAAATGTTTGTGTCTTGAAGAATAGCTCCTAGCTAGAGAAAAGCAAGTTTATTTTCTCCCTTGCGACCCGTTCATTGCAATACACAAAATTAAACTCACCACTAATCTGCATATCTGCAACAGAGAAGGTGGCAAGGTCGTCACGGCATCGGGAGATAGGTTCATAGGCAAAGGTAATCGCACCGTTGTTTGCCACAATGTCGCAGATCACGGAAAAATTACTGACAGAGATACAACGCTTAAAGTTGTCAAGGGAAAA
>JAZUOH010000034.1:0-1624 GCA_045604525.1 Acutalibacteraceae bacterium
CATAGTTTTGCTCCTATAATTTATTGAATACAGAAAAATATGTTAGCTTTACAGATTGATTTCAAGGCACGGATAACCGAGAAGCCCGGTGCTCACGGAATCAGGCTGATGACCGCCGATATAAAGCTTGATTTCGCCGTCGGGCTCAATTCTTTCGCCGTTCATATTAACAGCTTTAATCCAGTATCTGTCAATTTCAAGAGTTATTTCTGCCTTTTCACCCTTTTTCAGCATAACGGGCTTTACGGCACAGAGCTGCCAATGAGGAGTTGCAGCTCTGCTGTCTGTATATGAAGCATAAACCTGAACGGTTTCTTTTCCGTCTGCATTGCCGATATTTGTTACTTCTGCATTTACGGTTATTCTGTCATCGTCTGCGAAAACAAGTTTTGCGTTTTCATAACTGTATTTAGTGTATGAAAGACCGTAGCCGAACGGATAGAGAGCATCGCCTTTGATATATCTGTAGGTTCTGCCTTTCATATTATAATCCTCAAAAGCAGGCATATCGTGATTGCCTTTGTATATTGTAACGGGGAGCCTTGCCGAGGGATTTGCTTCGC
Organism: Acutalibacteraceae bacterium; assembly: GCA_045604525.1. Taxonomy (GTDB): domain Bacteria; phylum Bacillota; class Clostridia; order Oscillospirales; family Acutalibacteraceae; genus UBA8612. The sequence continues at coordinate 564 of JAZUOH010000034.1, forward strand.
CTGAAAGTATTTTTGCCAGAGCGAGTCCGCCCACCGAACCCGGATACCACGCGTGGATAACCGCTTTTGCGTGTTTTCTCACTTTTTCGCCTATATCTATTGAGCTGCCGCAAAGAAGAACAACAATAACATTTTCGCAAACATCACACACAGCCTGAGCGAGCTTCTGCTGGGTTGCGGGAAGAAAGAGCGAACGCTTATCACCGCTTGCTGTGTAGTCATCGTCAAAGCCCGTGTCTTCGCCTTCAACGGTGCGGTCGAGTCCGAGTGCAAGGATTGTGATGTCCGCTTCGGAGGCGGCTGCAATGCCGTCACTTATCATATTCTGAAAGCCACTCCAATGATTTGTTTGTTCCTGGCAGTAATTGCAGCCCTTTTCAACGGTGACTTGGGCATTTTTAAATATTCTGCGGATGCCGTCTGCTACGGTTATATATTCCGATGCATATCCGTTGTAGTTGCCTTCAAGGGCAGTAAATGAAAGAGAATTCGGGCCGATAACGGCAATTTTCTTTTTTGTATTCTTATCAAGAGGGAGAAAATTATCTTTGTTTTCAAGAAGAACAATACATTGCTCCGCCGCTTTCAGATTAAGAGCTTTATTTTTATTGCTGTCCAGTTCTTCATATCCGATTTCGGAATAAGGTCTTTTTTCTTCAAATTCACCGAGTCTGTAACGAATTGCAAAAAGATTTTCTGCTGCTGCCGTAATAGCTTCTTCGCTGATTAAATCCTGCTCATATGCATCAACAAGAGCATCATATGTGTCGCCGCAATTAAGGTCGCAGGTGCTTTTAAGTGCAACTGCAGCAGCTTCTGCTCTTGTTTCAACAAATTTGTGAAATTTAAATATATCTTTAAGTGCTCCGCAGTCGGAAACAACATAGCCGTCAAAATTCCATTGTTTGCGAAGAATATCAGAAATGAGATATGAATGTGAGCAGCAGGGCTCGCCGTTCAGACGGTTATATGCACCCATAACACCTGAAACACCTGATTTTACCGTTTTTTCAAATGCGGGAAGATATGTTTCAAAAAGGTCGTGATTATCAACAACGGCA
>JAZUOH010000035.1:0-45599 GCA_045604525.1 Acutalibacteraceae bacterium
CGTTGTGCGCACAGTCCTTCTGGGCAACCCGAAGCTTGTTGAAATAATCGATGAGAAAGAGGCACTTTACTCAAAAGAGGAATTCACCGAGGAAGACGGTATGAGAATAAGCGAGCTTGAGGAGACCTTTGCCGAAATGGACGGCTGGAGCGCAGAGAGCGACGCTGAAATACTGCTCAACGGTCTTGGTGTTACAAACGAATACCACTACGAGCAGATGAAAAATCTGCCCGGTGACATAAAGGTTAAGGTGCTTCTTGCACAGGCACTTTTCGGTCAGCCCGATATTCTGCTTATGGACGAGCCTACAAACCATCTTGACGTTGATGCAATTCATTGGCTTGAAGAATTCCTCATAGACCTGCACAGCACGGTTATTGTTGTTTCGCATGACAGACACTTCCTCAACAAAGTTTGCACCCACACCGTAGATATTGACTACGGCAGAATTACAATGAGCGTAGGCAACTACGATTTCTGGTACGAATACACACAGATGGCACAGCGCCAGCTTCGTGAGCAAAACAAAAAGGCAGAGGCAAAAATCAAAGAGCTGCAGGATTTCATTGCACGCTTCAGCGCAAACGCATCAAAATCCAAGCAGGCAACAAGCCGCAAAAAGCTGCTTGACAATATTAACATTGCCGAAATTCCCGTTTCATCCCGCCGTTTTCCGTTTGTTGCCTTCAAGCCCGACCGTGAAATAGGCAACGAGGTGCTGACGGTAAGCAACATCAGCAAAACTGTTGACGGCAAAAAGGTGCTCGACAACGTAAGCTTTACAATTCTGCCACGTGAAAAGGTTGCGCTTATAGGTGCAGACACTGTTGCCAAAACAACACTGCTCCAGATTCTTGCAGAAGAGATTGAGCCCGATGAAGGCACAATCAAATGGGGCGTTACAACCTCACGCTCATATTTCCCGAGCGATAACAGCGCATTTTTTGACGGTGTTGAGGACAGCCTTACAGATTGGATTCGCCGCTATTCAGACCTCGTGTTTGAAACAGACGTAAGAGGCTGGCTCGGCAGAATGATGTTCTCCGGCGAAGAAGCAACAAAGAAGGCAAAGGTACTTTCGGGCGGCGAGAGAGTGCGCTGTATGCTGTGCAAGATGATGCTCAGCGGCGCAAACGTGCTTCTGCTTGACGAGCCGACCAACCACCTTGACCTTGAATCAATCGCCTCGCTCAACGAAGGCCTCACAAAGTTCACAGAAAGCGTTATTTTCACATCGCACGACCACCAGTTTATTCAGACAATTGCAAACAGACTTATTGACGTAACTCCCGGCAGCTTCTACGATAAAAAGATTACTTACGATGAGTATCTTGAAGAGCTTGCCGCCCAAAAGCAGTAACAAAAACAAAAGGAAGGTTGAAAAAATCAACCTTCCTTTTTTATTTATCAAGATTTTCCTGTGCGACGCTTAACATAAGCTTGATTCGGTTTTCCTGGTTAACTCTTGTTGCGCCGGGGTCATAGTCGATAGGCACGATGTTTGAATCGGGGTAAAGCTCCTTGAGCTTTCTAATCATACCCTTGCCGACAATGTGGTTGGGCAGACAGCCGAAAGGCTGTGCACACACAATGTTGCCGTAGCCGCTTTCAATCAGCTCCATCATCTCCGCTGTGAGAAGCCAGCCCTCACCCATTTTACAGCCTGCACCGATTATTTTGGTGCACTTTTCTTTTATGTGGGCATAGGTTTCGGGCACGCAGAAACTGCCGTATGCGCCTGCCGCCTTACGAAGCTCTGTTTCGTAGCGGGTGAGGAACCACATTGCAACCTCCATTGCAACCTTTTTGAGCCTTTTGCCGCCGTAGAGCTTACAATCCTCAAGTCTGTTATCGGTTTTAAAAAGGAAGAAGCCGAGCAGGCCGGGCACCATAACCTCACAGCCCTGGCTGAACAGGAACTCCTCGAGGTGATTGTTGGCAAGCGGAGAATACTTGACATAAATCTCGCCTACAACACCAACTTTGATTTTTTCGGTTTTGTTAACCTTTATATCGGCAAAGCTCTTTGTGATTTCGGGCAGAATTTTGCGCATTTCCTTCATCGAATAGCCCTTTTTCTCGGCAAACATTGCGCTGATATCGTCAATCCATTTCTGTGTCAGGCGGTTTGTTTCACCTTCGTTAACCTCATAGGGCTCAACCTGGTTTTTGAGCAGCATTATAAGGTCGCCGTAAATCATACCCGAAAGCATTTTCATTGCCATTGAAAGTCTGATTTTAAAGCCGCTGTTTTTCTCAAGACCCGAGAGGTTTAGAGAAATTACGGGCACCTGCGGATAACCCGCTTTTTTGAGCGCCTTGCGAAGAAGATGGATATAGTTTGATGCACGGCATCCGCCGCCCGACTGAGTAATCATAAGTGCGGTTTTGTTCACGTCGTACTTACCGCTGTTGAGTGCATCAATAAGCTGACCGATAACAAGCAGTGCAGGGTAGCAAGTATCGTTATGAACATATTTGAGGCCCTCATCAACAACCGACCTGCCGTCGTTTTTAAGCAGCTCAACCTTATAGCCGTACTGACCGAATATATTGCCGAGCATTGAAAAATGGATATCTGCCATGCCGGGGGCAAGCAAGGTATAATCCATCATATCTTTTGTAAATTCAACTCTGTCCTGAAGATTCATTCTGCTCGCCTCCTTTTATCTGCCCGTTGCGGCAAACAGACTGCGGAGTCTGATTTTAACCGCACCGGGGTTTGAAATTTCGTCAATTTTAATCTGTGTGTAAATTCTGCCGCCGCTTTCAAGAATCGAGCGCATTTCGTCGGTTGTAATGGCGTCAACGCCGCAGCCGAATGAAACAAGCTGAACGATGTTTATATCGTCATCCTTCTTATCGGCAACGTATTTTGCCGCAGCATAAAGACGTGAGTGATAGGTCCACTGGTCAAGCACGCCCGTCGGGAATTTTGACACAAGCGGGCTTACCGAATCCTCTGTAATAACTGCCGCACCGCACGAGCAGATGAGGTTATCAATGCCGTGGTTTATCTCTGCATCGAGGTGATATGGTCTGCCGCAGAGAATAACAACGGGCATATCCTTTTTCTTTGCCTCGTGCATAAATTTAAGGCCTGTTATATGCAGGTTGTTCATATATGCCTTGTACTCTTCAAAAGCCTTGTCCGTTGCCACCTTAACTGCTTTAAGCGGAATGCTGCCGAAGTTATCGCAAAGAATCTTATGAATCCTCGGCACAAATTCCTTGGGTCTGTGTAAGCCGACATAATTGCTGATGAAATTTATTTCTTTAAGCCTTGCGACGTTTGAGCGTATAACCTCGGGATAGTAGGCAACAACGGGACAGTTATAGTTGTTATCGCCGAGCTTTTCGTCGATATTATAAGTCATACAGGGATAGAAAATATGCTTTACACCCTGGTCGATAAGTGACTCAACATGGCCGTGAAGAAGCTTTGCAGGGTAGCAGACAGTATCAGACGGAATTGTGTGCTGACCTCTGACATAAAGCTCCCTTGTTGAAGGCTCCGACAAGGCAACACCGAAGCCGAGCTGTGTAAAGAAGGTGTGCCAGAAAGGAAGCAGTTCAAACATATTAAGTCCCATCGGCAAGCCCACTGTTTCGCGCTTACCCTGGGTGACTGCATATTTTGCAAGAAGCTGTTTTTTATACTCAAACAGATTTAGTGTATCCTGCTTGTCCTCATTTGAAAAGGCTCTGCTGCAACGGTTGCCGCCTATAAAGCGTCTGCCGCCGCTGAATGTATTAACCGTAAGGCGGCAGTTATTACTGCACTTGCCGCAGACAACAGCCTTTACCGTATGCTCGAAGCTTTCAAGCTCCTCACGGCTGATGAGCGTGCTTTCGGTTTTCATTTTTTCAAGCGCAATAAGCGCCGCACCGTACGCACCCATTATGCCCGAAATATTCGGACGCACAACGTTTCTGCCTATCTCCTGCTCAAATGCACGGAGGACCGCATCATTGAGGAATGTGCCGCCCTGCACAACAATGTGCTGACCGAGTTCATCCGCATTGGCAGCACGGATAACCTTATAAAGAGCGTTTTTAACAACGCTTATCGAAAGACCTGCCGATATATTGTCAATTGTTGCGCCGTCCTTCTGTGCCTGCTTGACAGAAGAATTCATAAACACGGTGCATCTTGAGCCGAGGTCAACGGGTCTGTCTGCAAAAAGACCAAGCTTTGAGAAGCTTTCAATATCATAATCCCAAGCGCTTGCAAAGGTCTGCAGGAATGAACCGCAGCCCGATGAGCAGGCTTCGTTGAGGAAGATATTGTCAATTGCGTTATTTCTGATTTTAAAGCACTTTATATCCTGACCGCCGATGTCGATAATAAAATCAACCTCGGGCATAAACTTTTTAGCCGCAGTAAAGTGCGCTACGGTTTCAACAATGCCGATATCTGCACCGAAGGCATTTTTGATAATATCCTCACCGTAGCCCGTAACGGCACAGCCGCCGATTACTGCCTTGTCAAATTTATCATAAACCTCTGTAAGAAACTCTCTTACAAGCTTTACGGGGTCGCCGGAATTAGGCATATAGCGGCTGAAAAGAAGCTCACCCTCAGCATTGATTACAGCGGTTTTAACCGTAGTTGAGCCTGCATCAATGCCTATGTATATCTTCTCGTTTTCCTTTACCGATTCGGCAGTTGGCACACTGCTGAGCGAATGTCTTTTTGCAAAAGCTTCATACTCTTCTTCCGAAGCAAACAGCGGCTTTGCGCTTATATATTCTCCGCTGTTTGAGCAGCTTGCAATTTTCTCTTTCACTTCTTTAATATCGAGCTCATCACCCTTGGCGCAGAATGCCGCACCGAGTGCGACAAAATAAAGTCCGTTTTCGGGACATACACCCTTGGCTTTAAGCCCCTCATCAAAAGCGGCACGAAGCTCTGACAAAAAGTAGAGCGGACCGCCGAGATAGACAATATTACCCTCAATTCTTCTTCCCTGTGCAAGGCCTGCAACAGTCTGGTTGACAACCGCTGTAAATATGCTTGCCGCAACGTCTGCCTTTGCCGCACCCTGATTGAGCAGGGGCTGAATATCGGACTTTGCAAAAACACCGCAGCGTGATGCAATTGAATAAATCTTCTCTTTTTTCTTTGCAAGCTCATTAAGCTCAAGCGGCGAAATTTCGAGCAAAGATGCCATCTGGTCAATAAATGCACCTGTACCGCCTGCACAGGAGCCGTTCATTCTTACCTCTGTGCCGCCCGTAAAGAAAAGGATTTTTGCATCCTCACCGCCAAGCTCAATTACGGCATCTGTGCCCGGAAGCAGCTTTGAAACCGAAACCCTTGTTGCATAAACCTCCTGCACAAAATCAAGACCGAGTGTATTGGCAAAGCCCATACCCGCCGAGCCTGAAACAGTCAGCGCAGACTTTGAAAATTCGGGATGCACCTCAAGAATTTCGCCGAGCATTTTTGCGCTCATCTCGGCTATTTTTGAGTAATGCCGCTCGTAAGCCTTATATACAATTTCTTCCTTGTCGTTCACGGCAACGCATTTGAGCGTTGTCGAGCCGACGTCCAAACCTATTCTCATTATTCCCTTTACTCCGTTTTACTTTTTCATTTTCTCTTCTTCTGCAATTCCTTCACGCATAAGACGCTCAACCTCTTTGTAGAGCCTGTCGCTTGCCTCCTCGGCAGTCATACCGTCTGCCTTGAAGGGCTCACCGTAACGTACGGCAAGAGTTTTACTGCGAAATTTGTATTCACCTGTCAGACCGAACGGCACTATGTACGCATCGGTCTTTTTGGCAAGGTTTGCCGCACCGGGCTTGAACTCAAGCAAAAATGCATCTGTACGGTTTCTTGTGCCCTCGGGGAATATGCCTATGGCACCGTCCTTGCGCAGTACCTTCATTGCGGACTTAACGCTTTTGATATCGGTCGTTGCACGGTCAACGGGTATGCATCCCATCGCACGGAAAAACCAGGCAAACTTACCCTCAAAATACTCCTTCTTCGCCATATAGTGAATCATTCGCTTGGTGGCAATTATTGTAAGGCACTGGTCAAGAATATGCTTATGGTTGCCTGCAATAACAACCGCACCCTCTTTGGGGATTTTCTCTGCACCGATTATGCGCGGCTTGTAATAAAGCTTAAAAACCGCACGCATAAACGGCATAAAGAGCTTATACCCAAGCTCTCTCTCTTCGGGGTTTTTCATTTCGGTTTTATTTTCCTTCCTTTAAAATTACATTAAGTACTGTTTCCTCAAGCTTTTTGTTCGCCGCTTTAAGCGAGCCCTTTTCAACCTTTATTGCGGGCATAAACGTAATTTTTACACTTTTTTTGAAAAGCTTGTATTTGCCTGTAATTGCAAACGGCACAATTTCACATTCCGCATCGCACGCAATTTTGACTGCGCCACCCTTAAAAGGCATCATCGGGCCGTCTGTACGGTTGATTGTGCCCTCCGGGAATATTGCAACCAGCTTGCCGTCTGCAAGATACTCCTCCGCTGTTTTAACTGCATCCTTACCACTTGTGCTTCGGTCAACGGGAATTATGCCGAGACCCGGAAAAATATACTTGCCTATGCCCTTCATCAGCTCTGCCTTGGCAATATAGTGCACGCATCGCTTTGTTGAAACCGCAACGTTGAAGCAATCCAGAAAATTGGTGTGGTTACCTGCAAGAATAATCTTGCCGCTTGTCGGTATGTTCTCTTTGCCCTCAATCTGCGGGCGGTAAAACAGTCTGAACCACGCAGCCAGCGGCGGTTTGACTATTTTGTAGAGTGTGGGTTCTTTCATCATTTCTCCTCCGAAAATAAACTTATTTTACAAAATGAAACTGATGGAAATTATCTCCCATCAGTTGTTTTTTCCGTTTTTATGGCAGTTATAACAAATCTGCCGCGTTTTATCTTGTGAAGCGTGCTGTAACGGGCACAGTTTTTTGCTATTCTCTGCTTTGCTTCATCGCTCATATCAACCCGGCCCATAGCCCTGGTGTAGCTTTTAATATACTTCTTTTTCATTACAGACCGCTCCTTTCAAGTTCTTTTTTCAGCAATGTACGACCGTACTGCAATCGCTTTCGCACAGCCGCCGCAGATATGCCGAGTATTGAAGCAATTTCGTTTGCCTTATATCCTTCTATGTAATAAAGGTCAAGCACCGTGCGGTATTTGACAGGCAGATGCATAACCGCCTCTATCACACCTTTGTCATCCTCAGCCACACCTATATCGTTAAGCTGAAGAATACTGCTTTGCGCCTGGTGCATTCTGAAGCGTGCCATATTCTTGCTGATATTTGTCGTTACCCTTATCAGCCAGGCCTTTTCATGCTCACTGTCACGGAAAAGAGGTGACTTTGTCATATAGCGTATAAAAGCTTCCTGCACCGCATCCTCTGCATCGTGCTCGTTTTCGAGAATTGAGTATGATATGCGAAAAAGCGTGCGACTGTATTTTTCCACCGCATACTCAACATATCTGAGTTCGTCATTATACTGCGATTTTATGCTCAAATGCCCTCACCTCCGAAATCACAAAAATGCTCTATATTATAAAACACTTGAAAAACGCAAAATGTGATAAAAACTTTTAAAAAATTTTAATTTTCTACTAAAACACTACCATAAATATAGAAAAGTAACAACCGGTAATTTATAACTGTTGCAATAATCGGCAAATTTACTATTGACGAATCAGCAATAATAAAGTAAAATACTAACGAATGGTCGTGCGTACCGTTTAGTACGGTATGTACTGCCTATATATTTTGCCTGTGCGATTTACCGCATAAAAGCGGTGAAGCTTTAAATCGCAAAAGAGGTATTAAACGGAGTCTTTGTTATGGAAAACCTTACTTTGTGGATAACACTTGCCGTTTACATAATCGGTATGTTTGCTATCGGTATTATTGAGGGTCGAAAATCAAAAAGCATTGCAGACTTTACGGTCGGCGGCAGAAATGCAGGTGCCTGGCTTTCCGCTCTTTCTTACGGAACGGCATATTTTTCGGCCGTTATGTTTGTAGGCTATGCCGGCGGCACGGGCCTCGGATACGGCCTTTGGGGCATTCTTGCAGGTATAGGCAACTGTATATTCGGTTCATGGCTTGCCTGGAAGGTGCTTGCACGCCGCACACGTGACGTTGCTTCAAGACTTAAAATCAAAACCATGCCCGAATTCTTCGAAAAAAGATACGGCTCAAAGAAGATGAAAATTTTTGCCGCAGCCGTAATCTTCATATTCCTCGTCCCCTATTCCGCTTCTGTCTATAAAGGCCTTGCAAGTGTTGCAGAGGTGCTTTTAAACGTTGACGTAAATGTCTGTATGATTGTAATTGCGGCTGTCGCACTGATTCTGCTTGTGCTTGGCGGCTATCTTGTCCAGGCAAGAGCAGACTTCGTGCAGGGCATCGTAATGATGTTCGGCGTTATCCTTCTTATTATCTTCGTAATTAGAAGCAAGCAGGTAGGCGGTATCAGCGGCATTGTTGAATACGCAAAATCCGATTGGGGATTTGCTCCTATGGGTGCCGACAAATGGGTATCACTCTGGGCAACCGTGCTTATGACAAGCTTCGGCACATGGGGTCTGCCGCAGATGGAACAGAAATATTTCGGCATCAAGGATGATGCTCAGGCAAAGCGAGGCATCAGCATATCCACCTTCTTCGCTCTGCTGGTTGCAGGCGGCGGATATTTCATCGGCTCACTGTGTCACCGCTTCTTTACAGTCGGCGTAGACATGCCTGCGCAGGACTATATCGTACCCCAAATGCTCAAGGCGGCTGACCTGCCCGTAATTCTGCTCGGCATCGTGCTTGTGCTTCTCATTTCGGCATCGGTTTCAACGCTGTGCTCGGTTACACTCACAGCCTGCTCGACAGTTTCAATTGACCTTATTCGCTCGAACATAAAAAGCGTAACAGATAAAAAAGCGGCTACTCTTACCAAGGTATTCTGTGCTGTCTTTGTTGTGCTGTCCTACATAGTTGCAAACACAGACACACCAATTCTCGATATGATGAGCTACTCATGGGGTATCATTTCAGGCTCATTCCTTGCACCTTACGTGCTCGCTCTTTATTACAAAAAGCTCAGCCGTAATGCTGCGTGGAAGGGTATTCTCACAGGCTTCTGCATTGCGCTTATTCCTGCAGTTGCAAAAGCATTCACAATGTTCGGCTTTGAAAACGAAAAGCTTGCATCGCTCGCAGCAAAGGGTCCGACCTTTGCCTGTGCAGCAATGATTGCATCAATATTCGTATGTATCGTTCTTTCCGAAATTGACAAAAAGAATTCGGAGGATAACTCCTTCTTCTATACAGGTGTAATTGAAAACGAATAAGTTTAACGGAGGCAAGATATGTTTTTCCAAAAAGATATAGAAACAATGTCCCGAAAGCAGATTGAAGAAATTCAGCTTGAGAGACTTAAATGGACGGTTGACTACTGCTACAAAAACGTACCCTTCTACACAAAGAAGCTCGACGAGGCAGGAGTTACAGCAGACAAAATCAAATCACTTGACGACATCAAGTACATACCGCCTACCACAAAGGCAGACCTGCGTGATAACTATCCCTTCGGCCTTTTTGCAAAGCCGATGAAGGAAATTGTGCGTCTGCACGCTTCCTCGGGCACAACGGGCAAGCCCACCGTTGTAGGCTATACCAAACACGACCTTGATATATGGTCAGACTGTATGGCACGTATTGTTACAGCCGCAGGCGCAACAAGCGACGATATTGTTCAGATTTCGTTCGGCTACGGTATGTTCACGGGTGCGCTCGGCCTGCACTACGGTCTTGAAAAAATCGGTGCAACCGTAATACCCAACTCCAGCGGCAACACCGAAAAAGCACTTATGTATATGCGTGATTTCGGCACCACAGCCCTTGTTGCAACACCATCCTACGCACTGTATATGTGCGAAACGGCAAAGAGCCTTGAATACCCGATGAGCGATTATCATCTGCGTCTGGGTCTTTTCGGTTCAGAGGGATGCACACCCGAAATGAGAGCACAGATTGAAGCAGGTTGGGGACTTTTTGCAACAGACAACTACGGTATGAGCGAGCTTATGGGTCCCGGTGTTTCGGGCGAGTGTACCGAGCGCTGCGGCCTTCACTTTAACGAAGACTACTTCCTGCCCGAAATCGTTGACCCCGAAACTCTCGAGGCAAGACCCGAGGGTGAATACGGCGAGCTTCTCGTTACAACGCTGACAAAAGAGGGCATTCCTCTTCTCAGATACAGAACACGTGACATTACAAAGCTCAATTACGAGCCCTGCAAGTGCGGCAGAACACACGCACGTATGGAAAAGGTTCAGGGCAGAAGCGACGATATGCTTAAAATCCGCGGCGTTAACATCTTCCCGTCACAGATTGAGAGCGTGCTTATCGGTATGGAGCAGGTCAGCCCGCACTATCAGCTTGTTGTTCGCAGAGAGGGCTTTGCAGACACACTTGAGGTTCAGGTTGAGCTTGTTGACAGCAGCCTGCTTGACAGCTACGGCAAGATTCAGGAGCTTCAGAAGAAGATTGCAAAGCGCATTCAGACAGTGCTCGGCATTCAGTGCAAGATAAACATTGTTGAGCACGGCACGATTGAACGTTTTGTAGGCAAGGCAAAAAGAGTAATTGACCTGAGAAAAGAGAACAAATAAGGAGAAAGATACAATGGCTAAAGAGCTTAGAATCGGTAACGATGCCGTTGCGCGCGGTCTTTACGAGGGCGGCGTAAGAGTAGTTTCCAGCTACCCCGGCACACCCAGCACCGAAATTACAGAGTTTATTTCTACATACGACGACGTATACTCAGAGTGGGCACCCAACGAAAAGGTTGCCGCCGAGGTTGCACTCGGTGCCGCAATTGCAGGCGCAAGAGCCTTCTGCGGTATGAAGCACGTCGGTCTCAACGTTGCATCCGAGCCCGTTTTCACAGGCTCATACACAGGTGTTAACGCAGGTTGGGTTATCGCAGTTGCAGACGACCCCGGTATGCACTCATCACAGAACGAGCAGGATTCACGCCACTACGCAAAGGCGGCAAAGGTTATGATGCTTGAGCCGTCAGACTCTGCAGAGTGCCTTGAATTTGCAAAGAAGGGCTTTGAGCTTTCAGAAAAATTCGACTGCCCCGTTATCCTTCGCCTCACGACAAGAGTTGCTCACTCACGCAGTCTTGTTGAAACAGGCGAGAGAAACGATATCGGCGTTAAGGAATACACAAAGAATCCGCAGAAATACGTTATGATGCCCGCAATGGCAAGGGGCAGACACGTTGTTGTTGAACAGCGTCTTCTTGACCAGGCAAAGTGGGCAGAAAGCTGCGAACTTAACAGAGTTGAGATGAACGACACTAAAATCGGTGTTATCACATCGGGTGTCTGCTACCAATACGCAAAAGAAGCGCTCGGCAAGAACGCTTCCTATCTCAAGCTTGGCTGTGTATATCCCCTGCCCGTAGATATTATCAAGGATTTTGCATCAAAGTGCGACAAGGTTTATGTTCTTGAAGAGCTTGACCCGTTCATTGAAGAGCACTGCAGAGCAAACGGCATTGACGTTATCGGCAAAGAGGCATTCACCGTTCTGGGAGAATACTCACAGAGCCTTATTGCCAAGGTAATTCTCGGCAAAGAAACAGCAAGCGTTGAAACAGACCTTGCTATTCCCGGCCGTCCTCCCGTACTCTGCGCAGGCTGTCCGCACAGAGGCCTTTTCTATGCGCTCAAGAAGCAGAACGTTACCGTCAGCGGTGACATCGGCTGTTACACACTCGGTGCACTCGCTCCGCTCGGTATGATTGACACCTGCATTTGTATGGGCGCATCCGTATCCGCACTTCACGGCAGAAACAAGGCTAACCCCGAAAACGAAAAGAAGTCCGTTGCCGTTATAGGCGACTCAACCTTCATTCATTCGGGTGTAACAGGTCTTATTGATATTGCATACAACGCAAGCAACTCAACCGTCATTATCCTTGACAACTCAATCACAGGTATGACAGGCCACCAGCAGAACCCCACAACAGGCAAAACAATCAAGGGCGACCCTGCTACAGCAGTTGACCTTGAGGCACTTGCAAAGGCTGTAGGAATTGACAGAGTAAGAGTTGTTGACCCCTACAACCTCAAGGAAACAGAAACAGCAATCAAGGAAGAGCTTGCAGTTGAGGAGCCGAGCGTTATTATTTCACGCAGACCCTGTGCACTTCTCAAATATGTCAAGCACGAAAAGCCGCTCAAGGTTAATGCTGACAAGTGCCGCGGATGTAAGGCCTGTATGAAGATAGGCTGTCCCGCAATCAGCTTCCGTGACAAGAAGGCTGTTATAGACTTCACACAGTGCATAGGCTGCGGCGTTTGCGAACAGCTTTGTGCATTCGGTGCAATTGAGAAAGGAGAATAATCGACCATGGAAACAAAGAGCATTATGATAGTAGGCGTCGGCGGTCAGGGCACTCTCCTTTCAAGCCGTCTGCTCGGTGCAGTTCTTACCGCAAAAGGCTATGACGTAAAGGTAAGCGAGGTTCACGGTATGAGCCAGCGCGGCGGCAGTGTTGTAACCTACGTAAAATACGGTGATGAGGTTTACTCACCCATTATCGAAAAGGGCGAGGCAGACTACATCCTTTCATTCGAGCAGCTTGAGGCTGCAAGATGGCTTCCCTTCCTTAAAGAAGGCGGCAAGCTTATAGTAAACACACAGAAGATTGACCCGATGCCCGTTGTTATCGGCGCGGCTGAATACCCCGGCGGCGTTATTGAGGCAATTTCCGCAACAGGCTCAGATATCACCTCAATCGATGCACTTTCACTTGCGGTAGAAGCAGGCTCGTCAAAGGCAGTAAACGTTGTGCTTATGGGCGTTCTTGCCGCAAAGACAGACATCGCATACGACACTTGGGTAGAGGCTGTAAAAGCAACTGTTCCCGCAAAGTTCCTTGAGCTCAACCTCAAGGCATTCGATATGGGCTATAATTTCAAATAAGAAAGCAGGGATAAATATGACACCGGTTAAACAGATTTCCGTATTCGTTGAAAACAAGCACGGCAAGCTTTCGTCAATCGCAAGGCACCTTGCTGACAATGGTGTCAGCATCCGTGCACTTTGCATGGCAGATACGACAGATTTTGGCATTTTCCGCCTTATTGTTTCGGATTATGAGGCGGCAGAAAAAGCACTTAAGGCTGCAGGCGTAACCTGCTCTGTTACAGAGGTTCTCGTCGTTGAGATTGAGGACACACCCGGTGCTTTTGCAGATGCAATGGCACTGCTTGCAGATAACCAGATAAGCCTTGAATACGTTTACGCCTTCCTCACACCCGAGGTCGGTAAGGCATACATCATCATCCGCGTTGAAGACAATGCCGCGGCGGCAAAGGTACTGCACGAAGGCGGCATCAAAATTGTATCGCAGGACGAAATCAAGGCACAGGCATAAAATATTAACCAAAAAAAGCTTCGGATTTTTTACATCCGAAGCTTTCTTTTTTTATTGACTTGTGTTTTGTTTATGATAATATTGTTTATATACTTTATATTTATAAAGGAGGCATTATGAAATTTCCAAAAAAATTCGCATTAGCTATAATATTTATTATCCCATTACTTATTATTCCTATATTAAATAACTGTTTATATCTTGGGTATTGGCTTTGTGGTGTTGACTATATTGATATTAACAAAGAAACAACACTTAATGAGCTTATCGATACCAATAACTATAATCAGTATATTCTGAAAGACAGCGCTTATTTTAATGAATGTAATATAGTACAGCAAAGCATATTGTTACAATATGAAGGTGAGTATTCTATAGAGGAACAAGCTAAAACCGGAACTCTTGCCAGAACTCAAGTTAAAGAGAGTGGTATGTTTAATCTTTCTGAAAAAAATAGTGCCATATTAAATACTACGCTAAAACCAATCAATAAAATGCATGGCTTACAATTAGTGATAGAACGTGAAAAGTTGGATGCTGTTGGATTTGCAGAATTAACACCTTCAAATAATGATTACGGTAACCAAATTAACTCAATTATGTTTTTTGAAAGAAATGACAAATTTTATGTGTTGATTAAGAAAGATTCCGAAACCAATTCTCAATATTGCGTATTCGAGCAAACAACAAATAACGGATTTGAGTTGTCAGCATTAGAAGAATGGGACGAACAAGATGAATATTTAAATATGATTGATATTGATAGTTTTGAAAACTTTTTCAATCGATATTTTTATCAACGCATATCAATTGGCACAGGAATTATTGCAGCGATACCATACTTAGTCAAGCTGCATTACATAATTGAATATGTAATTATACTATTTTTAAGTTTTGCTATTGTTAAGCTACTGCGAAAGAAAAAACAATTATAAGGATACAAGGAGAAAACTATGGATAAAATCAAGGCCGCAAAAAAGGCAAAAGAGCTTGTTTCACAAATGACAGTTGAGGAAAAGGCTTCTCAGCTTCTTTATAACGCCCCCGCTATTGAAAGGCTCGGCATAGATGCCTACAATTGGTGGAACGAGGGTGCACACGGCGTTGCACGTGCAGGTACGGCAACCGTATTCCCCCACACCATAGCAATGGCATCTACCTTCGACCCCGAGCTTATTCAGAAAATAGGCGACGTTATTGCTACCGAGGGCAGAATAAAATACAACAAGCACGTAAAATACGGCGACCATGACATTTTCAAGGGTCTGACCTTCTGGGCACCCAACATCAACATTTTCCGCGACCCCCGTTGGGGCAGAGGTCAGGAGACCTTCGGCGAAGACCCGTACCTTTCAGCGATACTCGGCACCGCTTTCATAAAAGGTGTTCAGGGCGACGGTGAATTTTATAAGGCTTGTGCCTGCTCAAAGCACTTTGCCGTACATTCAGGCCCCGAAAAAACACGCCACGGCTTTGATGCAAAGGCAGATAAGCATGATATGTTTGAAACCTACCTGCCTGCATTTGAAAAGACTGTTGAGGCAGGTGTCAGCGGTGTTATGGGTGCTTACAACCGCACGAACGGCCACCCCTGCTGTGCTCATCCCTACCTGCTTGTGGATATTCTCCGCAACAAGTGGAACTTTGACGGCTATATTGTTTCCGACTGCGGCGCACTCGGCGATATTTACCGTGATCACCACTACACCGACACAAGAGCAGAGGCTGCGGCAGCTGCAATCAAAAACACCTGTGACCTTAACTGCGGCGATACCTATGATGCACTTATCGACGCATACGAGCAGGACCTTGTAACAGAGGAAGAAATTACGGCAGCAGCAGAAAGGCTCTTCACAATCCGTTATCTGCTCGGTGAATTTGAAGAGGTCAGACCTTACAGCGACCTTCCCTTTGAAAAGCTTGACTGTAAGGAGCATAAGGAGCTCAACCATCATGCCGCACAGCAGTGTATGGTTATGCTCAAAAACGACGGCTTACTGCCCGTAGACAAAAAATTTAATAAGCGCATTGCAGTTGTAGGCCCCAACGCACTTTCCGTAACAGCACTTGAGGGCAACTACAACGGCTATGCCTCCGAATACATTACGGTTGCAGACGGTGTACGCCGCGTATTCAAGGATGCAACCGTTACGGTTGAAAAGGGCTGTAACTACTGCGATGAATATCTCAACCACTGGAGTGGTTTCCAGAATATGATAAGCGACGGTATCGCAACCGCCGCAGAGGCAGACCTTACAATTCTTGCACTCGGCCTTGACTGCTCAATCGAGGGTGAGGACACAGGCTTTGATAACGATTACACAGCCTGCGGCGATAAGAAATCACTTTATCTGCCCGCAACACAGCAGAAGCTTGCAGAGGCTGTATGCGACGTTTGCGACAACGTTATTGTTGTGCTTATGTGCGGCAGTGCAATTGATCTTGGCGAAAAGGTTACAAGCCACGCAAAAGCCATTATTCACGCCTGGTATCCCGGCGCTGTAGGCGGTCTTGCTGCAGCGGAGCTTATTGCAGGCGAGTTTTCACCCGCAGGCAGACTGCCCGTTACAATTTTCAAGGGCGACCACAATATGCCCGATTTTGAAGACTATGCAATGAAGGGCAGAACATATCGTTATATTGAGGGTGAGGCTCTCTTCCCCTTCGGCTACGGCCTTTCGTTCACCAAGTTTGAATACTCCGATGCTGTGATAGATTCGATTGATGATGAAAAGATAACAGTCAGCGTTGACATCACAAATACAGGCGATATGAGCGGATATGAGCGTGCACAGATATACGCTTCATACACCGACAGCCGCTACGCAACACCTCACTGCCAGCTTTGCGCACTTAAATCGGTTCAGATTAACAAGGGCGAAAAGGTAAGAGTCACAATGGATATCGACCGCTATTGGATTAAAGCTGTAAATGATGAGGGCGAGCGTGTTGAGCCCGACGGCAAAATCACACTCTATGTCGGCGGACATCAGCCCGACAGTGTAAGCAACAAGCTTATGGGCTACGAATGTATCGGAATTGAAATTAAATAATTAAAGTTTAAAGATAAGACAAAGAAATGCGTTTTTTCAAAACGCATTTCTTTGCACAAACCGCAATTTATCAAACTAAGATTATACCCAAGGTGATAATATGGAAAAACACGATACATTGCAGATTCTTTTTATCAGACACGCTGAAACAGACTATGCCGACATCGCAGACCGTGACCCGAGTGACGGCGAGCTCACAGCAAAAGGCGAAAAGCAGTGTATTGAGCTTGGTGAAAAGCTTAAAGATTTGCCGATAGATGCTTATATTACAAGCTCACTGCTGCGCAGCTTTAAAACCGCCGTCGGTGTTTGCAATTCAAAGCCCGAAAAGCCCGTGCTTGAAATCTGTCCCGAGCTTGTGGAATGCGGCTGTACCCCCGGTTATTACGGCTGCAGTGAAGAATATCTCAAGCGATATTACAAAAACACAAGTATGTGTCCAAAGCTGTTCGGCACTGAAGATTATGAATTCGGCTGTGAGGCCTTTGAGGATAATGTTGCACGTGCAGAAAAAGTTATTTCTTATATAAAAAGCAGATTTACTTTCGGTGAGCGTGTTGCGGTATTCAGCCACCACGGCTTTCTTGAATATCTTATACCCACAGCTTTAGGGGTTAAGCCGCACGTGTTCAGGTTTTCGCTTGATAACACTTCAATTACCGTTGTTGATTTTTGCCGTGACGGCAACACAATACTTCGCTGTGTCAACAACAAATAAAGCTGAATTAAACAAACCAGCCTCCCTGTGAATTCACTGCACAGGGAGGCTTAAACTTTATTGGTATTACTGCTGAACTATCTTAAATGAATGCTGTGTATCGGGAGAATCGGTGAAGTATGCAAATGAGAAGCTGTATGTGCCATCTTCATTATAATGTATGCCGTAGCCGTCGTAGCCGAGTTCGGTGCATACGCTTGCCTCTACCCACTCGCCGCCGTCCTTAACGTAAATTGTCGGGCAATCGAGCTTTGTGTAACCGTCAAAGCGGATTACGTTGTAGTTTCTGCTGCCTGATACGTTAACCTCTGCAACACCGTTATCTGCAAGCACTGTGGGCACAAGAGCATCATCTTTTACTGTGCCTGTAACAGCCTGAACGGTAAGGGGCTTGAGTCCGCTGTCCTCTCGTACCGCTCTTACTTTGTCGTCTGTTTTTTCTGTGCCCTGTCCCCAGGGAAGAAGAACAAGGTTGAGCTTAATGCTGTCGCCGGGCATAAAGGTAATCTTCTCCGCATCGAGTGTCAGACAGCCGATTGTAAGATCCTTGGTTGAATCATCGTGAACAGCTAGAGCAATATCCTGCTTCTCTCCGTCCATGATAATCTCGCTGTCCTTTACAATAAGTGCAAAGTTACAGCCAAAACGTGCGTCTACCTGATGCATTGTATCATCTGTAACGTCAAAGAAGCTGAAATAGGGAGCTTCATCGCCGAGTGTATAGTAAATATCCTTGCCCTTGCCAACCTGCGCTACCGTGCAGTTGTTGTCAACATCAAGGTATCCGAGCTTATTGAAGTTTACAAATCTGCCGTCGAAGTAGAACAGATCAAAATCGCGCTTGAAATTGTTAAAGGTAATCTCTCTGTTAAAGTTGATATCAACCTCGTAATAGGTGCGGTTTTCGTCTGTCTGCGGGAATTCAACGTGGCGAAGAGTGTATGTGTATGAGCCGCAATCAGACTCGAAATCAGTTGTTATATCGCTGTACAGCGGTCCGACACTGTCAATCTGTGAATGCTTATATTCGCCGAGCACGTCACCGCTGTCTATACCGAGTGTTCTCTTATTGTAAAGGACAAACTTGAGAATACCTACGGAGTTGAACTGAGGCTGCTCAGACCACATAATGCCGCTACGTGTACGGAAGTCGGGCAGATAGAAGCCGTCTTTATCAAAAACATAATAGGGAGCGATACAGTTGGATTCTGTTGTGCCCGTTGAAAGGTGATAGTAGGAAACGTGGAACTCAATGCTTGAAAGCTGCTTGAGCGGACTGTGACCCCAATTCTGATAAAGATTGAGCACGGTGAAATTGAGAGTTTCGCCTGCCCCGAGTGAAAGCGGGAAGAAGCAATCGCCGTACTGATAATCCTTTACGCTGTAGAAGGGCTCACCGCCGTCGCCTTGAAAGTTTTTGCAAACCTCAACATTTATGGGCACATGCTTGCCGGATTCGTCAAGGATTGCACCTGCTTCAAGACATCCGTTATCGCCGTTTGTTCTGATATAAATCTCTCTGTCCACATCATCGCAGGTGATGCTGACAGGCATTGAAAACTGATGATTCGGATTGTTATAAGCCGAAGTAAAATCAGTACCCTTCATTGTGAAGGTATATGCGCCTCGAAGCGCATCATAGCCAATATAAGCACCTTCTGCATTGCCACCGTTGACCGTAATGCCGTCAAGCGGATTGCGCTCAATAGATGCCGCCTTTGCAACACCGTCAAATGAATGTGTATCGTCTGTGTAAATACGGAAGCCGAACGTTACACAGTTGAGATTATATCCGCCTGTTTCATCATTCTTATTTATGCCTGTGCCCGCAGTGTATGCGGCAAACTGTCTGACATAATATGTGTCGCCAAACTGCTCGACAACCATTTCTTTTGTGCTGCCGTCTGACGGTACAATAAAGCCGACAATGCCGACACCGTCAATGTCAAAAGCGGCATATTCAACGCTTGCAAAATCAATTATGTTAAGGTTATTGTGAACACCGTTCTTATCCTTAACCTGAATGGATTTTACGGTTGAAGCATCAAGAGTGATTTCACTGCCGAAATTTTCAAGAGCGGTTGTAGCCTCGCTTGCAAACAGTGAATACTGCGCATAAAGTCTATCTCCGTAAAGGTGATAAGCCTTATCAACCTTAAAAAGCTTGGAATCTGCATCAAAATCGCGCACGTGGCACTCGTAATAATACTTGCCAAGGCGGATTGTGTTTACTCTGCCGCTCTCCTTTGAGGTTGAGAAATAGTGTCTGTAACCGTCCTGCTCAAAGAATGAATCAAAGCTGTCATCAACATAAGCATTGCCGTTTTTATCGGCAAGTGTTGCACCGTTACTAAGTGCCTTCAAGGTATGAGTGAGCATTGCATCTGCATTCTCCATTACATAGGCAGAACGCTCTGCATCAATATAATATGCCTGTGCCTTGTTGCCTACCTTGGCGGCATATTTAATCGAGTCGGCAAGTGCGGTATCACCTTCAATATCGTTTACAATTTCTGTTACGGGCTTTTCTGCCTCTTCTGGTGCAACGTATTCGCCGTAGCCTACGTTAAAAACAAGGCCCTGAAAGAAAGCAATGATAACCGCAAAAGCTTTTTTCAAAAACTCAAACATAAAAACCTCTCCTTTAACGAAAGAGCAGAGTGATTCCACTCTGCTCTTTATTTATGTAAGATTAACCGAATATTGCATCAACATAGCCCTTTGAGCCAACAAGTGCATTAACAACCGTGTTAAGACCCTTGAGCAGGCCGCCGAGAATCTTGTCGCCTGTTGTAGGCTCTGTGGGAGCATCGTAGATGCCCATTTCAATCATCATATCCTCAACAGCTGTTATATAAGGATCGTCAACCTCGGGGTTACAGATGGGATTCTCCATCATCTTGTCTGCCTCGTCAAGAACCTTCTGCTGCTCTGCTGTGAGAGTGTAGTTGTTCTCTTCGCAGTATCTTTCAAGGTCGCCGAGGTTGTATCTGATGTAATTTCTTGTGTTTCTTGCGCCGTTGAACTGCGGGAAGTAGTAGCCGTCCTCTTCAAGATTGTCACAGTCAGCAACTGTCTTTACATTACCTGTTGCAAGCTCAATTGCAAGTGCGATTGCAACGTTGTTGTATTCGAGCTCGTGCTTCTGCTTGTAGAAGAACCATGTTGCATCCTTGCGGAGTGTTGTGGAGATATCGATTTCGCCGTCGGGTGAAAGCTCTCTGCCCTTTGTATCCTCAAACTTGGAGCCTGCGGCAACAAAGGATGTACCGGGTGCTGTTGAATCGATATTGATAATTTCGTCGGAGTTTGTCTGAGCAGCGCTCTTCATAAATCCGAATGCAGTGTAATCAGATGTGATTGCGCCGAAGGGAAGACCGTAGCCGGAGATGAAGGAGAATGTAACGCCTTCTTTCTCGAGAGACTTCATAGTCTTGTCAAGGTTCTTCTTTGCAGCCTGGAAAGCATCTGCTTCTTTTCTTACAACGTCAGACTTGATGATATCCTTAATACCGTCATACTTATCAATCGGGATAAGGTTGCACAGTGAGGGTGTTGCACAGAGAAGCTCTGTTGAAATGCCTGCAAGTGCCATATCAACAAAATCTCTGAGAGTCTGCTTGGGGAAGATGCGAAGTGCAAGGTTGATCGCGTAGCCCCAGGGCTCGCCGATAAGGCCTGCGATGATACCGTTATAGAAAAGGTCTGCAGAGTTGTCTGCATAGTTCTGAGTGAGAAGGTCTGCAACAACGTCACTGCCGTCCCATGCGCCGACGATACTTACAACACGGCGGATGTGGTTTTCTTTAACTGTGGGATATGCATCCATATAAGCTGTAACAACGGAAGCACCCATGCTCATGGGAACAAGAACAACATCTGTTGCGCCAAGCTCTTTTGCATTGTCACTTGCAAGAATTGTTTCGATAAACTCGTGCATTTCCTTAACGTTCTTTGATGTGTAGGAGAAAGCACTGTAATTGAAAACGTAGAGATACTTTTCAAAGTCTTCGCCGAACTTTTCTCTTGCAATGTCCTCACAGGGGATTGAGGAGTAGAAGCGGCCCTTTGCTTCGCTTTCAACTCTGCCGTCCTCAAGTGTTGCATAGGGATATTCGGAAACAGACATCGGATACTTGGGTGTAACAACTCTGGGGTCTGCATTGCCGTTTTCATCAACAAGGTTGAAATGGAAAAGGTCTCTTACAAGAGCTTCAACCTGCGGTCTGAGGATGATGTTTGTGCCGAGAACTGCAGAGCCGATAAGCTCCATAACAAGTGTTACGATGTTGATAATTGTGCCTGTGTTTGAGAAAACCTCGTCAAAGCTGTTGAAAAGGTTCCACTTGGACTGGTATTTGCCCTCGGCAATAAGCTTGCCGTAAACCTCGTAGTCCTGAAGCTTTTCACCGTACTGGTCAACATAGCTCTGGTCGAACAGATATGAGTAGCTCTGGCCGATACCTGTTACGAAAACAACAAGGCTGTTTGTGCCTTCAGCGAAAGCACTTTCGAGTGAATTTGCCGCTGTGACTTCGGGCTGGTCTGCATAAGAGGGCACCATAGCCACAGAAACAAGCATAATGATTGAGAGAAGAACTGCTATTACTTTTTTCATCTTTATCCTCCTCGGATAATATAATATTTAATATATATTAGCACTTATTTTCTTTAAATTAAATAGTTTTTTTCATTTCCTATTTTTTGCACAAAAACAAGTGCTCTTTTATATTCAAAACAACCAACAAAAAATCAATCGGGATATGAAATTCTTCTGCCGCTTATAATCTTTGCAGATATAAGAAGCACTGCCGTAAGAAGCTTTTGCCTCAGACCTTTTTTCACGACATCACGCACAAGCTCCGCACCGTATTTGTCACCGTGCGCTTCTGCTTCTTCTGCATCCGCTTTGGTCAGCATATCATACCAATGCTCTACCCTGCTTGTGTAATGTGAGGTGTCTTTTTCGTCAACCTCGATTATTCTGTAGCCGTACTGCGAAGAAAACCTGTCACGGTTATATCTGGTGCTGAGGCTGTTCGAAATATCAATTCCCTTGTGCCTTACGCCAAAGCCGTTTGTATGGTCGTGGCCGCTGAACATTGCAAGCACGTCACCCTTTTCAACCATCGCCTCAAACTGACCGTAGTTGTGATATCCGGAGCAGGGTGTTTCGGTAAGCGTGCCGAAATTAGTGCCCTTGGGGTCAAAATAATAAAACTCTTTTTTGTTGTACATATGCTTATACGAATAAGGCACACGCACCCTTGATTTTTTGAGTGCATCGTAAACATCGGCAACAATCATGTGCTGGAAGGCAAGCGAATAAACCTTTTTGCCGCCGTTTAGTGCAGTCAGCTCATCCGACCTTCTCTTATACCACTCAACCTGGTCGGGAAGAACACAGCCGTATCTGCCCTGCTCGTCATAATCGTTTGAATCGAATACCCACAGATTAAAGGCAAGCCTTTCACCGTCGGAAGAAACAACGGGGATATTGTATGTACCGCAGCCCGAAAGCGTATCACCGTCGTCAACGGAAATTGAGCTTGAATGGGTGTTGTAGTAAGCCATAAGCTCTTCTCTTGACATTGCGCCCCTTTCGGAATCGTGATTGCCGAAGGTTATTGCAACGGGGATATTACGCTCGTCAAAAACGCTCATAAGCCGGTCGATAAGCTTTTTGGTGTCTGCCGCATCGTCAAAGTTATCAACATTATCGCCCGTAGCAATTACAATATCGGGCTTTTCTTTATCGCAGGCACGACCGAGAAGCCACACAGACGCATCAACATTATCAAAATCATAGTGAGTATCTGTAATATGCATAATTTTAAGCTTGCCATTCCTGCCAAACTCAATCGGGCGTGCAGTTGTAGCCGAGCCCTTGAAAATATCCGAAATAAAATCAGCCATAAAAAGACCTTTCTTTATATTTATTCTTCATCTGCGGCTTTTCGTATAAGCGCACCGCCGTGCACCGCCGCATCACACTCAAAGCTACACTTCATCATAGGATGCGGTGCGGCTTCAATTCTCTCGCCCTTATCATTCTCAAGTCCCTTTACGTTAACCTTGACGGGCTCTTTGCCTGCAACCATAATCTCAAGCTCGTCGCCCTCAAAGAAGCGATTGCGCTGGGTCACGTAAATCCTGCCGTTTTCGCATCGGTCAACCTCTGCCATAACGTTCCAGTTGCGCTTATACGTGCCCTCATAATAAATCTGCGCATCGTCCTTGGGGTCACTGAAGAAGAAGCCTGTACAGTATTCTCTGTGGCTTACCTTTCGTGTTTCGTCAATCATCCACTGCTCGGGTTTATAATCGTCAACGGGATTTGCAAGATAGCCGTCAATTGCAGCGCGGTATGCATTAGTGACAACCGCTGTATAATACGACGACTTTGCTCTGCCCTCAATTTTAAACGAGCTGATGCCGGCCTTAACCATTTCGGGAATATGCTCAATCATACACATATCACGTGCATTCATTATGTAAGTGCCGCTGTGGTCCTCCCCTATCGGAAGATAAAATCCGGGGCGCTTTTCTTCCATAAGCGCGTATTTCCAACGGCAAGGCTGTGCACACTCACCTCTGTTGGAATCTCTGCCGATAAAGTAATTTGACAGCAAACATCTGCCCGAAAACGACACGCACATCGCACCGTGCACAAAGCACTCAATTTCAAGGTCAGACGGAGTTTTCGCACGTATTTCCGCAATCTCCTCAAGCGAAAGCTCACGGGCAAGCACAACACGTTTTGCACCCATATCGTACATTGCCTGTGCGGCGGCGTGATTGACAAGACCCGTTTGGGTGGAAATGTGGATTTCCATATCGGGCGCAAGCTTTTTGACTAATGACAGCACGCCCATATCGGAAATAATCATAGCATCAACGCCCGCCTCAACGGCAGACTCTATAACCGTGGGAAGCGTGAGCAAATCGCTGTTGTGAGCAAGAACGTTGCAGGTGAGATACACCTTCATGCCTTTACTATGGCAAAGCTCAACTGCGCTTTTAAGCTGCTCGGCGTTAAAATTCTGCGGTGCGGCACGCATACCGAGGCTTGTAGAGCCAAGGTACACAGCATCTGCACCGTACATAACGGCAGCCTGCAGACGCTCCATATCACCTGCAGGTGATAAAAGTTCGGGTTTAAACATATTTAAAATCATTCCTTATTATCTCTGAGAACCTGAGCCCAATTAGCCTGGAACTCACTGTAGGTTTCGGCCATATAAATCTTGCCTGCCTCGTTGTGGCAGAAATAGAAGTAATCTGTATCATCTGGGTTGAGTGCTGCCTCAATTGCATCAACACCGGGGTTGCAGATGGGACCTGACGGCAGACCCGAGCGTGTGCTGTTTGTGTCGTATCCTGCAAGGTATGAGCTTGCGGCCGCACTGCCGATAACGGGTGCGATGAAGTTATTAACATACTTTTTGGTTGAGTCACAGCCGAGGGTAGGATACGAAGAACTATTGTTAAGGCGGTTGTGTATAACCGAAGAAACCTTACCCATCTGGCTCTTGTCTGCGGCCTCCTTCTGGATGATTGAAGCGATTGTAATTATTTCGTCCATAGTATAGCCGAGCTCTTTTGCACGCTGTGCATAAACCTCTGACCACTTTGACTCAAAGTTGCCGAGGAATTTGTTGATAATGCTTGTCGGATTTTCTCCAACGCCGTTTTCTTTTTCACTTACAAAGAAATCGTAGGTATCAGGGAAGATGTAGCCCTCAAGCTGATAGCATCTGTCACTGCCGTCCGGCACGTCGCCGACAAAGCCATATTCAAAATCAACGCTTTTAAGAGCATCGTAAATATACTGCGCAGGGCAGACGTTGTTTTCGTCAAGCTTTGCGATTATCTGCGGAATGGTCCAACCCTCGGGGAAAGAAAGACGTATAGTCTTGTCGGACTTCTGGTCTTCGAGCATTGCTGTAAGCATACCCTCAACACCCATATCTGCTGTGAGATAATGGTTGCCGTAAAGATACTTTTCATCGTCAAAGCCACGGAATTTGGTTATTATCTTGCTGAACCACTTGTGCTTTATCAGTCCGCTCTTTTTGAGCTCGCTTATAATATCATTATAATCCGCACCGTTTTCGATTGTAACAACAACAAGCTCGTCATCACGGCTGAGTGCAAGAACATCGTTTATGCACGAAATGCCGTAAGCGGAAAAGATGACCGAGAAAACGACTATAACACCAACCAGCAGCATCTGACGGAGCTTCGTAATCTGGTCACGCTCCTTAACACGCTGCTCGGCAATAGCTTGCTTTTCTCTGCGCTGTCTGTCTGCCCTTGCCTTTTCCTGCGCATTTCTGTGCTCAAGCTGCTCCTTTGTGGGCTTACGGCCTGCAAAATACACCGCCTTATCACGCTTCTTTGCGGGCTTGGCAGGCTCTTCATAAGCAGGCTTACTGTATTCCTCTTCGTCAATATGAAGCTTGAAATTCTTTACAACCTCACGTCGGCTTATCGGAATGTCGGAGGGTGAATTAGAATCAACCGCCTTAAACTGCTCAGGCTGTGCGGGCTTTGGAGCAGGCTTTGGCTTTTGAACAGACTTTGGTGCAGGAGCGACAGGCTTTACGGGCTCAGCCGCTTTTTTTGCCTGCTCGTGCTGTACAAGCCACGAATCAAAATCATCATCAAATTCAATTTCAAACTTTTTCTTTTTATTCTCGTCCATTTATGTAACTCCTTTTACTTTCAGCAAAAATAGTTATCTTTTTCGGTTACTATTATATCCACCTTGCGGTCAAATTTACCGTGAGGAAGATTGTCTTTCATCAGCACAGAGTAGCCAAGACCTATGCATGCGCCGTTATAGCCCGACAGAAATCTGTCGTAATAGCCCTTGCCGTAGCCAAGGCGGTAGCCCTCGGTATCATACATAAGCGCAGGCACAATGCACGCACTTGAGGTATAATCCCTTAGCAGAGTGCATTTTTCCGTATCCGGCTCCATAACGCCGAAGGCACCTGGCAAAAGGTCTGCCCTGCTCTTTATTATATAAAAATCCATATCCCGTGTGCCGGGCACACATCTCGGTGCGGCAACGGTTTTGCCCATTGCAAGCGCCCTGTCAATTATAAGTGCGGTATCAACCTCAAGCGGCTTTGAGCAGTAAACAAGCAGGGTTGTAACCTCACGGAATTTCCACAGAGTGAGAAATTTGTTCTGAATTTTAAAATCCATTCTCTGCTTCTCTCCCCGTGAGAGCTGCTTTCGCCATTCAAGCGATTGCGCACGAAGTGCATTTTTTTCGGGTCTTATGTCCTTAATCATTGTAAAGCGACTCCCAGAGTGCGTCAGCCTTTTCGGTGCCTATAAACTGCTCGGCAATAACCTTGCCGAATTTAAGTGCAACACCGCAGGCCTTGGCCGTAATTATTTTACCGTCTGCACAGACGGATTTTTCGCTCAAATTTGCGCCGTAAAGATACTCTTCAAAGCCGGGGAAGCATATTGCTTCCTTGCCTTCAAGCAGTCCCTTCTTGCCGAGAATGCTCGGTGCAGCACAGATGGCACAAACGTACTTGCCGTTGTTATAAGCATAATCGATAAACTCGTTTACCTTTTCGTCTTTTTCAAGGTTGAGTGTGCCGGGCATACCGCCGGGGAGCACAACAGCCTCAACGCTTTCATCGGGAATGATGCTTTCTGCCGTAACGTCGCAGACAACGGGGATTGAGTGCGAGCCGCTTACGGTTGCGCCCGTAACGCCTACAGTCTTAACCTCAAGGCCTGCTCTGCGAAGCACGTCAACGGTAGCAAGAGCCTCTACCTCTTCAAAGCCCTCTGCAAGAAACACGTAAATCATAATTCATTTCTCCTTTACTCCATTGTAAGACCTATATATGAATTCATTTTTGTCAGCTTTTCTGCTTTTTCATTAAGCGGCAGAAGCATACCGTAGCGGTTTTCTTCACATTTTTGGGCAGGAGCTTTGATATATCCGCCGTCAAACACGCTGTATATCTCACCGTCGTGCTCAATTATATCAGTGCCGTATTTTATATGCTCTGCCTTTATATATTCAATATGAGCATCGCACCATTCAAACCGCTCGGTTTTTTCAAAAAACGGTATATTTTTTATATCTTCACGCTTTGCATAAAATGCCGTTTTGTAGCCGAAGCGTAAGTAATAATCGAAAAGTGATTTTTCGGCAGGCACAAGCGCAATAAAGCTTTTTTTGTTGTCAAGCGCAAACTGCTTTGCTTTTTCAAGAAGGCTTGCCATACAGCCCTTGCCTCTGTGCTTTTTAAACGTAGCCGCCGCAAAAAGATAATAGCCGCTTTCGCCGCAAAGCTTGCCGTCAATCAGATAAAGCGCGCTTGTAAGCTCACCGTTTTCAGCAAGGGTAAGACAGTGACAGCCACAATGTGAGGAATGAAAAAAACATATATATTCATCACTGTCGCCAAAAGCCTCGTGCCACAGGGCAACAGCGGCTTCTCTTAATTCTTCACAGTCAAACCTTACCAAATCAAACTTTCCTTTCAGTCACACTCAGCAATATATTTTTCAAGCCATATTTCAGGATGATACGAACGCTTTGCCTTGCGCAGGCCCTCTAAGCCTGTATCCTCTTCTCTGTTGATAAGCTCATACTTATCGCAAAGCCTTATTGCCATTTCTCTGTTGATTATGGGATATGCGCCCTGAATTGACGAATATGCTTTTTCAAAGTGAGTGCAGAACATACCGTCTTTCAGCTTTTCGCCGAACGAAAAAGCAACAACCTCTCTGCCCGCACGGATAAGACCGCCGTAAAAGCCAAGCTCATCAAAATGTGCAAGAGCGACATTGAGCGCATTGTGCTCGGCCGAAATGGCCTCTTCATCCTTATATTCATTAAGCATCAGCCACCGCTCATTCATAGCGGCACACTGACCGATATTGGCAGGATTTATTTCTTCAAAAGTCCAGTCGGGATTGTTCTTGATAAAGCCCGAAATGTGGTTGCGCTTGCCGTGATATTTTCTGCCTGCAAGCTGTGCAAGGTCAGAGCTTTTGTAGATATAGTCAAACCTGCTGTCGTCTGCAGTAAAAGTAAATCTGCCGGGGAACAGCTCCTCAAGCTTCTGTTTTTCCTCAAGTGAGCAGCCGCCTATTACCGTTTTATTTCCTTCACGTCGGGCATCCTCGATTATAAGCTCAACCGTTTCTGCAAAATCGCCATCACCCGTAGGACAGCAGTAGCTTACGCCCTCCTGAGTAAAGTATTTTGCAACCAGCATATTATTATAAAAAGCAATCTGTGTTTTATAAACGTTCTTCCAGATAAACAGCGTACCGAAGCAGTACTCACAGCCCATATTATCGCTTGCCATAAGTATTCTTTCAGCCTGCGGCTTATCTGCCAGGGTTATGGGATGAAATTCAAGCATAAACTAACTCTCCGGGTAATGCATCAACAATCATCTGTGCAATTTTTTCTATAGAAAGAGGCTTGCCGTCTCGGGCACAGGTTATAACCTGCCAGCCCATTTTCTCTGCAGCATACATTGCGGCCTCACGGCAACGGTGAAGGTAGCCGACATCTGCCTCGTGCACATCCTTTTTTTCCCCCGTTTTTTCACTGCGTGCCGACATAAGCTGCTGTGAAATTTCAATGGGCATATCAAGGTAAATAACCGCATCGGGCTTGGGAATACCGAGCTTTACGTATTCAAAATCCTCAAGCCACTGAATGTAGCTGTCCCAATCCTCACGGGGCATTTTTTCGAGCTGATGGTATGCGTTTGAGGTTGTGTAGCGGTCGGCAAGGATAAGCTTGTCCGCATCATAATCAGCCTTCCAGTGCTGCTTAAAGCTTGCAAACCTGTCCACGGCAAAGAATGCTGATGCGGCAAAAGCGCCAACATCCTCGGGCTTTTTTCCGAAGGCACCGCCCAGATACATACGCACAAGCGTGCTCGACGGGTCTTCATAATCGGGCAGCTTAATCTGTCTGTAAGCACAGCCCTTTTCTTCAAGATATTTTTTAAGCAGAGAAATCTGTGTGGATTTTCCGCTTCCGTCAAGACCCTCTATTACTATCATTCTGCCCATAATTTTCGGTTTTGCCGCAAAATCAAAAGCGACTTCCTCCTGTCCAAAATTTATCAGAACAAACAATACACCTAATTATACATTTAGCATTATAACACAACGTATTTGATATTTCAATTATTTAATATAATTGTAAGAATTTAATATTTAACATCTGCGTCTGTTCACTCCAAATAAAAGACCTCCCTTTACTGCATTGGCAAAGAGAGGTTTTATGGCAATGAAAATCCATATCGTTACTGTATGTCTGTTTTACATCCTGCAATCTCCATCAAATCTCTTTCGGATTCAATATCTTGCGGATAAGGATAAGTCTTTGCAACCTTTTCAAATTCATTCTTTATAGTTTCAGCTTTTACGGTATCATTCTCAAAAAGCAATGCTATTGTATATTGAGTGCGAAGCACCGACGGAAAACGTTTCATTGTCTTCATAAACTGCTTTTGCTCTGCTGTCATCATACTTTCAATCACTTCACAGCGACTTTTTCTAATAAGTTCAACATATATTCTGTCACATATCAAAAGGTTGCGGTGAAGTCCGACAATACCACTGTCAATCTCAAGCAGATGGTTCATAAGTGTATCTGCTTCTTCAAATCTTTCTTCATCCATAAGTCTGTTGCAAGCAAACACACCACGGGTTGCCACCATACTGTTTTTCATTGCTTCATCTGTAGGTACGTTAAACCATTCCGCAGGCATATCTTTAAGACGGATACCCTGGGAATTCTGTTCGACAATTTTGAGCTGAACCCAAAAAGCTTCAACTGCCTCTTTATTTTTTGACAAGGCAAAAGCATTATATCCGTCATTGTCAACCGTACCCAAACGCATCGGTATGCCGTTTATCATTGCACTTATAAATGCGACTACGGCAAATATAAGAAGAAACGATGAAAGAAAAGCAATTTTTGAGCTAAAATAATATCCAATTAAAAACAAAAAACCTGCAATAATATTTACAAATGAGCCGCCGAGATTATATAAAACAAGCGGTATTTTGCCGTCCTTCATATCGGGAGGAATCATAAGACACTGACCGCCCGTTCCGGCTATTTTTATTCGCTTAAATTTAAGCTTCCCATCTTCCTTCATCCACATAAAAGAGGCAATACGGAATGAACTGAACTTGTATCCAGTAAGCAAACCAAAAACAAGATGCCCGACCTCGTGCATAATCATATTAAACAAAAACGCAAGGCACATACCAACAAGCAGTCCGATATGGGACATAATTTTTTTGTGCAAGGGTATTTCGGCAGTAAATTTGTCAAAGCACAAAGCTATCACAGCACCACAAATCACTCCGGCAAGCATCATAACAGCTGTTCCCATATATTGCTGCCATACTATTTTTTTCTTTTTCTTCGCCTGTTTCATTTCACTTCACCTCATCTGCTTTACACTTCAGCAACTTTTCAATAAAGCTCTATCTTTGGATAAAAAGCACTTCTTATTTATCTTACGATAAATTCTATCATAATTTTCAGTTAATAGCAATAACGCAACAAAACAGCAACGGATGCAAAATACTCTTCTTGACTTTTTGCCTCCTTGGTTTTATTATAGAATAAATATGTTCAGAAAATCAGTATTTACGGAGGTCTGTAATATGGACTGCAAATCCGGTGTATACGTTCTCGGTTACAGCAACTGCGGTGAAAAGATGTGTGCCGCAGGTGGCAGAATTTCCACTCAGCCCGGCAATGCGCTCGGCATCTGGGAAAAATCGCAGGACGATGAAAAGAATGCCAACCTAATAGATAAGGTCACACGCTCGGGTCACAACTCAACCGTTGAGCACATTATGTTCAACCTTGCTTTCAATGATGTTTCGGTTATTGTTGAGCAGTTTATGATTGAGTTCAGGCTTGCCTCCTTCACCGTAAAATCACGCAGATACGTAGATTTTTACGACGCAGGCTTTTATGTGCCCGAATTTAAAGATGATGCAAACAAAGAAAAATATATTGCTCACATCACTTCGCTTTTTGAAGCCTACAAAAATATGACGGACGCAGGCATCCCGAAGGAAGATGCCCGCTTCGTACTGCCCTACTGCTTCTACAGCAATTTTTTCTGCTCAATGGGCGGCAGAGAAATGCTCCACGTGCTTCACGCAATGCTTCACGGCAGAGGCAGTAAAATTCCGGAAATATACGCACTCGGCAAACAGCTTTACGAGCAGGTAAATAAAATTGCTCCCGGTGTGCTGACAGGCTTTGAAGAAAGAAGGCCCAGAAAGAGCGACGTGCTTGATTTAAGTTTTATCGAGTCTGACCGCAAGGCTTCGCCCGATGAGCTTGTTGAATATATAAGCGGCAGTAAGGATGCGTCAAGAACAGTTGCAACAGCTGCAATGCTTGAAGCAAACGTTTACTCGGCCGACACAGTAAAAGCCGCAGTTGAAAACAACGAAACCCGAGCAAAAATTATAAAGGCAGTTACCGATTGTTCACGTTCGAGAGCACTTGAAAGCGTACAGTTCACATTTGCGCTCAACAAGGTTTCACTCTCCACTCTCACCCATTTTGCAAGGCACAGAATTCACTCAATACAGATTCCTTCTCTCAACACCGTTGACAGAAAAGATTGGGTTATGCCCGAAAGCATAACGGCAGATAAAAATATCTGCGACGCTTACAATGCCTGCTTTGAAAACAGCAACAGCCTTTACGAAGAGTTGAAAGCCGCAGGAGAAGAAGAGGCACTGCCCTACCTTATCTTAAGCGGCAACACGCTGAGCATTGTTTCAACAATGAACGGCAGAGAGCTTATGTTGTTTATGAAGCTTAGAAGCTGTACAAGAGCACAGTGGGAAATCCAGATTTACGCTAACAAAATGCTTGAGATTTTAAGAAACGAAGAGCCCGAGCTATTCCGCTACTACGGCCCGAGCTGTTACGTTGACGGCTTCTGTCCCGAGGGCAGACTTACCTGCGGCAGAGCGGTAGAAATGAAAGAAAAATATAAGATGTAAAACATAAAAACAGGCTTCGGACATTTTCCCGAAGCCTGTTATCTTTTTTGCTTATCAGTCAAATATTACTTTTATTTCGTGAACGAGAGTTTCAAAGAAATTGCGGATTAGACGAACAATTTTTTCAACTATATTCTCGCCCTCATACTGTGCATCTGTGCCTGTACCTGCATAGCAGCCGATGTTGTTGCTTTCAATCGGGTTGCCGAAGAAATCCTTTTCAACTCCGTCAATCTTTGCGCCTGCGCCGATAAGCGGAGAATCTGCCGAAAGCATAAAGCTTGCGGGGTCTGAATAATCGTTGCCTGCAAAGCCGGGCAACGTATTCATTGCGCCAAGGTCAACAAGCGGATTTATAACATTGTAGTAGCAGTTGTTTTCAAACACGTTGTTTCTTGACGGGTCAACATCATAAGCAAAGGTTGCACCGTCCGAGGCTACAATAATGTTGTTAGCAATATATGCATCGTAAAGATTCTTAAACTGAAATTCGCCGCAGTTGACGATAGTGTTGTTATAGAAGCTGAATTCGTGCTCGCCGCAGGAGCCCACAGCCGTTGTTGAGCGTGCACCGTTATCGTTGACCGAAAGGCAGTAGCGCACGGTGTTGCCGTGATGTCCGCTGTGATTCGGGCAGTTGCACATAAAACGCATATTGTCGTGAGAATAGATGTACTGATACGTACAGTTGTGAGTGTAGGAATCAAAGTCAACCGCCATACCGTCGCCGACGTTTTTCTGTCCTGCAATTTCACAGTACTGAATTGTGCTGTTCACACTGCCCCAAAACCACATTGCCGCAGTAAAATATTCAATTTCGCCGTTTTCGTCAACACCCTCACCCTGACAGCAGTTAATGGCTCTGCAGTGTGTTACAAGCGCACCGTCACACATACCGACAACAACTGCCTCAGCATCCATATCGTGCAGATAGCAGTTTTCTATAAGCAGGCCCTCGTTAAATATCGGGTCTATATCCTCTTCCTCGCACCAGGGCGTCTGAGAATCGTTCCATGAGCCCCAAATCATAAAGCCGTTGCCGCAGTTATACACTTCACAGTTGCTTATAGTAAGGTTGTTAACCGCATAGCGTGACCTTGCAGGCAGGCCCTTGACCATAACCGCTGCTCTTGCACCTGCCGCACCGTTTGAAAAGTCGTCACGGCTGTGCATCTTGTGATTCTGCATATCTTCAAAATAAACGTTGTCAATCACAATACCGACTGACGTTTTATTATATGTATCAATCCATATACCACCGCCGTTGGGTGCTTTAATGTGAAGGTCGGACACAGTAACGTAAGAACAGTCGAAAAGCCTGAGCACCTCTGCCCTTTCTTTGGTGTAAAGCACTGCTCTTTCGCCTTCACCGTAAGACGAAATAACAACCGGATTATCCTTCGTTCCGTCGCAGGTAAGCGTTGTTGCGCATTCGTACTCGCCGCCGTTTTTAAAAAGGAAGTGAGTACCGGGCTTGACAACGAGGTTTTTAAGTCCGTTCAGCGTTTTGATGGGGCTGTCTATATCCGTACCGCTGTTGGCATCGTCACCGTTTACGGAATCGAAATAATAATAGTTCTTTTCGCCCTCTGCCGCATAGGCAACAAAACCTATACTGCCAAGCACAAACGAAAGTGCAACAATAATGCACAAAAGCTTATTTATTCTTTTCATAATCAGCACCCCTGAAATATAATGTAAAAATGATTGTACTCTAAAAATTCACAAAAATCAAACCAATAAGGCAAATATTTCTATAAATTTATTCAAATGAATATAATTGACACTTTTTGCCTACTGTGGTATACTATTTGAGCAATACAAAAAGGAGGATAATAAGATGAAGAAAATCATGAGAATTCTTGCCGCCGTGCTTGCACTTGCAACACTTTTAGGCGTGGTTGCAATGCCTGCATCTGCCGCAGCAGCAAACCCTGCAGACGAAGAAGAAAAAGTATACGTTGCAAGAATGTACATTGCTCACAGGTCAAGAGATTACAACACCAACGGCCACACCTGGATTTATATTGAAAACCTGTCTAACGGCAGCATCCAGGTAGGCGCAGTTGTCGTGCCCAAGGGCAAGGGCGTATCGGTCGGTACATACGGCACAACTATTACAGACGGTGCAGGCCTCTACTACAACGTAGAAGCATGGCGTTACCGCAATGTTGACCCGATTGACTGGATTCACATAAGCAAAGACCTTACCGAAGAGGACCTTGTTAAAGTAAGCAACAAAATTGTCAACACAAACAAATGGAGCTACATCCTCAACTGTGCTTATGCCGCAATCCGTATCTGGAACACAGTTCCCGGCGACAAGCTTATTTACCTTTATTTCCCCACACTCACACAGTTCCAGATTTCAATAAGCCGCCACCGTGGCAACGGCTTCAAGATGGTAAATCCCCCTCTCAAGGATGTTTACAAGCAGATTGATAACGGTGACACCGTTACAACAGTAAACACCGACCCGACAATTATCGAAGACTAAATAAAAAAAACAGAGGAAACCTTGAAACGGTTTCCTCTGTTTTTTATTTCACTGCATTATAACACTGTATACATCCGTATTCTGCTTATCGTACAGGCCGGTTTTTCTGAAAAACACTCTTGATGCAAATGCCGCTGCGGCAAAGAACACAAATCCGTTTGCACCGAAAAGCTCTACCGCAATAACTGCAGAAGCTATCTGGCAGTTGGTAGCCGCACCGAAAAACGCCGCCATACCGATTGCCGCACAGAAGCTGACAGGCAGCCCGAAAACAGCCGACAATGCCGCACCGAGAGTTGCGCCTATAAAAAATGACGGTACAATTTCGCCGCCCTTAAAGCCAACAGAAACCGTAACAACCGTAAAAATAAATTTGAGCAAAAAAGCCTCCGGCCGCACGGTGCCTTCCTCAAAAATTCTTTGTATAACAAACATACCGCCGCCGTTATAGTCCGTGCCGAATATCAGTGTAAGCACTACCACTGCACAGCCGCCGACAAATATGCGAAGGAAAGGATTTTTAAAAGCCTTCGCCGCCAGCTTTTCACCGCCGTGAAGCGTATAACAAAATGCGCCCGCAACCAATGAAACGACAGCCGCAAGTGCTACAGTTTTCAGCAGAGCGGCAACCCCGAAATCGGGCACGGCGTCAATATGAAAGCTTTCTGGTGCCACTCCCATTTTTGTTGATACGAAGTAAGCGGTAACGGATGACACCATTGCAGGGAAAACCGCAAACGCATTTATTTTTCCTACAACCGCTACTTCAAGCGCAAAAATGCAAGCACCTACAGGTGTACCGAACACTGCGGAAAAAAGTGCCGCCATACCGCACACCGTGAGAATGGAATGCAATGTGGCATCTGCCTTTATAAGCTTTGAAACAAGCTCTGACACACCGCTGCCTATCTGGAGTGCGGCACCCTCTTTGCCTGCCGAGCCGCCGAAAAGATGAGTTATCACCGTTGCCGCAAAAATAACGGGCACAAGCAAAACGGGAATTTTTGAAACGCCGACAACCGATTCGATCACCCTGTCCGTACCGAGCCCCTCTGTTTTTGTAATCTTATAGAGCGCAACCGATAAAAGGCCGCCCAAAGGCAAGAGGAATATCAGCCATTCATGCTCTGCCCTTAATGCAGTTACAAAGCTTATGCTTTTTGCAAATGCGCCGCCCACAGCACCGCACAGCAAACCGACCGCAACCGCAGATAATACTACGTAAAACCACCTTAAAAGCGAGCCCGTTTTTTTATATATATTTTCTCTTTATTCATCGCCAAAACACCTGCTGTGTCAAAAAAATACGGATAGGATTATAGCACACCCGTAAACAAACTTCAATAACGTAAAGCTCAATATTTCTTGATGTTCATTTAAGCCTGTGCTATACCTTATTCACCGCTCTGAACGGAGGCATACTTTCATAACCGTAACCAGTTGGAACGAATGGACATAGACAAGCTATCTACAGCCGGACGACCTTTACGGCTACGGATGCCTTGAAGCAATAAAAGAAGTTTTCCGAACAGTAAATCACATTCAAAAAACAGCTTGTTAATCTTGCAAAAATCTCACCCACCCTTTATCAAACCGACAAAGGGTGGGTGAAGCATTTTAATATTCAGTTTTTATATAAGAATATATTCTTCCTGCGCCTTTGTTTCGAAAGAAACTGTGTCGCCTTCTCTGCCAAACTGAATTTCTTTATTATCATCCGCTCTTATAACAGATTTTATGCCCGCACATTCCACAGTGCATTTTCTGCCTTTAAGGCTTTTTATTTTAAGCGAAGACACCTGCTCATTTTCGAGCACAGCCGAAACAAGGAACGCACCGTCCGCACGAAGATTCTCAAACGAAGCGGATGATTTTCTGTTCCAGCACGGGAACAGCCTTATTACACCCTCATAGCTTTGCATAAGCATTTCGTTTATTGTTGCCGGCACTGTTGTGAAGTGTTCTATTCCGCCGCCGTGATGACGGAACATTCTGTTGGGAAGACCGAACTCTTTTATATTCTGATGTATGCCCTCGATAATAAAATCAGGGTTCACACCTATTCTTGCGCCTGCGGGAAGATAAGAATTTGAGCCGTTATCGTCAAGGCGTCTGTCGTTAATAAAATATGTATTTTTTGCGATTTTAAGCAGCTTTTCGCCTGAGGAAAAGCCTATCTGCGAAGCAGGATATATATGCTGCAGGCCAACTGTGTTCTCATCTCTCCAGCGAATACCGAACCTTGAGTAGCGGAAGCACTTTCTGCCCTTCTTTATAAACGTCGGGAAGTCGCTGAGGTTCTCAATTATATCCTCCCACAGCGCATATTTTTCTTTGTTGAGCCCAAGTTCCTTGGCCATATCGTAAATTCCGCTGAAAAGTAGCTTTACAAGTCCGAGCGAATTTATTGCGTTTACAGTGTTAACCTGACCTGCATGTGTAAAGTAGTTGAACTTTGCACCTCGGTAGTACGGAATCTCGTGAGCCGCATCACCCTTGATTACGTATCTGCCTCTTTCTTTTACCAGATAGTCCTCCCAGAAAGCCGCAGTGTTAAGCACAAAATCATAGTAATTTTCAAGCGCATAATCTCTGTCATACGTTGAAAACCAATGCATTAACGGAATTACGCAGGCATAGGCGGCATGGCTCTTCTGGCCGAGGAAGAGCACACCGTGCTCCTTACAGTCCGCCTGGCTGTATACATCCAGCGCCTTAGGTCCGAAGCTTACAGGAAAGGCATAGCCTTTACAGCCAAACATACCCGCAAACCTTGCCGCTTCTTCTTTCATTTCGTTAACGGGAGTCATATAACCGTCAAACAGCTCCGGATGATTTGCAGAGAATATGCAGTAATAAGGTGCCTCGTAATTATAATTCATGTGATAATCTCCTGCCCAGGGGAAGAAATCATCCGTTATAAAGTTGCCGAAAAGTCCGGGCGGAAACTGTCTGTTGCCCATACAGCCGGCAAGATGATAAAGGCTTGAATTATAATAGCTTTCTATCGTTTTGTCTTCAAGAGTTACTTTTGAAGCGGAGAAGAAATTCTCCCACTTCTCTTTTGTGCGTACCTTATCAGCTTCATAATCACAGCTAAGTGCCATATCAACAGCTTTTTCCGTGTACTGACCGTCGTCAAAATTTGTAACAACACAAATGCAGCAGCGTGTATATATAAAGCTTTCATCTTTACGTTCATCAAGCTTACGCAGGCTAACGGCAACCGCCGAATCACGCATAAGCTTTTCACCTTCAAACCTTCTCACAAAGCATTTAACGCCGTCAGCCTCGGATACCGAATTGACAGAGCCGCAGGTATCGGGCATCTCAATATCAACAGACGGAAAAGGTTTTGAGGCTTCAGCTTTTATTTCAAAACAAATACGGTTATCGGGCGCAACAAAAAGCTCAATTTCCGTTGTGCTGAATTTACACTTGAGAAGACCTTTATCAAAATACTGCTTTATGCTGTAGCTTGACAAATCAACATTACCGAGTCTGATGCTGCCTACGGCTTTTATGCCGCCGTCATTATGCACACCCGGTGCAAATTTCCAAAAATCGCATTTTGAAATATGGATAATTAAGTCTTTGTCATCGTTGTCAAAAACAATGCCGAGGTCGCCGTTACCTGTCATTGCGCCGGCAGGTATTTTGTATAAAATTTTACCTCCGTCGGTATTTACGGGTTTTGAAGTTATTTCGTTAAAATAAGTATTCATTTCACATCACCAATACTTATTATAAAAGTTTTTTTTCTGCAGTCAAGCACCGTCACACCTTTTTATTTGTTGCGTTAATATCGCAGCTGTGATATACTCAAATTATCAAAACACAGCTGACGGAGATGCTTATATTATGAATTATAAAAACCGCTTTCTGGAAAAAGCACAGGAGAATTTTCCCACGCTGCATTACAAAGACATAACTCCCGACATTGCGGAGTTTGTTGCCTCAACGGGTGACAGTGTTATTCTCGACCTTGGTGAACACGCAGTGGGACATTTTTCCTTTGCTTTTGATAACGTGGGTGAATTTATAGATTCTCCCTTGCGCTTAATTATAAAATTCGGCGAAGATATGCGTGAAATTGAAGACGATTTCTCACAGTACAAAGAAGGGCTTTCAAGAACGTGGCTGCAGGAGGAAATAATCAACCTTGACTTCCCGCAAAAAACGCAAATGCCAAGACGATATGCCTGCAGATATATAAAAATAACGGTAGATAGAACCGCCAAACCGATTAAGCTGTTTGATTTTTGCTTCCGTGCCTCCACAAGTGCCGACGTATCTGCGCTCAAGCCCGCAGAAACAGCAGATGAACTGCTTAAAAAAATTGACCTTGTCGGAACGAACACTCTCAAGGAATGTATGCAGACATTTTTTGAAGACGGCCCCAAGCGTGACCGCCGTCTTTGGACGGGCGACCTTCGTCTTGAAGCTCTTACTAATTACTATACGTTCAACAACCTTGAAATTGTAAAAAGATGCTTGTATCTTTTTGCGGCAGGTGACTGCGACAGGCTCGGCTTTCTGCCGTCTTATGTTTATGAAGCGCCGTACTATTTTTCAGGGTCAGCACATATTGCAGATTATGCGCTTTTATTCGTTGTAAGCGTTTGCGATTACTATGAGCACACGGGCGACAAAACTGTTGTTGACGACCTTCTTGATATCTGCAAGGCACAGCTTGAAAGCTTCAGAGCCGTGCTGGACGAAAACCTTATCGTAACAAATCAGGACGGTTGGTTTGCTTTTATCGACTGGTGCCCCGGGCTTGAAAAGCTGACGGCACTGCAGGGCGTTTATCTCTACACGCTCGAGCGTTTTTCTCAGATTCTCAAAGCATTGGGCGATGAGGATTATGAAAAGTATTTTTCGCTTCTGCCCGAAATCCGAAGCGCCTGCAAAAGGCATCTTTACGATGAAGCCGCAAACGCTTTTATAAACAACCCGGATAATTCACAGCTCAACGTGCATTCTCAGGTGTGGATGATACTTGGCGGTGTAATTGAAGGCGAAGAAGCCAAAAAGCTTCTCGTTTCCTGCCTCGAAAACAAAGAGGCAAAGCAACCCGTAACCCCGTATATGCGCCACTATGTTACAGAAGCTATGCTGAAGCTTGATATGAAGAACGAAGCGGTAGCTTACATTAAAAAATTCTGGGGCGGAATGCTTGATTGCGGTGCTGACACGTTCTGGGAGGCTTATATTCCCGAAGACCTTGATTTTTCACCCTATGACGACAGAATGATAAACAGCCTCTGCCATGCATGGAGCTGTACACCGTCATATTTCATACGAAAATACAATCTTTGATTTTAGAAAAATAAAAGCTTGAAGGTGATGAAAAATGTTTTCACGTGTAATAGCGGTAATAATGAGTTTATTTGCTGTTTTTTCCGCTTCGTTTTCACAGCTCTTCTCTGAAGCAGAGCTGAAAAGCGAGCTTAAAAAAGGTAACTACGAAAGCCCTTATATTGTAAGACCCTTGAATGAAATAACCGTAAACGGTGTATCCGTTGACGAATACTGTGTTATTGCCCCTGAAGGTGCACTGTACTCGGCCGCCGCACAAACACTTTGCAACGAGCTTTACAAGGCTTACGGCCAAAAGATTGACATGGCTGAAAGCACAACTCAAAAAGCCTTTGTAATCGAAAAAAAGCTTAATGATACAAACAGTTTCAGCCTGAGGGTTGAAAACGGCAACGTTTATATCACGGGCAGCTCAAAGGTCGGAATTTCAAGAGGAATAACAGCCTTTACAGATGAGGTATTGCTTATTTCACAAGGCAGTTTCGACTTTAAAGACGGTTACGAATACAATAAAACCTTCTCCGATTATGTAGCTTATGAGGATTTCGGAGCTGTGGGCGACGGCAAAGCAGATGATTTTGAAGCTGTTGTAAAAACACACGAGTATGCAAACGCCAACGGCTTGAGCGTTTTAGCCAACGAAACCGCAACGTATTATATAGGCGGTGCGAACAAAACCGCTTACATTATGACCGACACCGATTGGTCAACCGCCCGCTTTATAATTGACGACACCGAGGTTGAAAACAGAAGTGCGTGGATATTCAACATTGCACCGTCACAAACGGCAAAAAACATAACAGATAAAGTCTCACCGCTCAGAATTGATGCAACAAATATAGGCGCACCGCTCGAAGAAAGAAGCCTTGTTGTACTTACAGATTCAAACGTCAAGCGATATATCCGCAAGGGCGCAAACCAAAATTCGGGCAGCAACCAATCGGACGTAATACTCGTAGACGAAAACGGAAGCATTTCGCCCGACACTCCCCTTATCTGGGATTTTGATGCTGTCACCTCTGCCACCGCTTATCCGATTGATACAAAGCAGTTGACGGTTAGGGGCGGACGATTCACAACCCTTGCCAACAACGCCGCTTCCGAATACACATATTATGCAAGAGGTATCCAGGTAAGGCGCTCAAACACAGTTATAGACGGAATATATCACGACATTAAAAACGAGGGTAAGACGGGTGCACCGTATTCTGCTTTTGTAAGCCTTTCGTGCTGTGCTGACGTAACGGTAAAAAACAGCACGTTTACAGGCCATAAAAAATACTCAACAACAGGCTCGGCAGGCACAAGCGTTACAATGGGCACCTACGATATAGGCGCCGCAACATCGGTTAACGCAAGGTTTATCAACTGCAAGCAGACAAACGATATATCCGACACGGATTATTGGGGAATTGCAGGCACCAACTACTGTAAAAACCTGGTTTATGACGGCTGTGCATTTTCACGCTTTGATGCACATCAGGGCGTTCTTAACGCAACGGTTATAAATTCTGTTCTCGGCCATCACGGAATCAAGCTTATCGGCAGCGGAACAGCCTTGATTGAAAACTCAACCGTTTTAGCCGAAGATTTTGTTGACCTTCGACCGGATTACGGCTCAACCTGGAACGGTGAAATAATTATCCGAAACTGTAAGTTTTATCCCACAAGTGTATCCAACCACATTATAAAGGCCGATAATTCAGAGGACCATAATTTCGGCTACACCTGCTATATGCCGCAAAGAGTAGAGGTTGACGGACTTTATGTTCACAGAATCGGAAATAATTACCTTTTCACCAAGGTTAATCCAAAGCATAAATCCGATTCATACAATGCAGAATATCCCGTTGTTCCTCCACAGGAAATAACCGTTAAGAATTTCAGCAACCTGCTTTTCGGCAAGCTTTCCGTTTCAAAGAACAAAGCAATATTCAAGGTTGAGATTTCATAACGATATATAAAACAAGGGTGATAATATGCTTTTAAAAATTGTTGCATTTATTTCTTCAATAATTTTGCTTTTTACTTCTTCGGCGGCTATACCTGAGGTGAACGGTATTCTTACCGAAACGCTTGAAAGCTTAAGCGAAAGCAGAACTGCAGATGAAATTAACGGTGCAAACTCAACAAGATTCTATATTCAGCGCCCCAAAGCAGATAAGCTCAATGAAATAAACGCCGCTGATTTCGGACTTTCTGAAGAAAACGAAGATAATTTTGCGGCTTTTCAGAGTGCACTCAATTATTGCTCACAGCATCCGCAAACCAAGCTTGTTATTGATAAGGGCACGTATTATTTCAAGAGCACAAACGGCCTTGACGCAAACAGCTGTACGGATTTGCTTATTGAAGGCTCAGGCGCAACATTTGTCTTTTCTTCAACCGGGTATAAATTCTTTATCAGAAACAGCGACTGTGTTGAAATACGCAATCTTAATTTTGATTGGAACAGAGCTGAAAGTCCGCTCGCTTCGATTGTTACGGTCAGCAACAGTAACCCCGATGCGAACACAACAGACCTTATTTTTAAAAATCCGGCGCACTGCAGTGAAAGCATCAGCCTTAAAGCAATCACGCAGTGCGACCCCGAAACATTTACCTTCGGCGCCAAATATTCAAGCAAGGAAGTTTATCTTTACCAGGATGCAACGTATATAAAATCCGTTGAGAAAATTTCGGATAATACTCTGCGTGTTACCCATAACGGATGTATGGACAGCTTTGAAAACGGCGAAACGTATATTCTCAGGCACTACGTTTATGACGGAACGATTTTTAATATAAGAGATTACAGCAAAAACATAACCTTTGACCGCATCAATATCTACGGCAGCTCGGGTATGGCTTATATCTGCGAGGGTAACTGCTCACATTTTCAGATTATAAACAACTTTATCGGAATAAATCCCGAGCATAAAGACAGCCACTGCGTATCGCTGACTGCTGATGCAATTCATATTGTGAATACCGACGGCTGCTTTAATATTTCCGGCTGTGACATAAGCGCAATGGGGGATGATGCGATTAACGTCCACGACGGTCTCGGCTATGTTTCGGCGGTAAACGGCAATACGCTTACCCTTATTGCTTCTGCAATGAGACTTCAAGCGGGCGACGTACTTTCGTTCAAAAACAGTAAATTTGAAAACACAAATTTAACTGCAAAGATTGTTTCTGTAAAGGAACTTGATTGGATAACAAAAGAGGTTACTGTTGAAAGCCTGCCCGAAAGCGTGTCAGAGGGTTGGACCGCATATAATACGGAATGCAACAGCGGTAACTACGTTATCTCAAACAATTATTTCCATGAAAACAGAGCAAGAGGTCTGCTTCTTCAGTCCTCAAACGGACTTT
Source organism: Acutalibacteraceae bacterium (assembly GCA_045604525.1). Taxonomy (GTDB): domain Bacteria; phylum Bacillota; class Clostridia; order Oscillospirales; family Acutalibacteraceae; genus UBA8612. Next base: position 43,458 of record JAZUOH010000035.1, read on the forward strand.
GCGAAAACAACCGATTCTATAAAACAATGGCTCAGGCGATAAAGGTTGTTATGGATATTGAGTCCACTCTCTGGCAGGAAGGCACGGGTGTTGACAACCTCATTATCCGCAACAACACCTTTGAAAAATGCAATTACAGCGATTGGGGCTCGGTTATCGAAATCGGCACCAACGTTGCGGGCAAGCCCGCCCAAACCGCTGTTTTCACAAATGTTGAAATAACTTCAAACACATTCAAAGATATTCCATCAAGCCTTATCAGAATCAACAACATCAACGGTTTCGTTTTTGATAATAACATCATTGACCCGGGCGATTTTTTTGACGATAACAGCTCAAAAGGCAGGCTGTATTTCAGCAAATACTGCTCGAATATAACCTACACAAACAATTCTTTTGAAAACAGCGGTGTTTTTCGTCAGAATGAAATCGCACAATCAGACGACGTTTACGTCTGGGCGCAAGTAAACTCACAGCTGTCAAGCTAACGTACAGCTTTCACCCCTCTCCCTCTGTTTTTATATTGAGCATAAAACAACCTCCTTGTATTTGGTAACACCATTTTACAAGGAGGTTTGTGTTTTATCGAATGTGTGGGATTCTATTTAGATTTATAAATGGAGTTCGTTTTTTGGTTATAGATTTTCATATCCTATTTTTCAATTTTTCTTCTAACTTCTTCAGCACGTTTTTCTGCCATATCAGCCTCAACATCGTAACCTCTGCTACGGTAGATGTCTGCCATTTTCATGCATTCATTATAAGCCTTTTCATATTCTCCTATTTCTTCATACAGACCGACTTTGCAATCCATTTCATCACAGAAGTAAGTTCCGATTTCGCCTGCTTTGTTGTAGTATTCCAGTGCCTCATCATATTTTTTGAGTTCCTTTGCAATGTCACCGCCGTGAATATACATCCGCCAATCATCAGGAAATTTTTTGATTGCATCTCTGAAAAGATTATAGGCATCATCAAATTTTTCTGCCCATATAAGAGCAATCAGAAGATTGTCTGTTTCTCTCGGATTATCGGGATTTAATTTTACTTTTTCTCGGAGTTCGGAAATAATTTCATCTTCTTTTTTCAAAAGAAAGAACATCCATATTCTCTGCATGCAGGCAAGCTGATAATTTTCGGGGTCATCGTTCGGGTCATCGCTGACTGCTTTGTCATACCACTCAACCGCAATGTCCCTGCAATAATTCATCATATACATATGAATCCAGGCGTAGAGCCACTTATCCTCAGTTGACAGCTCACCGTTTTTCATAAGCTTTTCGTATTCGATACGGCAACGCATAAAGTCCTCGGGGTCACAGGATTTCTCATAAACAGAAGCAAGACGCTGTGCGTAGTTGTCATAAGCAACGGTGCTCTTTTTGTAGAAATCATCAACCGTCACTTCGTAGAGCCTTGCGAGTTCGGGCAAGGTCAGAACATCGGGCAAAGTTGTTCCCCACTCCCAACGGAAAACGGTCTGTGCATTGATGTTCAGTTTTTCTGCAACCTGCTCTTGGGTCAAGCCTTTTGCAAGACGGAATTTTTTGAGATTATCGCTGAATATATTGTTCATCGTTTTCACCTTTTCATTTTTTCTCGAAGCTTCTGATATGATTATATCATTCAAGTTTGAATTTGATAAGGTCTTATTTTGTGAACAGACTCTTGCTTTATGTATAGCCAAACGCAAAAACTCCGCTTACCGAATGCTCGGTAATCGCAGTTCATTTTTAAATATAGGGGTTAACTCCAATATCTCGCCAGCCTCTTACTCGCTTTGTTGGGGATAGGGAATAGACATATTCCTGTGCATCCTCGAGTGTCAGAGTAAACTCGCGAACTTGAAGAAGTTCTCGATTAGTCCTTTATAGCTGCCTGAGCTGCTGCGAGGCGAGCGATCGGAACACGGAAGGGTGAGCAGGATACATAGTCAAGGCCAATCTTGTGGCAGAACTCAACAGATGTCGGGTCGCCGCCGTGCTCGCCGCAGATACCGTAGTGGAGGTTCTTGCCGCTTGCCTTGCCCTTAGCAACTGCCATCTCCATAAGCGCGCCAACGCCTGTCTGGTCAAGCTTTGCGAAGGGATCAAACTCGAAGATCTTTGTATCGTAGTAAGCGTTGAGGAACTTACCTGCATC
>JAZUOH010000036.1:0-6094 GCA_045604525.1 Acutalibacteraceae bacterium
CCGTATTTTTGCCCTCTCGCAGTACCTTTGTACAGCTTCGGGACAAAAAACACGGCATCTCGTCACCTTTCTCAAAGTCTCACAGCTTGCCGAAAAATATTTTTCGACAAGCTGAAGCCGCAGTTCTGAATAATGAACTGCGGCTTTTACTTTTCTATTAAATTTTTTTGCCGAAAGCAATATCGGTATCAACAATCTCAAGTGTTTTAAAGTCGTACTTTTTATAAAAGTTATTGGCTTTTATGTTGCCAGTGCCTGTTGTGAGCATAATGCCCTTGATGCCCTTTTCTTTCAGATGCTCACAAAGGGCCGCAACAAGCTTGCCGCCGAAGCCTGCACGCTGATATTCGGGCAGAATATCGATGTGCAGGTGTGCGGGATACTCTGCCCTGAACTTCTCGTGCAGGACGTAAGCCTCTCTCGCCCACTGAATTTTATCCTCATCAAGATTAAGATTTCTCGTAAAATATTCTTCGTCAAACACCTTTTTGAATCTGTCGTAATTCTCCGCACAGATAACATAGCCAACCGCTCTGCCGTCGTCATCAAGCACAAAGCAGTTTTCGGGCTCCTGCTCAATATAATATTCACAGAAGGTATGCAACACGAACTCGCTCATTTCCTTCGAAACATCCTCGCCCTCACTGCGAAGGCAGGCATTGCACACACCGCTGTAATCCTTTTCTTCATATTTTCTTACAGACAACATTTTTAATCCCTACTTTGCCGTTATTATTCATTGTTAATAATAATATTACAATTTGCACTAAAAAATCAAGAGTTTATATTTGAAATTCAGAAAAAATAGTGTATAATATAGTAAATTTTTTCAGGAGGCACAGTATGAACACAGACAGGCTTACCAGAAAAGCAATTGAGCTTATATCAAAAGCCGTTATCTCTGCAATGCCCAACAGCTATTTTACACCTGATAACGAGGCTAACAGATATATGTGCACCGGTGACGTCAAGTTCACCGACAAGGCGGGAAAATGCTTCACCTGCGGCTTCGGCAAGGCTGTGCTGACCCCCGACGATATAGCATCGGGCAAATATTTCATTGCAGGCTATGATTCAAATAACCCTGCCACAGGCGTATTTGACGATATATATGCAAGAGCGGTTTACCTTGACGACAACACAGGCAGAGGCGGCGTTGTTATGTGCGCCGTTGATGCGGTAGGCATAAGCCGTCACGATATAAATGACATAAGAAAGCTTGTGCTTGAAAACAAAAAAATTATCGATATAAAATCAATCAACATCTGTGCAACTCACTCTCACGCTTCAATAGACACACAGGGCTTATGGGGCGAAAAGCTTTATAAATGCGGCAGAAACGAAGCATTTATGACAGAGCTTAAAAAGTGTACTGCCGACGCAATAATCAAGGCTTATGAAAACCGCAAAAACGGCAAGCTTTATTTGGCTGTAAAAGAAACCGAAGACCTGCAGTTTGACTGCCGCACACCCAACACTTATGATTCAAACCTAACAAGGCTTCGTTTTGCACCCGAAGATAACAGCGGCGACATAATTATGGTGAATTTCGCTTCTCACGCAGAGCTTATGGGCGACAGAGTAAAGAATATAAGCGCAGATTTTCCTGCCTATTTGATTAAAGAGATTGAAGAAAAAAATGCAGGTGCAAACGCCGTATTCTTCAACGGTGCAATTGGCGGTATGATATCGGCAAAGGAAATCAAAAAAATCTACCGTAACGAAATTGACTGTGCCCAATATACAGTTGCCTTCGGCAAAACACTCGGTGAAATAACAAACTCGCTCGAGGATGAAAAAGAGCTTGAGCCGATTATAAATATTAGCTCCGTACCCGTTAAAATAAGCGCACAGAATTTTGTGCTTATTCTTGCAAGGCTGCTGAAGGTGCTCAATAACGACATTGCACGCGGCAAAAAACGCAGTGATGCATATATCCACACCGAGGTGGGCTACCTTGAAATCGGCGGCGGTCAGGTGGGTATGTACCTCATACCCGGTGAGCTTTTCCCCGAGCTTTACAACGGCGAATTTCTTGACAGCAGTGAAAGCGGCACAGGCAGGAAAGCAGAATACAAGGTGCTCAACAAAATGGGCGGCGCAAAGCATAACTTTGTCGTGGGTCTTTGCAACGATGAGCTCGGCTACATAATACCCGATAACGATTTTGTTCTCAATGAAAAAATGCCCTATATTGAAAAGGGTGTTGACAGGTTTGACAGAGGCCACTATGAAGAAACAAACTCCACGGGCAGAGAGACAGCACGCACACTGCTTGAAGCAATGGATAAGCTTATTGAAAAAGTCAGATAAATAACAAATATTCAAAAAAGAGGTGTATTCGCAAATTGAAATATTACCTTGGAATTGACGGCGGAGGCACACGCACAACCGCCGCTGTATCAGACGAAAGCGGTAAAATACTGCTGAAAAAAGCAGGCAAAACAATAAACTTTTATTCCGTTGGTATACCTCAAGCAAGGCTTAACCTCGACGAGCTTATTGAGCAGATAACAGACGAGCTTCAGATTGACGGATTTGAAGCTGTATTTGTCGGCTGCTCTGCGCTTGACGGTGAGGCTGACAGCGGGACTCTTGAAGCAATCTGCGGCGGAATAAAAGCCAAAAGAAAAGCAATGAACAGCGACGTTTATATTGCGCTTAAGTCTGTTGAGGGTGAATGTCCGTGCATTGCAATTTGCGGCACCGGCTCAATGGCTGCAGGTGAAGACAAAAACGGCAACACCGTTATTGCGGGCGGCTGGGGTCACATTATCGGCGACGAGGGCTCGGGCTATGCAATTGCGGTAAACGCACTGAAAAAATGCTGTGAAATATGCGACGAGGGCAGAACCACTCCCCTGCTGGAAAAGGCAAACGAATTTTTCGGAATTGACGATTTCAGAAAAGCGATTGACATCATATATTCGCCCGACACCACTAAGGACGTGCTTGCAGGCTTTGCGGCAGATGTCGGAAAGCTGTGCGACACTGATGCAGATGCAAGGGATATTGTGATAAACGAGGCTCACGCATTTGCCAAGACGGTAACAATACTGCTGGGCAAAATCAAGCACTGCAAAGCCCTCGGTATGTACGGCGGAATATTTGCACATAACACTCTGTTCACACAGATTTTTACTCAGGATATCAACAGCATATATCCCGACGTTGAAGCAAAGCTTCTCACAACACCGCCCGAGGAATCGGCGCTTGAACTTGCGAGGAAAATATAATGAAGAAATATATCGAATACATTGAAAACTGCGAAAAGATAATTAAAAAAATTGCCACAGACGGTGCAGTAAATATTGAAAAAGCCGCAAAGACCGTAAGCGACACAATGATGAGCGGCAAAAGACTGTACCTTTTCGGCACGGGTCATTCCCACATGCTTGCAGAAGAGCTGTTTTACCGTGCAGGCGGCCTTGTAAACATTCAGCCTATCCTTGTTGAGCCGCTTATGCTGCATATTTCCGCCAGCGAAAGCACGCTTGCAGAGCGTGTTGAGGGCTATGCCGAAAAGATTTTTGAAGAATACGGTATGAGCGAGGGCGATACAGCCGTCATCATATCAAACTCGGGCAGAAACGGCGTTATTGTTGATATGGCTCTGCTTTGCAAGGAAAAAGGCCTTAACGTAATTGCGCTGACAAACCTTGAGCACACTTATGCAGGTGCATCACGCCACAAGAGCGGCAAAAGACTTTGTGAAATTGCGGATACCGTCCTTGATAACTTCGGCTGTGTCGGCGATGCCTGCGTAAACGTTGACGGCGTAGAAGGTAAAATCTGCCCCACATCAACTGTAACGGGCGCACTTATTCTCAACGCTGTTGTTGCCCAGGCTGTTGACAACTGCGCAAAGGCAGGCTTTATCCCCGAGCACTTTGCAAGCTCCAACGTAGACGGCGGCGACGAAATTAACAACACACTTGTAAATAAATACAGAAAGGAGATTAAGCACCTTTGATTTATCCTAAGATTCAGAAAATGGCAACTGACGGAAAGGCACTTGACGTAAATGGTGTCATCATCAGCGGAAGCCACAAAGAAAAAGCGGAAGAAGTAATAAGCTCATACTCAATTAAAACCGACGGCGGTTTTGATGTTGAAATCATAATAACCAACAGCAAAAAAACGACTTATATTGATGAGCTTTCACAGCTTAGTGACGAAAAGTATATAATCACGGTAAGCGAAGAAAAGGCTGTTATTGAAGCGGCAACAAAGCGCGGTGTATTCCGTGCCGCACACACGCTTGCAAAGCTGATAAGCAAGAGCGAGCTCAGAACAGGCGTTATTGAAGACTATCCGATGTTTAAAAAGCGAGGATATATTGAGGGTTTTTACGGCAACACCTGGGAGAGAGAAAAGCGCCTCAGTGTAATGAAGCTTATGGCACGCTACGGAATGAACACTTTCTATTACGCACCAAAGGACGATATCTATCACCGTGAAAAATGGCGTGAATTCTATCCTCAAAAGGAGCTCACGGAATTAAAAGAGCTTTTTGATTTTGCCGCAGAAAACGAGCTTGATTTTCACTGGTGCATAGGCCCCGGTCTCACCTACCATTACACCTCAGACAGCGATTTTGACACGCTGATAAACAAATTCGGCAGTGTCTATTCGATAGGTGTCAAGGGCTTCGGTCTGCTTCTGGACGATATTCCCGATGAATTCCAGTACGAGGATGACGGCAAAGCATTTGACAGCATAGTTGATGCACACGTAGACCTCATCAACCGCACGTACCGTGCACTTAAAGAGCTTGACAGCGAAATTACGCTCACAGTCTGCCCGACACAGTATCACGGCGACGACAGCGAATATTACATAACAAAATTCGGCAGAGGCATTCCTGCAGATGTCAGTGTATTCTGGACGGGTGCGGAAATCTGCTCAAGGGTGCTCACCTCACGTGAGGCAGACAGCTTTATGCAAAGCACCTTGCACAAGCCGCTTTATTGGGATAACTACCCCGTAAACGATTGCGAGATGTTTAACGAAATGCACCTCGGCCCGATTCTCGGCAGAGATAAGGACCTGTATAAGCACTGCGAAGGTCTTATTTCAAACGTTATGGAATATGCCGAATGCTCCAAAATTCCGCTTTTGACTATTGCCGATTATCTTTGGAATCCGCTGTGCTATAACAGTAATGAATCTATCAAAAACGCACACAGCGAGCTTCTCGGCGACAAGGCAGAGCTTTTCGGCTATATAGCAGACCACCTCGCAGTGTCCTGTGTATCAAGACACGCAAGCGTAAATATGAGCGAAAAGCTTTCGTATATCGGTTTTCTTCTGTCCACGGGTAAGCCCGATGAGGCAGCAAAGGAATTCAAAGAATTCAACGCAAAAAACCGAGCCTGCCTTGATATGATAAGCGATACAAGCGTGCCGCTTTTTGAGGAAATGCAGAAATGGGTTAAGAAATTTGCAATGTGCTGCGACCTGCTTGATGCAATTCTTGCAACCTACCTTTCCCCCACCAAAGAAGCCAAATCAACCCTTGCCGACCTGCTTGAAGCTTACAACAGCAACGCAGTTGTAATGACAGGCTTTTGCCTGCGTGAGGCCGCAGAAAAGGCACTTAACCTCTGATACAGCAATAACCGCACACTCTCAAATCGGAGTGTGCGGCTGTGTAAAATAAAGCGATAAAAATTTTTTGAAAAAAATCAAAAAAAGTATTGCATATTATTTCAAAGTGTGATAATATATCTATCGTTGTCCGGGTGTGGCGCAGTTGGTAGCGCGCTTGACTGGGGGTCAAGAGGCCGTGGGTTCAAGTCCCGCTACTCGGACCAAAAAAAGTCCAAAACGCCTTTAAGGCATTTTGGACTTTTATAATATATTTTGGAGAAATATTATGACTGAGTTTATTACATCTATTAACACTGTACTAAATAATTTTATTTGGGGCGTTCCGGCGATGGTATGCATCATCGGCGTCGGCCTCTATTTGAGTTTTAGTACCGGTTTTGTTCAAATACGCAAATTCGGATACGCAATGCGTTGTACAATAGGGCGTATGTTTAAAAAGAAAGAGGCATCCGACGGTGCGATTACACCGTTTCAAGCCGTT
>JAZUOH010000037.1:0-25807 GCA_045604525.1 Acutalibacteraceae bacterium
GATTTATTCATAACTATATTCTCCTTTCAATCAGTAACAAATGTGTCGTATGTAAATTTAGCGCCAAGTCTAAAACCTGCTATAAAGCTGTCCGCATTACTTGCACAAAGAAAGTCGCCGGATTGACTTGCGTACTTTATAAATAAACTCTTTTCTTCCTCAGTTAATTTTGATGTCAGCTGCTCTTCTGTTTGCGACAGTACATCTAACTTTTTCTTGATTTCCGCCTTCAGTTCTGTTATACTTTCTTGGGGTTCAATATTTCCGTAATAAAATTCTTCAATAAACTGTAACATAACAATCTCCTTGTAATTAAGTTGTTATTTTCAGCAAAAGAACAAGTGCAGAATATGTATGTTACTGCCGATAAACATTTATTTTATTGAATCCGTTATTAACAATCGGGCTAAACAGCGCCTCTTGCGAGGCTAAGATAAGAGATAATATTGAATAAATAATAGATAATAGTTAACGGACTTTTTTCGGGCGCTGTTTGTATTATTATCTATTCTTTATTATTTCTTATCTATTATCTGTTTCCCGCTACTCTCAACCAACAATAACAGTAATTATCCCAATGATATCTTTAACTTCTGCATTTAACCCGCTACAATATAACCAACAGACAAAAACAAAGCGTGCAGAAAGGACAGATTATGAACACAAAGCTTAACATCGGCGAACGAATCGCTTATTACAGACGGCTCAACGCAATGACACAGGAAGAGCTTGCGCAAAGGCTGAATATATCCGCTCAAGCTGTTTCAAAATGGGAGCAAAAAATCACCTCCCCCGACATTTTGCTTTTGCCTGAACTTGCTGACATATTCAGTATCAGCATAGACGAATTGTTCGGGAAGAAGATTGACACGGAGCCTGTATTTAATCTCGTACAAAATGTTCCCTGGGATGACGACAGGCAAATACGAATTGCCGTTTATCACGGAAAAAAGCTTATGCAGCAATCAGCATATGAGCTTCAAAGCGGAACAAACGAAATAAACATTCATTTCGATTATGGGGATGTTTATAAAATAAACGGTATATGCAAATTGAAAGTATAAATATTTCAAACAGCATTTATTTACAGTACATACCCAAAAGCATCTCGCACTTTGGTGTGAGGTGCTTTTTATAGGTTGCTTTATTTTTATATTTTTGATATAATGAAATTTACCACAAATAAAAGAGGAAGAATGAGAAAGAAAATGAAAGACAGACTGAAAAGCTCTTTTGAAATTGACAAGCTGATTCAACGATTTATTGCCGCATGGTGTGCGCTGAGCTTTATTGTGCTTGTGCAGAGTCCTATTGCTTTTACTGAAATCACCTACGCATTCAACATTGAGCTCGGCAGCTTTGCCCTGATGTTTATTATGGGCTTTGCCGCACTTTCCCTGCTGTGCTTTGCATTCCCGGGGCACATTACGGACACGTGGGCGATGATGCTGACCTTTGCGCTGTTTACGGCGACACTGCTGACTATAAACCGTGATTTCTGGTTTGCGCTGAGCCTTGTGATATTAGCGGCGATAATGCTTATATTCCTGCTAAAAGACGACAAGCTGGGACTTAACAAAATCAAAATCGGCAACAAGCTGACTGCCGCCATAGTTGCGGCTTTTGCCGTTGTGCTTTTCACACTCATTGCCGTACTCACCTGCCTGCGCTACGCAACCTACAGCTCACCGAATTTTGATTTCGGTCTGTTTGTAAATATGTTCCACCACATGAGGGAAACGGGTCTGCCGATTACCTCAAGCGAGCGTGACAAACTGCTTTCTCACTTTGCGGTGCACATCTCCCCTATTTACTATTTGCTTTTGCCTGCATATTTTATCTTCCCTTCACCTTACACTTTACAGATAGGACAGGCACTTGTGCTTGCAGGCGGTATGATTCCGCTTTATCTGCTTGCAAAGCACAAGGGACTCGGCAACAAAACTATAATTCTGCTGAGTATTGCATATTCTTTCAGCCCGATTATAATCTGCGGCACAAGCTACGACATTCACGAAAACTGCTTCCTTGTACCGCTTTTGCTGTGGGTATTCTATTTCTTTGAGCGTGAAAAATATTTGCACATGTACATTGCAACGGTATTCGTTTTCTGCATCAAAGAGGATGCCTGCCTGTTCGTTTTCTTCTTCTCGCTCTTTGTTATTTTCTCACGCAAAAAATATCTGCACGGCATAATTCTCTGCTGTGCTTCGCTGATATATTTTGTGGTTGCAATTTCGATTCTGACAAACCACGGTGACGGACTTTTGACCGCTCACTATCAGAACTATATGTACGAGGACAAGGGTCTGCTCGGCATGGTGCAGATAATTCTCACCAACCCTGCATACGTATTTGCACAGACACTAAAGGTGGAAAAACTGCCTTATCTTATGTATGTGCTGCTGCCTCTCGGCTTCCTGCCTTTTGCTACACGCAGGGTTTCGCACCTTATTCTTGTGCTTCCCTTTATGCTTTTCAACCTGATGACAAGCTATGTTTATCAGTATAATATTGATTTCCAATACACCTACGGCGCAATAAGCTGTATGCTTTACCTCGCAGTCATTAACTCGGCTGAGCTCGAGGGTAAGACACGCAGATATGCAGTATCGTTTGCGGCTGTGGCTTCGGTAATGTTCTTCCTTGTAACCGCCGCACCAAAAATTGAAAACTACTCAAAGCGAATTGTTTCGGGGAAAGAAGAATTTCAGATTCTTGATGAAGCACTTGAAACAATACCCGAAGATGCATCTGTCAAAGCAAGCACATTCTTTATTCCGCACATTGCTGACAGAGATGAGATTTACGAGATAAAATCCAAAAACGAAACAGACTTTGTAGTATTTGATATGCGCCCTGCTCTTATAGGCGAAACAACCGAGCTTAGAGCAGAATATATTGATATGGGGTACGAGTATTATAACAATGTTGAGGGATATATACTGATACTCAAGAATCCCAACGCACAGTAAAAGGAGAACAAAAATGGCACACAGCTTTTTTGCAATGTTTTCAAGAATGAAATATATAGACCGCTGGGCGCTTATGCGCAACACACGCAAGGAAAACCTGAGCGAACACACACTTGAGGTTGCGGCAATTGCGCACGCACTTGCGGTTATATCCAACGAGAAATTCGGCACGGATTACAATGCAGAGCGAGCCGCACTGCTCGGCATTTACCACGATATGCCCGAAATTATAACCGGTGATATGCCCACCCCGATAAAGTACGGCAACCCTCAGCTTAAGCTCGCTTACAAGGCGGTTGAGCGCGAAACAGCAACTCACCTTGTTTCATTGCTGCCCGATTATATGCAGGAAAGCTACAGCGGCTTTTTTGTAAAAAAAGATGAAGATGCACCGCTGTGGAAGCTTGTAAAGGCGGCTGACAAAATATCTGCACTGATAAAATGCATTGAGGAAGAGAAGGCAGGCAACAGAGAATTTGCAAGCGCAAAGCGGTCAACGCTCGAGCATATTTCTTCATTGGAAAATCCGGCGGCAAAGCTTTTTGTGGATGAGTTTATTGCAGCTTTTGACCTTGACCTTGATGAATTACAGCAAAAAAACTAATTTTTTTCGACATTTTTTTCGTCACTTGTAAAAAATGTATAAAAAAATGGAACTTTTTATGTTTTTGCTATTGACAAAGTGATTTTTATAAAGTATTATAACAGTACTTGTCCGAAAAGAAAGTGAGGAATTGCAACTTGAGCAATGCTCTTTTAAAAGAATTATCCGATGAAGAGCTTGTTGAACTTGCACGCACTCAGGACGGTGAAGGCGCTGTAACAGAGCTGATGAAGCGTTTATCCGGCTTTATCGACTACAAGGCAATGCAATTTTCCAACCTCTACCGTTACGACAAGCAGGATCTCTACCAGCAAGGCCTTACGGCAACCGTATACGCAATACGCCGTTACGATGCCGCCAAAGGCGTTAAGTTCTCAACATATGCTTTCCGCTGTGCAATCAACGCAATGAGCGCACTTTGCGGAAAAGAAAAAGAAGAAGGCGTACCTACAGTTACTCTCGAAAGCCTTTATTCAGCCAAGGATGCCGCCGCAAGCGACGAGCTGCAGGCATACGAATCAGTTGAGGAAATGGCAGAAAAAATAAAAAGCCGTCTTTCAGATTTTGAAAAGACGGTGCTTGCAAATTATCTGCAGGGTCTCACCTATGCAGAAATTGCAGCTAAGACAGGCAAGACCGTCAAGTCGGTTGACAACGCTGTGCAGCGCATACGCCGCAAGCTTAAAGAAGACTGACAAGACGTGAAAGCATATATGCCCCAAGTAGCTCAAAAAGAGCGTGTTATTCAGTTAACAAGATGACGGTGAAAATCCGCCCGGGGTGTCAAAAATATTTATTTTTTAGCGAGGTAACCAAAATGTACGAAGACAAGACTCTCATCTGTAAGGAATGCGGCAACGAATTTGTTTTCACAGCCGGTGAGCAGGAGTTCTATGCTGCAAAGGGCTTTGAAAACGAGCCTCAGCGCTGCAAGTCCTGCCGTGACGCACGCAAGAACGCAAACAAGCCCGAGCGTGAAATGTTCGATGCTACTTGCGCACAGTGCGGCGCAGAGTGCAAGGTCCCCTTCAGACCCCGTGAGGACCGCCCTGTATACTGCAGCGAGTGCTTTGCAAAGATGAGAGAAGAAGCATAATTATATAAATTCTTTTTCTATTCTTATGCACAAAAAGCCACAGCCGTTCCCGTAAGGGAGCGGCTGTGTTTCTTTTTATCAATATTTTATGCGACGTAAAGCCGCAGTTACTTTTGTCATTCGTTACAAAAGTAACCAAAAAAACTTTTTAATGTTGCAAGCACTCCACGACGGCTGACGGATTAAAATCCGCTCGGCAGACATAACACAAAAGTGTGTTATGTCACCAATACGGCTACTAAACGCAAATCTGCAATTCAAGTTCAATTTACCGCCTATGGTACCCTCGCTCACATGAATGAGTAAAGTAAGATATCGTCAGCCTGTTCCGTTTGGGTTCACAGCATTTATCGTTTTAAATAAGCAAAGAAGAATTCTTACATAAATTGTAAATTCAAAAATTTGTCCCTATAACACAAGTGAAGAATCTTTTTATCTTATTTGAGAATAACAATTGTAACACCTGTTTCGCCTTCGCCGTAAACGCCGAGGCGGAAGGATTTGACAAACTTACAGTGGCGCAGATAGTTGTGTGTTGCGGCACGGAGTGCGCCCGTACCTTTGCCGTGAATAATGGTGAATTCGCTCAGACCCGTACGAAGTCCGCTGTCGATAAAGCGGTCAATTTCAATCAGTGCATCGTCAACCATCATACCTCTAAGGTCAAGCCTTGTATCTGCCGCAAGCGTTCCCCTGCCCTCAAGGCTGTCACCTTTTTTGCGAGGTGCATTTGATGCCGGCTGCTTCTGTTTTTCGGTAAGAAGTCGCAGGTTATCGGTTTTGACACGCATTTTTGCCGTGCCTGCCATAACCTGAACGTTGTTACCTTTTTCTATAGAAAGCACAGTCGCCTGTTTATTAAGGCCTACAATGAGCACATTATCGCCAACCTGAAGAGGTCTGGGCAGCACGTATTCGCCGTCATCATCAAAGGATTCAATCGGGTCTGCCGCCTCGTGCATTGCATCAACACCCTTTTTGACGGTTGCCCTTGCACGTCTGGCAAGCTCCGCCATATCCTTTGCCTTGTCTTTTTCTTTTTTTAGCTTATCTATTTCGGCAAGCAGTGCATAAGCCTCACGCTTCGCCTGCTCAACAATGCGGGTTGCCTGGGTCTTGGCATCGTCAATTTCCTTCTGACGAAGCTGTTCGACCTTTTCTTTTTTCTCCTCTGCCTCACGGCGGATTTTTTCGGCGAGCCTTGTCTGCTCGTAAGCCTCCTGCTTTTCACTTTCAAGGTCCTTACGGCTTTTTTCAAGGCTTTCAATAACGTCTTCAAACTGCGAATTTTCGGCAGAAACAAGCTCTGCCGCACGGTCAACGATATTTTTATCCATACCGAGACGCTCTGAAATCGCAAAAGCGTTTGACCTGCCGGGCATACCGATAAGAAGCCTGTATGTCGGGCGCAGTGTTGCAACGTCAAACTCACAACAGCCGTTTTCAACACGGGGAGTTTGCAAAGCGTAAGCTTTAAGCTCGGCATAGTGTGTTGTGGCGGCTATTTTTGCGCCTTTAAGAGCGAGGGATTCAAGAATTGCCATTGCAAGTGCGGCACCCTCTACTGGGTCTGTACCTGCGCCGAGCTCATCAATAAGCACAAGGCTGTGCTCATCGGTAACGGAGAGAATATCAATAATATTTACCATGTGGGCAGAGAAGGTTGAGAGCGACTGCTCAATAGACTGCTCATCGCCTATATCCGCAAGAATTTTATCAAAAACTGAAATTTCGCTCAACTCACTGACGGGAATCATAAGGCCGCAGCAAGCCATAATCGTGAGCAGGCCTACGGTTTTGATTGAAACGGTTTTACCGCCCGTATTCGGACCTGTTATGACAAGCGTATCAAAATCCTTTCCCAGACGGATATTTATCGGCACTGCTTTCTTTTTATCAAGCAGAGGATGGCGTGCATTTTTAAGCTCAATTCTGCCCTCGTCATTAAGACTTGGTGCGGCGGCATTCATACTGTATGCAAGCTGTGCCTTTGAGAAAATGACGTTAAGCTCAACTGCGCACTCAAAGCTGCTTTTGATTGTTGATGCAAAGCTGCCTGCCTCAACGGAAAGAGCGGAAAGGATACGTTCAATTTCATCGCGCTCTTTCGAGAGAAGTACCTTTATTTCGTTATTTGCTTCAACAACAGCAATAGGCTCAATAAACACGGTGGCGCCGCTCGAGGAGGTATCGTGCACCAGACCCGGCACAGCACCGCGGTGCTCGTTTTTAACGGGCAGAACATATCTGCCGTTACGCATTGTGACAATGCTCTCCTGCAGAATATCTTTATATTTTGAGGAGCGTGTCATTTTATCAAGCTGCTCACGCACCTTGGATTCCTGGCTACGTATTTTGCGGCGGATTGAAGCAAGCTCGGGCGAAGCGTTATCGGACATTTCTTCATCGCTTATAATTGCCGCATTTATGGCATCCTCAAGATATTTGTTGGGTGTAAGCGCACCGAAAAAAACATCAAGACAGCTTTCAACACCTGCGTTTGTGCTTCGCCACTGTACAAGAGAGCGTATAACACGCAGAGTTTCGGCTATATCAAGAAGCTCACGCATAGACAGCGTTGAGCCTGCATCAGCACGGTGAAGCGCATTGTTGACATTCTTCATTCCGCCGAATGAAGGGCCGCCGAAGCGTGCAAGCAGCATGTGCGCATCGTGCGTCTGATTCATCAGAGCCTGTGCCTCATCAAGCCTGTGAACGGGACGCAGTGCAAGTGCGGCTTCACGGCTGTCGTCACAGCAGGTATACTCGGCAAGACGCTCGAGCACTTTATCAAATTCAAGAGCAATTAAATGCTTATTCAAGGTCAACCCACCTTATTAACAAATTTTCCGAGCAAGCGTTTGCCCGAATCAAACAGATATATAAACTCTTCTGACTTTCTGAACCTAAGCCAGAAAATAACATTCACACCTATAACACAGGCAAAAAGCCTCACCGCAAAAAGTGCAAAGTTGCCGTAAGCGGTAAGAGGCAAGGTTGCAAAATATATCACTCCGCCCACAAGGCAGACCCGAAGAAGCGAAGCAAAATAGCGAATATAATATTTCTTCGGTGAAATACCGAATGCATAGCGGTGAACAAGGCGAGCATCAAACCACCAGGTCGTAACAAAGCGGCTGATAATTGTGCCGAGGAATATACCTGCAACGCCCATAACATTTGCAAGCACAACAGACAGCACGATGTTGATTATAACGCTGGCAAGCGGCCTGTATCTGCCCTGCCAGAAGATACCGCAGGCATCCTTATAGGACATAACCGCATTCTGCAAGCCCTCGGTTAAGAAATTAAGCACAATTATAAGAACCGTCAGCTCGTCAAACACCATATCTTTACCCCATACAAGAGCGATGAAGGGATTGAACAGATTAAAAAGGCAGACAGCGCAAAAGCCGTAAACCCAGAAATTGAGGAAATTCAGACAGCGGAAAATAAACTCGCTTTTCTGTTTATCCTCCCCTGCAAAGAGGTTGCCTATGCTTGCGGTAAAGGCAGAGAATATGCTCTTTACAAGCTGAGTTATTGCGTTTGTGATAAGGGCATAGTTTGAATAAAAACCAACAACAATCATACTGATGCGATTTGCGATTATGAGATTGTCGGTGGAATTCATAAGCGTAAGGCTGATACGGTTGAGAGCGAGTGCAAACAGATTTTTGAAAATATCTTTTCTTTCTGCCGTTGAAAGCTTCTCTTTTTTCCCTTCACGTAAATAGGGATAGCGCTTATTTACAGCCAGTGCACCGGCAAGGCTTTTTGAGATATTACCTACCGTCTGCACAACCATATATGCAATATACGATTTTGTAATTGCAAGCACAAGTGTACGCAGTGCTATTGTTGCAACAGAAGCGATATTGCCTATGATATTTACAACATATTTTTTCTGGTCTGCCTGCAGAAGTGCACTTTTGTAAGCAAAGAAGAAATAAGAAAACGCACTGTCTGCAATATAAAGTGCGTAGACGATATCGACGTTTACAAGGTCAGTCGTGCCCTTCATAAAATACGGCAGGAAAGGATAAAAGATAACGCCGAATGCCGCAATTGAAACGCCGACTATACGGTAGGCATTTTTGAGCAGATTCATTATGGCGCATATCTTTTTTGTATCACCCTGTGCAAGCGGCTTGTAAAGCGCATAGCAGATTGCCGTGCCTATGCCGAGTTCACCTATACTGAGAATTGTGATAACGCTTGTAAACAGGCCGCTGATGCCCAGATACTCAACACCGATTGTATTTATGAGCACAATGCGGTTGACAAACTGAAGCAGAAAAGTGAGAGCTTGACCGCCTACACCCGTTATGACGGATTTTAAGCTGTTGAGTGTGCGTGTATTCTTTTCCATATCCTCGGCGGTCATCTCCTTTCAAAATTATATCAAAACAGATTTATTATAGCATATTGTTTTCAATTTAGCAATTACGGCATTGTAAATATACTTCTCTTAAGTTGGCGAGTATAATAAAAGTGTTAAGATTTTCATAACTTTTCAGCTTGATATTGTAATTTTATATACTTTGTATTATAATACTATCTGTGTAATTTTACACAGTTGGAAGGAGAAGTGAAAATTGAACACAACGATTGAAAGACGCAGAGCGACTCTCATAAACGTTGCGTATTTTGCACTGATTATAGGTGCATTTTACCTGTTTATGCGCTTTGCATTCTGGACGGTTGCTCCGTTTGTTTTTGCGTTTTTCCTGGCTATGCTTCTGCAAAAGCCCGTGCACGCAGTTACAAAACGGACTCCGCTCAAGAAAGGCTTCGTCTCTTTCATTGCGGTGCTGTTTATTGCGCTGTTTGCAGCAGGTCTGCTGGCGCTTGCAGGCACAAGCATTGTAAACGAGGCAAAGGGTCTGATTGCCTCTGTGACGGAAGCCTTCAACAGCATACCCGACTTTATCAACCAGGCCGAAAAATGGCTGTTGGGAGTTATCGCTCCCCTGCCCGACGCGATTGAAGCAACGCTTGCAGGCACAATAACAGACCTGTCAAGCAGTCTGCTTACCGCATTTTCAGAGCAGGCCGCACCGTCATTACCGTCGCTTCCGGATTTTGATTTTTCATTTCTGAAAACGCCGATTTCGGGTGTTATAAACACAGCCACTAAAGTGCCGAGCTTTTTGATTTCGGTGGTTATATTCTTTATAGCAAGCTGTTTTATGACGGCCGACTATAACAGAATAACGGGATTCATAAAGCGTCAGCTGCCCGAAAAGAAGAGAGAAGCACTAACCAAGACAAAAATGCTGACACTCACAACTCTCGGCAAAATGATAAAGGCATACTGTCTTATCATCTGCATAACCTGCACTGAGCTGCTTATAGGCTTGTCTGTGCTCGACCTGCTCGGCTTTTACAGCGGCGGCTACAAATTCCTTATTGCACTTTGTATTGCGGTAGTGGATATTCTGCCGATTCTCGGCTCGGGCACGGTGCTTATTCCGTGGGGCATAGTTTCGCTGTTTATGGGCGATATAGGCAGAGGAATAGGTCTGCTTGTGATTTATATAATTATCACTGTGCTCAGACAGTATATTGAGCCAAAGCTCGTTGCCGGTCAGCTTGGTCTGCCGCCGATAGCAACACTTATAGGCATGTATCTCGGCCTTAAGATATTCGGCGTTATGGGAATGTTCATTCTGCCGCTGACAATCACTATTCTAAAGGTACTTAATGACGACGGAGTAATACACCTGTGGCGAACATCACGTGAGAAGCCCGAGGGTGCATCATCCGTAGAGCTGAAAATACCGAAACTTCACACGAAAAAGAAAGGAAGAAAAACAAAATGAGTAAAATCATTGAGGTCAAGGGGCTTGAAAAGTCCTACGGTCGCAACCAGGTTCTTCGCGGCCTTGACCTGAGCTATGAAGAAGGACAGATTATCGGTCTGCTCGGTCCTAACGGTTGCGGTAAGACCTCGCTTATCAAAATCCTCACAGGCCTTATTCACGACTACAAGGGCACCGTACTTATCGACGGACAGGCACCCGGCATTTACACAAAATCCATCACGGCTTATCTGCCCGAGCGCACATATCTGCCCGAATGGATGAAAGCTAAAGATGCGATTGACTATTTCCAGGATTTCTTTGCAGATTTCGACAGAGCAAAGGCAATGGATATGCTCAGCCACTTTCGACTTGACCCCAACCAGAAAATCAAGACAATGTCAAAGGGTATGCAGGAAAAGCTTCAGCTTCTCATTGTTATGAGCCGTGCCGCAAAGCTCTATTGCCTTGACGAGCCGCTCGGCGGTGTTGACCCCGCAACAAGAAGCGGTATTCTCGACATAATTATGAACAACTATGCACAAAAATCAACCGTGCTTATCTCAACCCACCTCATAAACGACGTTGAACGTATATTCAACTCCGTTCTTATGATTGGCGAGGGTCAGGTAAAGCTTGATGCAAGCATTGACGAAATCCGCGAAAGCGGCAGAAGCGTTGAAGAAATTTTCAAGGAGGTGTTCAGCTTTGGTTGGTAAGCTTATAAAAAATGAATTCAAGGCAGGACTTCACTCCGTTGCCAACATCTATATTGCAGCTGTTGCAGCCGTTGCATTCCTTGCAATTTCACTCACTTTTCAGATTATATGGC
The DNA here is from genome assembly GCA_045604525.1 of Acutalibacteraceae bacterium. Classification (GTDB taxonomy): domain Bacteria; phylum Bacillota; class Clostridia; order Oscillospirales; family Acutalibacteraceae; genus UBA8612. Next base: position 11,312 of record JAZUOH010000037.1, read on the forward strand.
TTTCCGCAATCTCACTTATTGCAGTTATCGTAGTTGCACTAGGTATTCTTATTGTCACTCTTATTTCCGTTGTAACAAACTTCAACAAATCGATGTTCCGTGACCAGGGCTATCTGACATTCACACTGCCGGTCACAAGCGGCCAGCTCCTTTTTGCAAAAACGCTGTGCTCTTTCTTCTGGATTCTGCTCAGCTACATTTCACTTATCGGCATTTTCTTCGGCATTTATATGTATGCGGCAGACCAGGTAGGCGAAGAGAACATTGCGATGATAAAAATTCTTATCTCCACAATGGCTGAGCTTCCCGACACAGCAGCAGTAATCAAGGTTATAACCGTTATTGTAACACGCATTTTCCTCAAGATAATTTTCCTTATTGCAGAGATTTATTTTGCGGTTACCCTTTCAAACGTACGTCCTTTCCAGAGACAGAGTCTCATCCCCGCAATTCTTATTTTTGTTGTACTTTACGGTGTAACAACAACAATCAGCACTCTCCTCACGGCATACATTCCGCTTTCGCTTGTAATATCGGTTGAAGGCATTGAGCTTACAACACGTACAATGGCCGCAGGCGGTATGGTATACGGCGTGGCAGACGTTATTTTCGAATTTGTCGTTACCTGCGTATTCTTCTATATGAGTGCATGGTTTATGAACCACAAAATTAACCTTAAATAAATCGGAGTAATTATGCATAGGATTTTAAAAGCATTTATCTGCGTTGCAGTTGCGGCAATGCTTTCACTGTCACTTTCTTCTGTTGCATTTGCAGATAGCGAAGCTGTGCAGGGTATCGAGTTTGCGATGTACTGCCGCTCGGTGACAGACATAAATACGGCCATTCAAAGCGGTGCAGACTACGTTTCGGTTGCAGACGGCGTAAGCCTTACCCAAGCTGTAAAGGCACTTGAAAACACAGCGGCGGCTCTTATCGTTGATGCAGACAGCATTGAAGAAGCTGATGAAAAATTCAGTGAGATATCTGCACTTAACACAACGAAAGAGGTTTATTACCGCATTAAAGACGGTGCCGGCAAATGCGTTGATTGGGCAAAATCAAACGGAGCACTGCTTATGGGCTATTACAAGGGCAACATCTACCCCATTGCTGTTTCGAAGATTTCAAATTACGCTCAGCCTTGTTGCAGTGCCATCCTGCTTCAGACAAACAACCAGGACGGTGTTATTCTGCACAACAGCGTTACTTCATTTTTTGAAAAGCACGGCATCAAGGGTATGTTCTCTTTTGCCGATTCAACAAAGAGCGCAAAGAGGACTGATTCGGCACGAAGCTGGGATGACATTATTGCACGAGGCTATACAGTAATCGAAACCGCCTACCCTGCCGACTTTGCGATATACCTTAAAAACAACACTGACGAACGCACAAAGCTCACACAGAGTGTAAGTGCCGCAAAGGCAACAAGCACCGAGGGCTGTGCACCAAACAGAGTTAAGGATTACACTTCTGCACTTGAGGCGGCAGAAATTCTGCTCAGTGACAGCACATCGGCAACCTATGCAATGGCAGATGCCAGGGCAGTGCTTGACGAAGCAGTGCGTAACATATCAGTACCCGACGGCTCGAAAATACAGGGTGACGTTGAATTCACCGCAGGCAGAGTTGTTGCCGCACTTTTCGGCATTGCACTTGTGCTCAGCTGGCAGCTTTTCTTCAGAAGCCGCTGGGCCAAAAAGAGCAAATAAAAACACATCCACTTAAAATTCAATATAAGGAGAGGATATTATGGTCAACACAAGCACACGCATACCGAGAGCTGACAGACCCGAAGACGTCGGCGTTTCTTCTGCCGGCATAGCGGATTTTATCCGCTGCTGTGAAGAAAACGGTATTGAAAACCATTCACTTATGATCATCCGTCACGGCAAAGTAGCATACGAAGCCTGGCGTGCGCCCTACCGTGCGGATATCCCTCACACTATGTATTCTGTCAGCAAGAGCATAACCGCAACAGCGGCAGGCTTCGCCGTAAGCGAAGGCTTGCTCACCGTTGACACAAAGCTTATCGATATTTTTCCCGAATACAAAGAGGGAAAGCCCGACGAGGACCTTGAAAACATAACGCTTCACTCACTTATGACAATGACGGCAGGCAAAAACGTAAGTCTGCTTGCCGACAAAACTTCAAAATACTGGGTGCGGGATTTTATTGAAACAAAACAGCATTACAAGCCCGGTGAAGCCTGGAGCTACATAAGCGAAAACACATACTGCGTTGCCGCAATGATTGCAAGGGTAACGGGTATGACTGTTACTGAATACTTAAAGCCAAGGCTCTATGAGCCGCTCGGCATAGAAAGCTACCAGTGGGAGAGAGACCCGGCAGGAATCGAAACGGGCGGATGGGGCCTTTTCCTCAAAACGGAAGACCTTGCAAAGGTTGCACTTTGTTATCTCAACGGCGGCAAGTATAACGGAAAACAGATAATACCCGAAGAATGGGTGAAGCTTGCCTCGGCAAATCACACAGAGGGAATAAAAGACTCGCCCGAAGAGGGCTACGGCTATTTTATCTGGTGCATGACAAACAGCGAAGGTGCATACCGATTTGACGGTATGTTTTCGCAGTTTGCCGTTGTATATCCCGAATACGATGCGGTTGTTGTAATGACTGACAACGAAATAAACGAACCCAAGGTGCTCACCTGCCTCAACCAGTATTTTCCCGACTGCTTCTTTAACGGTGAAGCACCCAAAGCAGAAGAAATTGCAGGATTTGAGCCGCTGCCGGAAATTGCACCGCAGGAAAGGCCGCACGACCTTGAAGGCTTCATAAGCGGCAAAACCATAAAGCTAACACCAAACCCCGTGCTTACCGCATCGGGCTTTCCGCTGAGCGTACTCACCTTCCCTGCCATATATATGTCAGCCGACAAGGCAGGGCCTATTGACAACATAAAATTCAGCTTTTACGAAAACGAATGCACAATGTATTGGACCGAAGGCGACGAGAGCAACGTAATTCACATCGGCCTTGACGGCAAGGCACGTGAAAGCCGAATCAAGCTCGGCAAGCTGAAATACACAGCAAGCTCAACAGCCGCATGGACGGAAAAAAACGTGCTTGAGGTATGGATAAGAACGCTTGAAACCGTAACTCAGCGAATACTTAAATTCACCTTCAAAGGAAACAGCGTTACCGTAGAGCCCTCTTCAATGCCTAAAATGGGCTACCTTGCCGAAGAGCTTGCGCCTACGATACAGAATATGATGCAAAACCAGGCGGTTTATTCTGTTTTTAAGCTGTTATTACTGCACGCACATAAATTATTGGATGCTCCTCAGCACGGCAAATTTACCGAAAAATAAATCGGGATGAACGGAGAAACGCAGACAATGACCACGCTCACCTATTTTGTTTGCACGGCACTTGTAGTGCTTGAAATAGTATTTGTGCCGCTTTATCTGAAAAAAATGTGGCCGACTAAAAACTGGCACTCGCTCTGCATTAAAATGGTTTGCGCAACAGTTTACCTGCTTGTTGCCGCAACAGCAATGCTTGAGCGTGGCCGTGCAACGCCTTTTTCCTCGCTGATGCTCACGGGCTTCATTGCCTCTTGGTTGGGAGACCTTATGCTTCACATACCAAAACCGACAAAAAAGTTTTTTGTCGCAGGTATGCTGTTCTTTATGGTTGCCCACATATTCTACTGTATCGGCTACATTCATATTCAGCGCACGGTACTCGGCGGTGCCTATACATTTACCGCCGCAGAGATTATTTCTGCGGCAATAATTGTTACGGTATGCTTCACCTTCTGTTTTATAAAGAAAATCCGTTTTGACACGCTGTTTATACCGTGTTTGATTTACGGCATATTCGTAACGGCTATGATGGTTAAATCCGCCACACTCGGCTTTAATCTTTTTATCGGCGGAGGATATGCCGCACCTGCAGTTTTGCTTATCACAGGCGGCACATGCTTCTTCCTTTCTGACCTTTCGCTTGCACTCATATCTTTCGATACAAGATATAAAAAATTCAAGCTCAAGGCATTCAACAGCGTAACATACTTCGGCGCACAGATTTGCCTTGCGCTGACACTTTTCTTTTTCGTATAACTATCCCCAAGGAGGATTTACAAATATGAAAACCGTTGGAATAATTCTGCTTTGTCTGCTCGGACTGCTTTTAGTTCTTATCGGCATTGCCGCACTCAGAGCAGTAAAGATGAAGGCAAAGGAGAACACTGCCGCACCTGCAATCAACCCCACCAAAGAAGAGGCTGACGATTATGCGGCAAAACTTTCCGAAATGATTAAGGTGCCTACAATTTCTCTTCGAGGCAACACAGACCTTACACAGTTCTACAAGTTGCACGAGGTTATGAAGGCAAACTTTCCCCTCATTTTTGAAAAGCTTGAATGCACAGAGCTTGAAGGTAATCTGCTCTTCCGCTGGCCCGGTAAGGACCCGAAAAGAAACGGTCTGCTGCTCATGGGCCACCAGGACGTTGTTACTGCTGACGAGCCCACGTGGGAGAGAGAACCGTTCTCCGGCGAAATTGCCGACGGCAACATTCACGGCAGAGGCTCTATGGACTGTAAGTCCACCGTATTCAGTGAGTTCCAGGCAATAGAGGAGCTTCTTGCAGAAGGCTTTGAGCCTCCCTGCGACGTATACCTTGCAACAGCCGTTGACGAAGAGATTTCCGGCGGCGGCGCACCGATGCTTGTTGACTACCTCAAATCAAAGGGTGTACACCTTGACGTTGCTATGGACGAGGGCGGCGCAATACTCAAGGGTCAGCTCCCGACAATGGACGGTTGGTGTGCGGCAATAGGCATACTTGAAAAGGGCTATATTGACGTTAAGATAAAGGCAAAAGGCAAGGGCGGCCACTCCTCAACACCGCCCAAGAACACACCCATGGTAAGACTTGCGAAGTTTGTCGCCGACATCGAAAAAGACCAGCCCTTCAAGGCAGAAATTTCGGGCCCTGTTTACGCAATGCTCAGCGAAGCTGCTCCCTATCTCGGCTTCCCGCTGAGAATGGTGCTTGGCAATATGTGGCTGTTCAAGGGTTTGCTTACAAAGGTGCTTCCTATGGTAAGCCCTATGTGCAACGCATTTGTAAAAACAACCTTTGCCTGCACAATGGCTGAAGGCTCACATACGCCAAATGTTATTCCGACAGAGGGCTACGTTGTATGCAACCTTCGCCCCTCACCTCATCAGAATGCAGAGCAGTCACTTGCAGTGCTTCAGAAGTATGCAGACAAATACGATCTTGAGCTTGAGGTAATTCACGCAAGAAGCGCTTCGAACTGTGTTGATTACAAGGGCGAGGAATTCAAATATCTCACCAAGTGCATCAACGAATGCTACCCCGATGCAGGCGTTATTCCATACCTTATGACAGGCGGAACAGACTGCCGTCACTATGAGGCAATTGCAGACAACTGCCTGCGCTTCTGCCCGATTAAGATGAGTAACGCTCAGCTTGCCGCAATGCACGCCGCAAACGAGAGTATCGGCGTAAACGAGGTTGCACACTGCGTTAAATTCTATAAGCATTATATTAAGAACCATAAGTAATCATAAGCAAAAAAAGAGCCACATCTGTGCTGACAGATGTGGCATTATTTTATTCACTTCTCAGAGCTTTTACGGGGTCTTTCTTTGCGGCTACACGGGCAGGAATAAAGCCTGCAACAAGAGTGAGCACAACACTGATAGCGATAAGTGCAATGCCGCCGTAAAGAGGAAGTGCGGCAAGATTCGGTATACCTGCAAGCGAATTGATAATCGCATTTATGGGTATAATCAGCAGCAAAGTAACGAGTATACCAATCACGCCCGAGGTAAGACCGACGATAATCGTTTCAGAGTTAAAAACACGGGAAATATCCTTCTTTGAAGCACCGATTGAACGAAGAATACCGATTTCCTTTGTACGCTCAAGAACGGAAATATAGGTGATAATACCAATCATAATAGATGAAACAACAAGTGAGATTGCAACGAAGGCGACCAGCGCATAAGTGACAATATCAATAACACGGGTAACAGAGCCCATAATAAAGCTGACGTAATCGGTATAGGTGATTGTGTTTTCTTCCTTACCGTCTGAAATCTGCTTTTGATTATACTGCTCTATAATTTTGGTTATCTGCTCTTTTGCCTCAAAGTTTGCTGGGTATATTTCTATGCTTGAGGGTGTTGCAAGGTCTGCAAAACCGAGCGTATAAAGATTCTCTTCGTAAGTTGAATCGGAGAATTTTTCTTTTTCGGGCTCCGGCTTTGCCGAGGGCTTTGACGTGCTTGAGCCCTGCTGAATGCTGTTTTCGATTTCTTCCTTTGTCGGCATATCAACAGCACCGTTACTTTCAACCGCCATAATAATTGCCGAGAGAAGCTGAAGCTTCATATCCTTACTCATCATCTGCAGATAGGAATAAACCGTTGCACTGTCTGTATCACTGCCCTCGAGCATTTCGTCAAGATAGGCAATGAGCTTCTTTCTGTCAGAGGCTGTGCGAACATCCTTGAGCATGAGGCGCACAAATTCCTGCATTTTTTCTTTATCCTCACCCTCAAAATGCTCATCTATATAAGTGTAAATTTCGGACTGCGACATAACGACAAGCTCGTCGGAAGCAGTAGGCGCAGTAAAGACAGCAGACGGCATATCTGCTTTCTTTGCGGCAAAATCGGGTGTTGGAAGGCTGACCTTTGACGAGGTTGGTGATGCCTTTGCGGATTCTTCCGCTTCATAAAACCTAAGGCCGCTAAATACATCGACTTTCGGGTTTGCAATTTGCTGTTTTACAATTTCGCTGTCGTTTGCAAGCTTAAGCGCATACTCGGTGAGTGAGCTTAAATAGCCTACCGTACCGCCGGAAACTGCTGACTGTGCATTGGGCTTGGGTCTTGCAACGGCAACAATGCTCAGCTCATCTGCCGAATCAACGACCGACTTCATATACGCTTCATCCTCGCTCTTATCTTCCCAAAGCTTACCGTTTTTCTGATAGTAAGCGGTTGAAGGAACGAGCTTAAATTTGAGGCCCAGAAACTCTGCATAATCATAGCCTTCGAGCTCGACAACAGGCTGTTCATCGTCACTGTTTTGAGTCGGCTGTTCTTTAATATTCTCAAGCTCGCTTACATCCGAAAGGCCGAGTGCATATAACGTAATATCGCTTATTTCATTATTTTCATCAAGGAAAAGAACAAGCTCGTTTGAGCTTTGCGGCCATCTGCCCGCAAGCACGTCATACTGTGTATCAAGCAGGGTGACGTCGCCGACAAGCTCCTTCCACACATCGGTATTTGCTTCTATACCGAGATTTTCGAGTGCATCATTTGGTCTCAAGCGTGTTACACCGTTCAATGTATCTGCTTTAAAAATCTGCAAATCCACATCATAACCGTATTTAATATCGGTGCAAAGCGGTGCGAACGTTTGAGAATTGAGTTCAATAAAGGTTTTAAACCTGCCAAGGTCGTTTTGCTGCGCTTTAAATTCAAAGTCGGCAACCGAATTTTCGAGCATAGGTCGTTTGTAGACCTTATCCGTGCCGTGCTCGGCATAATTCTGCTTTGAATCGCTTATGTTGCCGAGAATCTGCGTTAAATCAAAGCTCTCCGTTTCGATAGTGAGCGGATACGAGGCAAGCGCATCACGTTCAATTGAGTTGATATAAACCTGCATACCGTTAGAGAGTGAAAGTATAAGGGCGATGCCTATTATACCGATACTTCCCGCAAACGAGGTGAGAAGAGTTCTGCCCTTTTTGGTCAGCAGATTGTTGAAGCTTAAAGAAAGCGCAGTAGCAAAATTCATTGATGCCTTCGGAGCCTTTTGCCTCTTTTTAAATTTTTTAGGCTTTTGGCTAACAGGCTCCGCCTTTTCCTCTTCAGGCTCAAACGGGTCGGAATCCTTGCGGATTTCACCGTCCTTTATGCGGATTATGCGGCTGGCATATTCCTTGGCCAGCTTGGGGTTATGCGTTACCATTATAACGAGCCTGTCATTTGATATCTCTTTGATAAGCTCCATTATCTGCACGCTTGTTTTAGAATCAAGTGCGCCCGTAGGCTCGTCGGCAAGAAGAATATCCGGGTCGTTTACAAGCGCACGTGCGATTGCAACACGCTGCATCTGACCGCCCGACATCTGATTAGGCTTTTTGTGAAGCTGGTCGCCCAGACCGACTTTTTTGAGCACTTCCTTTGCACGTCTGCGTCGCTCAGCCTTGCTGACACCCGAAAGCGTGAGCGCAAGCTCTACGTTTGCAAGCACGCCCTGGTGCGGTATGAGGTTATAATTCTGAAAAACAAAGCCTATTGAATGGTTACGGTAACCGTCCCAATCCTTATCGGAATACTCTTTTGTCGAGCGTGAATTTATTACAAGGTCGCCGGAATCGTAACGGTCAAGGCCGCCGATTATATTGAGCAGGGTTGTTTTGCCTGAGCCCGACGGACCAAGCACGGCAACAAACTCATTATCACGAAAGCTGATGCTTACATCATTAAGTGCGTGAACCTTATTAAGCCCTGAGAGATACGATTTTTTTATATTTTTAAGCTCTAACATTTTTCTTCATTCCTTCCGTAAATTTTATTATACTACTAAAATTGCATTTTGTAAAACCCTAAAAATAATGCTTTACAATTGAGGATGAAAAATATATAATTATCACATAAAAAAGGAAGTGAGAAGATTGTTCAAAATCAATTGGAAAACCTTTGCAAAGCTCGGTGCAGGTGTAATTGCAATTTACCTTTGCATACATTATTGGCCGAATATTGCCGCATTTGCCGCCAAGCTTCTTTCTGCGGCAACGCCTGTTTTTATAGGGCTTATCGTTGCATACGCAGTAAACATTCTTATGAGCTTTTATGAGCGGCACTATTTCCCCCGTTCAAAGAAAAAAGCGGCGGCAAAAAGCCGAAAGCCCGTTTGCATGGTTGGGGCTTTTTTAACCTTAATCGGCATAGTTGCGCTTCTTATCGGCCTTATTGCGCCTCAGCTCACAAAATGCATTATAATGCTTGTTGAAGAATTGCCTGCCGCAATTACGGGTTTCCTGCCCAAGCTCGAAAAAATAGGCATTGTGCCCGACGACATTATAAATTCACTTTACGCAATAAATTGGAAGGATAAAATCGGCGACATTGCAAAAGCGGTTACATCGGGCATAGGCGGCGTTGTTAACGTAGCATACTCTGCAGTAACATCTGTTTTCTCTGCCGCAACAAACATTATTATAGGCCTTATTTTTGCCGTTTATCTGCTTGCTGACAAAGAGCGTCTCATATCACAGACAAAGCGCATTATAAAGCGTTTCGTACCGGAAAAGCATGCAAAAAGAATAACCTATGTATGGTCTGAAATAAGTGACTGCTTCCACAACTTTATTGTAGGGCAATGCACGGAGGCTGTAATTCTCGGCGTACTTTGTATGATTGGCATGCTCATACTTCAGATTCCCTACGCCCCTATGATTGGTGCGCTTATGGGCTTTACTGCTCTTATTCCGATTGTAGGCGGCTTAATAGGCGCAGGCATAGGTGCATTCCTTATACTGATGGAATCACCCGTAAAGGCTCTTATATTTATTATTTTTGTTATAATTCTTCAGCAGATTGAAGGCAACCTTATCTACCCGAAGGTTGTGGGTAAATCGCTCGGTCTGCCCGGTATATGGGTGCTTGCGGCAGTTACAGTAGGCGGCGGTGTTATGGGCATAGGCGGTATGCTGATTGGCGTGCCTCTTGCCGCAGCTGCATACAGAATGCTTAAAGCACAGCTGAACACACCCGAAACAAAAGAAACCGTTGAAAAATAAATATAATATGCTATAATATTTATTTGTATTTACATATTTAAAAGGAGAAACAAACCAATGGAAAAAAAGCTTGTTGTTGCCAACATTGGCATGCAGTTCGGCAAGGCACACCTTGAGGGTGCAATGCATTACGGTGCAGAGATTGCCGCTATTTGCGACAGTGATATCGACGCACTCAGAGCTGCGGGCGAAAAATACGACATTCCCGTTGAAAAGCAGTACACAGACTATCACGACCTTCTCAAAATGGAAAACGTTGATGCAGTATCAATTGCAATTCCCGACCAGCTTCACAGGCAGGTTGCTATTGAATTTCTTGAGGCAGGCAAGCACGTGCTTTGCGAAAAGCCGCTTGCACTTACGAGAGAGGATATTGATGCTATTGTTGAGGCCGCAGAGAAATCAGACCGTAAGTTTATGGTTGGTCAGATTTGCCGCTTCACCCCCTCTTTCGCAAAGACAAAGGAGCTTATCGACAGCGGTGCACTTGGCGAAATCTACTTTGTAGAAAGCGAATACGCACACGACTATATGAACATTGTTAAGCCCGACAAAAACGGCGTAAGACACTGGAGAGCCGACCCCAACCGCCACGGTCTTATCGGCGGCGGCTGCCACGCAGTTGACCTTCTCCGCTGGCTTGCAGGTGACCCCGAGGAAGTATTTGCCTACGGCACACACCTTCTTCTGCCCGAAGTAAATTACGACGATGCAACAGTTGCACTGCTCAAATTCGGCCAAAACCGTATGGGCAAGGTTTTCGTTTCAACAGGCTGTAAGCGTGACTACACAATGAGAACAGTTGTTTACGGCACTAAGGGCACAGTAATCTGCGACAACACCTCCCCCACAATGCAGGTATTTATTGCAGACGAAAACGGTGTTGCCCCCGAAAAGCCCGTAATTATTGAGCTTGAGGTAAACAACCACAACTACATAAAAGAGTTTGAGGTTTTTGCAGATGCAATTATCAACGACAAGCCTCTGCTTATGGATGCCGCTGAAGGCGCAAAGACAGTTGCAGCCTGCCTTGCAATTGTTGAATCCGCAAACAAGGGCGAAGCTGTAAAGCCCAATTATAATTTCTAATGACATCAAAAAAGACCTTGCAGAAAATGAACTCTGCAAGGGCAGCATTCCATAAGGAATTTAAGCCTTAAAATTCGATACTTTGGTATATAACTGCGTTAAAAATGCTCGAAATCCACAAAGGATTTCTGCGCTTTTTGCCTTGTTCTATAACCAAATTATCAGAATTTAAGGTGCGAAGCAGTTTTTATAAGGTTATTTTTCGTTCAGACGAAATGAAAAAATCCCGCAATACTTTGTGTATTACGGGATTTTTTCATAAAGTATTAACGGAAAAGAATCGATAAAAACCTTAACTTCCTTACGGAATGCTGCCCAAGGTCTTTTCATTTATTTATCAACAAAGCTCTTTGGCGAGTGCCTCAACAGCCGCAACGGAATTTGCGCTGAGTGCCGATTTTACGGTGACGGTATTTTCAGCAAATATGATGCCCTTTGAATCAGCAAGCTTCTTGCGAACAAGGTTTGCCGCAACGGGTGCCCAGCTGCCGTTTTCTATAATACCGACGGTTCTGTTTTTATATCCTCGCTCGGTAAGCAAATCAATAAAAGCACGCATAGGCGGGAAGATTTCGGAATTATATGTGGGTGAAGCAAGCACAAGCTTTGAAAGTCGGAATGCTTCGGCAAGCGCAGTATACTTATCATCACGTGCCAAATCAAAAACGCTTACATCTTTACAGCCGTTTTCTTTGAGCTTTTCCTCCAGCAGAAGCGCCGCTTTTTTGGTGTTGCCGTAGATACTTGTGTAGGCTATTACAACACCGTCTGCTTCGGGTGTGTATGACGACCACTTATCGTAAAGAGAAATATAGTGACCGAGGTTTTCGGAAAGCACGGGACCGTGAAGAGGACAGATAAGCTGAATTTCAAGCCCTGCAGCTTTTTTGAGCAGAGTCTGAACCTGTGCACCGTACTTACCGACAATGCCTATATAGTAGCGTCTTGCCTCATCCTCCCACGGTTCGTCCGAATCAAGCGCACCGAATTTGCCGAAAGCATCGGCAGAGAAGAGAATTTTATCGGCTGTATCATAAACGAGCATAACCTCGGGCCAGTGCACCATAGGTGCGGCAATAAATTTAAAATTATGTCGGCCTGTGTTAAGCTCGTCACCGTCCTTGACCTCTACCCTTTCAAAGCTTATTTCTTCACCGAAAAACTGCAAAATCATTGAAAAGATTCTTGCATTTGCAACAACCTTTGCCTCGGGATATTTCTCAATGAATTTTGCAATGCTTGCAGAATGGTCAGGCTCCATGTGCTCTATCACAAGATAATCGGGTGTTTTATCGCCGAGCACGGCTTCGATATTCGAGAGCCACACATCGGTGAAGCGTGAATCAATCGTGTCAAAAACAGTTATTTTCTCATCAAGAACAAGATAAGAATTATACGCTATTCCGTTAGGGACAACGTATAGTCCCTCAAACAAATCAATATCTCTGTCGTTTGTGCCAACGTTATAGATTCCCTTTGCAATTTCCATTTTAGTTTCCTCTTTCAGTATATTTTTATTGTTTTTATATTTACAAAAGCTGAAAATAATAGTATTATAAATATAAACCTTATATATTATACAGGAGGAATGACAAAATGGCAAACCTTAAAGGCACAAAAACTGAAAAAAATTTGATGGAAGCTTTTGCAGGCGAAAGCCAGGCACGCAACAAGTATACATATTTTGCTTCAAAAGCAAAAAAAGAAGGCTATCAGCAGATTGCCGCACTTTTTGAAGATACAGCAAACAACGAGAAAGAGCACGCTAAAATCTGGTTCAAGCTTCTCGGCGGCATCGGCACAACAGAGGAAAACCTCAAGGCTGCTGCTGCAGGCGAAAACGAAGAGTGGACAGAAATGTATGCCCGCATGGCAAGAGAGGCCAAGGAAGAAGGCTTTGACGATATTGCCGCACTCTTCACAGGCGTAGCCGCAATCGAAAAAGAACACGAGGAAAGATACCTCAAGCTGCTCGCAAATGTTGAAAAGGACGAGGTATTCAAAAAGAAAGAAAAGACCGTTTGGATTTGCCGCAACTGCGGTCACATCGTAGACAGCGAATCCGCACCCGAGGAGTGCCCCGTTTGCGCACATCCTCAAGCATATTTTGAATTGAGAGTTATCAATTATTGATTATACAAAAACAAAAGCAGGAGTTAGGCGTTGTACCCGTAAGGATACAACGCCAGTTTTATTCGCCATACGGCGAGTTGTATTGCTTCGCAGTTTTATTGTGCTTCGCACAGTGTTATTCGCTTCGCGAGTTCGTTGCGAATAAAATAACACTGAATCCGAAGGATTCAATAACACTATTGTCCCGGGACAATAATATCACTCTGCCGCAACGCAGAATAACACTTGAAAAACTTTTCTGTTTTCTATATAATTTATATAGAGGTGATATTTATGGCGGATAGTATTTTGCGGGATAAAGCTAAAGGGTTTGCAAAAGATATAGTTTTTGCTTGCCGAGATATGAAAAATAATAAAAAAGAATCTGTCCTGATAAATCAGCTTCTTCGTTCAGCAACCTCTATCGGTGCAAATATACACGAAGCACAATATGCACAGGGAACTAAAGATTTTATATCAAAACTGGAGATAGCACAAAAAGAGTGCTATGAAACAGAGTATTGGTTAGAACTTCTTTTTGAAACTGATTGCTTATCTGAAGAAAATTATAAAAAGCTACATAATGATTGCGGAGCAATCAGAAGGATGCTTATTTCTTCATTGAAAACAATCAAAGCCAATCACTCAAAGGAGAGTATGTAATGATAAAGGGATATAGTTTTAGAATTGAAAACATATTTCAGATGTTTAAAAAGCATTATTGTCCTGTTTGTAGTGCTGAATTATCGAAAAGAAAAGTTTCAGAAATTGTTAATTCTGAATCTCCCGAAGCTAAAAATTATGATTTTGATGTTGCAGATATTTTTATAAAAGGGGATATGAAATTTACACATATTGAACTTTATTGTAATCAATGTAATAAGTACTACACAATTAAAGAAGCGAAGAAAAATAAATTTTAACAGCGCACTTACTCACCACCAAAGGTGTAAGTGTTAAAAATGAGAGGTAATACGGATGTCCGCATTACCTCTTTTTTTGTGTCCTTAGTAAGCCTGCTCTAAAAAACTCGCGTTTTTTATAGTCTCATATTTTTAATTATAAGCCATAGTATTCAAGAATACCCTTATAAATTCCGCAGGCAATATTTTTTTGACCGCTTGCGGAGTTTTGTATTTTAAAATCGCTTGAATTAGAAATAAAACCGCATTCAACCAAAACCGCAGGGCAGTTTTCAACCCTTGTAACTCTGAAGGGGTAAAAATGAGCACCTCTGTTTTTCATAGCATAGCTCAGATTTGTTTTCAACGGCTTTGGTAAATTGGTTGCAATAGCCCCTGCCAGCTCGCCCGAATAGCTTGTGTAGTAATAAGCCGAGGAGCCCTTGGCAGAGCTGTCAGAAGAGGAATCAAGGTGAATCGACACGAACATATCCGGGTTTTTCTTTATCGTGTTTAAGCGCCTCTCCTCAATTTCAGGCACAGATGATGAATTATCTCTTGAAAA
>JAZUOH010000038.1:0-38577 GCA_045604525.1 Acutalibacteraceae bacterium
GAAGCCGTTAGCGCAGTCATCCTTTGCAAGGCGCGCCTTAATGATGCCGATAACGACATCATCGGGAACGAGCTGACCTGCATCGATGAATGACTTTGCCTTGAGACCCATCTCTGTGCCGTTGGCAAGGGCTTCGCGGATAATATTGCCGGTTGATACTGCAGGAACAGAAAGCTTTAAGCTGATAACCTCAGCCTGTGTGCCTTTACCTGCACCCGGTGCGCCGAGAAGAATAAGTTTCATAACGTTAGTCCTTTCCGGCTTAAGCCTTAATCAAGGAAGCCCTTGTAGTGACGCATCATCATCTGGCTTTCAAGCTGCTTGACTGTTTCAAGAGCAACACCGACCATAATGATGATTGATGTACCGCCGAGTGAAATGTTCATGCCGTCCTGGCCGTAGTCTGTCATCTTGAGGAAGAACGAAGCAACCTGGCTGAAGACAGTCGGGAAGAGGGCAACAACACTCAGAAGGAGTGCACCCATAAGGGTAAGTCTTGACAGGATTTTTGCAATATAATCCGAAGTGGGCTTACCGGGACGGATACCCGGGATAGCGCCGCTGTTCTTGCGGATGTTGTTTGCCATCTCGACGGGATTATACTGAATCTGTGCATAGAAGTATGCAAAGAAGATAATCATTACGAAATAGATAACAACGTAAACGGGATGTGTTGCCTGGAAGATGCCGAAGAAGCCCTCCCAGAAGCTGCCCTCTTTGACGTCAACAAACATCTGAATCGTGGGGGGCAGTGAAAGAATAGATGAAGCAAAGATAACGGGCATAACGCCTGACATATTTACCTTCATCGGAATGTGTGTGCTCTGGCCGCCGTACATCTTTCTGCCGACGACGCGCTTTGCGTACTGAACGGGGATACGTCTTTCGGCGTTATCCATCCAGACGATGAAAGCGATCATGAGGAGTGCCATTACACCAACGATGGGAGCGAGTACATAGTAAGCACCGCCGCGCTGGAAGTAGTAGACAACCTGCATAACCATTGAGGGAATACGGGAAACGATACCTGCAAAGAGAATCATTGAAATACCGTTGCCGATACCCTTGTTGTTAATCTGCTCACCGAGCCACATGATGAATGCTGTACCTGCTGTAAGGCAAAGGATAATTACAGGAGCCTGGAAGACTGCTGCAAAACCTGTGAACTTAGCGTTGTTAGCATCTGTCATAAGGTAGTTCTGATTGCGCAGATAGAAATAATAAGCGGTGGACTGCATGAGACCGAGGCCGACTGTTACGAAACGTGTGATGGTCGCAATCTTCTTGCGGCCTTCCTCGCCTTCCTTGGAGAGTCTCTCAAGGGGAGGAATTGCAACAGCCAACAGCTGCATGATAATTGAAGCGTTGATGTAGGGTGTGATCGACATAGCGAAGATCGTACCGTATGCAAACGCGTCACCTGTCATCATGCTCAGGTAGCTCATGAATGTGCCTTCGGCTGCACCCTGGAGGATACCGCCTTCAGCAATGTTCGTAAAGGGAACAGGGATTGCTGCACCGAGTCTGAATATAAAGATGATGAGAGCTGTGAACAGTATCTTTTTACGCAGGTCGGCAATCTTCCACGCGTTGATTATTGTTTGCAGCACCTCAGATCACCTCAGCCTTTCCGCCTGCAGCCTCAATTTTAGCCTTAGCGGACTCAGAAAAAGCATTGGCCTTAACTGTGAGCTTCTTGCTGATCTCGCCGTTACCAAGAACCTTTACGCCGTCAAGTGCCTTCTTAACAAGGCCTGCGTTGATGAGTGCCTCAACGTCAACTACTGCGCCGTCTTCAAACTTCTCATCAATAGCGGAAAGATTAACAATAGCAATCTCTTTAGCAAAAATGTTAACGAAACCTCTCTTGGGGATTCGTCTCTGAAGGGGCATCTGACCGCCTTCAAATCCGGCTCTCATGCCTCTGCCGGCACGTGCCTTCTGACCTTTGTGACCCTTACCGGCGGTCTTACCCTGACCGGATGCGGGACCTCTACCGATACGCTTACGCTCCGAAGTGGAACCGGGTGCCGGTGAAAGTTCGTGTAATTTCATTTCTCAAGCACCTCCTTAATTATGCTTCGCTTACCTGGACAAGGTGAACAATCTTCTTAACCTTACCCTGAGTAGCTGCATTGTCGGGCTGAACCTTTTCGTCGCCGATCTTTTTAAGACCGAGTGCGTGAGCGGTGGCAATCTGGCTCTTGTTTGAACCGATCAGACTTTTGACGAGCTTGACCTTAATATCTGCCATTTGTTCCACCCTCCTTAACCAAGAATTTCTGATGCTGACTTACCGCGGATTGCAGAAACCTCTTCGATTGTACGAAGCTTCTGAAGACCGTCGATAGTAGCTCTTACTACATTGCAGGGGTTGTTGGAACGAAGTGCCTTGGAACGGATGTCCTTGATACCTACTGTTTCAACAACTGCACGGACAGGGCCGCCGGCGATAACGCCGGTACCGGGTGCTGCGGGCTTGAGCAGAACTACGCCTGCGCCAAACTTACCGATAACCTCGTGGGGAATTGTTGTTCCCTTCAGAGAAACTCTGAAAAGGTTCTTTTTAGCATCCTCGATGCCCTTACGGATAGCGTCCGGAACTTCGCTTGATTTGCCAAGGCCGAAGCCTACGAGGCCGTTGCCGTCGCCAACGACGACAAGAGCTGCAAACTTGGAAATTCGACCGCCCTTAACTGTTTTTGTAACACGGTTGATAGTAACTACGCGTTCTGTGAGTTCTAATGCCGTTGTGTCGATTTTAGCCAAAGTTTTACCCTCCTTACTCAGAACTTGAGGCCACCCTCACGGGCGCCTTCGGCCAGTTCCTGAACACGGCCGTGGTAGATATAACCGCCTCTGTCAAAGACACAGCATTCGATGCCTTTTTCAGTTGCACGTTTTGCGAGCATTTCGCCAACCTTACGGGAAGCGGTCTTGTTTCCGCCATACTCTGCGAAATCCTTCTCAACTGATGAAGCTGCAGCGAGTGTTACGCCGTTAACATCATCGATGAGCTGAGCATAGATATGCTGAAGGGAGCGGAATACGCTGAGACGGGGGCACTCCGGTGTGCCGGAGATTTTCTTACGCACTCTTGCGTGACGTGCGTCTCTTGCCTTTCTTGTTTCAGGCCTTTTAACCATTTCGTTTCAACTCCTTCAATCTTATTTACCCTTACCGGCTTTACCTTCTTTGCGGCGGATGACTTCATCAACATACTTGATGCCCTTGCCCTTGTAAGGCTCAGGGAGACGCTTCTCGCGTACTTCCGCAGCAAACTGGCCAACCTTCTGCTTATCGGGACCGGAAACAACAATCTTGTTCGGTGTCGGGCACTCGACTGTAACACCCTCGGGAGGAGTCATGTTAACGTCGTGTGAGAAGCCGAGCTTCATGCACAGTGTGCCGTTCTTAACCTCAACACGGTAACCAACACCGTTAACGTCGAGCTCCTTCTTGTAAGCTTCGTTAACACCTGTAACCATGTTTGCGATAAGTGTACGGGTAAGACCGTGAAGTGATCTGTTGAGCTTATTGTCGTCGGGACGAGTAACGGTAACGAAGCCGTTGTCGAGCTCGACTTTCATATTAGCGTGTACGGTTCTTGTAAGAGTGCCCTTGGGGCCCTTTACAGTAACAGTGCTGCCGTCAATTGTAACGTCAACGCCTGCGGGAACCGCAATGGGCATTCTGCCTATTCTTGACATTTTGCAGCACCTCCTTACCAAACGAATGCAAGGATTTCGCCGCCAACGTTGGCTTTGCGTGCATCCCTGTCAGTCATAATACCCTTTGATGTTGAGAGGATAGCGATGCCGAGGCCTTTCATAACCTTGGGCATATACTCGCAATTTGTGTAGATACGCAGGCGGGGCTTGGAAACTCTGCGCAGACCAGTAATAACCTGGGACTTGTTGGGACCGTACTTGAGAGTGATTTCAATCATACCCTGCTTTCCGTCGTCCTCAACCTTAAAGCTTTTGATATAACCCTCATCAACAAGAATCTGAGCAATTGCTTTCTTCATGTTGGACGCGGGAACCTTCACTGTATCATGCTTAGCGGAATTAGCATTACGGATTCTCGTAAGCATATCAGCGATTGAGTCAGTGATTTGCATAGCGTTACCTCCTTTGCAATTGCTCTTACCAGCTTGCTTTCTTTACGCCGGGAATCTGGCCGTCGTGTGCCAGCTCCCTGAAGCAGATACGGCATACACCGTACTTACGAAGATATGCGTGGGGTCTACCGCAGATCTTGCATCTGTTGTACTGTCTGGTTGAATATTTAGCGGGTCTTGCCTGCTTAACCTTCATTGATGTCTTAGCCACAGTATTCCCTCCTTACTTTGCGAACGGAGCGCCCATAAGTGTGAGCAGCTCGCGAGCTTCTTCGTCTGTGTTAGCTGTGGTTACGAAGCAGATATCCATGCCTCTAACCTTGTCGATCTTATCGTAGTCAATCTCGGGGAAAACAAGCTGCTCCTTGATACCCATGGAGTAGTTGCCTCTGCCGTCGAATGAGTTGGGGTTGATACCTCTGAAGTCACGAACACGGGGAAGAGCGAGACCGAAGAATCTCTCAACGAACTCATACATTCTCTCGCCTCTGAGTGTGACTTTTGCACCGATAACCATGCCTTCACGAAGCTTGAAGTTTGCAACGGACTTCTTTGCCTTACAAACGATAGGCTTCTGACCGGTAATCTGTGAAAGGTCGGAAACGATAGCATCGATAACCTTGGGGTTAGCAATTGCTTCGCTGCCGGCGCCGACGTTGATAATAACCTTGTCAAGCTTCGGGATCTGCATGACGCTCTTGTAACCGAATTTTTTCATAAGAGCAGGCGCAATCTCGTTCTTGTACTGTTCTCTAAGCTGTGCCATTTCAGTCATGTCCCTCCCTTAAAATTCTGCGCCGCAATCCTGCTTCTTGCAAGTACGGACTTTCTGACCTTTTTCATTGATCTTGCTGCCGGTTCTTGTGGGTCTGCCGCACTTGGGGCAGATGAGCTGAACCTTGTCAGCGTAGAGTGCGCTCTCAGCCTTTACAAGGCCGCCGGGCTCACCCATTCTGCGGGGCTTTACGTGCTTTGTTACGATGTTAACACCCTCAACAATAACCTTGTTTTCTGCGGGAGAAACAGCCATAACCTTGCCGCGTGCGCCGCGGTATTTACCATTGATGACGACAACTTCGTCGCCCTTTTTAACATGAACTTTATTCATTATCAAAGTACCTCCATCAAAGCACTTCGGGTGCGAGAGAGAGAATCTTGAGGAAATCCTTCTCGCGAAGCTCTCTTGCTACCGGGCCAAAAATACGGGTGCCTCTCGGGTTCTTGTCTTCCTTGATGATAACAGCTGCATTTTCGTCGAAACGAATGTATGTGCCGTCATCACGGCGGATGCTGAACGCTGTACGAACTACTACAGCCTTAACAACATCACCCTTTTTGACAACTCCGCCGGGTGCTGCTTTCTTAACAGAAGCAACGATGACATCGCCTACGTGAGCGTATCTCTTCCTGGTACCGCCAAGAACACGAATGCACATAATTTCCTTTGCGCCCGTGTTGTCAGCTACTTTCAGGTAAGTCTGTTGCTGTATCACAGTGTTTGCCTCCTTACACTTGCGCCAAAATTATTTAGCTTTTTCAATGATCTCGACTACGCGCCATCTCTTGTCCTTTGACAGGGGGCGAGTCTCCATGATAAGAACACGGTCGCCGATGCCGCATGTGTTGTTTTCGTCATGGGCCTTAAGCTTGATCGTGTTGTTGATGATCTTCTTGTAGAGCGGGTGCTGAATCTTGTCCTTAACGGATACGACAACTGTCTTATCCATCTTGTCACTTGTTACAACGCCGACTCTTGTCTTTCTAAGATTTCTTTCGCTCATTGAACTTGACCTCCCCTTCTTTAAGCCTCTGTGCCGTGAAGTTCGATATCACGCTGAACAGTCTTGATTCTAGCGATATCCTTCTTAACAGCACTGATGCGCATCGGGTTGTCGAGCTGGTTAACGGCTTGCTGGAAGCGCAGTTTAAACAGCTCGTCCTTCAGCTCAAGCAGCTTAGCATCCAGCTCTTTAGCGGAAAGCTTTCTGATTTCACTGGCTTTCATTATTGCTCACCATCCGTTTCTTCTTTAGTTACAAACTTGCACTTGATAGGAAGTTTGTTTGCAGCGAGACGCATAGCCTCACGTGCAACAGACTCGTCAACACCGGCGACTTCGAACATAACTCTGCCGGGCTTAACAACTGCTACCCAATATTCCGGAGAACCTTTACCTGAACCCATTCGAGTTTCAGCAGGCTTCTCTGTAATCGGCTTATCGGGGAAAATCTTAATCCATACCTGACCGCCACGCTTTGTGTAACGGGTCATGGCAATACGGGCTGCCTCAATCTGGTTTGAGGTAATCCATGCGGGCTCGAGAGCAACAAGACCGAACTGACCGTAAGTAACCTTGTTACCACGATGAGCTGTGCCCTTAAGGCGGCCTCTCTGTACTCTGCGGTATTTAACACGTTTCGGTAACAGCATTATTTTGCTCCCCCTTCCCTGCGAGGTTTACGAGTGTCGTGAAGGACCTCGCCTTTGTAAAGCCATACCTTGACACCAATGATGCCGTATGTGGTATGTGCCTCTGCAAAACCATAGTCAATGTCTGCACGAATTGTCTGCAGCGGGATTGTACCCTCATGATAACGCTCTGTACGAGCAATTTCTGCGCCGCCGATACGGCCGGAAACCTGAGTCTTGATACCCTTTGCACCAAGCTTCATTGTACGGCTGATTGACTGCTTAAGAGCACGGCGGAAGGAAACTCTCTTCTCAAGCTGAGCAGCGATGTTCTCTGCAACGAGCTGAGCGTTGAGATCGGGCTGCTTGATCTCTACGATGTTGATGAATACTTCCTTATCACCGGAGAGCTTCTTCTCGCAGATCTTCTTGAGCTTTTCGATTTCGGAACCGCCACGGCCGATAACCATGCCGGGCTTTGCGCAGTGAATGTTGATGCGAACGCGCTTTGCGTCACGCTCAATCTCTACCTTGGGAACACCTGCGGGAGCAAGTGCCTTGAGGAGGTATTCACGAAGATTGTAGTCCTCAACGAGTGTCTCACCGAAGTTGCTCTTATCTGCATACCAGCGAGATTCCCAGTCTTTGATAACACCGATTCTTAAACCGGTCGGATTGATTTTCTGTCCCATTATTAACCTCCTCCTTTCTTATTCTTTCTCTGCCAGAGTAATGGTGATGTGCGAAGTTCTCTTGTTGATTCTGTTCGCACGGCCCTGTGCTCTGGGTCTGATTCTCTTGAGGATGGGGCCCGGGCCTACGTTGCACTCTGCAACATAGAGCTTGGAAACATCCATATCGTTGTTATTCTCAGCGTTAGCGATTGCTGACTTGAGCAGCTTGCCAACGGGCTCACACGCGGCCTTGGGCGTGTATTTGAGAATTGCAATTGCCTTATCAACAGGCTGATTGCGGATTAAATCAAGCACGATCTGTACCTTGCGGGGTGCGATACGCACGAAGGTAGCTTTTGCTGTTGCTTGCATTTCTTACACTCCTTTCGACCTTATCTGTTTGATGTTTTTGAACCGGCGTGACCTTTGAATGTTCTCGTCGGAGCGAACTCACCGAGCTTGTGACCAACCATATCTTCTGTTACATATACCGGAACGTGCTTACGACCGTCATGTACAGCAAATGTGTGACCAACGAACTCAGGGAAAATTGTTGAGCTGCGGCTCCATGTCTTGAGAACTGTCTTTTCGCCGGCAGCATTCATAGCGATGACTCTAGCGGCAAGCTTAGGCTGCACGTAGGGTCCTTTTTTAACACTTCTACCCATTATAAATAGCTCCTTTCGTCAACTTATTTGCCGTTACGACGCTTTACGATAAGCTTGTCGGAAGGCTTCTTCTTTGCTCTTGTCTTGAGACCGAGAGCAGGCTTACCCCAAGGTGTAACAGGACCGGGACGACCGATGGGGGATTTACCCTCACCACCACCGTGCGGGTGATCGCAGGGGTTCATAACTGAACCGCGGACTGTAGGTCTCCAACCCATGTGACGCTTACGGCCGGCTTTACCGATCTTAACGTTCTCGTGTGTACCGTTGCCTACAACACCAACTGTTGCCATGCAGGTTACGGGAACGTTTCTCAGCTCGCCTGAGGGAAGTCTGAGAAGAGCGTATGCGCCTTCCTTAGCCATGAGCTGTGCAGAGTTACCTGCTGATCTTGCAAGCTGGCCGCCTCTGCCGGGATAAAGCTCAACGTTGTGTACGAAAGTACCAACGGGAATGTTAACAAGAGAAAGTGCGTTACCTGCAATGATGTCAGCGTCTGCACCGCTTCTTACTGTTGCACCGACCTTGAGGCCTTCGGGAGCGAGAATGTATCTGAACTCGCCGTCCTCATACTTGAGGAGTGCAATGTGAGCTGAACGGTTGGGATCGTACTCGATCGTCTGAACTGTTGCGTTCATGCCGCTCTTATCTCTCTTGAAATCGATGATACGGTACTTTGTGCGGTTGCCGCCGCCACGGTGGCGGACTGTGATTCTGCCGTAGCTGTTACGGCCGGACTTCTTGTTCATAGGAGCGAGGAGGCTCTTATGAGGTGCAACCTTTGAAAGTCCTGAGTAATCTGTAACCGACATGTTACGTCTTGCGTTTGTTGTCGGGCTATAGACTTTAATAGACATAACTTTCACTCTCCTTAAAGCGGCTTTGCGGAGTATGTCTGACTCCATACCTTACCGCCGGATTATAATTGTTTTAAATATTTATTACTTATATAATAAACATTACATCATGCCGTCGAAGAACTCGATTGTCTTTGAGTCTTCTGTAAGAGTAACAACTGCCTTCTTCCAGGAAGCTGTCATACCCTCGAAACGGCCATATCTGCGAAGCTTGCCGCTGCAGTTAACTGTGTTAACCTTGGCAACCTTTGTGCCCTCGAAAAGAGCCTCGACTGCCTGAGCAATCTCAATCTTGTTGGCATCCTTAGCAACTACGAAGCTGTACTTCTTGTATGCTGTGCCTGCCATGCTCTCTTCTGTGATAAGAGGACGGATGATGATATCCTGTGCTAACTTGCTCATGCGTAAACCTCCTCGATCTTAGCAACAGCATCCTTGAGAACAAGGAGTGTGTCGCAATTAAGGATGTCGTAAACATTGAGAGTGCTTACAAGGCTAACCTTTACACCTGCAATGTTACGTGCGCTTCTGTAGACAACGTCGTCCTTCTCGGGAAGAACGATAAGTGTCTTCTTGCCGGTGTTGAGAGCGCCGAGTGTCTTAACAACTTCCTTTGTCTTGATTGCATCAAGCTTGAAGGAGTCGAGAACTACGAGCTCGTCGCCTGCGACCTTTGAAGAGAGAGCAGACTTCATAGCGAGTCTTCTAACCTTCTTGTTGATGTCGCCACCGTATGTGCGGGGCTTGGGACCGTGAGCGATACCGCCGTGATACCACTGGGGAGCTCTTGTTGAGCCCTGCCGAGCACGGCCTGTGCCCTTCTGGCGCCAAGGCTTCTTGCCGCCGCCGCTGACTTCTGAGCGTGTACGGGTTGACTGTGTACCCTGACGCTGGTTAGCCAGATAGTTGACTACTACGAGATGCATTGCGTACATGTTCGGCTCAATAGCGAAGATGCCGTCTGCAAGCTCAATATCGGAAACTTTCTTTCCGCTGATATCAAAAACTGATACTGTAGGCATTTAGTACACTCCCTTCCTTACGCTTTCTTGCAAGTGTCTTTGATTACGACGTAGCTGCCCTTGGGGCCGGGGATGGCACCCTTGATAGCGATGAGATTGTTCTCAACGTCAATCTTGACAATGCTCAGATTCTGAACTGTTACCTTCTCGTGGCCAAGGTGACCTGCGAGCTTCTTTCCCTTGTAAACACGGGAAGGATCGCTACAAGCACCGAGGGAACCTGCGTGTCTTGCGACAGGACCTGTACCGTGAGTTTCCTTAAGGCGTGAGAAGTTCCATCTCTTGATTGCGCCTGCTGTGCCTTTACCCTTGCTTGTGCCGGTAACGTCTACACTTTCACCAACTGCAAAGATGTCAGCCTTGATTACGTCGCCAACGTTTACTGAAGAAACATCAGAGAGTCTGAACTCCTTGAGAACCTTCTTGGGAGCGACGTCTGCCTTAGCAAAGTGACCCTTGAGGGGCTTTGTAAGACGCTCGACCTTTACATCCTGGAAGCCGAGCTGAACGGACTCGTAACCGTCGTTCTCAACTGTCTTCTTCTGTGTTACGGGGCAGGGACCTGCCTCAACAACAGTAACAGGAACGACCTTGCCGTTCGCGTCGAAGATCTGTGTCATACCGATCTTCTTGCCGATGATACCTTTTTGCATTTTGACTTTTCTCCTTTCGGTTATTGGTTGGCATTCAGCCAACATGACCTGTGAAGCGAACTATATTATGATGTATATAATATAGGGAACAGGCATTTCTTACAGCTTAATCTCGATTTCAACACCTGCGGGAAGTTCAAGTGCTGTGAGAGCCTCAACAGTCTTGTTTGAGGGTCTTACGATGTCGATAAGCCTTTTGTGTGTTCTCTGCTCAAACTGCTCACGGGAATCCTTATACTTGTGAACAGCACGGAGAACTGTTACGACCTCTTTTTCGGTCGGCAGCGGAACGGGACCTGAAACCTGAGCGTTTGTACGTCTTGCTGTTTCAACGATCTTTTCTGCTGCTTTGTCTACGAGATTGTGATCGTAGCTCTTGAGTCTGATTCTGATTTTGTTTTTGACTGCCATTTTCGCGCCTCCTAAAAATTTGGCGGGCAACACTTTTAGCACACGCAGCCGGGTGTTTCCAACTGCTCCATTCAAAATCCGAAAAGTATTCTTCCCTGAGTACTTTCCGGCTGGCTAAAGTGCAATTTCACCGTAACGCGCCTGTGAGATAAACGCGCAGTACACCCGTGAGATGAGCGCACCTGTGGTGAGAACTATTACTAGTCGCCCGGTTCAATGATCGGACATGCTCCACGGAAATTCCCTGCTTCAAAGAGCAGCCACCTTCCGTTTCCACGCATATCTGCACACTATCCTATTTAGCATGCTCGGGTATTGTAACACAGTATGCAACTAATGTCAACACTTTTTACTAAAAAAAATAAAATATTTTTTCTTTTATTATTATATATAAAGGAGCTCCCCAAACGCCCACCTTTTTCCGTCATAAACGACAAAATATGTAATGAAAATTTATATATAACGACAACACTCTTGTTATTTCAATAAAACCGTGATATAATTTATAACAATATACTCATATTCTGATTCAGGAAGTGATAAATAATGTTAACCGACATTGAAATTGCTCAGTCTGCAAAAATGCAGCCCATTACCGATATTGCAGAATCCGCAGGCATACCTGTTGACTGCCTTGAGCCCTACGGCAAATACAAGGCAAAAATCAACCTCGGCGATATTCCTGCAGACTTTGACAAAAAGGGCAAGCTCGTACTTGTTACAGCTATCACCCCCACACCCGCAGGCGAGGGTAAGACAACAACCACAATCGGTCTTGCCGACGGTATGAAAAAAATCGGCAAGAATGTTATGGTAGCCCTGCGCGAGCCTTCACTCGGCCCCGTATTCGGCATCAAGGGCGGTGCCGCAGGCGGCGGATATGCTCAGGTTGTACCGATGGAGGATATCAACCTGCACTTTACAGGTGACTTTCACGCAATAGGTGCGGCAAACAACCTGCTTGCCGCTATGCTCGACAACCACATCTACCAGGGCAACTCGCTCAACATCGACCCCAGAAGAATCACCTGGAAGCGTTGCGTTGATATGAACGACAGACAGCTCCGTTTTGTAACAGACGGTCTTGGCGGCAGAATCAACGGTGTACCGCGTGAGGACGGCTACGACATCACGGTTGCATCCGAAATTATGGCTGTGCTCTGTCTTTCAACCTCGATAACCGACCTTAAAGAAAGACTTTCACGCATTATCGTAGGCTACACCTACGACGAGAAGCCCGTAACAGCAGGCGAACTTAAAGCCGCAGGTGCTATGGCGGCGCTTCTTAAAGATGCCGTTAAGCCCAACCTTGTTCAGACGCTCGAGGGCACACCCGCGCTTGTTCACGGCGGTCCCTTTGCAAACATCGCACACGGCTGTAACTCCGTTATGGCAACAAAGCTTGCAATGCGCCTTGGCGATTACGCTATCACAGAGGCAGGCTTCGGTGCTGACCTCGGCGCAGAGAAATTCCTCGACATCAAGTGCCGCTACGCAGGCATTACCCCCAGTGCGGCAGTTATTGTTGCAACAATCCGTGCTCTCAAGATGCACGGCGGTGTACCCAAGACAGAGCTTGGAGCAGAGAATCTTGACGCGCTTGAAAAAGGCATACCCAATCTCCTCCGCCACGTATCCAATATAAAGAATGTGTATAAGATTCCGAGCGTTGTTGCCGTAAACCGTTTCCCGACCGACACGGATGCGGAAATTGAGCTTGTTATCAACAAATGTAAAGAGCTCGGCGTAAACGTTGTGCTTTCAACCGTATGGGCAGAAGGCGGCAACGGCGGTGTTGAGCTTGCAAAAGAGGTTGTAAAGCTTTGCGAAGAGCCGAACGATTTCACCTTCGCTTACGAGCTTGAAGGCAGTATCGAGAGCAAGATTGAAGCAATCGTCAAAAAGATTTACGGCGGTAACGGCATCAGTATTCTTCCTGCCGCAAAGAAACAGATTGATATGCTCACCAGCCTCGGCTATGCAAACCTCCCCGTATGTGTTGCAAAAACGCAGTACAGCTTCTCTGACGACCCGACAAAGCTCGGTGCACCCGAAAACTTTACGGTTACAATCAAAAACATCAAAATTTCTGCAGGCGCAGGCTTCATCGTTGTGCTTACAGGCGACATTATGACAATGCCCGGCCTGCCCAAGGTGCCTGCCGCAGAGAGAATTGACGTTGACGAAGCAGGCGTTATTACAGGTCTGTTCTGATAGATGAATATGTAGTATAACAATGACCTCCGTGCAGTAATACACGGAGGTCATATTTATTTCTCTTCTGTCGTTTCTATTTCACCTTCGGCAGATTCAAATTCCTTAATGCACTTTCTCACCAGATACAGCACTTGAGCATTTATGCTCCTGCCTTCATATTTCGCAATAAATTTAAGCTTACTGTGAAGCTCCGGTTCAATCTCAATTCCCAAATGCTTGTTTGATTTATTTCTCATAAAGCACCTCAAAAAATCTTAAATTAAGTATATTTTAAGATGTTTTTATGCTATAATGTTGCAAGTATACTTAATTTGAGTATACTATATCCAAGAAGTTGAACATATATCTTTTTGAAGATGACAATTTCGTTCATCTGTTTTGATAAAATCAATTCATTGTCTGCACATTAAATAGTAATATACCTTTTAGCCGCAAAGCCTTCTCTGCCACCGTAGTTTACACGGTACCAGTCGCCGTCCTCGCCGAGCACCTGCACCTTTTCACCTACATAGGCACGGGCAATTATAGGTGCTGTAACAGAGGGACTGCGCCTTATATTCAGCGCACCGCTGCTGACGTTTACCGTGCCTATCTGTGCACCCATAGGTGAAACAAACGGCACGCCGAAATACTCGGCAACAGATTCAGCGAGTGCTCTTCCTATCGTATCAATATTATCTACAATCCAGTCGGCATCATCCTCATTATCATGATAAGCCACCTCAACCAGCACAGACGGCATGGTTGGCTGACGCACCTCTCCTAGAGCTGTCGTAGCACGTATATCCACAAGCTCGGGATACGGATAAATCTCCTTAAAATTGTCTGCTATAATCTGCGCAAAGCGTTTGCCGTTACGGCTTGTCGGATAGTAAAAAACATCGGTGCCCATAAGCTGGCCGTAAATTCTGTCAGGCGATGCATTTGAATGAATTGCAAGGTACAAATCATATCCGCCCGCATTACCCTGTCTGATTGAGCTTGCCGCCGTCATATCGGGCGTGTTCCTGCCGAAATCAATATCGCTTGCCTCGAGATAAGGCTCCATTGCATCGGCAACAAGATTCATATAATACTCCTCTGTTCCGCCTATAACGTAGAGATTACTCTGCTGTGTTGACGGACTCAAATATACACTCGGCACTGCATTTCCTCCTTTAAAAATACACTAAATCAGTATATGCAAAAGTGTAATTTCAGTTTACTGTAAAGATATTTAACTTTACATTTTTATCATTATTGCCATTAAAACAGCTTTGTGATATAATATCTGAAAACGGAGGTGAGGCAAGGTGAATATCACAATACCCGAAAACGTGCTGACTGCGCTTGATATTTTAGAGCAAAACGGCTATTCTGCTTATGCTGTAGGCGGTTGCGTGCGTGACAGTCTGCTTGGTAAAGTGCCGTACGATTGGGACATCTGCACCTCTGCCCTACCCGAACAGACGATGAAATGCTTCGCCGATTATCGAGTAATTCCGACAGGTGTAAAGCACGGAACCATTACAGTTATTGTAGAAAACCCTCTTGAAATTACAACATTTCGCATTGACGGCAGCTATACGGATAACCGCAGGCCCGATGAGGTATCCTTCACCGCCGATATTGCCGACGACCTTTGCAGGCGTGATTTTACAGTCAACGCAATGGCACTTGACAAAGACGGCAATCTCACCGACCTTTACGGCGGCAGAGAAGACCTGCAAAAAAAGCTGATACGCTGTGTCGGCAATGCCGAAACACGTTTTGAGGAGGATGCACTGCGCATTATGCGTGCGCTCCGTTTTGCCGCAACACTCGGCTTTGAAATTGAAAAAGAAACCGCCGAAGCAATACTTTCAAAAAAGCATCTGCTGTGCAATATTGCTGCAGAAAGAATACAAAAAGAATTCACAAAAATGCTCACAGCAGACTGCGGCAAAACTCTGCTGCAATTCGCAGACGTGATAAAGGTGTTTATGCCCTTGGCAAACACATCTTCAAAGAATATCAAGCTGACAGAAGCAACACCCCCTTACCCTGCGTTAAGGCTTGCCCTGCTTTTATCAGACCTTTCTGCAGAAGAAGCAGAATCGGCGCTTCGCTCACTCAAATACGACAATCGCACGGTTAAAACCGTATCGCTTATGCTTGCGGCAAAGTTGCTCGAAATACGCTGTGAACGGCCGCAGATAAAAAGGCTTATCAACCGATTCGGTATAGAGGATTTAAAAGCCGTGCTCGCCTTTCTGCTTTACAGCGGAAGAATTGATAAAACGACTCATGGTTTTGTCTGCGACACTGCAAGCGATATAATCAGCAATAACGAATGCTGTACACTCTCTGCGCTTGCCGTAAACGGCAGTGATATATCCTCACTCGGCATTTTCAAACAGAGCAATATCGGCAAGGTGCTTTATGCTCTGCTCGAAAAAGTTATGGATAATGAAGCCAAAAACGATAAAAAAGAGCTTCTTGAACTTGCAAAGAAATTAAAATATTAACATTTTTTGAATAATTTTAGTTTATTTTGTGTTGACTATAACGACATTTATGGTATAATGGTGAAAAAGCCGATTTAATTTCGGCAAATAAATAATAAAGGAGATACATAAAATAATGAAAGAGAAATTTCTTAAAGCAGTTGTACTGCTCATGTCCGCAGTTATGATTTTCGGCACAACCACTCTTGCATTTGCAACAGAGCTTGGCGACAGTGCACCCACAACAACCGAAGCTCCCACAACAGAAAAGCCCACCGAAGCACCCACAACAGAAA
The DNA here is from genome assembly GCA_045604525.1 of Acutalibacteraceae bacterium. Classification (GTDB taxonomy): domain Bacteria; phylum Bacillota; class Clostridia; order Oscillospirales; family Acutalibacteraceae; genus UBA8612. The sequence goes on from JAZUOH010000038.1 coordinate 15,796, forward strand.
AGCCCACTGAAGCACCCACAACAGACAAACCCACTGAGGACCCCAGCAAAGAAAACCCCAGCAAGGAAGACCCCTCAAAAGAAACAACCACTAACGATTCAGGCTATACAACACTCGTTCGTCCCGATCGCCCCACACAGGCTCCCACAACAAAGGCTCCCTCAACCACAAAGAAGCCCAGCACAACAAAGAAAAAGACAACTACCAAGAGATATCAGGGCGGCAGTGCTATTGTAGTTACAACCGCACCGGAAGAGACAAGCGACGAGTTTTCAACAGAGGAAATCGTAACAGAGGAAACAACACCTTATGTCTGGACTTTTGTTGAAGAGACAACAACAGAAGAGCAGAAGGACGAAGGCATTGACGTTAAGAAGGTTATCATCATTGCAGTTATCGTCGTTGCTGTTGCAGGCGCAGGCGTATGCCTCTTCATCCTCGGCAAAAAGCAGTAATCAAACAAACAGTTAAAATAAAATGAACACCGCCCCAACCTTGAATTATCAAGGTTGGGGCGGATTTTTATGCCCTATTTAATTGTTATTTTGAAAAGTCTTGCGCCGTGAGAGTTGACCTCTGCAGTAAACTCACCGTCTGTTATGGTATATTCCTCGTGCGCCCACATATCCCACACGCTGTATTTAACACCGCCGATTGAAATATCGGTAATATCAAAACCGACTTCTCTTTTCTTATCATCCGTGTTAAAAAGCGCAACATACTTGCAATTTTCGCCCGTAGATGTCCAGACAATATCGCCTTTGCTGTCTGTCTCCTCACGTCTGAACTGCCTTGCACCCTTTGAATTTTTGAGCATTTCAATCAGCTCTCTGTTTTGAAGCAGAGAAAGCGTAAACTCATCGTTTTCACGCATTTCGCCGCCCATCATAAGCGGTGAGCGGAATATGCCCCAGAGGGTCATCATCGTTATCTGCTCATCGTGGGTGAAGCGTGTGTAACGGTTGCGGTATTCGGGGAGCTTTTCCGTAAGCTGAATTCTGCCAATGGGCAGCATATCACAGTCCGGCCACGCACCGGGCTGAACATATTCCTGCCAGGCATAGCAACGCTCAAACATAGCGTAGAGCTTGCTCCATTCATCCCAGAAATCGCCCGTCATTCGCCACATATTTGCGTGCGCCGCAAGATGCTCGTGCTCATTTACGGGAGCAGGGCCGGGTGAAAGACTGAGCACCATATCTCTGCCGCATTTGTCAATAGCTTTTCTAAGCATTTCAATTTCTTTTCTTGCGGAATAGGGGTTATCGGGGTACATCTCCGTGTTGGCAATATCGTCGCACTTAATATAATCCACACCCCAGGAAGCGTAAAGCTCAAAGAGCGAGTCATAATATTCCTGCGCACCCTTTGCTTCGGGGTTAACGCCGTACATATCGGGATTCCACAGGCAAACGGAAGTGGGCTTTGCAATATCTCTTGCAGTAACGCCCTTACACTTGATTTTAGTGTTGCGGTGTGCGGCCTGGCGAGGAATTCCCCTCATGATATGAATACCGAATTTAAGTCCGAGAGAATGAATATAATCGGCAATCGGCTTAAAGCCCTTACCTCCCGCAGATGAAGGAAAGCGTTCAACAGAAGGGATAAGACGTGAATATTCATCCATACAAAGCTCAGCAAAATAATGGTAATAAAAGCTGTCTGCCGTAGGCTCCGACCACTGAATATCGCACACAACGTATTCCCAGCCGTAATCTTTAAGATTCTCGGCCATATATTCTGCATTTGCAAGCAGCTGTTCTTCGTTTACAGCCGCACCGTAGCAGTCCCAGCTGTTCCATCCCATAGGAGGTGTAAGGGCTAACTTTTTATGCATATAAATTTACCTCTTTAATTATATTTTTACTCTTTGCCGAGCATGGGCACAATTACCGAAACGGCAAGCCAAACAAGCTGGCATATACAAACCGACAAGGGCGAAAGTGTCAGCGGACCGCTGAAAATCATAATAATCGCCGTAAGCAGTAAGCCTGCCGCAGAGCAGAAGGTCTGCAGTGTGCTGATTTTGCCTGCCGCGGCACAAAGCCTGCTCGCAGAGCTCACGGAATGAAGCAGAGCGGCGGCTGTACCGTTATGTATAATTTTTGCATCTTCCTTGGGCACCGTGCGCTCGGAATAGCTTCTGAGCACCTCGCCTGCCGTATTACTTACAACCTTTACAGAGTTAAGGGGCAAGCCAAAACACGCAGAAATAAACTTTTCGTTAATATTCGAATCTGTCGTGCGCACAAGAATATTTATGCCGTTATTTTCAATCTTACGCAGATACTCGGCAATTCTGCGGTTTTTGCCGTAGCTGACAACAAAGAACGCCGCTATTTTACCTGCATCGGCAAGGTAAATAATCTGTCTGTCGCCGTGCACGTATTTGCTTTCGTCAACGCTCATCGGTATTTCGATATTGTGGTTTTCAAGAAGCTTTCTGTTGCCTACAAAAATGCGTCTGCCCCTTATCCAGCCCGAAAGACCGAGACGCTCTTCGTACTTGAGCTCTTCAACGTCAAGAAGCAATTCATTATGCTCCATAATTACGTTTCTGAACAGACTGCTTATCGGGCCGCCTGCGGCAATAAGCATTGATGCGGCGGTAAGCACAACGTCATCAACTCTCAGCCCGTTAAAAGCCTTCATACCGTGGATGTTGCAGTTTTCGCCGGGGAAAAGGTCTGATGCATCAAGCGCAATTGCATTTGTTGATTCATATTCAAATGCGGCGGCATAGCTTGTTATCATCGCACCGTCTTCACGCAGGCGCTTGTTTTCGATAAACAGCGGCAGATTTGAGGCAATAAGTGCGCAGGCAGGCGCACCCATGCACATTGCACCGCTGAACAGCGCAAGACCGCCGTTAAAGCTTTTTGTAATAATACCTGCAATAACTCCTATAAGCACGCTCACACCCGCAACAATAGGCACAAGCTTTGCGCAAAGGTCATCTGCAGAATCGCTCGAAAGCGAGTAGGACATAAACTTCGTTGCAAATTTAAGCTTACCCGAGCAACGTATATCAGCCTGACCCATAACAACATTCTGGCTGACACGGTTTGCATCAATAGCATTGTCAATTTCACGCACACTGTGAAGTCCCTCTCTGCCCTGCTTAAACAAAAACGCAAAGTTCGACATAATGCGTGTGTGAATAAGTATGTTGCCAAGCGAGCAGCAGCACAGCAAAAATACCGCCGCAAGAGCAAACGTAGGATAGTCTCCGCCATCATAGGTGAACATAACCACAACGTTCTGCACAAGCGCCGCAACGGCGGCAACTATAACGGGGGTCTGTGCATTAGGCTTGCCTGCACCATTAAAGAAGCAGGTTATGCCCGAAATGCAGGTTGGCAGCGCCGCAACAAAGGCAACGCACAAGGCTATGAGCGAAATAAGATATGTTAACGGGGCATCGCTGACACCCACAGAGCTTAAGTTTATTTTATCTGCCACAGCGGGTATTGCCGTTGTGATAAGCAGAACAAGAGCACATACGCCCGTAACAGCCGCACCGACAACCGCTGTAAGCTTTTTTCGCATTATAGAGTTGCGCACCGCTTTACCGTCGGCAGGTCTTGTATACTCAACCTTTTGCCTTACAAGCCTGTGTCTTGTTTTGGTGAGCGAAAATCTGCGCTTACGCCCCTCAGTTATACCTTGTGAAAGCTCGTGTGAAACCTCTTCGTCAAGTACAGGCTCCTCAATTTCAGCGCCCTCTATTTTAAAGCTGTTCACTTTATGGCTTCGTGTGCGCTTGAGCTCCTCTTCAACCTCGTTTTCACTCACCCGAACAACCTCTTCTTTTTCAAAGAAGCCGGGCAGCATCATCTGCTCATCCTCTTCCTCATGGCGCACAACAGGTGTTTTCGGTTGATTGTCTACCTTTGGTATTGCACCCGTGCGCACAAACTTCTTCTCGTCGCTTATAAATTCATCAGCGGGAAGAATATGCGGCAGTGCACTCAGGTCTGAGGTTTTATCATAAGCAGGCGTTGTGGTAACAATACCCGGGCGTTCAAAAACCTCTTTCACGTCAACGTGTCTTGTTTTGTCAGCATCCGCCGTAACAACAGCTCTTGTTTTGTCAAGCGAAAGCTCCTGCTGTGATACAGAAGGTACCGCTGTTTCAATAACCCTTGTCTTATCACCAACAGGCTCAATAACCCTTGTCTTGTCGTCTGCAGGCTGTGCAGACACATCAGGCATAAAATCTTCATCAGTATTAACGTCGGGGAAGAGCGAAGCAATATCGGTGTCGATGTTAAATCCGCCGAAATCCTCGGGCTTTGGCGGATTATAAAGCTTTATGGGCTCTTCTTCGGAATCTTCTTCGTCAAGCTCAATCGGCTCAGGCGGCACAGGCGCCGTATAAACAACCGTATTATCGGACTCATCCGTTTCTTCTTCCTCGGCAAGCTCAAGCGGCTGTGCCTCTTCCTTTTCGGGCAGGCTCACAGGCTGATAAAAATCTGTTTGCACCTCTTCGGCTTCCTCTTCCTGCTCAACAACCTCAAAAAACGTCGGCACGGCAGGCGGAGCAAACACAGGCAGAGGTTCTTCCTCCTCAACAGGCTTAAAGGCAACGGAAAAATCCTCCTCGGGCTCTTCAATCACAACCTCACAAAACTCGTGTGTTTCCTCTTCCGAAAGCTCCTGCTGAATATCTGGCTCTTCCGTTACTTTTTCTTCCTGAATTTCAGGTTCTTCGGCTGTTACAGGCAATTCGGGCTCTGTCTTTTTTTCGGCAGTGCGCTTTTCCTGCGCCGATTTGTAGCCGCTGTCGCTTCTTATAGCTTCAAGCAGCTCATCAAAACTTAAATTATTACGCTCCATATCAGAGTCAATCCTTCCGCTGTCTTGAAACTTCAAACATAAGAATGCCTGCCGCTACGGAGGCATTAAGAGAGTTGACCTTACCCTTCATAGGCAGTGAAACAATAAAGTCGCACTTTTCTTTCACAAGTCTGCCAAGGCCCTTACCCTCTGAACCGATTACAAGGGCAACGCCGCCCGAAAAATCGGTTTCGGACCAATTCTGTCCGTCCATATCCGCACCGTAAACCCACACACCTCGCTCCTTGAGCTCATCAAGAGTTGAGGGCAGGTTGGCAACACGTGCAACAGGCACATACTCTACCGCACCTGCAGACGTTTTGCCTACAACGTAAGAAAGCGTTGCGTTGCGGCGCTTGGGAATAATCACACCGTGTGCGCCTGCGGCATCCGCTGTACGGATAATTGCGCCGAGATTATGAGGATCCTCCACTTCGTCACAGACAATAATAAAAGGCTTTTCGCCTTTCAATTCTGCCGCGGCAAAAATATCGTCAACATCGGCATATTCGTGCGCCGCTGCATAGGCGGCAACACCCTGGTGACTGCCACCGCCGCACATAAAGTCGAGCTTCTTGCGGTCAACCTCTTTGACGACAATGCCTCTTTCACGGCATTCGCCTATTATTTTGCCTATGCTTCCGCCTCTGTCACCCTTGGCAACAAGCAGAGTATCGATAGCACGGTTGCTCTTTAGAGCTTCGGAAACGGCATTTCTGCCGATTATAAGGTCGTTGTTTTTTTCTTCCATAGTCATAATTCTTCCTCACACTACATATATATGCGTATTATACCATATATATAGTAAAAAACCAACCTTTTTTCAAAAAAAGACACAAAATAGCGACATTTTTTTCTTCCTTGTTTTTATAGCATAAAAGCAGGGGTGATTCACAAATCACCCGAAATCTGTACATCGTACAAATAGCAAGGAAGTAAAAAATGAAAGCTAAAAAAATCGGAATAAAAAGGCCGAAAGAAATCATCCCTTTTGAAAACAAAGCTTTTATCGGACAAGCTATGACCTTTGCGGCAGGCTTTGTGCTGGCAAATGCAAGACTCGTCGGCGGAATTTCACCGTTTGCCTCGGCATTTGCCGCAAGCGTGCACGGCAGCAGAAGCCTTGCCGCAACAATAGGCGGCTGCTGCGGATGCCTGCTAAACCTTGACGGAGCATACTCCGCAAGGCTGATTGCACTTATACTTTGCACGGGTCTTATAAATTTTTGCCTGCACAAAACCTCTTCTGTACGGAACAACCGTGTTTGTGCACCTATTAGCAGCGGCGGTGCCTGCCTTCTCACGGGTATTGCAGTGCTTGCGGCGCAGGGCTTCAGCGCAGACGGTCTAATTACATACATCTGCGAAAGCATACTGTGCTTTGGCAGTGCCTGTTTTTTAAGCAGGCTGACCTTTCCGTCGGGGTTTTTCAGCCGCAAGACAAAGCCCGACACAGCACAACTGTCGGGAATAATTGTGTTTTTGTGTATGCTTCTTATTTCGGCCGAGCCCCTTGCATTGGGTGATATACGCCTTATGCATATTGCCGCAGTGGTAATAATACTCGTCTGCGCGAGGTTTACAGGCATAGCGGGCGGATGCATAAGCGGCGGCTCGGTAGGCTTTTCCGTATACCTCGGCTCTGCTCTGCCGATTCTCATCGGAATATGCACCTTCGGCGGACTCGTTGCAGGGCTGCTGCATAAAAAGAGCAGAACCGTACAGTGCCTTGGCTTTGCCGCAGTGTGCGCCGTATCCGTTTTTTCATCCGACGAAATTTATACATTGATACCCGTAATATATGAAACCGTAATTGCAGTTGTCTTTTTTGCCGCAATACCAAAAAGGTTTTTTGAAAAAAATGCCGTATTTTTTTCTGCCGACGAAACCGTGCCTGAATTCGAGGCACTAAAAAAAGCCCTTATGCTAAGACTTGAAACCTTGAGCGGAGGGCTTGAGGAGATATCGCTTGCAGTTGACAAAATTGCCGCAGAAATGGTAAAGCTTGAAAACGGCAAAGAAGAAAAAAATTCTGCCAATGAAATAAAGCAGCTCGTGCGTGACCAATTTTCCACACTTTCAACCGCAGTAAAGGAAATTGCACAGAGCTTTTCTGACGAGACAAGATTTGACACCCGCACAAGCGCAAGCGTATCGTCAGTGCTTTCGGGCTACGGAATAACGCCGAAAGAGGTTGTTTGCGCACAAACGGGAGAGCAGACAAGAATAGAAATAAAAGCCGAAAAAATTTCAGGCAGAATAAGCCGCACCGCACTTATGGACGATATGGAAACCGCCTGCGGATGCAAGCTGAGCATACCAAGCGTTGCAGAGGAGAAGAACGCAACGCTGATAACCTTTGAAAAAAAGCCCAGATATAACCTTCGTATAGGCCACTCACAGCACATTGCAGAGGGCAGAATGTGCGGCGACAGCTTTGATATTTTCACCAACCCCGACGGCAACACCGTTATTATAATCAGTGACGGAATGGGCACGGGGCCCAAGGCGGCGGTTGACGGCACGGTTGCCTCCTGGCTGTTCTCAAAACTGATTTCCGCAGGCCTCGGATTTGAAAGCTCATTAAAACTTTCAAACTCTGCGCTGATAGTAAAATCCGCCGAAGAAACACTCGCAACCATTGACTCGGTAAAAATAAATCTGCACACGGGAAAAACGGATTTTTATAAGGCGGGAGCCGGAATAAGCCTTGTTTGTAAAGGTAAAAAGGTTTACAGCATCGGCAAGCCTTCCCTTCCGCTCGGGATTCTGCGTGAGGTCGAATTCAGCAAGGATTGCGTAACACTCCGCAAAGGCGACAAGCTGCTGATGATGTCGGACGGTGTGCCGCAAGATTCTTATGCGAAAATTGCCAAAGCCCTAAGCAGTTTCAACAAAAACGACCCCTCCGCTCTTGCAGAAAGGGTCGTTGAAATTGCAGAACAAAATTCAGTTTTAAAGCATCCTGACGATATAACAGCGATAGCGGTTATTGTCGGATAACCTCGTAAATTGCATTTGAAAGAGCCGCAAGCTCATCAAGCGTAAAGCTTTCCGCCCTTACATTTTCGTTGTAACCCGCTAATTCAATGGCACGGTAGACAGTTTCTTTTGAAATTGCCATTCCTGCGCTGATTGAATTTGATGCAGTCTTTCTTCTCTGGGCAAAGACAGCCTTAACCATTCTGAAAAACAGCTTTTCGTCGCTGAGTGTGACGGGGGGCTGTTTTCTAACATCAAGGCGGATTACACTGCTGTCAACCTTGGGTGCAGGCATAAAAGACCCTGCCGAAACATCAAACATTTTTTTAGCCTCGGCATAGTAATCTACCGCAACCGTAACCGCACCCGCATCCCTGTTACCGACAGGCGCACAAAGCCTCTGTGCCGCCTCCTTCTGCACCATTACGGTGATATTCTCAACGGGCAGTCTGCTTTCAAGCAGGTGCATAATTATCGGTGAGGTTATGTAATAAGGCAGGTTAGCGCAAATCGCAACCTTCATACCCTGAAACTTTTCTTCAATAAGCTTATGAAGGTCTACCTTGAGCACGTCGGAGTTGATTATTTCAACGTTATCAAACTCGGCAAGGGTTTCATCGAGCACGGGCAAAAGCCTCTCGTCAAGCTCAATTGAAACAACCTTTTTTGCCTTCTTTGCAAGCTCTGCCGTAAGCACACCGAAGCCGGGACCGACCTCAATAACACCGGTGTTTTCATCTGCACCGCAGGCATCTGCCATACGTGGACACACGCTCGGGTTAATCAGAAAGTTCTGACCGAGCGCCTTTGAAAATTTGAAACCGTGACGGTTGAGCAAATCCTTCACAACCGAAATATCGGATAAGTTCTGCATAAAATAGCTCCTGTTTTTTTAAGTTTAACCTTTACTTATTGCCCGAATCATTATATAATATAGACTGAATTAAAAATAAAAGCGAGGTTATCAGCATGGCAATTCTTGTAACAGGCGGTGCGGGCTACATAGGCTCCCACACAAGTATCGAGCTTATTCAAAGCGGATACGATGTTATTATACTCGATAATTTCTATAACAGCAAGCCCGAAGCGTTAAACAGAATCAAAAAAATTTCGGGCGGCGATTTTAAATTCTACGAATGTGACATACGTGACAAAGCAGGCCTTGATAAGGTTTTTGCCGAAAACGATATTGAGGCGGTAATTCACTTTGCTGGCCTCAAGGCTGTAGGCGAAAGCTGCCGCAAGCCGCTCGAATACTACGAAAACAATATAGGCGGCACCGTTACACTGTGCGAAGCAATGCGTGATGCGGGCTGTAAAAAAATTGTTTTCAGTTCATCCGCAACCGTTTACGGCAGCAACAATCCTTCCCCCTTGCGTGAGGATATGCCTGCAGGCGGCACAACCAACCCCTACGGCACAACAAAGCTCTACATCGAAACAGTTCTTTCCGACCTCTATACGTCCGACAATGAGTGGAGCGTTGCAATCCTGCGTTATTTCAACCCCATCGGCGCACACAAGAGCGGTCTTATAGGCGAAGACCCCAACGGCATACCCAACAACCTTATGCCCTATATCACACAGGTTGCCATAGGCAAGCTTGACCACCTTAACGTTTTCGGCGACGATTACGACACACCCGACGGCACAGGCGTGCGTGACTATATCCACGTTGTTGACCTTGCAATCGGCCACCTGCACGCACTTAAAAAGGTCTGTTCGGGCACAGGTCTCAACATCTACAACCTCGGCACAGGCAACGGCTACAGCGTGCTTGACGTTGTAAAAGCGTTTGAGAAGGCAAGCGGCCAGACGGTTAAATACGTAATCGGTCCACGCCGTGACGGCGACATTGCAACCTGCTATTCAGACCCCTCAAAGGCAAAGGCAGAGCTCGGCTGGGAAGCAAAATTCGGCATTGACGAAATGTGTGCAGACAGCTGGAATTGGCAGAAGAACAACCCACAGGGTCTTTGATACATATTCTTTCGGCACCTCTCAAAAAGAGAGGTGCTTATTTTATTTTTTGTTTACTTGCTTTTTCTATATTATGGTGTTATATTATATAATTAGAAAATTATTGTTTCATTATAAAGGAGGAACTTTCATTATGGATATTGCAGATCTTGCTACCAAAGCGCTTAAAAAAATCGCATCAAGCACAGGCAAGAAGTTTGCCAAGAAAGGCGATGCCCCCGAAATCAAGGCAGCTCAGCCTATCAGAATGAAAAACAAGACGGATAACAATTTTAACGCAGGCTTTGCCTCAACGGTTATTATGCCCGAGGACGTAACCGCAAAGAAATACTACATAGCAGGCTACAAAATGGACCACCCCGTTACAGGCGTAAACGACCCGCTCACAGCCAGAGCTATGTGGCTTGACTGTAAGGACGGCGGCGGAATTGTGCTTGTAAGTGCAGATATCATCGGTCTTACAGGCTACGACGTAAAAATCATACGTGATTCGCTCAGCGATTTCACTGCAAAAACAGACTGTAAGCTCATCAGCATCAGCTGCACACACTCACACGCAAGCATTGACACTGTCGGCTATTGGGGCAGACTTATGCCTCCGCAGTCAGGTATGGATAAGGAATATATGAACATTGTCCGTGAGGGCATTAAAAAGGTTTGTATTGAAGCTTACGAAAACCGTAAGGAAGGCAAGCTTTACACCGGCTCAATCCGTGTGCCCGAAGCAATAGGCGACGGCAGAGCCGCAGTCAACGACAAGCTTACACGTCTTCGCTTCGTGCCTGCAGACGGCAGTGACGAAACCTGGTTCCTCAATTTCAGCGCACACCCCAACACAATGGGCGGCGACTGTACTCAGGTCAGTGCAGACTATCCCTACTATCTGCGTGAGGCTGTCAACGCTGTTAAGCCCGTAAACGTGCTGTTCAGCGTAGGCGCAATTGCCTCTGTCAATATTGAGGACCTTGCAGAGGACAGAAAAGAGCGCACAAGACTCGGCGGTGAGGCTCTTGCCAAGGCAGCTCTGAGCATTGATAACGACGAAGAGCTTGATGCAGAAATCACGGTTGTACACCAGCCCTACTATGCACCGGTTGAAAACTATGTGCTTGCACTCATGTTCATCATCAAGCTCTGCAACTCCCGTGCATATTACTGCAAAGACAGCTCGCTCGGTATAGGTCTTCTTACCGAAATGAACTATATCAAGCTCGGCAAGCAGAAGATTCTTACACTCGGCGGCGAAGCATTTGCAGAGGGCGTCTACGGCGGATATTTCGATGCGGCAAATTCCGGCACAGGCGTTGGCCCCGAAGTAAACGCAACACCCCTTGCGGAAATTGCAAACGACCCCGACCTTGTTATTTTCGGTGTTACAAACGATATGACGGGCTATATGGTACCCAGCAACAACGCTGTTCTTCATCCCACACAGGCCTATCTCTCAAGCTGGAGAGATAACCTCGACCGCAACCACTACCACGAAACAAACGGTCTTAGCGTTGAGATAACACACGTTATTGCAAAGCATTTCAAAGATATTATTGACCGCACGGAAAAGTAAGACAGGGAGAAGAGCAATGAAAAAAACATCACTTAAAATTCTTTCAGTGCTGCTTGCCGTCACACTGCTTATATGCACAGTGCCCGCAAGCGTATTTGCACAGAACACTCAAACAGGCAAAATAAACATCGGCGTTATGACCGACCTGCACTACTATGCGCAGGCAAACATTGACGATAAAACCAAGGCCACAGAGGTTTGCGAAAAGACAATATGCACCTCTCACCTTGCAGATTCAATTCTTATGACTGCGCTTGATTTTTACAAAGTGCAGGCAGAGCAGGGCAAGCTTGACTATCTGCTGCTCCCCGGCGACCTCACCAAGGACGGCGACTACGTAAGCCACACAACGCTTGCAGGCATACTTGAAAAATGGGAAGAGCAGACGGGCGTTGACGTGCTTGTCACAAACGGCAACCACGATATCAACAACCCCAATGCCCAGACCTTTGAAAACGGCAAATTCGTAAAGGGTGCCCGCAACACAACACCCGAGGAATTCCGTGAAATTTATGCCGAGCTCGGCTACGACCTTGCAGTTGCCGAATTTACACCTCCCTCAGGCGAAAAGGCAGGCGGTCTTTCTTATGTGGCACAGCTTGAAAACGGCTACCGCCTTGTTGTTATGGACGGCGGCATTTATTCTGCAGACGCCACCGAAAGCGGACTTGACGAAAAAGAAACCGCAGGCAGATATTCCGAAGCCACATTCGAATGGATTATTGAGCAAATCGAAGAAAGCAAGGCTGACGGCTACAGCGTAATCGGTATGACTCACTGGAATTTAGTTTCTCACTTCCACGATAAAGAGCTTGTAACACTCACTGATTTCTGTATTGAAGACTGCGAATATGTAAGCGAGTGTATTGCAGACGCAGGTATGCAGTATGTATTCACAGGCCACATGCACATACACGATATCGGTCAGCACATTTCGGATAAAGGCAACATTATTTACGATATCGCAACCGCTTCTGTCATTAACTTCCCCAACCTTATCAGAACAGTAACATTCGACAACACGGCAGACGGTGTTATCACAGCCGATATTGAAAGCCACAGTTTTGACGAGCTCAAGCCTCTTACTTACAACGGCAAAACATACGAGCAGCCTTTCAGCAACTACTGCTTCGGCATAAACTTTGTCGGTGATTCCGCAAAAGGTATGCTTATGGACCTTGCAGGCTACTATGTTGAGGTTTACGGCGAAGAAATAAAGGCCGCAGGCGGTCTTTACAATTTCCTTTGCGATGCGCTTGGTCTTGAAGGCCTTATTGACGGTCTTCTCGGCGGCGGCATAGGCTTTGCAGGTATAACTATCCTCGGCACGAGAAACGTTATGGGTCTTATCAAGGACCTTTGTGCACAGCTTGATGAAGCATATCTCAAGGATACTGACGTACTTATGGAGCTTGTCAGCAACCTGTTGGATGATCTGCTTAATATTCAGTTCTCCGAAGTTCCCTGCACAAAGTTTATTGATAAATACGGCTTCGGCGATGCAAGCAAGGGCGGCACCTTCGGTGATTTCGTATCAAGCGTAATTGCATATATGTACGGCAACGAAGGCTCGTTTGACGATGATCCCTTTATGCAGGATATGGTTGCAAAGCTTGAAACGGGCGAGGTTTCGCAGGCTCTGCTTGACGGTATTATTGAGTTTGTGCTCAACGATTTCCTTCTCGGTGAGCTTCTTTCAACGCTCAGGCTCAACCTTTCAGCCGCATTCCCCTTCGGCACCTTCGGTGCATTCCTTATCCGCACCATTGACACTATTCTCACCGTTGTGCTCTGGGGTGACAAATCCTTTACAAATATTATTGATACCGTGTTTGTAATTCTCGGTGCTCTTAATGTTATTGAGGGCTCGTCACTCAACGACCTTCTCGACCATCTTATGGAAGAATATATTACTGTCAGCCAGATGGAAACAATTGACTGGGAGCTTGCCTCTTTTGTAGAAGGCTTCTGCGTTGACGAAGAGCCGGGCGATTACAATCTCACACTTACAGCAAACACAAACGGCGGCTATGAGGTTGAGGCAACCGCAGACAATCTCCGCCTTCCCTCAACTGTAGCGGTCACCTTCGGCGAAGATGCCGCAACCTCAAGAAACATCAGCTGGTACACAAAGAAGAGTGTTGACGGCACGGATATTCAGCTTTCACTTGACCCGAATGACCTTACCGCAACACCCGACGGTGTTAAGATTGAAAAGAAAACCGAAGCTGTAAGACGTGAATTCCCCGGCATTGATATCGGTCTTATAGGTCTTCTGACTTACGAATTCAACGTAAACAGACACTTTGTAACAATCGAGGGTCTTCAGCCCGACACAACCTATTACTACCGCATAGGCGATGCTGAAATGAATTTCTGGAGTGAGGTTGCCGCTATCACAACCGCAGATAACTCTGATTCATTCACCTTCTTCCACGTAAGTGACAGCCAGGGCGGCTCTGAAAAGCATTATGACAAGTGGGCAAACCTTGTTGATACAGCGTTTACAATGTATCCCAACGCCGCATTCCTTATGCACACAGGTGACCACGTAGACCACGGCGACAACTTCAAGCAGTGGAAATGGCTGTTCAACTCTGCTTCTGCTAACCTTATGAGCAGTGTGCTCATGCCAACGGCAGGCAACCACGAAAACCACGGCGAGTATTCACTCGACGATAACTTCATTCTCTCCAATGTACCCGAGCAGGATACAATGACCGGTGTCTACTATTCATTCGATTACAATAATGCACACTTCATTGTCCTCAATTCAAACGACGATGAAGACAACGGCTTCTCTGCAAAGCAGATTGAATGGCTTAAGGCTGATGCTGCAGCAAGCGATGCCGAATGGAAATTCGTAATGCTTCACAAGGCACCCTATTCAAACGGCTCACATTATGACGACGGCGACGTAATTGAAATACGCAAGCAGCTCTCAACACTTATGCCCGAGCTTGATATTGATATGGTGCTCCAGGGTCACGACCACGTATACCTGAGAACAGATGCAATGAACAGCAACGAGGTTGTTGAGGTATACGAAATGAGCGTTGACAATAACGGCAAGACCTATACCGCAAAGGTCAACCCCGACGGCACAATTTACGCTATCAACGGTTGCTCAGGTGTCAAGTATTATCAGACAAAGAATCCTGCCGACACAGACAAGCTCTTCCCCAGAGCAGAAAAAATTGTCGATGCAAACTACCCCGTATTTGCGGCAATCCGCATTGAGGGCAGCTCGCTCTACTTCGATTCCTACGGCATAATCGAGGGTGAAGCAGAGTGTATTGATTCCTTTGCAATCGTAAAGGACGCTTCAATCGACACACCCAAATATAATTCAGGCTGCTCAATCAAAAACTGGTTCGCAGCATAACAGCAATGTAGAGAACGGTCTTAACCGTTGAGAAAAAACAACAAAAAATCAGGAGGAATTAACATCAATTCTTCCTGATTTTGTTTTATATAATGAATCAAAATGATAATCGTTTGCCGCACTTTCACTCTCCCCCTTAAGAATAAAAATGCTGTGAACCTGAACGGAACAGGCTGACGATATCAACTTTACTCATTTATCCGAGCGAGGGAACCATAGGCGGTATATAAAATTTCAATTTAAAATGTCAGCTATTAGCCGTAATGGCGACAGAACATATTTTTATGTTCTGTCTGCCGAGCGGAGTTGCAATTCGTCAGCCGTCGTGCAGTGCTAAAAACCCAAAAAGTTCTTTTGGTTACTTTTGTAACAATTGACAAAAGTAACTGCGGCTTTATGACGCATAAAGAATGGTTAATTTAAAAACCTATTTCAAAGTCCGCCTTGCTTTTCGGCATCTTTCCGTATGTTCTTTTTTCAAAAAACTATTGACAAAAACAATAATATTGTTATAATAATTCTTGCTGTGATTTACGGCAAAAAAATGGCCCGGTAGTTCAGCTGGTTAGAACGCTAGCCTGTCACGCTAGAGGTCGACGGTTCGAGCCCGTTCCGGGTCGCCATAATATGCGGCTATGGCTCAGGTGGTAGAGCCCATCCTTGGTAAGGATGAGGTCGGCGGTTCGAGTCCGCCTAGCAGCTCCAGAAATCCCGTTTGCTTTTAGCAAGTGGGATTTTTGCTTTTTTACTATTCACTAATCACTATTCACTCGGAATTTTTGTAAAGTAATAAGTAATAGTGATTAGTGAAGAAGTGTTGTATTTATGCACTTGATATATTACAACAAATTTGAGGTGAACACATTGGGTTGCTTTGGTTGTCTATTTTTTCCTTTTGAATTGCTTTCTGAAGCTATCCTCGACGGCTGGTTTTACCTGATGGAAATGATAATACCCGAAAAATATATTTCGCGCAGACTTCAAAGATTCTTAAAGTTTTTAGTCCGGACCTTCTGCGCAATACTGCTGTGTGCAATAATAGTCGGATTCTGTGCTTCCCTTTCTGACGATGCTGACACCAAGCAGTTCGGTAAATATTTACTTTTTATAACGCTTACTATCAGCGCCGTTCAGATTCTTGTCGGCTTTATTGTCCGCGCTGTTTCCAAAAAGAAAGAATAAAAGTTTGTATTTTATCCCTAAAAGCTTCTTTTTCCTTGGTGTAGTCCTGTTTTTCGTACTATGGTCGCAAAATTTTTCGAACATTTGTATTGACTTGTTCGATTTTTGTGCTATAATCTGAATTGTAAAGAACAAACGTTCACGAAATGTTCGGCAAACAATTCTCCGAAAAAAGAAAGGAAGTTTTAAATATGATTATTTTACAGACACTTATTCCCGCAGCCGCACTTGCACTCATCCTTGTCGGCATCTGGCACGAAGAGAAGCTTATTGCTTTTGAAGACCGCATTGCAGACCGCCTCGCCTGGCTTGTAGCACAGGTTATCGTAAAGCACAGGAAGAGAAAGGCAAAGAAGCTCCACGCACAGCGCACCGCTCACGCAAACGCTGTTGCACAGGCAAGACGCAGCAGAATGCACATTGTTGCGCCGCAGGCACAGACAAGCCACAAGTCAGCATACAGAAATATCGCTTAATCATACTTTTATTCGATTTCTCCTCACACCCATTCTTTCAGGCAGACAGTGCGGTCCCACAGCCGTGCTGTCTGCCTGCTTTTGCTTGACATAAATGCGTTATTGTTATATTATTATTTTAATATGGGTTATAATACTTATAATCAACTTATAGGAGTGATTCACACTATGACTTTTTCATACAGAACAACAGGCACCTGCTCAAGAGCAATAAGCGTAAGCGTTGAAAACGACATTATTACAGACGTAAAATTCATGGGCGGCTGTGACGGCAACCTCAAAGGCATTTCTTCGCTTGTAAAAGGTATGAAGGTTGATGATGCCATAGAAAAGCTTTCGGGCATACGATGCGGCTTCAAAACCACCTCCTGCCCCGACCAGCTCGCAAAAGCACTTGCCGAGTACAAGGCACAAAGCTAAGGTTGGTGAGCTTAAATGAGTATGAAACTTATAATCGCAATTGTCCACAGTGACGATGCACAGGCAGTTATCACGGAAATTTCGCGCGAAGGCTTCAGCGCAACCAAGCTCTCCACCTCGGGCGGATTTATGCGCGCAGGCAACACGACCCTGCTTATAGGCGTTGAAGAAAATCAGGTAGATACCGTAATTGAGCTTATCGGAAAAAAGGCTCACAGTCACAAGCAGATTGTAACCTCTGCTTCAAAGAGCGAGGGTGCTGTACCCTCAATGCCGTTTGAGGTAAAGGTCGGCGGTGCAACAGTATTTGTTGTTGATGTTGACAAATTTGTAAAGCTGTAAGGATTTTAAAATGAATTTTCAATCATTACAAATTAACACAGAGCTTAAAGCCCTGCTCAGCACTGCAGTTGATGCCGACAGACTGCCCCACGCGGTAATTCTTGAAGGCGGCAGTGAAAACGACAGGCTTGAGCTCGCGCGTTTGCTTGCCCGCACACACGTGTGCTCCGGTAGCGGCGAAAAGCCGTGCTCTGCGTGTGCCGACTGCACAAAGGCTGAAAAAGGGTTTCACCCCGATATATCAGAATCGCTTGCTTCGCAGGACGACAGCGCACCGCTGAGAGTTGACGCAATAAGAGCAATTCGCACCAATGCCTTTGTTTTTCCCAACGAGGCAAAAAGGCGTGTTTTTCTGCTCCACAATATGCAGTTTGCAAACGAGCAGGCACAGAATGCTCTGCTCAAAATTCTTGAAGAGCCGCCCGAATACGTGCGTTTCGTGCTCACCTGCCCCAATTCATCGGCACTGCTTGAAACAATACTTTCACGTGCGGCTGTATACAGCCTTGGCCAGCAGCTGAGCGATTCACTCAACAAAAAGCACGATGCCGCCTGTGAAAAAGCACAAAGCGTTGCTGCCGCACTCGCTTCGCACAACGAGTTTGACCTGATGCGGGAAACAGGTGTGTTCGAAAAAGACCAGGAGCTTCTTGTGCTCACACTGGCACAGCTCAGGCTTATTTTCCGCGATGCAATCGCACGCAAGCAAAGCCCGAACACCGTGTTTTTATCCTGTGCAGAAAAAGAGGCAACCACCCTCTCACGTATCTGCACTGCCGCACAGCTTATGGCACTTATGGACGCTGTGTCGGAGCTTGAAAAAAATGCGGCACAAAACGCAAACAAATCGCTTCTTGTCACACGCTTCTGCAGTCTGATGAGAAAGGCAACAGGCAAATAAATTTTCCAATTTTCATATATAAAGAAGGTAAAACCATGGCAAATGTAGTTGGTATACGATTCAAAGATGTCGGCAAGGTTTATTATTTTGACCCTGTCGGTGTTGAATTTAAAATGGGCGAAAAGGTAATTGTCGAAACCGTGCGCGGTCTTGAATGCGGTGAAATTGCAATCGAGCCCAAGGACGTGAGCGACAGCGAGATAGTAAAGCCGCTCAAAAAGATTGTACGCAAAGCAACGAAGGAAGACGTTGCAAAAATGGAAGAAAACAGAAAGAAAGAGGCAGAGGCGCTCAAGATATGCGAGCAGAAAATCGCAAAGCACAAGCTTGATATGAAGCTTGTTGACGTTGATTACACGCTCGACGGCAGTAAGATTCTGTTTTACTTCACAGCAGACGGCAGAGTTGATTTCCGCGAGCTTGTAAAAGACCTTGCAAGCGTTTTCCACACCAGAATTGAGCTACGACAAATCGGTGTGCGTGGCGAAGCAAAAATGCTCGGCGGTCTCGGTATGTGCGGCAGACCCTTCTGCTGCAGCTCATATATGGGCGATTTCCAGCCCGTTTCAATCAAAATGGCAAAGGAGCAGGGCCTTTCACTCAACCCTGTTAAAATAAGCGGCACCTGCGGCAGACTTATGTGCTGCCTCAAATACGAGCAGGAGGCTTATGAGCATCTTCTTCGTGTAACGCCCAAGGTTGGTGCAATAGTCAACACGAGAGACGGCAAGGGTGTCGTTGCTGATGTAAACCTGCTTACAGGTATGCTCAAGGTAACGCTTGACCGCAACCCCAACGCCGCACCCGTAAGCGTGCACCACCGTGACGTAAATATCATCAAGGACGGTCAAATCAGGGTTGAGCGTGACGAGATTGAAGCATTAAAGGGTATTGAATAATTTATATGAAAGAATTTTTTGAAAACTCACAAAAGCCCGAAACTGCGGTGCTTGTATGTGTTGATTTCGACCTTTACGACCCCGACAGCTCACTTGACGAGCTTGAGGAGCTTGCAAAAACAGCAGGCGCAGAGGTTATCGCACGTATGATTCAGAAGCGAGACAAGCCCGACAATGCCACCTATATCGGCTCGGGCAAGCTTGAAGAACTAAAAGCATTCTGTGAGGATAACGAGGTTGACCTGCTTATTTTCGATGCAGAGCTTTCGCCCTCACAGACCCGCAATATTGAAGACGAAACAGGTGTGCGTGTTGTAGACCGCACTACCCTTATTCTCGATATTTTTGCCGCACGTGCAGTATCGGGCGAAGGCAAGCTTCAGGTTGAACTTGCTCAGCTCAAATATTCGCTCCCCCGCTTAACAGGTAAGGGCTTACAGCTCTCACGTCTTGGCGGCGGTATAGGCACAAGAGGTCCCGGCGAAACCAAGCTTGAAAGCGACCGCAGACACATCCGTCGCAGAATTTCCGCACTTGAAGAACAGCTTGAGGGGCTTGAAAAGCGCAGAGGCAATCTGCGTTCAAGGCGTGCTAAAGACGGCGTGCAGACTGTTGCAATTGTCGGCTACACAAATGCCGGCAAATCCACACTAATGAACACGCTCACAGAGGCAGGCGTGTTGGCTGAAGATAAGCTTTTTGCAACACTTGACCCGACCTCCCGAGGTCTTGACCTGCCAGACGGCAGAAGAGTAATGCTGATTGACACAGTCGGCCTTATACGCAGGCTTCCTCACCACCTTGTAGAAGCGTTCAAATCCACGCTTGAAGAGGCAGCAAGCGCAACGGTAATTCTCAACGTGTGCGATGCCTCGTCCGACGAATGTGCAGAGCATCTGCGAGTTACGGCAGATTTGCTGACAGAGCTCGGCTGTATGAACAAACCAATAATCTCGGTTATGAACAAATGCGACCTTATTGACTCAACGGGCGACCTGCCGACAGTTGGCAAAAGCGTTATGATAAGCGCAAAAAACGGCACAGGGCTTGACAAGCTTCTCAGCGAAATTGCCGCCGCACTGCCGCCCACACGCAGGCAGGCAAAACTGATTCTCCCCTACTCCATGTCAGCCATGGCGGCACGCTTCCGCACGGAGGGCAAGGTGCTGTGTGAGGATTACAGACCCGAGGGCATTTATCTCGAAGTAATCGCAGAGATTTATTTGCTTGATGAAAACAGAGAATATATAGTTGAATAATCGGCAGAAATTTGTCGTGCAAAATTTCTTGACAATGTAAAATAATATGATAAAATGATTCTTCCAAGGACAAAGGAAAGGAAGTGATTTGGTCTTGGAAACACAAAACGGCAGAACGGTTGCCCAGAACAAAAAGGCCTATCACGATTACTTTGTGCTTGAAGAATACGAGGCAGGCATCGAGCTTTTCGGCACAGAGGTAAAATCTATCCGTCAGGGCAGAGTAAACCTCAAGGATTCGTGGTGCTCAATCAAAGACGGTGAAATTTTCGCAAACGGTATGCACATCAGCCCCTATGAGCACGGCAACATTTTTAACCGTGACCCGCTAAGAGTAAAAAAACTGCTTATGCACAAGCGTGAAATAAACCGACTTTACGGTGTTGTAAAGCAAGACGGTCTTTCGCTGATTCCGCTTTCAATTTATTTTGTGAAGGGCAGAGCAAAGCTCAAACTCGGCCTTTGCAAGGGCAAAAAGCTCTACGACAAGCGTGAGGTTGCCGCAAAGAAGGATGCGCAAAGAGATATCGAGCGTAATTTATCGCTCAGAAACAAATAACAACCGTTGGTTTAGCTGTTAAAGCGTAATTTTAAACCGTTGGTTTAGTCAATTCAACCTTTGTTCGCTTCAATTCCGACACATTCTCCGATAGAATGAAGGCAGCACAAAGCCGAAAGGAGAAAACAACAATGTCAATTTTCAGAAAAAAAGAAAAAAACGATACGACTGAAACACTCGGCATGAGAATCGCAAACTACAGAAAAGCCAAGGGCTACACTCAGGAGGATTTTTCACAGCTCCTCGGTGTAACGGCACAGGCTGTATCAAAATGGGAGAACGACATCTCCTGCCCCGATATAATGCTCCTGCCGAAAATTGCACAGCTTTTTGATATCAGCGTTGACGAATTGCTCGGCGGTACAGCACCCAAGGCGCCTCAAGAGAGCACCGCTCCTGCAGCAGATATAAGTAAGCTGAATTTAAAAATAAAGGTTACGAGAGAAAGCCAAAATCCTATCAACGTTTCTTTTCCGCTTACAATGGTTAAAAAATTCACAAAGCTCGGCACCGGCATTTCCGGAATATTGAATGTCAATTCGCCTGCACTTGATAACAATAAAATTGACAGCATTTTTAATCTTATTGACGAGGGTGTCACAGGAGAGTTGCTGAATGTTACAGACGAAAACGGGCAACATGTAGTTATAGAAATAAGTTAAAACATATCTTGCAGGTGAGCGAAGGATAATAACTATTCACTATTACTTATTATCTATTCACTCACACGCAAGTGTGATATATGGGGATGAAAGGATTTCGACGGGGATTCAGAGTCACGATAAGCGAGTAGCGGTGCGGAACCGCTATAAAATCCGCAGTTTATTAAAAACAAACGACAACAATACAGTTCTTAAAGCTGCTTAACTTTTAGCAGCCGTCGTTACCGGGAGCACCGCGGCCCGGATAACGGCGTCGATTAGCGGTGAACGTGCGTGTCAGATTAGCCTTGTATGGCACCATGAATTAAAGGCTACCGTAGGGTGAAGCCTGCCGTCCGGCGTCACCTGAGGGGAATCCTAAAAGAACGGATACACTCGTAGAAAGTTGTGGTAATGGGTTTTCGGACGCGGTTTCGATTACCGCCATCTCCACCAAAAGCAAATAATCCGAAACTATTGCCAATCGGCGACGGTTTCGGATTTTTTGTTTGTATATAGCCGCTGGATTTTTCAGTGGCTTTTAACATAACTCACATTCTTACAGTAGTGTTTTTATGAGCTTCTGAATAAAGATAATTTAGAAAATGATTTGCATCAAGTTTCACTTTTGAATAAAAATAAAAAAACTCATAGCCTTGCTTTTTTGTATCATTTTGATTTTCCTCAAAAGTATCATATGTAGTAAAACCATCAACAGAGTCATTAAATCGAATATATAGATTTTTAGAATCCATTTTTGCAAAAAAGCTAGATCTTGCTGGCAAAATCACATAATTGAACCCTGGATCCGTGCCATCAGATAATCGATAGTTTTTTATAATATCCAAAATTCTAATAATTTCTTCTTTACCTTCCAGATCTTCATTTGATTGAATTTCATCATACAAATCATCATCCAATTGTTTTGTGTTGCTAAGGTCTTCAACATCATTTAAATAGCTGATTAAAGGAGCTATATATGTAGATAGTTCTTTCGCTTTATCAAGATTGGATCCCAAACAAAACATAAATTCTTCATGTGATTTCCATACGGGGCTCTTACGCTCATTGC
Source organism: Acutalibacteraceae bacterium (assembly GCA_045604525.1). Classification (GTDB taxonomy): domain Bacteria; phylum Bacillota; class Clostridia; order Oscillospirales; family Acutalibacteraceae; genus UBA8612. Next base: position 38,300 of record JAZUOH010000038.1, read on the forward strand.
GTGCAAAAAATTCTAAAACACTTTTGTTTGCAATGTTTTTTTTCATCAAATTTAGAATTTCTACATCGGAAAGAAGAGTGAAGGAACCATCATCATAGATATTTCCTTTTTTTGATAATGATTCTGATGAAAAGATAAATTTAATTAAATCATCACCAACAAGTTCTTTTTCCTTTAACACAACCTTTAATCCTTTAAATGTTTCTCCTATAGCTCTTCGCAAGATATAAGCTTCATAAATAACAATTGGATGGTTGACTATTCATTTAGCTTGTGAG
>JAZUOH010000039.1:0-1551 GCA_045604525.1 Acutalibacteraceae bacterium
GGCTTTGTTGCCGCATACCGCTTTGATTTGCCGACGGGTGCAAGCGTAGATGAGGTGAATGCGGTTTTGTTCATTGTTTTCAGCATTGCTGGCAAAATAAAACAGAAAACAGCAAAGAAACAGTGCTGTTGAGGTGTATGATATGAATTTGCAAAACGTGCTTGAAAAATATATCGAAGCCTGCCACACTCACGGCAGTGAAACTGTAATTTCGCTTGATTACAGCAAGGTGAACAAGGCAAATGCACAGATAATGAAGAACATAAAAATACTTATGTCCACAGACGAGGGAATTGAGCTTGCGAAAGCACAGCTTTATAACGAGGACGTTTACGTTTCTTCGTGGACTGCAACCCTGCTGATTTTTGATTACCCGAAGGAATGCAAAAAGGTGCTCAAATCCGTTATTAAAGATAAGGGAATATGGGCAAGCTCAATCCGTACCTTTTACGAGGAATGGAAAAAGGGCAATATGAAAAAGATGTATTAAAATTTATATACCGAAAGGAAAACCGATTATGAAAGTTTCCGAAATTATGAAAGTGCTTGACGCAGAGCTTATTTACGGCGAGGATTTCCTCGACAGAGAGGTTTATTCTGCCTGCGGCAGTGACATGATGAGCGACGTGCTCGCCTATGTCAAGGAGCAGGCTGTGCTTCTGACAGGTCTTGTCAACCCTCAGGTTGTGCGCACCGCCGAAATGATGGATATGAAATGCATTGTTTTTGTCAGAGGCAAAAATCCCGACGTAAGCATGATTGAGCTTGCAGAGGAAAACGGCATACCTCTGCTTAAAACCAACAGAGAAATGTTCACTTCCTGCGGTATCCTTTATGAGCAAGGGCTCAGAGGAGGTGCCAAGGCAGTATCATGAGCGAAGTAATAAAACAGCATTATAATGTTGACGGCACCGATTTCACCAGAGCAGGTGAAGCATCGGGCAAAATCAAAAAAACACTTAAAGATATCGGCTTCCCACCCGAAGCTGTACGCAACACTGCAATTGCGGTTTACGAGGCAGAGATTAACCTTGTAATTCACGCAGGCGGCGGTGAAATTGACGTTGAAATCACACCCGAATACGTTAAGGTTGTGCTAACCGACCACGGCCCCGGCATTGAAAACGTTGAGCTTGCAATGCAGGAGGGCTATTCGACAGCGCCCGACCGTATACGTGCTCTCGGCTTCGGCGCAGGTATGGGTCTGCCCAACATTAAAAAATACAGCGACGAAATGGATATTCAGACCGAGCTTGGCGTCGGCACTGTTATGACGCTTAAAATCAACGCATATTAAAGAATAAAGGAGGCAACTATGGCTGATTATTATCACTCCGTGCGACTTGACCGTGAGAAATGCCGCGGTTGCACCAACTGCATAAAGCGTTGCCCCACAGGTGCAATACGTGTGCGAGGCGGTAAAGCACATATTATAAAAGAGAGATGTATTGACTGCGGCGAATGTATAAACGTCTGTCCGCACCACGCAAAATATGCCGAGCACGAGCCGCTCGACAAGATAAACGAATTTAAATATAAAATTGCGCTTCC
>JAZUOH010000040.1:0-11651 GCA_045604525.1 Acutalibacteraceae bacterium
ACAAACGGAATTTACGGCTTTATGACAATTCTGCTCAGGCTCACCGATGAGGTGAAGCCCGATGCGGTTGCAATTGCATTTGACGTTAAAGCGCCTACCTTCCGCCACAAGATGTATGACGGCTACAAGGCACAGCGCAAGGGTATGCCGCCCGAGCTTGCACAGCAGATGCCCACGCTTAAAGTTCTTCTCAAAGCACTCGGCTACAGGCTGTTAGAGTGTGAAGGCTGGGAAGCAGACGACATTCTCGGCACGCTTGCCGCCGCCTGCAAGGACGGCGATGAATGCTTTATTGCAACGGGCGACCGAGACAGCCTTCAGCTTGTTGACAAAAAGGTAAACGTACTTCTCACTGCCACAAAAATGGGCAAGCCGCAGACAATAAGATATGACGAAGAAGCCGTAGCAGAAAAATACGGTGTCACTCCCCAACAGCTCATTGACATAAAGGCGCTTATGGGCGACAGCTCGGACAATATACCCGGTGTTGCAGGCATAGGCGAAAAAACAGCAGGTGACCTTATTGCAAGGTTTGAAAGCATTGATAAAATTTACAATGAGCTTGACACAATTGACATTAAGGATTCTGTAAGAAAAAAGCTTGCCGACGGCAGGGATATGGCATACTTAAGCCGAACACTCGGCACAATCAGCAAGGATGCACCGATTGACACTGATTATTCCGCTTACGTAAAATCCGAGCCCGATGCTTTTGAATCGGTCAAGACACTTACCGAGCTTGAAATGTTCAGTATGATTGAAAGGCTCCACCTTGACCCGAAGGTTGCACCCGCAGTGCAGAATTCAGAGCCTAAAGAAAAATACAGCTGTGTTGAATGTGACAACGTTGCGGCACTAACACAGGGCATAAAAAACACCGGCAAAGCTTATTTCACGCTTGATGAAGCAGGCGGCGAAATATCCGACATTTATGTGCGTGCAGGCAGTGAGGTTGTAAGGCTCAACGCTCTCAACTTCTGCTTTATGAGCTTTATTGCAGATATATTTGAAGATAAAAACATTGAAAAGATAACCGACGACTGCAAGAAGGCATACTCGTTTGCGATAGGCAGCGGAATTGAACTAAAAAATGTCAGCTTTGACACACAGCTTGCAGGCTACATTCTCAACCCTTCTGCTAACAGCTACTCAGCAGACAGACTTGCACTTGAATACGGTGTAAATCTGCCGCAGGATGAAGACGAAAGTTCAAAGGCGGTTGCCGCCTGGCTTTTGCCCGAGCTTGAAGAAAAGCTTTATGAGAAATTAAAGGAAAACGGGCAGATTTCTCTGCTCAAGGAAACGGAAATTCCGCTGGCACAGGTGCCTGCTGATATGGAGCTGACAGGCTTTGAGGTAGACAAAAACGGCATATACGAATTCGGCAAGGCACTTGAAGCTGACATAGAAAAAATAACAGAAGAAATATATGACGAGGTTGGTTACACATTCAACCTCAACTCACCCAAGCAGCTTGGCGAGGCACTGTTTGAAAATCTTAAACTTCCCAAAGGCAAAAAGACAAAGAGCGGCTGGTCAACAAATGCTGACATTCTCGAAAAACTTGCCCCCGAATATCCCGTGGTTGCTAAAATTCTGCAGTACCGCACCTGGGCAAAGCTCAAATCAACCTACTGTGAGGGACTTATAAAGGCTATAGGCCACGACGGCAGAATACATTCGACACTCAACCAAACTGAAACAAGGACAGGCAGAATTTCATCAACCGAGCCTAACCTGCAGAACATTCCCGTTCGCAGTGAGCTTGGCAGAGAGATGCGCAGATTTTTCAAAGCAAAGAACGGCTGTGTGCTCGTGGATGCCGACTACTCACAGATTGAGCTGAGAGTGCTTGCTCATATATCCGATGACAAAAATATGATAGACGGCTTCAACAGCGGCGATGATATTCACGCAATCACCGCTTCGCAGGTGTTCAATATGCCGCTTAATATGGTCACGCCGCTTATGAGAAGCAGGGCAAAGGCAGTAAACTTCGGCATTGTTTACGGCATTGGTGCATTCTCACTTGCACAGAACATTGGCGTAACACGAGCTGAAGCTGATGCATATATCAAAGGCTATCTCAAGCACTATGCAGGCGTTGACAGCTATATGGAAAGAATTGTAGAGACTGCTAAAGATACAGGATATGTCAAAACGCTGTTCAACCGCCGCAGATATCTGCCCGAGCTGACTTCGGGCAACGGTATGCTCAGAGCCTTCGGTGAAAGAGTTGCGCGCAATATGCCTATACAGGGTACGGCGGCAGACATAATCAAAATTGCAATGGTACGCGTTTACAACCGCCTTAAAGCAGAAAAGCTCAATGCAAAGCTCATAATGCAGGTGCACGACGAGCTTATAATTGAAGCGAGCGAAGCAGAAAAAGAAAAGGTGAGCGCACTGCTTAAAGAGGAAATGGAAAACGCTGTAGATATGAAAGTAGGAATGCTGGCAGACGTAAACTGCGGCAAAACCTGGTATGACGCGAAAGGATAAAAGAATGGAACTTAACGAAATAACAAAGCAGGCAAGGGATGCCGCGCTTGAGCTGATTGAAAGGTCAGGAATAAAAAAGGGGCAGATTATGGTTATAGGCTGCTCAACAAGCGAGATTCAAGGCTATGACCTCGGCTCACATTCGGGTCCCGAGGTCGGCAAAGCTGTGCTTGAGGGCATACTTCCCGTTGCAAAAGAGCACGGCATATATCTTGCCGCACAGTGCTGTGAGCACATTAACAGAGCGGTTATAATTGAAGAAGAGGCTATGGAAAAATTCCGCCTTGAGCAGGTCAATGCCGTACCGCAGCCCAAGGCCGGCGGCTCATTTGCAACAGCACTTTACGGTGCACTTGAAAGCCCCGTTGCCGTTGAAGATGTAAAGGCTCACGCAGGACTTGACATCGGCGGTGTGCTTATCGGTATGCATCTCAAGGAGGTTGCCGTGCCGATGAGACTCAAGACAAAGCACATAGGCAACGCACTTATTATTGCGGCACGCACAAGACCGAAATTCACAGGCGGCGAAAGAGCCGTTTACGATGATTCCCTGAGATAAAGAGTGATAAAAATGGAAATTGTTTTTGTCTGCACGGGCAACACCTGCCGCAGTCCTTTGGCTGAAGGGCTGATGAAAAAGCTACTCAGCGACAGAGGAATTGACGGCATTGAGGTATCAAGCGCAGGTCTTGCCGCATATCCGGGTGACGAGGTAAGCGAAAAATCGGTTAAAGCGGCAAAAAAATACGGTGTGGATATTTCAGACCACCGCTCACGCAGAATTAACCGATATATGCTTGAAAGCGGCGTTTTTGTTTGTATGACGGCTTTTCACGCACAGGCACTTGTGCCGTATGTTGACAGCAACCGACTTTTCGTTATGGGTGAAGGCATACCTGACCCCTACGGCGGCACACAGGAGGAATACGACCGTTGTGCAGAAAAGATAAACGGTGCTTTGTCTACGGTTTTGCGCGACATCATATCCTCAAGCACACAGGTTATGCCTATGGCAAAAGAGCATATAAAATCAATCGCAGAGATTGAGGAGAAGTGCTTTTCAATACCGTGGTCTGAAAAATCACTTGCAGATGAGCTTGAAAATGAAAACGCTCACTTTCTTGTCGCTATTTTCGAAGGCAGAGTAATCGGCTATATCGGCATTATTGAAATATGCGGTGAGGCAGACATAACCAATGTTGCCGTTCTGCCCGAATACAGACGGTGCCGAATCGGCGAAATGCTGTTAAATTCTGCAGAAGAAGGCGCAAAACAGAGAAATTGTGAAAGCATAACGCTTGAAGTTAGAGTGAGCAATGAGGCGGCAATTTCACTTTATAACAAAAACGGATACAAGCAGGCAGGTATCAGAAAAGGGTTCTATGAAAAGCCGAAAGAGGATGCACTGCTGATGACTAAAACTTTTAAAGAGGAAACATAAATGAAAATACTTGCTATTGAATCCTCCTGCGACGAAACTGCGGCGGCGATTGTTGAGGACGGACGAAAGATACTTTCAAACATAATAGCTTCACAGGTTGATGCACATATTGTTTACGGCGGTGTTGTGCCAGAAATAGCATCACGAATGCACACGCAGGCAATAAGCGGTGTTGTTGCACAGGCACTTGAAAAAGCAGAATGTACGATGGATGACATTGAAGCCATTGCTGTAACCTATGCACCGGGGCTTATCGGTGCGTTGCTGATTGGCGTAAACTTTGCAAAAGGACTTTCAATGTCAAGCGGCAAGCCGCTTGTGCCCGTACATCATCTGCGCTCACACATTGCATCAAACTACATAAGCCACCCTGAGCTTGAGCCACCGTTTTTATCGCTTGTTGTTTCGGGCGGTCACAGCCACATTGTCAATGTTAAAAGCTACACCGAATTTGAGATAATAGGTCAGACAATGGACGATGCCGCAGGCGAATGTATGGACAAGGCGGCACGTGCGCTCGGCCTTCCCTACCCCGGCGGACTCAACCTTGACAGAGTTGCAAAGGACGGCAACCCCAAAGCTTACGCATTCCCAAAGCCGAAGGTTTCGGGCAGTGAGCTAAGCTTTAGCTTTTCGGGTCTCAAAACTGCAGCTGTAAATACAATACACAACGCTAAGCAAAAGGGCGAAGAAATAAATATCGCTGATTTCGGTGCATCCTACATAGGTGCCGTTGTGCGCTGTCTTACAGAAAACACGCTAAAGGCGGCACAGCTCACGGGGCAGAAAAAAATTGTTCTTGCAGGCGGTGTATCCGCAAACTCCGTACTCAGAAGAGAGATGGAGAGAATATGCAAGGAAAATTCTCTTGAGTTATATTTCCCCGAGCTTTTCCTCTGCGGTGACAATGCCGCAATGGTGGGTGCGCAAGGATATTTTGAGTACATTTCGGGCAAAAAAGCGGATCTTGAACTCAATGCTTATGCCACAATGCCTATTGATAAGGCTTATTTTTAATAAAAAAGCTGTCGTGAGGTGTAAGGCTGTATGCTTTACACCTCATTATTTTGTTGTCAGCTTCATACTAATAACTAAATATTGAAAAGATACAATACATTGTTGTAAAGCTTTCCGCTTTACAATTCACTCAAAAAAATTAAATTTTTAAAAGGTATTGACTTTTTAAAAGCACTGCAAATTAACCAAAAATGAGAGAAATTTCTTTGCTTTTTACACAGTTTATCCTAAATGAATAAAATCTTTTGTGCTGTTGTATAGCAAAAAGAGAAATATTCATCAAAAAACGGATTTTTATACCTTTTATACATTGCCCTAATGCCAATTAAGCCAAAAACAGCAAAAAATAATGTAAAGTGCCTATGTTTACAAATGTGGAAAACTCAGTGAAAAATGTGAATAACTCGTGGTTTTTATTCCTATTTAGAATTATAACAAGCTATTCTTGACAAGTTTTTTACTTGCATCGCATTTTTCATTCTTTTTTGACAAAAAAATACCCCGATGTATATTCAAGTGAATATGCATCGGGGAAAAACTTTTTTATGCTGTATTTTTTCAGCTAAATTTAAGTTTTGCTTTCTCTCTGAGAAGTGAAATTGCCTCTTCGGGAGCATCCGAACCAAATACGGCACTGCCTGCAACCATAACGTTTGCACCATTGGACGCTGCAAGTGCAACCGTCTTTTCCGCTATTCCGCCGTCAACCTGCAGGTTCACGTTAAGGTTTTGAGCTTTACACTTTTCACGTATAGACTTTAATTTCGGCATCATATCGGGCATAAATGACTGACCGCCGAATCCGGGTTCAACCGTCATAACAAGCACCATTTCAACTTTTTCAAGGTAAGGATACACTTTTTCGGCGGGTGTGCCGGGCTTTAATGATATGCCTGCCTTACAGCCGAGTGAGTGTATTTTATCTATAACTTCATCGGCATCGTTATCACATTCTATATGGAAGGTAATAATATCTGCACCTGCTGCCGCAAAATCTTCAACATATTTCAGCGGCTCGCTTATCATAAGATGAACGTCAAAATAAAGCTCACTTCTCTTGCGCAGTGATTTAACAATAGGTGCACCGAGTGTGATATTGGGCACAAAGTGTCCGTCCATAACGTCGATATGAAGCCAGTCTGCGCCTGCAGCCTGCATACGCTCTGCCTCTTCACCAAGGCGTGAGAAATCGGAAGCGAGAATTGAGGGAGAAATAAGAATATCCATTGTAGGCTGATTCCTTTCTTTTTTATGCTTTCATTTTATAACAAGATAAGAAAAATATCAATATTTTATAAAAAAGTCTTTTCAAAGTGTTTTTTTTAAATTATAATATAAGAAATATATCCTTTAGTAAGAATGGTATAATTAAATGAAACTACTGAAAGCAGATGAACAAAAAAAGAATGCCAGACTTTTCAAGCGTTTTCTGCCTTATCTTGCAAGACATAAGGGAGAAATTGCGCTTGACCTTTTCTGTGCATCGCTGACCACTGTTTGCGAGCTTGCACTGCCGATTATTGTGCGTGAGATTACCGAAACGGCAATGAACGATGTTGCGGCACTGACAGTAAAAAAAATACTTTCCGTTGCCGTGTTTTACATATTCCTGCGCATTGTGGATTCGATAGCTAACTACTATATGACCTGCGGCGGTCACGTTATGGGCTCGAGAATCGAAACCGAGATGAGAAACGACCTTTTCTCGCATCTGCAGGGGCTTTCATTCTCGTTCTACGACAATACAAAGGTCGGCCAGCTGATGTCAAGGCTTACAAGCGACCTTTTTGACGTAACCGAATTTGCACACCACATGCCCGAGGAAATGCTGATAGCTGTTATAAAAATTATCGGCTGTTTCATCATTTTTGCAGATATGAATATATGGTTCACACTGCTTATTTTTGCAATGTTCCCGCTGATTCTGTTTATGACAAAGCGTAACAGACAGAAAATGCGTGAAACCTTTAAGGATTCGCGTCACCAGATTGGCGAAATAAATGCAATAACAGAGGATAGCCTGCTCGGTATAAGAGTTGTTCAGTCTTACGCCAACGAAGAAATTGAAAAAGAAAAGTTTGACAAGGGCTCAAACCTTTTCCTTAAAATAAAAAGAATGTCATATAAGTATATGGCAAACTTTCATACCACGGTGCGACTGTTTGACGGCTTTATGTATATATTCGTGCTCTCGGGCGGTGCACTGTTCATCAGAGCAGGTCAGATTACTGCGGCAGACCTTACGGCATACACGCTTATGGTTTCTACCCTTATGGGCACGATACGCCGTATAGTTGAATTCAGCGAACAGTTTTCACGAGGTATGACGGGCATTGAAAGATTTGACGAGGTTATATCGGAGCTGAGCGAAATAAAAGAGAGTCCGAACGCAAGAGAATTAACCGAAGTCAAAGGCGAAATTTCGTTCAACAACGTCAGCTTTGCATACAAAGGCACCGAAACAAACGTGCTCAATGGCATTAACCTCACCGCAAAGGCAGGCGAAAGCATTGCGGTTGTCGGCCCTTCGGGTGGCGGCAAAACAACGCTTTGCAACCTTATCCCACGTTTTTACGAGGTTGACGAAGGCAGCATAACGATAGACGGCAAAGACATAAAGGAATTCACGCTCAAATCACTGCGTTCACACATAGGTGTTGTTCAGCAGGATGTGTATATGTTCTCGGGCACGGTTAAAGAAAACATTGCCTACGGCAAGCCCGAGGCAACAGATGAAGATATTATTGAGGCGGCAAAAAACGCAGGCGCACACGAATTTATAACCCAGCTTCCCGACGGCTATAACACCTACGTCGGTGAAAGAGGCGTTAAGCTTTCGGGCGGACAAAAGCAGAGAATATCAATTGCACGTGTATTCCTCAAAAATCCCGAAATACTTATACTTGACGAGGCAACAAGTGCGCTTGACAACGAAAGTGAAAGACTTGTTCAGCAGTCACTTGAACGCCTTGCAAAGGGCAGAACAACGCTCACAATTGCGCACCGCCTTACAACAATCCGCAATGCAGACCACATCCTCGTGCTGACTGAAGACGGAATTGCCGAGCAGGGCAGCCACGACGAACTGATTAAAAAAGGCGGTATGTACGCTGATATGTACGCCCTTTATTCAATAAACTAACCACGGAGGTTTTTTAATATGCTTAAAAACATTTCACCCATCATTTCACCCGAGCTTCTCAAGATTCTTATGGAAATGGGCCACGGTGACGAGATTGTCATCGGTGACGGCAACTTCCCCGCAGCAAGTGTTGCACAGCGCCTTGTAAGGCTTGACGGCCACGGCGTGCCCGAGGTTCTTGATGCAGTGCTCAAGCTTATGCCGCTCGACACCTACGTTGAGAGCCCCGTTGCACTTATGGACAACGGAGATGCTGACAACCAGCCGCCTATCTGGGCAGACTACAAAAATATTGTAACCGCTAACGAGGGCGAAAAGAGCTTTGAGCTTGTTGAGCGCTTTGATTTTTATGAAAGAGCAAAGAAGGCTTACGCTGTTGTTGCAACAGGTGAAACAGCAATTTATGCTAACATCATTCTCAAAAAAGGTGTTGTAATCTGATGAAAAAAGTTCTTGCAATAGATTTCGGTGCTTCAAGCGGCAGAGTTATTGTCGGTAGCTTTGACGGCAAAAAGATTACACTTGAAGAGATTCACCGCTTTTCAAACGACCCCGTAAGTGTCAACGGCACAACCTTCTGGGATGTGCTCAGACTTTTTCACGAAATTAAGCAGGGCCTTATAAAATCAAAAGCCTGCGGAGAGATTTCGTCTATAGGTATTGACACCTGGGGTGTTGACTTCGGTCTTATCGACAAATACGGTCAGCTTCTCGAAAACCCGATACACTACCGTGACCTTCGCACCAAGGGTATGATTGAAGAGGCAGACAAAATTATTCCGCTCAAAAAGATGTATGAGATGACGGGCATTCAGTTCATGGAGCTGAACACAGTTTTCCAGCTTCTTTCCCTTGCAAAAAATCGCCCGCATATTCTTGAGCGTGCTGACAAGCTTCTGTTTATGCCCGACCTTTTCGGCTATATGCTCACGGGCAAAAAGACAACAGAATATTCAATCGCCACCACCTCGCAGCTTGTTGACATCAACACCAAAGGTTGGAGCGCTGAAATATTTGAAAAGCTCGGCATACCGCAGAGCATTATGTGCGATATAGTCAAGAGCGGCACTGTGCTCGGCGAGCTTTCGGACAGTGTGTGCGAGGAATGCGGCCTTGACAAAATCAAGGTTGTTTCCGTCTGCGGCCACGATACACAGTCGGCAATTACGGCTGTCCCCTGCCCCGATAAGCAGTTTGCATTCATAAGCTCCGGTACGTGGTCACTTTTCGGCACAGAGCTTGATGAGCCTATTGTTAACGAAAAGGCATTTGAAACCAACGTTACAAACGAGGGCGGCTACGGTGAATCAACGGGCTTCCTCAAGAATATCATAGGTCTGTGGCTGATTCAGGAGAGCAGACGTCAGTTTGCACGTGACGGCAAACAGTACAGCTATGCTGACCTTGAAAGAGAGGCACTTGCGGCAAAGCCCTTCAGCTGCTTTATTGACCCCGATGCACCCGAATTTGTACCTCACGGCAACATTCCCGAAAGAATAAGAGAGTATTGCCGCAGAACAAATCAACACGTGCCCGAAACCGTAGGCGAAATTATGCGCTGTATTTACGAGAGCCTTGCTATGAAATACAGACAGACCTTTGAAAAGCTCTGCGACTGTACTCAAAGAGATTACGAGGTTATTCACGTAATAGGCGGCGGCACAAAGGACACACTGCTGTGTCAGCTTACAGCAAACGCTTGCGACAGAGATGTTGTTGCAGGCCCGATTGAGGCAACCGTGCTCGGTAACATTGCAGTTCAGCTTATGGCAAGCGGCGATATTCAGTCTATTGCAGATGCAAGAAGAATTATTGCCGAAAGCGAAAATGTTACAAAATACAGCCCCAAGGACACGGCAGACTGGGCCGAGGCTTACAGCCGTTACCTTGAAGCAACAAAGTAATAAATACGCTTAAAACCGTATTTTAATAAACAAATTAAATTTATCTACATAAGAAAGGACGAAACCACAATGGCAAAAAGCAGATTTATCGGTGATTATCCCGTAATCGGTATCCGCCCGGTTATCGACGGCAGAAGAGGTCCCCTCAAGGTAAGAGAATCACTTGAGGACCAGACAATGGGCATGGCAATAGCTGCCAAGAAGCTCTTTGAGGAAAACCTCAAGTACTCAAACGGCGAGCCCGTTAAGGTTGTTATCGCTGACACAACAATCGGCCGTGTAGCAGAGGCTGCTGCATGCGCAGAAAAGTTTAAGAAAGAGGGCGTTATGATCACCCTTTCCGTTACACCCTGTTGGTGCTACGGCTCAGAGACAATGGATATGGACCCCGCTACAATCAAGGGCGTATGGGGCTTCAACGCAACAGAGCGTCCCGGTGCGGTTTACCTTGCATCCGTTCTTGCAGCACACGCTCAGAAGGGTCTGCCCGCATTCGGTATCTACGGTCACGACGTTCAGGAGGCTGACGAATCAGCAAACATCCCTGCAGACGTTAAAGAGAAGCTTCTCCGCTTTGCACGCAGCGCAGTTGCAGTTGCAACAATGAAGGGCAAGAGCTACCTTCAGATCGGTTCAATCTGCATGGGTATTGCAGGTTCATCAATCGACCCCAACTTCCTCGAAGAGTACCTTGGCCTTCGTGTAGAGTCTGTTGACGAGGTTGAAATCATCAGACGAATGACAGAGGGCATCTACAACGAGGAAGAATTCCAGAAGGCCCTCAAGTGGACAAAAGAAAACTGCAAGGAAGGCTTCGACAAGAACCCCGAATTCGTACGCAAGAGCGACGAGCAGAAGGAAAAGGATTGGGAATTTGTTGTTAAGATGATGGTTATCATCAAGGACCTTATGAACGGCAACGCAAATCTTCCCGAAGGCTGCGAAGAGGAAATGGTTGGCCACAACGCTATTGCTGCGGGCTTCCAGGGTCAGAGACAGTGGACAGACTTCTACCCCAACGCTGACTTTGCAGAGGCACTTCTCAACACATCCTTTGACTGGGACGGTGCAAGAGAGCCGTACATCCTCGCAACAGAGAATGACGTTCTCAACGGCATTTCAATGCTCTTTATGAAGCTGCTTACAAACAGAGCACAGATGTTTGCAGACGTTCGTACATACTGGTCAACAGACGCTGTTAAGCGTGTTACAGATTACGACCTTGAAGGCCACGCAAAGGATGCAGACGGCTTCATTCACCTTATCAACTCCGGTGCTTGCTGTCTTGACGCTTGCGGCGAGGTTAAGGATGCAGACGGCAACGCAGTTATCAAGCCCTGGTTTGAAATGACTCAGGCTGATATTGACGCTTGCAACAAGGCAACAGAGTGGTGCCCTGCTGACAACGGCTATTTCCGCGGCGCAGGCTATTCCTCACGCTTCCTTACAAAGAGCGAGATGCCCGCTACAATGATTCGTCTCAACCTTGTCAAGGGTCTCGGCCCCGTTGTACAGATTGCAGAAGGCTGGACAGTTGCACTTCCCGATGAGGTTTCCGACACAATCTGGAAGAGAACTGACTACACATGGCCCTGCACATGGTTTGCTCCCCGCTGCAACGGCGAAGGCCCGTTCAAGTCAGCTT
>JAZUOH010000041.1:0-5704 GCA_045604525.1 Acutalibacteraceae bacterium
AGAAAGCTCAGCAGAATATTCGTCACCGTCAGTAAGAATTTCCTGAAGATTCCAGATACGGTCAATAAAGCGCTTACAGCCCTTAACTGAGCTTTCTGACCAGGGAGCAGCCTGCTCATAGTCACCCATAAAGAGTACATATGTACGAAGAACGTCTGCACCGTAAACATCAACAACCTCATTGGGGTCGATAACATTACCGCGTGACTTGCTCATTTTTACATCGTCAGGTCCGAGAATAAGACCCTGGGCAGTTCTCTTTGCATAAGGCTCAGCGCAAGGAACTGCACCGATGTCATAAAGGAACTTATGCCAGAAACGGGAATAGATAAGATGACGGGTAACGTGCTCCATACCGCCGTTATACCAGTCAACGGGCATCCAGTACTTAAGCTTATCCATATTTGCAAGCTCGTTATCGTTGTGAGGATCGATATAACGAAGGAAGTACCAGGATGAGCCTGCCCACTGAGGCATTGTGTCTGTCTCTCTCTTTGCTGCGCCGCCGCACTTGGGGCAGGTGCAATTTACATAAGAATCAATCTTTGCAAGGGGGCTTTCGCCGTCCTGGCCGGGCTCAAAGTTTTCAACCTTGGGCAGTTTAAGCGGAAGCTCCTCGTAAGGAACTGCAACCATACCGCACTTTTCGCAGTGAACAATCGGAATCGGCTCGCCCCAATAACGCTGACGGTTGAACGCCCAATCCTTCATCTTGTACTGAACGCCCTTTTCGCCGATGCCCTGCTTCTCGAGCTCTTCAAGCACACGGGCGATTGAGGATTTCTTGTCTGTATAGCCGTTGAGATAATCGGAGTTGACCATTTCGCCGTCGCCTGTGTAAGCCTCAACCGAAATGTCGCCGCCCTTGATAACCTCGATTATATCAATGCCGAACTTCTTTGCAAAGTCGTAGTCACGCTGGTCGTGTGCGGGCACAGCCATAATTGCGCCTGTACCGTAGCCCATCATAACATAGTCGGAAATGAAAATCGGAATTTCCTTGCCGTTTACGGGGTTGATGCCTGCAAAGCCCTTGAGACAGACACCTGTCTTGTCCTTTACAAGCTGTGTGCGCTCAAACTCTGTTTTCTTTGCGCACTCTGCTCTGTAATTCTCAACCTCGTCAAAATTCTCAATCATATCCTTATACTTGTCAAGCATCGGATGCTCGGGAGCCATAACCATAAAGGTTACGCCGAAGAGAGTATCGGGACGTGTTGTATATATACGCAGTGTTTCGTCTGTATTCTTAACCTTGAAGTTTACGAATGCACCTGTTGATTTGCCAATCCAGTTTTCCTGCTGGAGCTTTACGTTGGGCAGGTAATCAACATCGTTAAGGCCTTCGAGAAGCTTGTCAGCATACTCGGTGATGCGAAGGTACCAAACGTCCTTTGATTTCTGAACAATGTCGCTGTGGCAGATATCGCACTTGCCGCCCTGCGAATCCTCATTTGAAAGAACAACCTTACATGAAGGGCAGTAGTTAACAAGAGTTTTATCGCGGAATGCAAGACCGTTTTCAAACATCTTGAGGAAAATCCACTGTGTCCACTTGTAATAGCCCTCTTCTGTTGAGTCAATAACTCTGTTCCAATCGAAAGAGAAGCCGACACGCTTGAGCTGTGAAGTGAACTTTGCAATATTGTTGTCGGTAACCTGTCTGGGGTGGATACCTGTTTTGTTAGCGTAGTTTTCTGTGGGAAGACCGTAAGCATCAAAGCCGATGGGGAAGAGCACATTGTAGCCTTCCATTCTGCGCTTACGTGAAACAACCTCAAGGCCTGAATAAGCCTTGATGTGGCCGACGTGCATACCTGCGCCGCTGGGATAAGGGAACTCTACAAGAGCATAGAACTTTTTCTTGTCAGAGCCATCCTGAGCGTTAAAAACACCTGCCTCTTCCCATTTGTCCTGCCATTTTTTCTCTGCTGATTTAAAATCGTAGTTAGCCATAGTTTTATCAATCCTTTGCAAATGCTGATAATTATCTCATTCTGTGATAAGGTGCGAGATGTCAACCTGATTGGCATCCGCCCAGAGTCGCTCGAGATTATAATAATCTCTGCTTTCGTTTAAGAAAAGGTGAACGATAACATCGTCAAAGTCGAGCAGAATCCAGCCCGTAGCTCTGCCCTCAATGTGTGAAGTGAACACACCGAGCTTTGCCATCTCGTCCTCAACGTCGTCCGCAAGAGCCTTAACGTGAGGGTTTGATGTGGCGGATGCGATAACAAAATAATCAGCAACAATTGTGATGCCTGCGGTTTCTATCGCAACAATATCCTCTGCCTTCTTTTCATCAAGCACCTTAACAATGCTTTCAAGCATTTCCTTTGAGGTCATATTCATAAGCCTCCTTTATCCTGTCTTGTCTGAATATATACTTATAGTATATATAATTTTACAAATATATATCATATCACAATGAATTCCAAAATGCAACAGAAAAAATTACGGTGCGTAGGGTCGATTCACGAATCACCCGTTTAAATTTACATATCTCTTTTTCGGCGGACGCCCGATGGGCGCCCCTACGTATTGTTTTTATATATGTTTTATGCTATCATATTTTAAGATTTTACGTATGGCGGTGGAAAAATGTTTGAAGAATTACTTAAAACCGAATCAAGCTGGGAATTTCTGCAAAACACTTCCCTGCCTGTAGCGGTTTACGGCACGGGCAACGGTGCCGACCGTGTTTTTGACGAGTTTGAAAAGCTTGGAATCAAGGTTTCTGCCGTAGTTGCAAGCGATGGCTTTGTAAGAAGCCGCAGCTTTCACGGCTTTGAGGTAAAATCAATCTCGCAGGCTGAGGCAGAAATGGGCGATTTTGTGATAGCGCTGTGCTTTGCAAGCCCCTTGCCGCAAGTGATTGAAAACATAAAAGAAATATCAAAAAAACACAAAGTAATTATGCCGTCTGTGCCCGTTTACGGCGATAATATTTTTAACAAAGACTTTTTGAAGGCCAATCTTCCTGCCATAGAAAACGCTTATTCTTTGCTGGCCGATACAAAGTCAAAAAAAGTGTTTGAAAACATAATCCGCTTTCAGATTACGGGTGATTTAAACTTCTGTTTCAGCTGTGAAACACCAAAAGACGAAGCATTTGAAATTCTCGGTTTAGGCGAAGACGAAAGCTTTCTCGACCTCGGCGCTTACCGAGGCGATACGGTTGAAGAATTTTTGAATCACACAAGGTCCTACCGAAAAATTGTTGCGGTTGAGCCCGACAAAAGAACGTTTAAAAAGCTGCAGACCAACTGCGAAAGCATAAAAAAATTCACCGCACTTAACTATGCGGTGTGGTCACAAAACTGCACACTGAATTTTGACGGCAACAAGGGCCGAGGAGCATCCGCAAAGGCAGACGGTGATGAGATAAGCGCTGTCTGTGTTGATTATCTTTTTGAAAAATACGGTAAATTCACATATCTTAACATTGACATTGAGGGTGCGGAAAGCGAAATGCTCAAAGGCTCGGCAATCACACTCAAACACAAGCCAAAGCTGCGTATGGCGGCTTACCACAGAAGCGAGGATATTTTTGAGCTGATAAACAAAATCAGCAGCATCAACCCCGAATATAAAATATATCTCCGCCACCATCCGCATATTTCATTCTGGGATACGAATATTTATTGCATATAAAAAACCCTGACTTCACAGTCAGGGTTTTTGTTGTTAATTAAAGATTATAGTACTTATCAAACTCTGCGGGGTGAGGAATAGCGGCAAGCTGTCTTACCTCGGCACGCTTTGTCTTGATGAAGTTTTTGATAAGCTCTTCGGGGAATACGCCGCCCTCTGTGAGGTAAGCATAGTCTTTTTCAAGGCAGTCGAGAGCCTCGTCAAGAGATACGGGCAGACCCTGAAGCTTTGCCTTCTCCTCTTCGGGAAGGTTGTAGAGGTTCATATCGTAGGGGCCCCAACCGTTTGCGTGCGGGTCAATCTTGTTCTTGATACCGTCAAGACCTGCCATAAGAATAGCGGCATAGCAGAAGTAGGGGTTGCAGGTTGCATCGGGGTTACGAAGCTCGAAGCGACGCTTGTCCGGGCTCTTTGCATAAGCAGGGATACGGATAACCGCGCTTCTGTTTGATGTTGCATAGCCGACTGTTACGGGAGCCTCAAAGCCGGGCACAAGGCGCTTGAATGAGTTTGTGCTTGGGTTTGTGATAGCGCAGAGTGAGCCGATGTGCTTGAGAAGACCGCCGATGAAATAGTGAGCAGTTTCACTCAGATGTGAATAGCCGTTATCATCGGAGAATACGGGCTGACCGTCCTTGAAAAGAATCATGTGCACGTGCATACCGCTGCCTGCCTCGCCGTAAATGGGCTTGGGCATAAAGGTAGCACTCTTGCCGTACTTGAGAGCAGTGTTATGGATGATATACTTAATCATCATAGTTGCATCTGCCATATGTACAACCTCGCCAAGCTGAGGCTCGATTTCAAACTGGCCTGATGCTGCAACCTCGGGATGATGGTAGTTGATTTCAATGCCTGCATCCTTCATAAGCATGCACATTTCACTGCGGCACTCGTAGGAAATATCAAAGGGCTTTGCTATATGGTAGTTCTTCTGCTTGGGAACAATAACACCGAGACCCTCTGTGCCGGAATTCCAGTAGGACTGCTTTGCATCAACATCAACAGCAATCTGCTTGCCCTCAACGTTCCATGTAACGTTGTCGAACAGATAGAACTCAAACTCGGGCAGAATCTTCATCTCGTCAGCAACGCCGCTGTTCTTCATATATTCAACAGCTGCCTTGATGATGTTACGGGGGTACTGCGCAAGAGGACGGTTTTCGGGTGTATCGATAATCATTGCGTTACCGGTCATTGAAAGAGTCGGAATTGAGCAGAACGGGTCGATAACAGCCGTATCGGGGTCGGGGATGAATACCATATCGCTCTTTTCAACAACAGCGTAGCCGTAGTTGGAAGCGTCAAAACCAATACCGCTCTTCATTGTGTCCTCAGAGAAATTCTCTGCAGGGATGGTAACGTGACGGTACTGACCGTTGATGTCAACCATCTTGAAGTCAACCATCTTGATATCATTTTCTTTGATGATAGCAAGTATATCCTGAACAGTCTTTGCCATAAAACAACACCTCTTCTTTTAGATTATAATAAAATAATATAGCAGAGAGTTATTTTTGTCAATACGGCAACAGAATTGATTTTTTGCAAAAAGAAAGAGTGCAGTTTTTACGCTGCACTCTTTTGATATTTACATCTGATTGACTATATCAAAAACCCATAGACTTGTAAAGTGAAGTTTGCCCTTCGTGCAAATGAAGCATTGGCTTCGCCAATATGAAGCACGGGCTATCGCTCGCATGAAGCGAAGCGCACGGTTTTTTCAATGTGCCGGAGGCACGCTTCATAGCGATAGCGACTTCATTCTTCATGCACCGATTTAGATGTCGACACAAAACAATTCGATAAATTGTAGTTTATAATACCGTGTAACTCGCATCGGATAATTTATTCATTGCTCTCTTATGGTGTTATTTCTCTTTATACGATTCCCATTGCCATTTCTACTAACAACGCAACGACAACGACCAACGCCGAGATGATAAAACCGTGGATCATCGGACGGATACCGGCTTTCTTCATGCTTGAGAAGGATGTGTTCAAACCGATGGCTGCCAATGCACATACCATAAGGAATTTGCTTGCACTC
>JAZUOH010000042.1:0-71614 GCA_045604525.1 Acutalibacteraceae bacterium
AGTTTTTGGTCAGAAAGGTTAAAACACGCAGGCAATACTTTGTGTATTGACGAGTATTTTTAGCCTTTATGACGGAAAAGTAGCCACTGAGAAAGCGACTTCAGTTTAATCAGTGGTTACTACATAAAAACAGGTAATACAGCAAATGTGTATTACCTGTCTGATAGCTGATTATGTTAGCCGACGATTAGTTTTCCTGTGTGTTTTCGCACTGCTGGTTAGCAACGCCGCAGGATGTCTTGCAAGCGGACTGGCAGGATGTCTGGCACTCGCCGCAGCCGCCGTTCTCACAGCTCTTTACAAGGTCTTTTGTTTCGATAGTCTTAATTCTCTCCATTTTAAATTCTCCAATCGTTTAATATTCGAAGGGCACAAAAAGCCCTTAAAGTTACGGATAAAGTATAGCACAGACAGCAATCACTGTCAAGCGTTCGCCGCCGAGTCGCAAGGAATTATTTCTTTAAAATGTGAATTTATAAGCACAATAAAGCGTCAAACTCCCCCGATATACGCGAGTATTATCGAGGGAGTTTTCCTTTTCTTGTATCTTAAAATTACATTTTAAAGTGCTTTGCAGTTTCGTAAGAGTATAAAATTTCTTGTATCAAAGCCAAAAACGCAGCAAGGCTGTCGCCTTGCGAGGCTTTTGTCAAAGATACAGGGAATTTTACTCGAGAAACAAATACTTCCTTACGACTCGGCGGCGTTAAAGCAGAGGAAGTATTGTCTCTTTGAGATATTCAATCTGCTCATCATTGAGCGGCTCGAAGGGCTTGCGGCACACGCCGAAATCGAAGCCGAGCATATTGAGCACAGCCTTCTCGCCTGCCATAACACCGACCTTACAAAGTGCAGTGATGATTCTATTTGCCTGATACTGAACTTCCTGCGCACCCTTGATATCACCGTTTTCCCAGAGCTGCTTGATTTTTATAAACTTATCAGCCATAAAGTTGTATGTAGAGCCGATACCGCCGTCTACACCCATTGCAAGACCAGAAATCATCAGCTCATCAAAGCCGTTGTATATGATTGCATCGGGGCAACGTTCTCTTATCTGCTGAAGCTTGAAATAATCGTTTGCAGTGTACTTCACACCGAGAATATTCTCGTGTGAAAGAAGGTCTGCAATTTCGTCAATAGTGAGCTCAACACCCGAGAAAGCCGGAATGTTGTATATAACGAGCGGAATGCTTACGCTGTCTGCAATTGTCTTATAATGCTCGATAACCTGGGCGTTGCTGAATTTATAATAAAACGGTGCAACAGCCGAAACAGCATCATATCCGATGCTCTCAACATATTTTGCATACTCAACAGCCTGCTTTGTCGAAACGGTGCCGACGTGTGCAATAAGCGTAACTCTGTCGCCTGCGGCCTCCTTTACGGTAGAGTAAACAAGCTTGCGCTCTTCCTCTGAAAGAAGGAATGCCTCGCCCGTACTGCCTGCAACGTAAAAACCGCTGACGCCCTGCTCAATATTGCGCTCAACAAGCTTTTTAAGCTCTGATGTGTTTACGTTGTCATTACTGTCAAACGGAGTTAACAGAGCGGTAAATATACCCTTGAAGCTTTTCATATTCTTATTTCCTTTCTGTAATCATATTTTACTGATTACTTATTTTACACCATTCTGAAAATAAATTCCATATATTTTTAAAATTTATAATAACAATTTACATATCCGGTTTTATGTGTTAAAATTTTCTCGGTGATTTATTTTGAGCAGAACACTTACATATACCGTCCCCAAGGAATTTGACGGCCAAAAAGTGAATATGTTTCTGCGAAGCGGCATAGGGCTTTCATACCGCACGGTACGCTCCCTCAAGCAGATAAGAGGCTCCATGCTTCTCGACGGTGAGCCTATACGCACAATAGACCCGCTCACGGCAGGTGCTGTGCTGACGGTGATAATTCCCGAGGACAAAAGCACTGCCCAGCCGCAGAAGGCTGACTTTGAGGTGATATACGAGGATGAGGATATTCTCGTAATCAACAAGCCTGCCGGTCTTGCAATGCACCCTACGCACAATCACCAGGGCGATACACTTGCCAATGCTGTTGCATACTATCTGACACAAAAGGGAAAAGATGCTGTTTTCCGAGTTGCAGGCAGGCTCGACAAAGGCACCTCGGGGCTTGTGGTGTGTGCGCTTCACAAAATGGCGGCATCAAAGCTCAATGCAAGCTTTGATAAAACCTACACAGCCATAGTCGAGGGCAGATACGAAGGCAGCGGCACAATAGACGCCCCGATAATCAGACCCGACCCAATGAAAACGCTGCGTGCAGTCGGCGAAGGCGGTGAAGAAGCGATAACACATTGGACAGCAGTTGGTTCTGACGGCAAGCTAACACTTATGAGCATTACGCTTGAAACGGGTCGTACACATCAGATAAGAGTACATTTCGCCTCACAAGGCACACCGCTTGCAGGTGACGAAATGTACGGCGGCCACACAGACCTTATTAAACGCCACGCACTGCACTGCGCATCACTCAGGCTGACGCATCCCGTAACAGGCGATGAAATGAGCTTCACCGCTCCCCTCCCGGATGATATGAAAAAAATATGTGATAAAATCAACACACAGCAGTAGGCTAAAATGCCCACTGCTGTGCTTTTTTATCAGAACTTTATTACCTCATTCTTTTCGGCTGATTCAAAAATCGCCTCAATGAGTTTTATCAGCTTGCGCTGCTGGTCGTGTGTGACATTGGGCGTTCTGCCGTTTTCCAGTGCATCGCAGATATCAAGATAATACGCATCCCAATCATCCTTACCCTCGGGCAAGGGGAAGTGCTTTATGCTTTCATCCGTTCTGGGTGCCATAGTTTTTGTCAGACCGACACCTGCCTTAATCGGCACGGAATCACGGTTTTCCCAATCGGAAACCATTACTATTTCGCCGTTACCGTTCCAATCCTTGATAACAGCGGTGCCGTTCTCACCGCAGACATACCACAGCGGCATTTCTATGAAATTATTTGTCATAACCTCAATCTGCCAGCTTATATCATCCTCAAATTTAATGATGGCTTTAAAGCCGTCATCACACTCGAAATTGGTGATATTTGTGCACTCGGCATAAACAGAGAGCATCTTTTTATCCGCCATAAGAGTCAGCATCTGGTCAAGCAGATGAACACCCCAGTCAAGCACCATACCGCCGCCGTGGGCCTTCTCCTGTCTCCAGCCGCTCGGTACTCCTCGTGAACCGTGCACACGGTGCTCGAAGCAATGAATTTTGCCGAGAATATTATCCTCGTAAATCTTCTTTACTTTCAGATAGTCGCCGTCCCAGCGTCTGTTCTGATGAACGGTGAACATCTTACCCGTTTCGTTTGCAACGGCAATCATTTCTTCAAGGTCTTCGCTTGACATTGTAACAGGCTTTTCGCAAATTACGTTTTTGCCTGCACGAAGTGCATCAATTACAATTTCCTTGTGAACATCATTGGGTGTTGCAACCGTTACAAGTTCCACTCTCTCGTCGGCTAAAAGCTCTGCACGGCTTGAATAGCTGTGTGCGCCCTCTTCTTCACCTTTTTTTTGAACAGCAGGGTCAATATCATAAAAGCCGAGAAAATCGAGCTTTTCTATGCTCTGACAGCGTCTGCCGTGAAAATGTCCCATACCGCCGTAGCCTATAACGGCGTGACCGATTTTTTTACCCATAATAATTTCACCTATTAACTCTTCACTATTACCTTTTACTAAAATCAAACCCACCACATTGTGCAGGGCTCTTCTTTTATTACTGCACGCTTGAGCATATCAATCGCCTTTGTGAAGCCTTCGTTCTGACTCATAAGAGAATCCTCATGCTCAATGCTGATAGCATAGTCATAGCCTACCATGCGGAGGTTTGAAATAATATCCTTCCAATAGGTTTCGTCGTTGCCGTAGCCGACAGAGCGGAAAACCCAGGAACGGTTGATTTCATCGCCGTAGGGCTTTGTATCAAGCACACCGTTGACGGCTGTGTTATACTTATCAACCTTTGTATCCTTGGCATGGAAGTGGAAGATTGCACCCTTCAGAGCACGGATTGCCGCAACAGGCTCAATACCCTGCCAGATAAGGTGGCTCGGATCAAAGTTTGCACCGATTTCGGGACCTACTGCCGCACGGAGCTTGAGCAGTGTTTCGGGGTTGTAAACACAGAAGCCCGGATGCATTTCAAGGGCAATTTTATCCACACCGTGTGCCTTTGAAAACTCTACGAACTCCTTCCAATAAGGAATGAGAACCTCGTTCCACTGCCATTCGAGCATTTCGCCGAACTCATTCGGCCAAGGGCAGGTTACCCAATTGGGATATTTTGCATTCTCACTGTCGCCGGGGCAGCCTGAGAATGTGTTTATCTGATGAATGCCGAGCTTCTCTGCAAGAAGAACGGTCTTCCTCATTGCCTCGTCAAACTCTTTTGCAACAGCCTTATCGGGGTGCACGGGGTTTGCGTGACAGCTGAGTGCACTGATTTCAACATTGTACTTTTTAAGCAGTGCCTTGAATTCCTCAAGCTTTGCTTCATCATTGAGAAGAATATCGGGGTTTGCGTGAGCATCGCCCGGATAACCGCCGCAACCGATTTCTACCATTTCAATGCCCTTGGATACAAAATACTCAAGAGCCTCCTCCAGCGGAAGATTACCGAGAAGGTTTGTAATTACACCAATTTTCATTTTTGCTTCCTCCGTCAGCCGACAATTGTTTTAAGGTAGTTGATACTGCGCTTTACGTCTTCAAGACCATTGGGCACAGGGTCGTCGTTCTCGACAACGAGCCATTCGATGCCTGCATCCTTTGCAGCCTTTACAACCTTTGCAACGTCGCAGTCGCCGTCACCGAGAGAAAGGGGCTTGCGATTAAGACCGTCCTTGACGTGAAGAAGACAGATATCGTCTTTATTCTCCATTATGAAGCTGTAATTCTCTACACCTGCGCAGTGGCTCCAATATGTATCAACCTCAAGCTTTGTGTGCTCTGCAAAAATCTGCATACCGATTTTGCCGTTTTCAAGCGGAGTAAACTCCTCTGTATGGTTGTGGTAATATGTAGGAACGCCGAGCTTTTCTGCTCCGTACGCAAGAGCCTTTGCCGCATACTCGCACTCTTCAACCGTGTCGTGTGCTGCACCGCCTACGCCGCAGTGAAGACAGCCGAGCACCTTATTGAACTCAACTGTTTTGTCAATGTTTTCGGGAAGAAAATCGTCAATACCGAGATGTGTGCCTACGGGCACAAGACCGAGCTCATCAAGCTTTGCCTTGATGGTTGCGGCATCAACACCGTGATAACCTGCGAACTCAACGCCATCGTAGCCCATTGCCTTTATTTCTTCAAGCACGTGCATAAAATCCTCTGCGCTGTTAATACAGTCACGCACGCTGTAAAGCTGAACTGCTATTTTCATAATTAAATCACCTTTAAAATTTATCAGTCGTTGTTTATGTATACGGGCTCGCCTGTCTTTGCTGATTCGTAGATTGCCTCAAGAATCTGTGTGACAACAAGTGCCTGTTCGGGCTTTGTCATAACC
Organism: Acutalibacteraceae bacterium; assembly: GCA_045604525.1. Classification (GTDB taxonomy): domain Bacteria; phylum Bacillota; class Clostridia; order Oscillospirales; family Acutalibacteraceae; genus UBA8612. Next base: position 5,550 of record JAZUOH010000042.1, read on the forward strand.
TCTGTGTCGTTGAGAACGGCATTGTACCACAGACGGCACTCAACGTCCTTCGGGTCGGGATGTCTGTCACCCTCATAGAAGGCGACACCGCCTGCATCAAAGTTGGGTCTTTCAATAACCTGTCTGCCGTACTTAACGTAGTTGAACTGAAGGCTTTCGTCGGGACCGTTAAAGTCTGCGCCTGCCTTATCGCCGCAAAGCATACATACAGCTTCTCTCGGGTCGGCAACGTTGAGTGCCCAAGAGGATTCGAGTGTGATGGTTGCACCGTTTTCCATAACGATGAAGCCGAATGCAGAATCCTCAACAGTGAACTTCTCGGGATCCCAATCGCCCCATGAGTTTGCCGCACGCTTCTGCTGACCGAGCTTTTTGAAGGTTGTACCGACAACCATCTTCGGCTTGTAGTTATTCATCATAAACAGAGTAAGGTCGAGAGCGTGTGTACCGATATCGATAAGCGGACCGCCGCCCTGCTCATATTCGTTGAGGAAAACACCCCAGGTGGGAACTGCACGGCGGCGAAGAGCGATAGCCTTTGCATAGTAAATATCGCCGAGGTCGCCGTTATCGCAAGCCTCCTTAAGGTAAATGGAATCGTCTCTCCAGCGCTGCTGATATCCGATTGTGAGCTTTTTGCCTGTGCGCTTTGCAGCTTCGCACATAGCCTTTGCCTCTGCATAGGTTTTTGCCATGGGCTTCTCGCACATTACGTGCTTGCCCGATTCAAGAGAATCTATTGTAATAAAGCTGTGTGAACGGTTAGGTGTGCAGACGTGAACAACGTCGATGCTCTCGTCCTTGAGGAGCTCTTTGTAATCCTCATAAACCTTTGCACCTTCAACGCCGTACTTTTCGGCAGCCTTTTCTGCTCTTTCAACAACTATATCGCAGAAAGCAACCATTTCAGCCTCGGGAATTTTTGCTATTGCGGGCATATGCTTGCCGTTTGCAATACCGCCACAACCGATGATACCGACTTTAAGTTTTTTATCCATAATTTATTCCTTTCTGCCGCAAACAAAGCGACAATAAACTACAACTTTATTATATAAAAAGCAGATTCAAAATCAACACTTTATTATATAAAAAATTATAATGTTTTATTGGTTATTTTTCACAACTTGTATTCTGATTTTTCTTTCTGTCAAGGCGAAGCATACCTATAATTATCGAAGTGAGCACGAAAATTTCCGTTGCAACACCGGAAAAAGAACGGTTGGGTATATTGTAAATCAGCCAGCAGGCAGAGGTTGGCATTGAAAAAGCACGGTTAATTTTCGGCGAATCAATCCAGAGCACAACCGACGAAGCAACCATTGCTATAATCGGAAAAACAGAAAAAACATTATCCCAGGTCAAAATACCCGAAACGGTAAAAACAATACTGAAGATAACGGGCCAAAGCTTAAAATCCGTAAATCTGTTCTTACCTCGGTTGGCATAAATAAGCGAGCGCAGTGCGCCGATAAGGTTTGAAACACAGCCCGTATATGCGCCTATAAGAAGAAAATGGATAGTAAACAGCAGACCCGAAATCATTTGAAAGGTAAGTATGTTTTTATGCGATTTCTGCTGATATGAAAAAACAATAACCGCCATTGCGACAAAGCCTATAATCTGTCCGATTGTTTCTGCCATTTCACCGCTCCGTTCATTTCTGTTTTGTTACTTATAATATTATAAATTATATATTTTTCACAGATAAAAACAACGGGCATTTTGCTTGAAGTTGAAGCCAATTTTTTGGGATATTTAACTAAAGATGCGCTTTGAATTCAAATATTATGCCGCAACAAGAAATTTGCATTGAAAAAACAACTTTGCCGTGTTATACTTTTCCAAAAGCATGATTCTTGAAACAAAAGGAGAAACAGATATGGAAAGAACAAAACCGTTAAGAGGCTCAACACCTCAGCCTGACCATATAATGATAAGCATTTACGGCGACGCCAAAACCTCAATGGCAGTCACCTGGCGCACAAGCAAAGACGTAAACTGCGGCTATGCACTCTACCGCGAGGACGGCAGTGACAACGTAATTCGTGTTGATGCCGAAACAGAGGTTTTTGAAAGCGATATTGACATAAGTAATATATTCTGGGCACATCTTGACGGACTCAAGCCCGGCACAAAATACTATTACACCTGCGGCGACGATACACACCGCAGTGAGGAATATTTCTTCACCACACAGCCCGAGGGACTGACCAAATTCAAGTTCCTCTGCGTATCTGACCAGCAGAAGGGTGACCCGTTTGATGCACCCGATTACTCATACTTCAACTCTCTTATTAAGCGCTATCTCAAAGATCACCCCGACACTGCGTTCATCCTTACTGCAGGCGACAACACAGACTGCGGACAGCACGAGCAGCAGTGGAACGGCGCATTCCTCGGCTGGAAAGGCATTGCAGAGTATGTGCCCGTTATGTTCACCGAGGGCAACCACGACACACGTGGCTTTAAGGATTACAGAAACGGCATTGGCAGATACTATTCCGAGCCTGCCGAGTTCTTCTGCAAGCAGTTAAAGGGCAGCTACCCCTATAACGGCCCCAAGGGTTGGGAAACCGAGAACTATGCATTTGACTACGGCAATGTTCACTTTACCGTACTCGGTGTAAACGGACCCGAGGACGTAAACGAATGGCTCAAGGCAGACCTTGAAAAGAGCAAGGCAGATTGGAAAATAGGCACATACCACTTCCCCGTTTGCTACACCGGCAGTGACTGCCAGAATTACGACTGCTATCCCGTTATGACAGAGAGTATGGAAATGCTCGACCTGCTTTTCTCGGGCCACGAGCACAGCTTCGGCAGAAGCTTCCCCAGAAAGAACGAAGAGCTGTTTGAACAGCCCTCCAAGGGTATGATAAACTACGTGCTCGGCAACTCAAATCAGAACCCGCCCGGCACCCGTTCACTGAGCAAGGTATGGCACAGTGCATTCTACACAATGGAGGACAGAACCTCGATGGTTGCCGTTGCAGAGGTTGACGGCAAGAAGCTGACCATTACCGCTTCGCTTGAGGACGGCAGAATTGCAGACCGCTGTGTTATCGACAAAGAGCGTGACGTGATTGAGCCGTATGCTCTTGCCCCCTACTTCAACCGCACACGTATGATGTACAAGGGTGCTGACCTCGGCCTCTGCCAGTATCAGACCACCTGTGAAAACATTGACGGTGTATGGTACGGTTGCCTTAGCGTGCTTTTCTCTTACTTTGGCGGTAAGGTTGAAAAAACAAAGAATCAGCTTTATCTTGAGGGCTACGGCCACTGGGCAAAGTTCACGCAGAATAGCAAAACCGTTGAAACGGACCGTGGCACGGTTGAGCTTGAGAACGCTGTCTTCCGTAACGAAGAAAAGAAAAACCAGCTTTATATTCCGCTTGACGCAGTTAAGCTGTTTGATATGCGCTGGGCTTATGCAAAGCGTAACAACTTTATTCTCGTCGAGCACGAAAGCGAGGATAAGCCGATTACGGTTCAGCCGTAAATTATCTTCAATTAAAATAAAGGCTTGAGAAGGTGGAAAACCAACTCAAGCCTTTTATGTTTGCTTATTGGTTATCTGCTGTTTGCGTTTTCTACTATGCCGAAATAGAAATCTTCAAACGAAACGGGATAATGCTTTGTGCCGCAGAAATCAAAGTGATCCATACCGTACATCGTATCAAAATAATACCATCTGCCCGGCTCAATTGCTTCACCGCTTGCAAGGCTTTCTTCATAATCCTTTGCAGTGGCGGCATCAGAATCCGGGTAGAGAGCGGAGGCAAGCGGCACTATACCGTCGTTAACAGCCCATTCGCCCTCTATTTTTACGCCGTCAACAGTCATACCTTTTGTAATGGCGAGAATTGCGCCCGAAATCCAGAATATCGGGTTGAGGGTTTTTATGCTGCTGTCAGCCGTAGTGTAAGAATAGTAATATGTTTCGGGGGCAAGCTTTATTGTTTTGTTAAGCTCAGATGCACCGCGAAGTGTCATATCGTAGCCGCAGTTGTCGTTTGTCAGCCAGAAGCCTTTTATACCTTTAAATGAAAGGAACGGTCTGAACTGCTCCTGCTTAGGTGTGAGGCCGAAGTGACCCAGCTGGAATGAGAAAACAAGGAAGTTGTTGCCGAATATCATACCAACTATGTTGAGTGCGGTTGCCATAAGCAGCATTGTAACCTGCGGGTCAACAAGCATATTTGCAACCTGCGAGCCGTTGTGAGGAGCAGAAAGTGTGATGCACGAGTGAATAGAGTTGTGTCCGCCCTTAAAAAGCTCGCTTGCATTTTCGCCGCTTGCCGCAAGCTCCTCCTCACTGCCAAAAGCAAGAAGAGACGTGAGCAGACGCACGGTTGCACCGCCGAAGGAATGACCGACAAGGTTTATTTTCTGCTGCATATCCCACGGCTCACCCATAACGGCCTTGCCCTCGTAATTAAAGCCGTAGCGGTCATGACCGTGGGCCGCTGAATGAGCCTCACCGTAATCAACAACAGTGCCCGTAAGCTGAGCAAAAAGCTCGCAAGCTCTGTCCCACGCACTGCTGAGCGGACCGACAGAGGGCGCATAAGCCTCAATACCGTTGTCGTTGAGAATTTTAATCATATCCGTATCGTTAAGGCTGAGTCCGCCGCCCCAATAGGGTGAAAGGCTGTAAAACTCGTTATCGGGTGCCCAGCCTCCCATACCGTGAACAAAGATATACGGATAATCGGTTGTAAATTTAGTTTTGTCGATTGTAACCGAGCCTTGTGCCCCTGCAGGAACAGCAAGCATACAAAACAGCATTGCAAGCGACAAAATAAGTGCAATTGTTTTTTTCATAAAATTTCACTCCGATATAAGTTCTTTCAGTTTTTCTATAGTTTCAGCCTGACACTCGGGTGTGTCACGCAAAGGGAACTTGAGACCAAGCTCATCATATTTCTGCACACAAAGCTTTTTAAACGGCAAAAGCTCAATTTTTTTGAGATTCTTTGCTGTTTTTGCAAGCGAGGCAATTTGCTTTACGCTCTCTTCACTGTCAGTCATACCAGGCACAACAACGTGACGTATAATTACATCTGCATTCGTTTGGTTACAGGCAGATATGAATTCAAGCACAGTGTCAAGCTCAATGCCGATGTGGGCTTCATACTGCTCATCGGTCGGGAATTTGATATCGCACAGCACTGTATCTGTACTTTCAAGCACACGCATTACCGTGTCGGTAACCTTAACGCCTGCCGTATCAAGTGCGGTTGTGATGCCCTTTTGGTGAAGCGCCTCAAAAAGCTCTGCCACAAACCTTGCCTGCAAAAGCGGCTCACCGCCCGAAACGGTAACACCGCCCTTTTCACCGAAATAGGTTTTGTACCGTTCGGCCTTCGCAACAATTTCATCAACGGTGTATTCGGTACCGCCCGAAAAAGCCCTTGTGTCGGGGTTGTGACAATAAGGACAACGGTATGGGCAACCCTGCAAAAATACGACAAACCTTATACCCGGCCCGTCAACTGCGCCGAGGCTCTGAAAGGAATGCACTTTGCCTTTGATGCTCATACCGTTTCTCCGTTAGTATTTATTTTAGTATAAAGTTATCTAGGCACCTCACTGTTAATCAGGGAATACCATTTACTGAGGTATTGCTTATCTCGGTGCCTCACTGTCTGTCAGAGAATATCATTTACTGAAGTACTTTAGATACAACAGTGGAATGTGCGGGCAATAACTTCCTTCTGCTGCTCTTTGGAAAGCTTGTGGAAATTGACCGCATAGCCCGAAACACGGATTGTGAGGTTGGGATATTTTTCGGGATGCTCGGATGCGTCAATGAGCATCTCACGGTCGAAAACATTGATGTTGATGTGCTGTGCCTTCTGACCGAAGTAGCCGTCAATAATCTGGCTGAGATTTTCGTATCTTGCCTCATCATCGCCGCCGAGTGCCTGCGGAACAATGCAGAAGGTGTTTGAAATACCGTCCTTACATACATCGTAGGTCAGCTTTGCAACAGAGTTGAGAGAAGCAAGTGCGCCGTTGGCATCTCTGCCGTGCATCGGGTTCGCACCGGGCGCAAAGGGCTCGCCTGCGCGTCTGCCGTCGGGTGTGTTGCCCGTCTTCTTGCCGTAAACAACATTGGACGTAATTGTGAGAATTGAAAGTGTGTGCTCCGCATTTCTGTATGTGGGCACCTTCTTGAGTTCTTCAAAGAACAGACCAATCTGCTCTTTTGCAATAAGGTCTGCACGGTCGTCATCGTTGCCGTACTTGGGGAATTCGCCTTCTGTTACAAAGTCTGTAATAAGACCTGTTTCGTCACGGATAACCTTAACCTTTGCGTACTTGATAGCAGAGAGTGAATCTGCAAGAACGCTCAGGCCCGCAACACCGAATGCCATATAGCGATGAACCTCACTGTCGTGAAGTGCCATCTGTACCTTTTCGTAGGCATACTTGTCGTGCATATAGTGAATCATATTCATTGCCTTGACATAGGTCTTGGCAAGCCACGGACGGTATTCATCCATAAGCTCAATAACTGTATTATAGTCGAGATATTCGCCCTCAAACTTCTTGCCTGCGGGAGCAACCTGCATACCGCTCTTTTCATCCTTACCGCCGTTAAGGCTCATAAGCAGAAGCTTTACAAGGTTTGCTCTTGCGCCGAAGAACTGCATATCCTTGCCGACTCTCATTGCAGAAACACAGCAGGCTATAGCATAGTCATCGCCGTAAATCGGGCGCATAACCTCATCGTTCTCATACTGAATCGAGTCTGTATCACAGCTTACCTTTGCGGCAAAGCGCTTGAAAGCTTTCGGAAGCTTGTCCGACCAGAGAACAGTCATATTCGGCTCTGCAGAGGGGTTGAGATTGTAAAGCGTGTTGAGAATACGGAAGGAGGACTTTGTGACAAGCGTTCTGCCGTCCTCACCCATACCGCCGATTGCCTCTGTAATCCACATCGGGTCACCTGCAAAAAGCTCGTTGTACTCGGGTGTACGAAGGTGGCGGGCCATACGAAGCTTCATAACAAAATCGTCAACAATTTCCTGAATCTGCTCTTCTGTATACACACCGTTTGCAAGGTCACGCTCAAAGTAAATATCAAGGAAGGTTGAAACTCTGCCAAGGCTCATTGCCGCACCGTTCTGCTCCTTAATTGCGCCGAGGTAAGCAAAATAAAGCCACTGAACAGCCTCTTTTGAATCCTTTGCAGGCTCGGAAATATCGTAGCCGTACATAGCCGCCATTTCCTTGAGCTTACCAAGGAAGTTAATCTGCTGATAAAGCTCCTCAAGTCTGCGGATTTCCTCTGCAGTAACATCCTGTGCAGCAAGGGCAGCCTTATCCTTTTTCTTTTCTTCAATAAGCTTGTCTATGCCGTAAAGCGCAACACGGCGATAGTCGCCTATGATTCTGCCTCTGCCGTAAGCATCGGGCAGACCTGTGATAATGCCCGTGTGACGTGCGGCACGGATTTCATCGCTGTATACACGGAAAACACCGTCGTTATGAGTTGTGCGGTAGGTAAACTCCTGCTCAATCTTATCGCTGAGCTCATAGCCGTAAGCCTTGCAAGCCTTTCTTGTCATATTGATTCCGCCAAAGGGGTTAACACCGCGTCTGAGCGGAGCATCAGTCTGCAGACCGACGATAATCTCGTTTTCCTTATCGAGATAGCCGGGCGCATAAGCCGTGAGCGATGTTACCGTTTCTGTATCTATATCGAGCACACCGCCGTTTTCGTGCTCTTTTTTGAGAAGCTCATCAAACTTTGCATAAACTGCCTTTGTTCTTTCCGTAGGGCCGCAAAGGAAGCTTTCATCACCCTCATAGGGCTTATAGTTAGTCTGGATAAAATTACGAACATCTATTCTGTTCTTCCAATTACCGCTTACAAATCCTTTCCACTGTTCAAACATCGTTAATCTCCTTTCTTTACTTCACTGTTTAAACAAAAACAGGCAACATCCCGCAAAAACGGAATGTTGCCCAGACGATCGGCATACACAAAACCTCACCGTGGTTGCTTCCACGCAGGCTAACGCCCGTTTTCGTCAGAGGCTTCATTTCGGTTGCAGAAAGATTGTAACACAATATATAGTGTTTAGTCAAGCAGGTTAAAGCCAAAATATATGGATTTTTTACAATGTTTTTTTGGTTAAGTTGTCGATATGTGACCTTGCGGTCACTCGATATATTTTGCGTTACAAAACTCGATATGATATAAATTCCACTTGCACCGCAGCGCATATCGAATCCGCAAAGAATTTATATTGATACATTTTGGCGATTCTATCGCAAATATGCAATTTGCAACCTCAGGTTGCGGAAATTCACCGAAAAATGATAGACTGTATCGGCCTTGGCGTGTATAATAAAACCGAAGGAAAAACAAAGGAGGCACAGATTATGGAGTTTTGCAATATTCTTTCTTCTATGAGAAAGGCGAAGAGTATGTCACAGGAGGAGCTTGCGGAAAAGCTCGGTGTATCAAGACAGGCTATATCCAAATGGGAAAACGGAATCTCTTCACCCGAAATGGCTCAGCTGACAAAGCTTTGCGAAATTTTTGAAACCACGCCAAATGAGCTTTTAGGCTATGAGGATAAAAAAGATACGAAAGAAAAAGAGGTTGTTGTGTCATCACCGCAAAGGCCCTGGTATAAGGTGCTGCTTATAGTTATTGCAGGCATACTTGCCGCCAACCTTATAACTGTCGCAATACCGCTTGCAATAGGTGCGGTAATGTCGATAAAACCCGACAGCTACGAAAACACAAAGCTTTTGAGCGACTCGGTAAAGAGCTTTGAGATTATCGGCAAAGAAGTTGTGGGTCACAACAGAATTATTGAAATTGAATTTGTGCCGAGCATAACCGACAGCAAAATCGAATATCTTGTTGGCGTTATTGATGAAAACGGCTATGAAACGCTGTACCCCGCAAAAATCAAAGCAGGCGTATGCCGTGCGCAGATAGAGCTTGAAATGCACTCGGTGCACGACACAAGCATAACTGCAATTATAAAAGATAAAAACAGCGAAAACGTTATGTACACCGAAAAGCTTGCCACCATAAAATACGTTGATAAAGACTCAATAGGTTGGGTTTAAACAAAAACAGCTTGCAAATGCAAGCTGTTTTTTCATCCCATAAGCGGGAGCTCAATTATTCTGAAAGCTATGCAGTTTACCGCAAAGGTGGCAAATGCATAGATAATCGCCGCTTTATACAGCAGCTCTGCCGGCTTTGTTTTAGAGATTGATGAAACAAGTGCAACACACGCCGTTATTACAAAAACATTTGTAAAGAAAAACGGACGCTGACCGGAAGCGAATATCGACGGCGAAAAGCTCATTGCAATCGCACAGCCAAAGCCCGCCGCAAGACAAACGCACACAAAAAAACCAAGCCTTTTGTTTTTAACAAGCAGACATACAGCCATTGCCGCAATTATCGCAGTTAGCAGACAGCCGAGTATAAAAAGCACATAAAACCATATATCATACTCACCCTTCTGAATTGCAGAGCGGAATATCATGTGCGGCAGACCTCGTTTGACCGCACTAACTCCGTAATTTACAGCCACACACATTACAGCGGCAAAAATATTTACGGCAACCAGCAGGCGTTTCGCTTTTTTATAAACACCGTAAAGTGCAAGGCTGAGCAAAGCAACAAAAAGCAGAATCAGAAAATTTGAAAGATAAAAGCTATTTGCAAAAAACACTGCAAGACCGCTGAAAAGCTTATCGGAAACACTCATTTCATTAAAGCGAGGAAAGTTTGTTTCAGCCTCCATTACGGAACGTGCGGCGGCACCGGGCGAAGTGAAAAGATGAACGTCGCAAAGCACAATTGAAGGCAAGGGAAACAGCATTGTTATCTTAAATTTCAGTTTATTGAAGATAACTGCGCCAAGCAGAATAATATACAGCACCGTCACAGCCGCAGCAGATTGCTCCTGCGCTGTTGCAAGCAGTGAAAAAGGCACAGCAATAAGCATTGATACAGTGCTGAATTTGCCGCCAAGCACATAAAAGAGAAGCGGCGAAGCCGTAACCGAAAGACCAAAAAACGGCCACAGATACGTAAAGCTGCCTGCGCACCAGAAAACACTCGGATTAAGGCAGGAAACAAACATCAGAAACATACCCGAACAGCAGAATATATATCTGCGGCGAAGGCTCATTTCACCGTCAAAAACTTCCGAAAGCCTGCACCATAAAAACGCAAGGTAAGTGATAATTGCACTGTTAGCTATTTTCCACCATATTATGTCGTGCCGCATAAAAAATGCAAGCAAAGCTTCACCGAAGGTTCTGCCGGAAAGTGTGTTGTATCGTTCGGTAAGCCAGCCTTTATACGTAAAATCCGGCGCAGAAACTATGCCGAGAAAGTTGCCGTCATCCATTTTTAAAAAATAGCGTGTAAGAAGCAGGCCGAATGCAAATACAGCCGCCGCATAGCAGACAAGCGGAAAATATTTGCAAGCGGCAAGCTTTTTTATTCTATCTTTCATTTTTCGGCACCTCCCTCAACAAGATAGGGATTATCAAAGGTGCCGTAGCCGCCGGCAAATACCGTTGCACTTTTAAGATAAAGCGCAGGTGCAACACCCGTCAATCCGTCATAAGCCAGAGCCTTGTAATATCCGCCCGAGCTCGTCACGGTTGTAACGCTGACGTTGTTTGAGTTAACAGGTAAGCTTGTCCAATACCAAACGGGGCGCACACCCGAGGCAACATAGGGTGACTCATTAGAAAGAAGCGCACTCTTGGTTGCCGATTTTGCACGCTTTGAAACACACTCAAGCATTTTCTTATCGGGCACAAAAACACCTTCATCGGAAATGAGCTGCTTTAAGCTTTCATCAAAATTATCCTTATGAAGAAAGCCTTTTTCTTCTGCGTAAGCGTTATATCCGCCGAAAACCGATTTTTCGTTCGGAGCACAGTGAGAATAGCCGACATTTTCTTCGTCGGAATTGAGCCACTGACGAAGCGTGCTGTTTTCCCAATCTGCCGAGCCGTATTTTTCGCTATCGCTTTTATGAAAAGCTTCGCTCTTTCCTGCAGCATCAAAAGCCTTGAACATAATCACGTAATGTGTCATCAAAAGCACTCTGCCGTCGCTTTCTTTTTTAAGCACCTGCCAGAGAATCGGCTCGCCGAGATATGAGCCCAAAAGTACAAAGTCACCTTTTTCAAGCTCAACTGCCGACTGCGAATCGGCAGAATATGACGATACGTCAACCGCTGTATCCTTTATCATAAGGCTGTTTACAGTCTTTAACAGATAAGGTGCGGCAACGGCAAGCGCCAAAGTAACAGCCACAGCCGAAACAAAAAACTTTTTCAACCGATTCACCGTCCTTTCAAATATCAGAATTAGAATAGCATAAGCATATAAGCTAAATCAACTAAAGCCGGGTATTCTTAATAAAATTGTAATTAAATCCTAATTCTTGACAAGCAAACGATAAATTGAATATAATTCAGTTATTAAATAATCGGAGGATAAAAAATGAACAAAGCAATAAAATCGTTCGTATGTATTGTGCTCTGTCTTTCCTTGAGCTTTGGCGCATCTGCGGCTCAGCCTGCAGGAATCGGCGAATCATTCACATCTTTTTTTGACGGCATTGTCAGATTCTTCTCAATAATAATCGGTGAAATAACTGATTTTTTTGAAGGTGGCTACACAAGAATTGATATTGAAAATTACACTTCACAAGGCTTTGATATGCCGGGGCTTGACAGCGGCTTTGTACCGCAGGGTATTTGTTACAGCGAAGAGCTCGGCGCATTTCTGATTAGCGGCTACACAGACGGCGGCAACTCAAGAATTTATGTTGTTGACGAAAAAACAAATCAAGCAAAAGAAATTATACTCAAAGATTACACCGCACATGCAGGCGGAATTGCCTCAAACGGCAAAGATATTTGGGTTTGCTCCGGCGGCAGCGCCGAAAAATGTGGCAAGCTGTATCACTTTACAGCAGAAGCTATAGCTCAAGCTGAAAACGGTGAGGAAGTTGCCTTTGACAGCAAGACAGAACTGAACGTAAAAGGCTCATTTGCGGGCTGCAGTGACGGTATGATTTGGGTAGGCGAGTTTTACACAAAGGGCGGCGACTATGAGGTTAACCCCGACCATGCATACGGCAAAAACTCCTCTTGGGCTTGCGGCTACAAGGTGAATTCCGACGGAGAACTCGCCCTCGAGGCTGTTCTTTCGGTGCCCGACGAGGTGCAGGGAATGTCCGTGTTGGAGGATAACACCGTTGTTTTCAGCACATCCTACGGCAGATATAACGACTCTGCTCTTCAGATTTATAAACCCTATACCGAATGGGAAAAGAGCACGGTAAGCATTGACGGCAGGGACGTTGATTTTTACGGCTGTACAAAGAAAAACCGCACTGCAAAAATTGAAATGCCGACACTTATGCAGGGCGTTGAATGTAAAGACGATAAGCTTTACTCTATTTTTGAATCGGGTGCTCAAAAATATTCAAATGCAAAAAGAGTAATCACCAACGCTTATGTGATTGACATAAACGAAGTGATTGAAGCAGTGAAATAAAGCGCAAAAAATATAGGCTTGAGAAGAAAAACACATCTTCTCAAGCCATTTTTATTACTATTTGATTCGCGATATTCTGTTACCCTTTACAAAATAAACCTTGTCGGAAATATCCATAAGCGGTTTATCGTGCATTGAGTCGGTATAAAGGCAGTCTATATGCGCATCGGGGTATGCTTCATAAAAAGCCTCTATCTTATTTTCACGGAAGCAAACTCTGCCGAGCTTGCCCGTCTGGGTGTTAAACTGAGTACCGATGTAGCTGTTTATGCCGAGCCTGCGGCATACCTCTGCTATAACGATTTCGGGCGAAGCGGAGATAACAAGGTCATCCTCACTTCTCACCTTCTCGTAAAAAGGCTTTATTTTGTGCATGTGCTTATCCCAGAATTCGGTAACAACCGCATCAATATCGGGCACTGTTACAACGTAATCCTCAAAAATGCCCGCATATTGCTGCAAAGCAGATTCAAGCCGCAGTGTACCGAGCTTATACTTTGCAACACCCGATACCATGTGAGGTATGTTTTTGAGCAGTGCAGGGTCTTTGCCGAGCATCATAACAAACAAATCCACAAAGCTTTCGCCCTTGTAAATGGTATTGTCAAAATCAAAAACGTTCATTATTTATCTGCACCCTCAAGTGTGCCGATAATGCCGCCGACATCATAGTTTGAAACAGTTATAAGAACGTCGCAGTTGCGATAGGGATACTCGTCGGTGTAATATGCCACGGTAACATAGAGACCGTTTGCTACAGAGAGGTAAACGTAGCTCTCGCCTGCCTGTGCCTTTTCGGGCATCTGCTTGCCTTTGACATATCTTGTAAAGCCTGCAGCCTCGCACTTTTTGAGATATGCAAGATAATCTGCATAAGACATTTCGTTGATGTAAACAGTTGCAAGCTGCTCACTGCCGTCTTCATTTGAATTGTATGTAGCCTTTGCAACCTTGTCTGCCGCCTTAGGAAGCTTGGTCATAAACTCCTGTGTCGGCCAGTCTTTATTCTCACTCTTTATTGTGTTGCCTGCGGGCACTGTGGGCACGGTAGTCTGCGGCGGCAGAGTTTCCCCCTCTGCAGGCGGGTAAGTCATAATTTCAAAAACTGTGGTTGTCATAACCTTGCCGTCCTCACCTGTCTGAGGCTCGTCGTTTTTGTCGAGCACAAGGTAGGGTGTTGTAACTGTCTGCACCTCACCCTCGGCATTTGTTACCCACTCGCCGGGTTTGCCTGTGGGCTCTGTTGTTTCATCGTTGTTTGCAGGGTCCTTTGTGCAAGCCGCAAAGCCGAAAATCACGGCAAAGCAGAGCAGCACGGCAATAAATTTTTTCATTTATATTCCTCCCGTTCTAAAAAATCTAATATATTTTATCACAAACACTAAAACAAGTCAAGAAAAGGCGGCACACAGTATGCCGCCTTTTAAGTCTGTTATAAAACCTTTGAAAGGAAATCCTTGAGTCTGTCGCATTTGGGGTTTGCAAAGAACTCGTCGGGTGTATTTTCTTCCTTGATAACACCTTCGTCAACAAAGATAACACGGTCTGCAACCTCACGTGCAAAGCCCATTTCGTGAGTGACGACAACCATTGTCATACCCTCGTTTGCAAGCTGCTTGATAACCTCATGCACCTCGCCTACCATTTCAGGGTCGAGCGCACTTGTAGGCTCATCAAAAAGAAGCACCTCGGGGTTCATTGCAAGCGCACGTACGATTGCAACACGCTGCTTCTGGCCGCCCGAAAGCTGGCTGGGGTAAGCATCTGCCTTTTCTTCAAGACCTACACGCTTTAAAAGCTCCAGAGCCTTTGCATCCGCCTCGTTCTTTTTGAGAATACCGAGCTTAACGGGAGAAAGTGTGATGTTCTTGAGAATTGTAAGGTTGTTAAAAAGGTTAAACTGCTGGAAAACCATGCCCATCTTCTGACGGTGAACATTGATATTAACCTTGGGGTCGGTAATATCGGTATCCTCAAAAAGGATCTTGCCGCCCGTGGGCTCTTCAAGCAGGTTGAGACAGCGCAGGAAGGTTGATTTACCGGAGCCCGAAGCACCGATAACAACTACAACCTCGCCCTTTTTAATCTCGGTATCAATACCTCTGAGAACGTGATTATCGCCGAAAGACTTTTCGAGGCCTTCAACTTTTATGAGAGTTTCATTAGTGATCACTGTTGCGCAGCCTCCTTTCAAGTCTTCTTACAAGTGAAGTGAATATCATAACAACAACAAGGTAAATGAGTGCAACCGCAAAAAGAGGCATATATGCCGAGAACGTTCTGCCACGGATAAGGTCGCCCGCTTTTGTAAGGTCAACAATACCGACATAGCCTGCAACCGAGGTTTCTTTGAGAAGAACGATAAATTCGTTACAGAGTGTGGGCAGAACAATTTTGAACATCTGCGGAATTACTATATAAATCATAGTCTGTATGTAGTTGAGACCAAGGCTTCTGCCTGCCTCAAACTGACCCTTGTCAACAGACATAATGCCGCTTCGGAAAATTTCGGCAACATAAGCGCCCGAGTTGATACCGAAAGCGATAATAGCAGCCAACGTACCGTTTGTTGAAGAAGCGAAGATTACGAAATACATAATCATAAGCTGAACAACAACGGGTGTACCACGTATAACCGTGAGATAAACATTACAGATGCCGTTGAAGAAAGCGAGTAACGCATAGCCTATACCGCCTCGCTTTTTCATATCTGCGCCCGTTTTATCGTAGGTTGAACGAACAATTGCAATAATAACACCAAGTGCTATACCTATGAGACCTGCAATCAAGGTTATGAAAAGTGTGTTCTTGAAACCGTCAAGAATCCATTCCCAACGGTCGCCGTCTATGAAGTTAAGTTTGAAATCAGCAGCCAAATCCTGCCATAAGAGCTTAAACCATTCACCGATTTTGTATAACTTATCCTTCATAAAGGCGGAATAGCTGGTAAAAATCCACGCTGTCATTTAAAAATCTCCTTATTATAAAAACAGCAAAACAGCGGGCGTTAATGCGCCCGCCGTTATTATGTTTTTGTTAAAATCAGGCAGGAATGTACTTTTCGATGATTTCCTTAATCTTGCCTTCTGCCTCAAGCTCTGCAAGAGCTGTGTTGATCTGGTTGAGGAGCTCTGTGTTATCCTTAGCTATGCAGATTGCATAGTCTTCGTTTGCATACTCGCCGTCAAGAATCTTGAGACCTTCTGTAGTTGCAACGAATGACTTAGCAGGCTCGTTATCGATAATAACTGCTGTTACCTTGCCTGTGGAAAGAGCCATAACAGCCTCTGCACCTGTCTTATAGCGGATAACGTTTTCGTCACCGAAGCCCCACTTTGCGGGAACGTCGGAAGAATAGATGTCGCCTGTTGTATCCTGCTGAACACCAATCTTGATACCCTCTTTAACGCCTGCGGGGTTGCCGTCTGCATCAAAGCCTGTGTAGAAATCTTCAAATGAAGCATACTCGCTGTCTGCAAGAACGATAACAGACTGAATGCCTGTTGCGTATGTAGAGGAGAAGTTAACGCTCTGAAGGCGCTCGTCTGTAACAGTCATACCTGCCATGCCCATATCGAACTTGCCGCTCTGAACGCCGCCGATGATTGAGCCAAACTCAACGTCTTCAATCTTGAGTGTTTTGCCAAGCTTCTCTGCGATAAGGCCTGCAATTTCAACGTCGATACCTGCAAAGCCGTCGCCCTCTTTGTATTCGTAGGGGGGGAATGCCGCATTTGTAGCCATAATGAGAACGTTTTCATCCTCTTTGTTTTCGTCGCCGCCGCAAGCCCAGAGTGCTGTCATACCGAGCACAAGAGCAAGTACAACGCAAGCGATTTTAAGAAATGTTTTCTTAGTCATAATCAAATTACCTCCTGTAATTTTATATCGGGCTAATTATAGCATTATTATGCAATATATGCAAGTTTTTTTGAAAAATTATTCACCGATTACACCGTAATATCTGCCAAGCCAATAAGGCAACAGATAATTCGCACCATCAAGAAGCGAAGGCTTTGTACATTCTGCATCGGGAATAAAGTGATTGCGGTTATACCTCACAACAGGCTTTTCATCGTAAGGCAGAGGCTCTTTAAGCTGAGGCTCGCAGCCAAACTCCGCAGGAGAATAATCCCACTGCAAATCGTTGCGCAGGCTGTTTTTAACCGTTGTGCTCATATATACAAGCGGCATTTCACGCATACTGTTCAAAGCAAGGTCAACGTCGCCGTGCTCACCTGTAAGCGAAGCATAGATTATGTTTATAAAGGGGTTACGCTCTATGCGCTCATACTCCCAATGCTCACGCATACCAATTAAATATGCCTGGCGCAAATCCGGGTCTGTTTCATAAGTAAGAAGCGGTATTGAAGCAAGGAAGCAGAGGTTATCGTCAATATGCACGGTGTGAGCATCCTTAACCTTGCGATACATTGTGTTGACAGCATAGTGCTCCTCTTTTATAAGCTTTATATATTCATTATTATATTTCTCATTGCCGCTCATACGGTAAGCGGTTTTGAGGAAGGACAGCATTTCAAGCGCATTTGTGCCGTGCTCACCTGACCAGAATTCATTTCGGTTTATATCATCGGGGTTCCAATTACCCCAGCGTGTAAACTCACCGTCGGCATCGCAAAGCTTATAATTATGCTCGAGAATATGGTCTACCACCGAACACAGAGCTTTGCAAATTTCAGCTTTTTCTGTTTCGTCTGCACAAATCTCATAAAAGACAGAAAGCGCAGAAAAGTGACCGACGACCTCATCACTTGACACGTCACCGAGCCACTCATACTCGCCTGCGTCAAACCAATTAGGCATAGTGCCGCAGTAGCTTGTGTCACCTTTTTTCCTTACACAGCGTGCAATAAGGCCGGGCACACCTGTTACCTTGTGCAAAAACAGCATTGCTTTCACGCACCTGCGTGCGATTTCAAGTATCTTCTTATCTTGCGTTACGGCATACTGATAAGAAAGTGCCATAAGATATGCGCCCGTGCGAAGCCCATCGTTATCGGTTATACAGACAAAGCCCGAGGATAAATCACGGTCTGACTCAAGTGCACGCATAGCAACAAAACCGATATCACGGACACAGTATTTTTCTGTGCTGTCAAGGTAGAAATCAGCCTTTTGTGAAAGAGTCATCCTCGCAGTTTTTATGCACACGGCACCTTTTTTCGTGCCGACCCACACCGTATTTCCGTCATCGCTTTCTGCAATTGCGGTAACCTCACCGTCAGGTAACCAATACTGTGCGCCGTAAAAATGTCGCTTTGCACCGTCATAAACTACCAGACCTATATCTGTGCCGACATAGCGCTTGCCGCTTTTGCCAAACAGAATTTTTTTGACATTATAGCTTGTAAGTGCACCTAATTTCTTATTTGTAACATAGTGGTTTCGTCCGTCGTAAATCAACAGTCCGTCCGCCGTGCCGACCCAGGCAATGCCAAATTTATCGCCTGCAACTGCCTGAATTGGGCTGTCGGGCAGCTTGGAGGTCTGCGGTGTGACGTTAAACCAGCGCAGGCGTTTGCCGAGTGCAGTTTTGATGCTGTCACCTGCTGCAACGAAGATTTCACCCTTTGCAAAAGCGCACATATCAAGCGGCGTGGCATTTTCTGTCCAGTACCACTGAACAAAGCTACCGTTTTCAAATCTGTAAAGAAACTTTTCCGTAATAAGACACAGCCTACTGTTATCATCCTGCGAAACGGAAACAATCGCACTGTCAAGCTCCTGCCTGTTTTCGCCGTCCGACGTGCAAATCACATTATCGCAGGCAAGCCAGAGGTTGCCTTGCCTGTCGGCATACATTGCCTGCACCGCACCGTCAAAAAGAGAAGCGAGCACAAAGCTGCCGTTTTCAAAGTAAGCGGCACCCTTATCAGTCCCTACCCATACCCTGCCCTCTTTATCAAAAGCAGCAGAGAGAATGTTGCAGGAAGGCAACCCGTCACTGCAATCGTAACGGGTGCGCATATCCTGTTTAAAATCACCGTATTTTATCGTTGCCATTATACAACCTCATTTCGAGATATTTTAAGCGGGCAAAAAAATGACATATTGCGGCTTTTTCCGCTGTTAAAGTAAGCTGAGAAAAAGCTGATAAGATGGTATTTTCTTTGCCCCGAAGGAGTATCGAGATACTTCGAGCGGGCAAAAAAATGACATATTGCAGCTTTTTCCGCAGCTTTATTCGCCAATCAATCCGTAATAGCGACCTATCCAATAAGGCAACATATACACTGCACCGTAGAGAAGAATTTTTCTTTCGCTGAGACGGTCGGCAAGAAGCTGGTTACAGTCATAATTGGCGAGAGGCTTTTCGTCGTAGGGAAGAGACGTTTTGAGGTGAGGCGGCTCACCGAATTTTTCGGGTGAGTAATCCCATTCCAGGTCGTTTCTGACGCTGTTGATGAGCTTCATTTCCATAAGGTCAAGCGGCATTTCACGAAGGCTGTTTACGCCTGTATCAAGCTCACAGCATTCATCTGTAAATGCACCATAGAGAATATTCCAGAAGGGATTGCGCTCGACTCGCTCATACTCCCAATGCTCACGCATACCGATGAGGTAGCACTGAAGAATATCGGGGTCTGTTTCATATCTTAAAAGCGGAATTGAGATAAGGAAGCAGAGATTATCGTCAATATGGCAGGTGTGAGCATCATCAACCTTGCGGTACATTGAATTAACGGCATAGTGCTCTTTTTCGATAAGACGCAGATACTCTGCATTATATTTTTCATCGCCGCTCATGTGGTGAGCAACCTTGAGGAAGGAAAGCATCTCAAAGGCATTTACGCCGTGCTCCCAATACCAGCGGTCACTGCGATTAAGGTCATCGGGGCTCCAATTCGCCCAGGTTGTGGGCAGGCCGTCCGTATCGCAAAGACGGTAACCGTGTGAAAGAATGTGGTCAACGATTGCGCATATAGCTTCGCTGATTTCTTTTTTCTCTGCTTCATCTGCGCAAAAATCAAAATACGTTGAGGCTGCGGCAAAATGGCCAACCATTTCATCGCTTGAGGTTTCACCCTTCCATTCAAGCTCGCTTACGTCATCCTTGGCGGGGTGCCACTCGGGATTGCCGTTACCGTAGCCCTTTTCACCCGGACGGCGGATTGCACGTGCAGTAAATCCGGGAATGCCTGTAATCTTCATAAGAAGCAGCAGAGCCTTCATTGAACGGCGTGAAATATCAAGCGCCTCTTTTTCGCCCGTAACGGCATAGCGATATGCCTGCGAAATCAGATAACTGCCTGTCCAAAGGCCGTCGTTATCTGAAATCTCAACACCGCCGGTCGAGAAATCATAAATATCATCAAGGTTACGGTTTGTTACAAAGCCGATATCACGCACGTTGTATTTTTCCGTCATATCGGAATAGTGCTTTGCCTTGTCTGCAAGTGTCATAACAAGCGTTTCAATCAACACTACGCCCTTTTCGGTGCCGACCAGAACGGCATTGCCGTCATCATTTTCAGCAAGAGCAGTAACCTCACCTGAGGGAAGCCAATAGCCTTTGCCGTAAAAATGGCGCTTTGCGCCGTCATAAATCATAACACCGATATCCGTACCGACATAGCGTTTGCCGCTCTTGCCAAAAAGAATTTTCTTTGTATTATAGCTGCACAAAGAATTTACAAGTTTCTTTGATACCCAGTGGTTTCTTGAATCGTAAACCAGCACGCCGTCGCTTGTGCCGACCCAGAGAACGCCGAATTTATCGCCTGCTACAGCCTGAACGTTTGTAACAGGCATATCGGAGGTTTCGCTGTTTATGGGGAACCAACGAAGGCGCTTGCCAAAGGCAGTCATAAGGCTGTTGCCTGCCGCAACATAAATTTCGCCGTCTCCGAATGCCGCCATATCGTAGGCTGTCATACCTTCGTTTGAGTGCCAGCTGACAAAACTGCCGTCATATCTGTAAAGGTTATTCTCAGTAATAAGCCGCAGATTGCCGTAATGGTCCTGCGCGATTGAAACAATGCGGCTGTCAAGCTCCTGTGCGTACGTGCCGTCACAAGTGCACACCTTATTGCCGCAGCCCATCCAAAGATTGCCTTTATCATCTCTGAAAAGCACCTGCACTTCACCCGTAAAGCCCTCTGCAGGCACAAAGCCTCCGTTTTCGAAATATGCCGCACCCTTATCAGTGCCGACCCATGCTCTGCCCTGCTTATCAAAAGCAGCGGCAAGAATATTATCAGACGGAAGTCCGTTTTTTACCGTATATACTGTTCGTTTATCCTGCTTGAACGGTTTGTATGTAACTGTTGCCATGCTTCACATCTCCATCCACTTCGTTTTTTCAAAAAAGGCAGGAACGAGAAAAACCGCTCCTGCCTTGATTTTTAAGTATAGCTTTGATTATTCAGCTGCTTCTTCAGCAACCTCTTCTGCAGCCTCAACAGCTTCTTCAGCTGTCTCTTCTGCTGCGGGCTCGATAAGAGCACGGATCGAAAGGCTTACACGCTTCTTGTCGAAGTCGATTTCTGTAACCTTTACGTCAACAACGTCACCTACGGAAAGAACGTCCTCGGGCTTGTTGATGCGGCGGTCAGCAATCTGTGAAATGTGGATAAGACCGTCGATGCCGGGTATAACATTTGCAAATGCACCAAATGTTGTCATGCCGACAACTGTTGCCTTGCAGACTGTACCAACGGGATAATCGCGGCGCATAATCTCCCACGGATTGTCCTCAACCTTCTTGTAGCCGAGAGAAATCTTCTTATTCTCAGCGTCAAGCTTCTTGATGTATACCTCAACGGTGTCGCCAACGTTTACAATCTCTGAAGGATGCTTGATGCGCTTCCAGCTGAGCTCGGAAATGTGAACCATACCGTCAACACCGCCGATATCAACAAATGCGCCGTAGCTTGTGAGGGACTTGACTGTGCCTGTGTAGACATTGCCCTCTGCTGCATTGTCCCAGAATGCCTTAGCAAGCTCCTTACGTGCCTCACGGAGAACAACACGGATTGAGCCGACTGCACGCTTGCGCTGCTTATTTACATCGATAACCTTGAACTCAACCTTCTGCTTGAGAAGAGTCTCAAGAGGCTCGTCCTTTGAAAGACCTGTGTGTGAGCCGGGGATGAATACTCTGGAGCCCTTGCAAGCAACAAGAACGCCGCCGTTCGGGATAACCTCGAACACTGTGCCCTCAAGAACTTCACCGCTCTCTTTAGCATCGCAAATGTCGTTCCAAGCCTTTGTTGCGTCAAGACGGCGCTTTGAAAGCATCATTGTGCCCTCTGCGTCGTTTGTCTTCATGATGATGAGCTCAAGTTCGTCGCCGATTTTAAGTTCCTTGGACGGGTCAGCTGTAGGATCGTTGCTGTACTCGTCAATCGGAACGTAGCCTGTCTGCTTGCGGCCGATGTCCACCTGAATTTCACTGGGGGAAATGCCAACAACGATACCACGAACCTTCTGGTCGGTGCTCATGCTCTTGAGTGACTCCTCCATAAGTGCCTCGAAGGACTCCTCTGCAGCTTCTACAGCCTTTGCTGTTTCCTGACCAGCTGCCTGAGCAGTTACCTGCTCCTTTTCAGCCTCAAGAGCGTCATTCTCGAGCTGAACATTTTCAATTACGTTTTCAGACATGGTTTGTAGTACCTCCTTTATTATACCGGCAGGGGTGGATGCCCCTGCAGTAACGCCAACACGGGTGCAACCGCCAAAATCGAGCTGACCTGCCTCCTGCGCCGTTTCGACCAGGTAGGTTTTGCAGTTTGGCTCGCACACGGCTTTAAGCTTTGCCGTATTTGAGCTCTGGCGGCCGCCTATGATTACCATAGCATCGCTGACAAGTGACAGCTCATAAGCTTCCTGCTGTCTTTCTTGCGTCGCACTGCATATTGTATCAAAAATATTTGAATTTGTATAGAGTTTTTTTATCTTTTTTTCGCACAAATTCCATTCTTTTGTGCTGAAAGTTGTCTGTGCAACAACTAATATTTCTTTTTCAGATAAATAATTCTTTTCTTCTGCAATTTTTTCAAGCTCTTCACAGTTGCCGAAAACAATACACTCTGCTTTGCAGTGGCCGACTATGCCCTGCACCTCTGGGTGCTTGGCATCACCGGCAACGAGTACAACCGTATTTTCATTCGGTTTTTCGGAAACTATTCTGTGAATTTTTTTAACAAACGGACAGGTTGCATTGCAGCATTCGATATCCATCTTCGCTATTTCCTCTTCAACAGCGGCGGTGACACCGTGCGCACGCACAACAAGAGTTTCGCCCGGCTTCACCTGCGAGGGCTCGTCAATAATTCTCGTGCCCCTGCTCTCAAGGTCGGCAATAACCTGCGGATTATGGATAAGCGGGCCGAGGGTACACACCCTTTTGCCTTCATCAAGCATTGAATAAACAAGGTCAACCGCCCTGTTAACGCCAAAGCAGAAGCCTGCCGTTTTTGCAAGTTTTATTTGCAATGTCCTTCCTCCCAGAGGTCAACAATTTCTTCCATAATTTTGTCTGTTGCCTCACGAAGTTCACGTGTGCCGCCTTCTTCGGTAATGCCGAGCTCATCATATTTTATAAGCTCGCCGTAGCGCACGGTAATCTTGCGGAAAATGCCGCCTTTCTTCTCACAGTAAACGGATGCGGGAAGAACGTCTGCCTTTGTCTGTCTTGCAATAAGGGCAACGCCTGCCTTTGCCTTCTGGGGCTTGAGGTCCTTGGAACGTGTGCCCTCGGGGAAAATGCCGAGCACGTGACCGTTTTCAACAAGCTTAACAGCATAGTCAACCGATGATTTATCGCTTCTGCTGCGGTTTACGGGGAAGGCGTTGAGATGAGTAAGGAACCAGGCAGCAATCTTATTGAACTTGAAAGCCTCTTCCTTTGCCATAAAGTGGATGGGACGGGGGAAGTAAGCAAGAAGCACGGCAGGGTCAACAAAATGAATGTGGTTGCAGGCAAGGATAAATGCACCGTCCTTCGGGATATTCTCGACACCTACACACTTGATTCTCAGAGCAAGTCTGAGAATGAACTTACAGGGACCCTTTACGATATTGTAATACTTTCTGTCACGAACAATAGAATAATCAAAAGCCATTTTATATGTTCTCCTTCACAATTTTATTAAGTGTATCAAGAACCTGCTCGAGATTCATATCCGACGTATCGACAAGCACTGCATCATCTGCCTGCTTGAGCGGCGCAATAGCCCTGTGCGAATCCTGATAATCACGCTGAATCATTTCTTCAAGCACCTGGTTATAATCAGCCTGCATACCCTTGGCAAGAAGCTCGTCATATCTGCGCTTTGCTCTTACCTCGGCTGAAGCAGTAAGAAAAATTTTGACCTGTGCATTCGGAAGCACAACCGTGCCTATATCTCTGCCGTCCATAATGCAGTTGTTCTTTGCGGCAATATCGCGCTGTAAGTCAAAAAGGAACTCACGCACTGCAGGAATTGCAGAAACGTTTGAAGCCGCCATTGATGCTTCGGGTGTGCGGATTGCAAGCGAAACATCCTCTTCACCGAGAAAAACACGCTGTTCACCCTCAACAAAGCGTAGCGTAACATCGGCATCGCTGAGCGTTGCGCCCACCTGCTCGGCATTCTTAGTATCTGCGCCCTTGCGCATTGCGTTAACACCTACTGCACGGTAGAGAGCGCCCGTATCAACATAAATATAGCCGAGAGATGAAGCAAGACTGCGTGCTATTGTGCTCTTGCCTGCACCTGCAGGGCCGTCAATTGCAATATTTATCATATTCCGTACCCTTTCTTATATATTGTTGCCTGCGACGTAACCTGTAGAAAAAGCAATCTGCAGATTAAAGCCGCCCGTATAAGCATCCACGTCGAGCACCTCGCCTGCAAAGGAAAGGTTGCTGACAAGCTTGGATTTCATTGTCTTCGGGTCAACCTCGTTTACCTTTACACCGCCCGAGGTAACAATTGCCTCATCAAGCGGACGGAAGCCCGTAACCGTAACCTTAAAATCTTTGAGCAGTTCCACAAGGCCCGCACGCTGTTCACGTGTAATCTGATTAGTTTTGGTAGAGGGCTTAATACCCGAAAGTTTTGCAATTACGGGAATAAGCTTTCGGGGAAGAAGCATACCCAGAGAATTCGAATAATCCTTATTGGAATTCTCGACAAAATCCTTTACCACTCTTTTATCAAGCTGCTCGTGTGAAAGAGCAGGCTTCAAATCAATATGAATAACATATTTTTCGCTCTTCATATCACGCATGTGTGAGCTTGCGCTGAGAATCATCGGACCCGATACACCAAAATGAGTGAAAAGCATTTCGCCGAAATCCTCATAAACGGTACGGTATTTTTCCGTATCCTCAACCTTGATTGCAACGTTGCGAAGCGAAAGACCCATAAGCTGTGAGCAGAAGCCTTCGTGTGCTTCAAGCGGAACAAGTGAGGGCTTGAGCTCGGTCACGGTATGGCCTGCCTGCTTTGCAAGCTCATAGCCGTCGCCCGTTGAGCCTGTGCCGGGGTAGGACTTGCCGCCCGTTGCAACAATAACACCTGCACACTCTATTGTTTCATTTTCTTCTGTTTTAACGGCTGTAACCTCACCGTTTTCTATAACCAGAGCCGTTGCCCTGCCCTTGCGGAATTTAACGCCTGCTTTTTTTGCCGCACCGTAAAGCGCATCAACAATATCAAGCGAAGAATCGGACACGGGAAAAACACGGTTGCCACGTTCAATTTTAAGCGGCACACCCTGCTGTTCAAAAAACTCCATTGTATCCTGCGGCATAAACGCCGAAAAAGCACTGTAAAGAAACCTGCCGTTTACGGGCACGGCGGCAATGAGGTCGTTGAGAAGATTAACCGCATTTGTAACGTTACAGCGGCCCTTACCGGTAATTACAATTTTTCTACCCGGACGATCGTTACGCTCAAGCAGTGTGACGCTTCTGCCGTTTGAAGAAGCCTGAATTGCCGCCATCATACCTGCCGCACCGGCACCGATTACTATTATTTCATCTGTCATCTTCGGGCCTTGCCTCCTGCTTATCGTAAACGTTGTATTCATCCCAAATTTTTTCAAGCTCGCTGAGGTTATCGTAAACCTCACTGCGGCGGTTGAAGGTTGCCGCAACGATGAGCGCATTTATAAGGCTCAGCGGAGCTACGAGCGAATCGACAAAAGAAGCCATTGTGCTTCGTGCAAGCAGAAGATAATCGGCAAATTGGGCAATAGGCGAAAGCTCACTGTCTGTGATTGAGATTATCTTTGCTTTTTTATCGTGAATAAAGCGCAGTGCACTTATAGTCTGGTTTGAATAGCGCGGAAAGCTTATCGCAATGCAGATATCACGCTCATCAACACGGAAAATCTGCTCAAACACTTCGCTGGCACGTGCACTGTCAACAAGAATTACGTTATCATAAACGGGGCGGAAATAGAAGGCCAAAAAGTTTGCAAGCGTTGCCGCACTGCGCACACCGAGAATGTAGATATTTCTCGCCTTGTTTATAGCCTCAACCGCACCGTTGAAATTTTCTTTCGAGGTCTGCTCAAGCGTTGCCTTTATCATAGAGGCATCTGCCGTGAGCACCGTTTCAAGTATCTCATCCTGCCCTATGCGCACGCTTGCGCTTTCCATACGCTGAACGCTTGTGAGCTTGCTTCTTATAAGCTCCTGCAAATCGTTCTGGAAAGCGGGATATCCGTCAAAGCCGAGCTCTGTTGCAAAGCGCACAACAGTGCTCTCGCTGACACCAACGGTTTCGCCGAGACGTGCCGCAGTCATAAAAGCCGCCTTGTCGTAATTTTCCATTATATAATCGGCTATTTTTTTATGACCCTTTGAAAGTCTGGAGTAAAGCGCATCTATTTTATTTAAGATTGACTTTGTCAAAGCCCCCACTCCCCTTTATAAGTTACCTATTATAATACTCCTTTTTTATGAAAGAATCAACCGTTTTTGCAAGTTTTGTTGCATTTTGAAGTTTAAAAATAAAATCCTGTAATAGACATCACTTTTACGAAGTATAACAAAAATCATACCGCCCACAAATGTCTGCAAAAGATATTTGTGGGCGGTGTGATTTAAAACTTTACAACATATAAAACCATATAGAGCGAAATGTAGGGAACGCTCTTGAGCGTTCCGCCAAGCCACATCAAGCCTTGCGGAAGGGTCAAGACCCTTCCCTACAACAAGTGCTATTGTAACTTAAAGCTGTCGAAATCACAGATGGAAATAATCCATTATAAGTCGTATCGGAAGAAATAGAAAGCCCAAGGCTGCTGCCCCCATCGTATATGGTATCGCCAGTAATCCCGCTATAAGTTGACCTATTGTTGTAAGAAATTCCATTCTCATTATCTCCTTCTTTATTTTCTTGTTCGCTTTCATGTGATGAAAACATAATGTTTTTATGTGCCACAACGTGTGCAACACTTTCAATATAACTGTAATTATAGTCCCTGACGTCTTCAAAACCGTGTTCGGTTAAAAAGGCTGTTGCAGGTTTATCTGCATCGCTCATTGAGCCGAGTATTCAGAGCAATCACAGAACCGCCCCCGGATTGTCCTATGCCACACCGGAATCACTTTCCCTCAAGTTTTGTTAATTGAATTATAACATTTTATGAACAAGTTGTAAATAGATTTTAGAAGATTTTTATAAATAAGCCAAAATAAACAAGGGCGACACTCCGCTTAAAGCTTACGGAGCATCGCCCTGTCGAAATCATTTATTCTTTTTATTCTTGTTCTTCTTTTCCTGCTTAAGCTTGTTGTAAGCCTTGCGCTCTTCCTCAAGCTTGCGCTGTTTTTCTTCCTCTGCGGCGGCCTTTGCGGCAAGCTTTTTATCAATTGCCATTTTTGTGGGGATTGCCGCAATAACAGCAACAAGAAGAATTATGCCGCCGATTACAAACATACATTTGCCGAAAATGGGGTAGCAGATACCGCAGACCTTACATTTTGCGTGCATAAGACCCTTACCCTCTACCCAACGGGGCACGTCAAACTCGAGCACGTCGCTGTATTCGGAGTAAAGCGTTTTCTCCTCTGCATAAGCTACGTAGTTTACTCGCACACGCATTTGCGAAGCATCCTCAACATCTACGCTGTTGAGATAAATCCCTTTTGTTTCATTTGCATAGTGGCTTGTTGAAGCGGCAAAGTTTGTGCTTTCCCACGAGCCTGTTCCTCTGTCAATTTCAACAAGAAGTGAAATATAGGTGGGCTGCTGAGTGGAGAACCACGCCTCTGCCTCTTTAATGCTTTCGGGTGTCATAACGTCAAAGGCGAGGTAAGGCATCTCGTTATCCAGATACATAATCTGCGGATTTGAAATTTTGGGTGCTTCAAGCTCTGTGGGAGCCTTGCCGAAATCGGCATTACGCTCTACTTTAATAACCTGAGTCCACTCGGAATTCATAACCTGCGGAATGTTTGAGGTGTAGCCCATAGACGTTCTCATACGGAACTCAAGCGTGTGATTATCAAGGTCAAAAACCTTCTGACCCTTGTCGTTTTCTTTATAAAGCGCACCTGCATTCTTTATATCTCTCTGGTTGACAAGATAGAGCAGGTCGAAAACACGGACCGTGTCGCCGTTAGGCACTTTTCCGCCATAATCGGCCGCATCGGGTGTTGTTTCCCAAAGGTCTGTTTTCTGCCACTCGCCGCCGTCAATACGGTAATCAATCTGAATATATGTATATATATCCGTAATGCCGTATCTTGCGGCGCTTTCCTCGCTTGTCATACCGCTGAGTGCGGCATAAGCATCGGTAAACTGACAGCTGACGCTTACCCTTTCTGCGACACCGTCGTTATAAACCTTATACTTAACGCCGTAGGGTGCATCAATCGATTCAAGCTCTATTGCGGCACTTGCACAAAATGCAGACATAATAACCAGCATAAAAGCAAGCACGGCAGCCGTAATTTTCTTCATCATTACATTCCTCCATAGAAAACTGTAGAACATATATATATTAAACTTTTTTTCGTATAATTGCAAGTAGTAATTAAAAGTATAATTGACTATATTAAAAAATAGATATATAATTATTATATTACATTAGATATATCATACGGTGAAAAATATGGCAAAGCTTCTCTGTCCTGTATGCAAAAACGAACTGACAAAAAACGCACGCTCCTTTAAATGTGAAAAAGGGCACTGCTTTGATATGGCAAAAGAGGGTTACGTCAACCTGCTTACCGGCAGCAAATCCGGCGCACTTATAGGCGATAACAAGGATATGGCACGCTCACGCAAAAACTTTCTTGACAAAGGGTATTTCAAGGCCCTTGCAGACAAGCTGTGTGAAGCTGTAAACACACTTAACCCGAAATCGGTGCTCGACATCTGCTGCGGTGAGGGATACTATACGCAGACCGTAAGCGAAAATTGCGAAACCGACGTAACGGGCTTTGACATATCCAAAGAAATGGTGCGTCTTGCCGCAAAGCGCAAATGCGGCGCAGAGTTTTTTGTGGCAAATATGGCTGACATTCCTCTCGCAGACGGCAGTATCGACTGCGCACTGCACCTTTTCGCACCCTTTTGTGAAAAAGAGTTTGAAAGAATCATCGCTCACGGCGGATATCTTATTAGCGTCTGCCCGGGTGCAGAGCATTTGTGGGAGCTCAAGCAGGCCCTTTACGAAGCACCGTATAAAAATGAAGAGCTTGCTCCGGATTTGGCGGGCTTTACGCTTGAAAAGACATTGCGTGCAGGTGATGTGATAAAGCTTGAGAGCCGTGAAGATATAGACGCACTTTTTAAAATGACCCCCTATTATTACCACACATCTCAATCGGACAAGCAAAAGCTTGATAAATACGAAACGCTTACCACCAAAACAGATTTTTATATCAGGATTTACCGCAGAGGCTGAAAGATATGAGAAGAAAAAAGCATGAAATAGATATGTGCAACGGCCCCCTGCTCGGCAAGGTGCTCATTTTCTCCCTGCCGCTTATGCTTTCGGGCATACTTCAGCTGCTTTATAACGCCGCTGACGTTGCCGTAGTAGGCAGATTTGCAGGCAGTGCATCGCTCGCCGCAGTAGGCTCAACGGGCTCGCTTACCAATATGATGATAAACCTTTTCATAGGTATGAGCGTAGGCGCAAGCGTTATAGTTGCTAAAAGTCTCGGTGCGCACGATTTCAGAAAAGCGCACAGTGCCGTACACACCGCAATTGCACTCAGCCTTGTTGCAGGTGCGGTAACGCTAATAATCGGAGTTTCGCTCTCCCGAACGTTTCTCGCACTGATGGACACGCCGCACGACGTTATAGACCTCGCCTCGCTCTATATGAAAATATACTTTCTCGGCATGCCGGGTCTTATGGTTTACAACTTTGGCAGTGCGATTTTGAGAGCTATGGGCGACACCGTACGCCCGCTGTATTTCCTCACAATATCTGGCCTTGTAAACGTTGCGCTGAACCTTGTTTTTGTCTGCATATTCAAAATGGACGTAGCAGGAGTTGCGCTTGCAACAATTATATCACAGTACATCTCAGCAGTACTTGTTGTGATTTGTCTGCTCAAGCTTGACAACTGCTGCCATTTGAACATAAAAGAAATTGCATTTAACAAAACCGATGTAATAGAAATGCTCAAGGTAGGCTTACCCGCAGGTATTCAAAGTTCGCTTTTTTCAATTTCGAACGTGCTTATTCAATCTTCGATAAATTCCTTCGGCTCAACAGTTATGGCAGGCAACGCCGCCGCAAGCAACATTGAAGGCTTCACCTACACGGCAATGAACTCGGTTTACCAGGCGGCAGTAACCTTTACAAGCCAGAACGTAGGCGCAAAAAAGCCCGAGCGAATAAATCGGGTTGCCGCTGTCACGCTGATGACCGTCACAGCTGTCGGCCTTGTACTCGGCAGTCTTTCCTACCTTTTCGGAGAAACCCTGCTGAAAATATACTCCTCCGACCCGGCAATCATACCGTACGGAATGGTAAGACTAAGATACATCTGCCTTGTTTATTTTATGTGCGGTGTTATGGAAGTTTTTGTAGGCTTGCTTCGAGGAATGAACTGCTCAACACTGCCTATGATAGTTTCGATTTTCGGCTCGTGCGTATTCAGAGTAATATGGGTTTACACGGCTTTCAAGGCCTCGCCCACACAGGAAACACTTTATATCGCCTACATCATTTCCTGGACCGTATGCTCGCTGATACACTTTATATGCTATCTGTTCATAAAGAAAAAAACCACCAAGCAGCTTAAAGCTTGATTTATTAAAGAAAAAGACGCTTGCTCTCCTCAAAGGAGAACAAGCGTTTCTCTTTTATTTTATGCAACCTCACTCTGAGCTGCCGTTTCTTGAACAGGTCTGTAATAAGTGACCGAAATATTTGTTTTTGTGTCGGTAAGTGTCAGCGTATCATTCTCAATCACAAAGCTCTTTACATCCGTATAAGAGATGCTGTAAAGAGTATAAGTGAGCGTAACCTGATTTGTTTCTTTATCAACCGAATATTTGCCGTTGACAGAAACCGTGCCGAGAATCGCATCTATATTGCCGCTCATAGTGCCGTCCTCACGGAAGACATAAGAAAGAATGCCGTTTTCACTTTCCCACTGACCGAGAATCTGATTTTCGGGATTAAGGAGAACCTCTTTTTCATAAACATTCCAGCCGATAAGACCTGCGCCTGCAAGAACTGCAGCAACAAGAACAACTGCTAAAATCTTTTTCATTGGCTCTTCTCCTTTACTTTTTATTCGGGTTTATTTTCCGATTCATCGTCGCTTGAAGAATGAGAATCGCTGTTGCCGTAACCGTAGCCGTAACCATAGCCATAACCGTAGCCGTTGCCGTAACCGTAGCCGTAACGTCTGCCGTAGCCGCCATAGCCGTAGCCGTACTTATACTTACTGTATGCGCCTCTTACACCGTCGGAAGCAACGTTGTTGAATATACAGCCGATAAGTTCTGCCTTGTTCGAGCTGATATCTTCGATAACGCCTCTGATTCGTGCACAGGCAGAGAAGTTTTCACGCACAACAAGAATTGCCGCATCTGCAAAATTCGAAAGAATGTTGGCATCCGTAACAACTGCCGCAGGAGCGGTATCGATAATAACGTAGTCAAACTCTTCTCTTGCAGCCTTTATAACCTTTGCCATCTGCTGAGAGGAAAGAATTTCCGTAGGCTCATCGTTAGCACGTGCGGTTGTAAGAATGAAGAGCTTATGCTTTTCAACAAACTTGATAGCATCGCTGAGCTCTGTTTTGCCGCTTACAACAGATGCAAGGTCAAACTCGGGGCTTACGTTGAGATTGAGGAACTTGCTTACTGCAGGCTTACGAAGGTCGGCATCAATAACGAGAACCGAATTACCGTTTTGCGCAAGGCTGAGTGCAAGGTTCATTGAGAAGGTTGTCTTACCCTCGTTTTCACCTGCACTTGTTACAAGAATTACTTTGTGGCCCTTTCTTGCACAGAAGGTTTCAACCTTGGTTCTTATAGCCTTATACGATTCAATAAATGAGAATCCGAGCGACCTGTCTGTAATAAGCAGACGGTAGCCCTTATTGTTTTTCTTGCCCTTGATACGCACGTTACCGACTGTACCGATAAGGTTGGATTCAAGCTTATCCTGAATATCCTCAACCGTCTGAACGGTATCACGAAGCGCATTTGTAATAATTACCGCAACAAACGCAAGAGCAAAGCCGATAATTGCACCGATTACCGAATAGCGCATGGGAGACTGGCTGGCATCGGCATTCTTGGGCATATTGGGGCTTTCATACATCTGAAGAGTAGCGTTGGGGTAAGCATACTGAACAACATCCTGATAGCACTTTGCAAAGCCGTTTGCAATACCGAACGAGCGTTCAGCAGAGGTGGTTCTTATTTTAATGATAATGATATTTGTATCAGACTGGATATTAACTGACATTGACCTTGAAATTTCTGCAGCAGTAACGTCAAAATCACAGCTTGAAGCAACTCTCTCAAGCATTGTTCTGCCCTTAAGAATATATTTGAAGGTGTTTGCCATCATAACAGAGCTGCTGATATCACCCGAAGACACAACGTCGCTTGCCTCACGGTTATATGTGGTAAAGCTCATATCAGAAGTGTAGGTGGGCGTTGTCGTAACAACGGCTATGCCAAGGCCGATTGCACCCATAAGCACTGCCGAAATAAGAAGCAGCCACCATTTCTTCAGCACTGTTTCAAGCAGATAAATCACATTGATTTCCACACCCTTTGGTGCAGACGTGCTTTTAACATTAGAATCCAAAATTCTTCTCCCTTTCTTGTGAAACTTGTATATTATCAGTTAAATATTCCGTTTTCATATTTCAGATAGCTCGGCACGCCCGAAGACATATCATCTTCTTGTCCGTATGCACATATAAACAAAAATGCATAACACAGCGTAACATGTATATACAGTGCATAATACGTTACAAGACCGTACTCGCAAATCATAATAACCACAATCCAAGCTATCATAAGCTTTACGAGCGAGCCATTGCTTTTGCGCCAGATTTTCAGCAGCTCATTGAGCATATAGAAATAATAGCTGTAAAACAGTGAAAATCCGACTATGCCCAAATCAGCCAACATCTCATAATAATTATTGTGGGCATAGTTTGCAACGCCGTTTCTCAAGCTCATCTGAACGATAAAGTTGTTTATACCGTAGCCCAACAAAGGCTTTTCAAAAAACATATCGCGTGCATTGTCAATAAAAGTTTGACGCAACGACATACTGTAATCGCCGCCATCATTGGATAAATGGTTAAGCATGGACTCTATACGTATACCTACCGCTGAATACAGCTCGGGCACCGTCATAATTATGAAGTAAACGATTACGAACAAACCTAACGCCGCCAGAATTCGCCATATAAGAGTCCGTCTGCGAGAGCGCATTATTATAAGCATCATAAGGCCTATAATAGAAGCAATAAGCGATTTTCTGGAGCTTGTAAGAATAACTGCAAAAAGCTGAAAGAACGTAAGCACATAACAGTATTTCTTTTTGCAGTAAAATGCAAGATAAAACGAAACCAGCACACAAAGCGTAAATATCATACCGATTGTGTTGGGGTTAAGCTTTGCTGCGCCTGAACCGAAGCCACCGCTGAACCACTGCGAAAACGGTGTGTTTATAAAAACAAAAGCCGTTGCATATGCACCCGCCCAGGTAAAAAGATTGATGCATTTCATCAAACCCGAACGCGTAGCATAATTCTGTGCCATACAGAAGGTAATAACCGTACTTTGTATTAAGCGGGAAATAACGAGCATACTGCTGTCCGGATAAGTCGCCCACAGCATTGACGTAAGTGATAGCACCAGAAAGCTGCCGTACCACAGCGTAAACGTAGGCAAAATTATCGTTTCTGCCGATTTAAGCCGTATCATAAGTTTTACGAGTGTGGCTCCGAAGAATAAAAAGAATGCGCCGTAATAAAAATAATTCTGTCCTTCCATAAACGCACCGTTTATGAAAAGCGAACAAAGAAGAAGAAAAAAGCTTACATCTACAACCGTATCAAGACCGGGTCTGCCGATATTCAAGCTCAGAATTCCGTTTTTGAATGAAAACATATGCAACCTCTTACCTGCTCTGATTTATAGCTTGTCTTGCCAGCTTGCGGTTATTGAGGAATTTTTTAAGCTCTTTTATAACGTCCGAAGGTGATGCAAAGACAGTTTTAAAACTGTAGTGAACCGCACCGAAGGGCTTTTTGCTGCGCATGCAGGCAACGGCAAGCACTGCATAATGCCTGAAGCGGACATATCTGCGCTCTTCGGGGGAAAGAAGGCTGAACTTCGTCTTTTTAAGCTCATACAGAGCCTGTTCGCCGTTGATTTTATTCTTACCTACAGATATTCGTCCTTCATTATGAATATATTGGATAATATAAGAAACAGGAAGATATCCCGTTTTCGCACCGTGCTCAAGCAGATCCCACATAAGCATAAAATCCTGCCCCATCGGAACAGCACGAAAGCCGCCCACACAACGTATAAACTCACGCTTGACCATATATGTTGAGGTGGGGCAGAGCGAATGAATTATGTGCTGGCGGAAGAGCGCATCACAGGAACAGTCTTCAACATAAGAGTGTCTGCGGTACTCAATAAGCTTACCTTCGATGCTGTGAATAAAAACATCTGTAAAGCTAAGGTCAAGCTCATTTTTCAGCATAAAAGAAAGCTGAGTATCTATCTTTTCGGGGAGATAAACATCATCGTCATCAAGGAAGGTGACATAATCACCGCTTGCAGCTTCTATGCCTGCATTTCTTGACGGACCGCCGCCCATCGGCTTTTCATTCTGCAAGTATATTATATTTGTATGTGAAGCATATTTACGCATAAGAGCTTGAGTATCGGCTCTTGCCTGGCTGTCGGGAGCGTTATCATCAACAACAACTATCTCTACATTGGGGTATGTCTGTGCCAGCAAGGAGCTTATTGTGCGACCAAGAAAATGCGGCCTGTTATGTGTAGGAACTATAACGCTTACTTTTATCGGCACCCATACCACCCCCAATTTTACATTATTCCGTTGTATTATAACATACAAAAAGTGTTTTGTACACCTTTTTTCGATTTTATTTTAATTATATTATAACAAAAAGTGCCCCGTGAAGCTCTTTGAAAGCCTCACGGGGACTTTGATTTAAGGGGTCAGTTACCTGAGAGAGTCAGGTCAGCAGCCGCAGCCGCAACCGGAATCTCTGCCGCAGCCGCCGCAGTTGCAGCCGCAACTGTCGTTGCCGTTGTTGCCGCAGCAGCACAGGAGAAGGATAAGAATGATGATCCATGAACAGTTACCGTTACAGAAGTTGCATCCCATGTTCGTTTCCTCCTTTCTTCTTACACCACATACTATGGCAAAAGGAGGAAAAGTGTTACATCATCCGTTGAAATTTTTTATTTTATTCTCTCTCTTTATTCTGGCGACGGAAAGCATAAGCATTATTATAGGAAACACTGCGGCAAAGGCAAAACCTGCTTTTATATCCGAGCCGAACGCATCTGCAATTCTGCCCGTCAGCGAAGGTCCGCTCGTACAGCCCATATCGCCAGCAAATGCAAGCATTGCAAACATCGCCGTGCCGCCTTTGGGTATTGCGGCAGAAGCCATACTGAAGGTGCCGGGCCACATAATGCCGACCGACAGTCCGCAAAGCGCACAGCCCGCAAGTGAAAGCAAAGGATACGGT
The DNA here is from genome assembly GCA_045604525.1 of Acutalibacteraceae bacterium. Taxonomy (GTDB): domain Bacteria; phylum Bacillota; class Clostridia; order Oscillospirales; family Acutalibacteraceae; genus UBA8612. Next base: position 41,333 of record JAZUOH010000042.1, read on the forward strand.
GAAAGCACCGTTATCATATATGCCGCTATACAAAGCGCACTGCTGCCTGCCATAAAGTGGCTTAGCTCAATTCTCTCGCCGAATTTGCCGTAGAACACACGGGCAACCCCCATAAACACGGCAAACATACAAGGACCGAGCAAATCTCCCATCGCTTTTGAAACACCGAGTCCGCTCTCTGCAAAAGCAGAAGCCCACTGGCTCATCGAAAGCTCGCTTGCGCCGGCACACAGCATCATAAAAAAGAAAACCACAAAAGTTTTATTCTTGAACATCTTAAATATGCCGGAATGCCCTTCGTCCGACGGAAGAGCATTTATCGGCACACGCATATAAAGGAAAGCGTTCACAAGCGGAATAAGAGCCCAGACAAACGCCATAACACGCCATGAGCCCATACCCGCCATGCGAAACACAAGGGTTGAAACCAGTACAACAGCCATCTGTCCCCAACAGTAAAACGAATGAAGCAGACTCATAGCCGACGCCTTGTTGTCACTCGGGCAAGCTTCAATAATAGGGCTTACAATAACCTCGATAAGTCCGCCGCCTATTGCACTTAAAACAGTTGCGGCAAGCAAGCCTATATAAGGCGGCATTACATACGGCAACACGCCGAGCAGCGACAGACCTGCCGCACAGAGAAAATGAGCCGCAACAACAAAAGGTCTGTAGCCCACCTTATCGACAAAGCGTGCCGCAAAAAAATCCGTTACAAGCTGAACACCGAAGTTAATCGCAATCATAAGGCTTATCTGTGTGAGCGAAATATTAAATTCACCGCTGAACATAACAAAAAGCAGTGGTGCAAAATTATTAACAATCGCCTGTGATACATAACCTATATAACAGCTTATAACAGTACCTTTATAACTTGGATTACGCATAGGATTCTCCTGAAAAAATTAAAACGTCAGAATTTAAGAAGATATAAAAGAGCAGTAAAAATGTTTTTAAAGAAATTCATCGCCGATGCAACAGCCTGCTCAAAAGCACTGTCATATTCGGCATAGGGCTTATCTTCCTGCAGCGAAAACTCACCTTTTTCATAAACGTAAAGTTCTGTTTCAAGTTCGCCCGTTTCTTCATAAACGGTTATAGTACGTACACCGTAGGGACCCGACTTTGAAAACTGACAGCCGTAGGTCATACCGAGAGTCACACCGTCCCATACGCCCGTATATCCGCTCGTGTGCCAATGGCCGAAGAATGCGCCGACTACGTTTTTATTCTTCCATGCAGTAAATTCCTCGGTTGTTGTGCCGGGCTTTACAGTACCCTCTGCATGCCCCTGAGCTATATCGGGTTTAAGCCGGTATGCCTTTGTGCCGTCTATTATCGCACCCTCATCCCATATATTGCACTCTTCATAAAGGTTGCCTATATCGTCAACAGGGATATGTTCAAAAACAATTGACGGCACGTTGCCGTTATCATAATACTTAAACCAATCAAGCTGTTCGGCAGTGAAGCCCTTACCGTTATCAAGCATCCACAAGCCGAAAGCAGGCTCGTGAGAATCCGACGATAAAACGGGGATATAACAGTCGATTTTGCCTGCAGGGTCATTGCTCATATCGGTAGTGAGATTGTTTGAATACGAAGCATAAATTTTGAGCCAGTCTTCATTTGTCACACCGCTTGAATAATCGTTATTTCCCTGTGAAACCGCATAGGGAATACCCGAATTTTCAATAGGTGCAAATATATCTGCGCAAGCTTTTTGAGTATTGGCAAATGTTGCGGCATAGTCACCGTTAACGGTGACACCCTCCTGAAAAAGCCTATCATCGGAAATATCACCAGCACGGGAATTCTCAACTATATCGCCCGTCAAAACAATAAAGTCGGGATTTGTTGCTTCAATCGCTTTTTCAATAAACTCCTTTAGCCCGTGTGCGGGATAATGGTCATCCTGCGGGTCGGTAATCTGAAGAATTGTAAATTCACCGTCAGCGCCGAAGCGAAGTGCAGTATCCGATGCACTTGCACCGAAAGCAAGGCAGGATAGAATTATGCCAAAGCTTAAAACTATACTTATTATTTTTTTCATAGCAATTCCTCCTGTAATTTTCAAAAAAATCCCCGATTTTTCATCGGGGATAAATTTTTATTTAGAAAGAAGTGATGCAGCATCCTTATCAAGGTAAACGACTACATCATCGTGTGTCTGGAGGATTGAGGCAGGAAGCTGAGGTGTAACCTCGCCCTCAATCATACCCTTGATTGCCTGTGCCTTGCCTGCACCCGTTGCAACAAGAACAATCTTCTTTGAGCGCATGATTGAGCCTATACCCATTGTCATTGCATAACGGGGCATCGGCGCATCGTCAAAATAGATTGAGTTTGCATTGATTGTGCTCTCTGAAAGAGTAACACGGAAAGCCTCATCGGTAAACTCATCAGCAGGCTCGTTGAATGCGATATGACCGTTATGGCCGATACCGAGAAGCTGAACATCAATGCCGCCCTTTGCCTTGATAGCCTCTGCATAGCGCTTGCTTTCCGCATCGTAATCTGTTACGTTACCGTCGAGGAAGCCTACGTTTGCAGGGTCGATATCAACGTGGCTGAAAAGATTCTGGAACATAAATGTGTAGTAGCTGTTTTTATTATCCTTGGGAAGGTCGCAATATTCGTCAAGGTTAAATGTGCTGACGTTCTTGAAGCTTACCTTACCCTCGGCATAGGCCTTTGTTATGTAATTATAAGTCGGTACGGGGGTGGCACCCGTAGCAAGACCGAGTACGCAAGAGGGATTCTCATTTACAAAATCAACATAGAATTTGCCAAGCTCCTCACCGATTTGTGCTGCATTTTCAAGTACGATAACTTTCATCTTTATATACCCTTTCTTTATATATCTCGGTCAAAGCCGATTGTTTTACAGTAGTTCATTATATATTGCTCTGAGCTCTTTTTCAACACTTTTGCAGGAATATTTTTCACTTCGCTCATAAGCAGCCTTGCCCATTTTTTCGCAAAGTTCACTATTCGAACAAAGCTTAATAAATGTCTGCGCCGTTTTCTCATCATCACCGAAATCGGCAAAGAAACCGCTGACACCGTCTGCCACAAGCTCATTGTGACCTCTGTTACGCGAAACAACAGCAGGCTTGGCACAAAGCATACCCTCAATTATGTTGATTCCCAAGCCCTCACGGAAACTGCCCGAAGCCACAAAATCACTTAACTGCACAAGCTTTTCAATATCTGTGCGATAGCCGAGAAGTGTAACGTTTTTTTCAACGCCAAGCTCTTTTATAAGCTCACGCAGATTGTTCTCTTCTTCGCCTATACCTGCAAGCAAAAGTCTGAAATCCGGACAGACCTCCATTATATAAGGCATTGCCGTGATAAACATACGCTGATTTTTGTTTTGGTTAAGCTCACCTGTACAAAGGCAGATTTTTTCGTCCGTTCCGTAACCGTATTCTTTACGCAGCCGAATTTTTTCGTCACTGTCAACAGGTGTAAATTTATCGCCGTCTGCTCCGACGCCGTGAATACGTCTTATTTTTTTGCAAAGCTTGAATTTTTTTGCATTGGATTCATCTTCATCGCAAATTGTGATAATGCAATCCGTAAACAGGCTGCCTATAATTTTTTCTATCGGATAGAAAATCAACCAATTAAGCTTTGATGCACCCTTGTAAAAATGCAAGCCGTGTGCCGTGTAAACCACCTTTGTGCCTTTTTTGCGGCATTTGCGTGCGGCAATTCTGGTGAGAATACCTGCAACGGGGGTGTTGCAGTTTATTATATCGTAGTTATTTTCGTCTATAACCCTTTTCAGCTGTCTGTATGCCTCTTTATTTTTGAAGCTGAAGGGCGAACGCTCAAAAGGAATATCGTATATTTTTTCTGTTTTTTCGGCAAGCCTTTTGTGGTATTCTCCACCCATTACGTCATGAGCGGCAATTTCAACCTCAAACCCGTTTTCGTGCAACATATCAATCAGCGGAAAGTGAAACAGATTGAAATGATACTGAACGCTTGCGGTAAGTAAAGCTTTTTTCACTCGGCCTTCACCGCCTCTCGGGTCTCTTCATTGCCGGTAAAATACTCCATAGTTGCGCTGGTTTCACTGCTTATACCCTCACGCCTCAAAACGTTGTAAACGGTTTTCAGCAGAATTTTTATATCGAGCCACGGACTGATATTTTCAACATATTTAACGTCCCACTCAAATTTTTCAGCCCAGGTGAGAAGATTACGGCCGTTGACCTGCGCAAGACCCGTAAGGCCCGGACGAACGTTATGGCGCATAGCCTGGCGCTCGTTATAAAGAGGCAGATACTGCACAAGAAGCGGTCTCGGGCCGACAAAGCTCATCTCACCCTTTAATATGTTGATAAACTCGGGCAGCTCATCAAGCGAAAGACTTCGCAAAAGCTTGCCGAATTTCGTAAGTCTTACTTCATCTGGAAGAAGCCTGCCGTTTTCGTCACGCTCATCAGTCATAGTGCGGAACTTATACAGCGTAAAAATTCTGCCGTTTTTGCCGGGACGCTGCTGCTTGAAAAGCACGGGACTGCCGAGCTTTGTGCGCACAAGAACACACAGCACGCACATAAGCGGGCTGAGCAGTATGAGTGCCGCCAGCGAGCCGATAATATCAACCGCTCTTTTGATGATAAGGTCGTAAAACTTTCTCAAAAAAACTTCTCCTTGAAATTATTTCCAAAGGGATTTTATGATTGCAATAATTTTTCCCTGCTCTTCTTCAGTCATATTCGTATCGGACGGCAGGCAGACACCGTTTTTAAACAGCCTTTCGCCTACACCGCCGTTATCAATATAATCATACTTTTCAAAGAAGGGCTGAAGATGCATCGGCTTCCATATCGGACGTGATTCTATATTCTCTGCACCGAGTGCATCCATAATATCCTCGGGTCTTACTCTGTCGCCCGAAATTGTAGCGCAGCTCAGCCAACAGTTAGACTCACAGAAATCGTTCATCGGCATAAAGGTGATATCTCCAATATCCGAAAGAGCCTCTTTGTATTTAGCAAAAATTGCACGCTTTTGCGCAATACGCTCATCAATCACCTTGAGCTGACCTCTGCCGATACCTGCGACGATGTTGCTCATACGGTAGTTATAGCCGATTTCGCTGTGCTGATAATGCCTTGCAGGGTCACGGCTCTGTGTAGACCAGAAGCGCACCTTTTTAATTCTCTCTTCGGCAGTTTCATCATCGAGATTACACACGAGCATACCGCCGCCCGATGTGGTGATAATTTTATTGCCGTTGAAGCTGTAAATGCCGTAGTCACCGAATATGCCCGTCATTTTGCCCTTATACGTAGTGCCGAGACTTTCTGCGGCATCTTCAATTATAACGGCGCCGTATTCATCGCAAATGCTTTTGATTGCATCCATATCTGCGGCAAGGCCGTAAAGGTGAACAACACAGACGTATTTTGTGTCGGGATATTTCTCAAAAGCCTTGCGCAGTGCAACGGGTGACATATTCCACGTTTCTTCGTCGCTGTCAATGAAAACAGGCTGAGCGCCAAGGTAAATAATAGGGTTAGCGGTTGCGGAGAAGGTGAGCGACTGACAGAAAACCCTGTCGCCTGCCTTTACACCTGCCGCTTTAAGACCAAGGTGAATTGCAGCCGTACCTGAGCTGAGTGCCGCCGCCTGTTTAGCACCCGTATACTCACACATCTCTTTTTCAAAACCGTCAACATTCTGACCAAGCGGAGCAATCCAATTTGTGTCGAATGCGAGTTTTATGTATTCCTGCTCATAGCCCTGTTTACTCATATTGGGCGACGAGAGAAATATTCTCTTCTTTTCAGCCATTACAGTGTCACCTCGTGACCTGTGCGTGCAGACTCGTAAACAGCATCAAGGATTTTCATCATCTCAACACCGTCCTGTGCAGGTGCAAGACACTCTGCTCTGCCGAGAATTGCATCAACATAGTTGTTGATTTCCTTCTGGAAAAGACCGTCGAAATTAAGCGCTGTTTCCTGTGCAAAGCTGATATTTACCATACGGTTGTTAAGCTCTGTAAAAATTTCAACGTTCGGGCTGAGCTTTGCTCCGGCCTTTGTGCCGAACAGCTCAATATTACCCTCATCGTGCTTTATATTAAGGCTGAAGGCCGCCTCAACGCTGAGCACTGCACCGTTATCAAAACGGATAATTGCGCTTGCAAGGTCCTCAACGTCGCACTTATCCTGCACGCCTGCAGAGCAGGACTGGTAGCCCTTGCCGCCGATTACATTCGGGCGGTTGAATAGCTTCTGGAAGGTAACACCGTATACAGAAACGGGCTTGGGATTGCCGAAAATGAAGCGCACAAGGTCAATAACGTGAACACCAAGGTCGATAAGCGGACCGCCGCCAGAGCGTGATTTATCACCAAACCAGCCTCCGGGGTTGCCGTTGCGGCGAAGATATGTAGCCTTTGCGTAGTAAAGCTCTCCGAATGTGCCCGAATCTACGTTCTCGCGTATAACGTCGCAATCGTTACCGTGACGTCTTACAAAGCCTATCATAAGCAGCTTGTTGTTGCGCTTTGCGGCCTCAAGCATTTCCTGCGCCTCTTTTGCATTCATCGCCATAGGCTTTTCGCAAATTACGTGCTTGCCTGCATTGAGTGCGGCAATAGTACACTCTGCGTGGGCACTGTTCCATGTGCAAACGCTGACAGCATCAATTTCGGGAAGAGCCTTGAGCATTTCATCCTTGTCTGTGAATGTACGCTCGGCAGGAACGCCGTACTTTTCAGCCATCATTTTAAGTTGCTCGGCGTTGATATCACAAAAAGCATAAAGCTCCGTATCGGGATTGTTTATGTATGCTCTGATATGTTCGTTGCTTATACCGCCCGTGCCGATAACCGCCATTTTAAGCTTTGCCATAATAACAAACTTCCTTTCGGACATAAATTTAGTTATAACCTTTTATATTTTACATTTTTCAAATAAAAAATTCAATAGTTATTATAAAAAAGAGCGAAGAATCTCAAAAAAAGATTCTTCGCTTCGCTCAGAATGACATTACATTCACCGTAGTTTTTTACTTTGAAAGCTTAATTGCATACAGCCATTTACTGTCAAGGGTGTCGGGGTTGATTGCAGGGAATACGATTTCTGCATTGCCGCCGTTATCCTTCACTTCGAGCACAGCGTCGCTGCCGAGGAGCGAAGCTTTGAGGTCTGCCGAATAGGGCACGTGCTCGAGCACCTGTGAGCCGAAGGGGAAGCGATTTATGATGGCATAAACGTCCTCACCCTTTTTGGTGTAATAAACACCGTCCTGCTTCTTTTTGGTATAAACACGTGTGCCGTAAATCGCCTCACCGTTTACACGAAGCCAATCGCCCATCTGAAGAAGTCGCTCCTCCATAATAACGGGGATTGTGCCGTCTGCATCTGGTCCGATATTGAGCAGGAAGTTGCCGCCCATTGATACAAGCGAGCAAAGAGTTTCAAGCAACTCTTTTGCAGAAAGATAGTCCTCACACTGCTCCTCTTTGTTTATTCCGAATGAACGGCCGATTCCGCGGCACTCCTCAAACGGTCTGTCAAGCTCAACATCTTCAATTCTTCTCAGCTCGCCCTGGTAAACATCAATAATACCGTACTCGGTTGTAAAGTTGCCGCCGAGCTTGCCTCTTGTCTCCTTGCCCCAACGGTCGTTAGGCACGATAAAATCCTTTACGCTTGATTCATTGTAAAGCCACTGCAAAAACTCGGTTGAATGCCACACAGAGCTTTCATGTTCCCATTCGCCGTCGGTAAAAAGTGTGCTGGGCTGATATTTTTCAACAAGCTCCTTGAGCATGGGGTGAAGATGCTCGAGCGCATATTTTTCGGGGTCCTCAAGATAATACGGGTGCCACCACTCGTAAACCGAATGATAAACGCCAAAGCGTACACCCGTGCCCTCCATAGCGTTTTTCAGCTCCATAAGAAAATCACGCTTGGGTGCACACTCAACAGAATTGAGCCCCGGTGCATATTCCGTTTCGTAAAGGCAGTAGCCGTCGTGATGCTTTGAAACAAAGTTTATGTACTTTGCGCCTGCACGCTTAAAAAGGTCCGCCCATTTTTCAGCGTCAAAGCGGTAGCCCGTGAAATCGTTTACAAAGTCATAATAAGGTCTTGAATTGTAATGCTTTGCGTGATGAGCCTTATATTTTTCCTGTGCCTCGGTTTCCGGGTTTTCCATATTACAAGCGTAGCCGTACCACTCTGCATAATCCTTCTTAGGGGCATAAGCGGGCACGGAATAAAGACCCCAATGAATAAAAATGCCGAACTTTGCATCTGCAAACCATTCGGGCACGGGACGTGAATTAAGAGATTCCCAATTATTTTCGTACATTAAGCTTCACTCCAATGAATATTCTATTAAAAAAACCTCCCTCTTGATGAAGGAGGCTTTTAGTTGATTCTTAAAAATTAAGCGAGCAGACCCATAATGAGATCGAGAAGGTCGCTTGTGCCGATGCTGTTGATGAAATTCTCATAGAAATCACCAATCGGGCCAAGCATTTCGAACCATTCGTTCATAAGCTCGGGAAGGCTGTGAACGCCTTCAAAGCTGCCCTGGAAGCCGAAGATGCCAAGGATTGCTGTAACGAAGCCGAAGAAATCGTCCCAAGAATAGTTGGTGATTGCGTTGATAAAATCATCAAATGCCTTGCCGATATTCTCGCTGGGTGTTGCTGCAAAGGATGTAATGCTTGTGCCTGCAAGAAGCATAGCAACAGCCATAAGAGCAGCGATTACTTTTGTAAATGACTTTTTCATTGCGGTAACTCCTTTGTTAATTAAAATTTTAATTGAGTTGATGTGTTATAGATTATAGCATTTAAGGTTGATAATGTCAATAAATTTACCTCTTTTTTATTAACAATAAATTCACATTTTGCATTCAAAGAATTTTTGATGCAAAAATCAGCTCTGCAGTGCGGCGGTAAGCAGAGTTAAACAGTCCCAGAGTAAGGCTGTAGCCCAAAAGCTTTGACGCAGATGCTTCAAGCTTGCCGAGCTTTGCCCCGAAGCCTTTTAAATCATAACAGCAAAGCATACGTGCAAGGCGCACACAGCTGAGGCTTACCGCAGCAAAGCCCGCACCGCACAAAAGCAGAGCAAGGCTGCCGGCCGCAAGTATGCTCAGCACAGCCGCACTTGCACCGCGCGCAGCAACAAAAAGCACAAAAGCCGCAAACACAAAAGGAAAAGCTAAAAAAGCCATAGACCGCAAAGAAGAATAAAAGCGATAAAAAACGCCGGATTTTACAGAAAAAACAAAATCGGAAAAGCTAAAGCTGAGAATTAAGCTTGAAACCGAAACGGGTTTACCGTTACATACAGCCAAATACCACCTGTCGCTGACCGTGCGTGCACACTCGCAAAGCAAAAAAGCCGCCGCAACAGCAACCACACTCAGCACAATCATAACCCTGCCACCCGTAAAAGAGACAAGCGTAGCCGCTTTTACAACGGTAAGCGCCGCAAGAATCCTCACCGCAATGCGTAGCACAACGCTGAACGCAAGCAACAACCTGCCCATGCGAGACCTGCCCAGCAGAAGCACACGTGCCTGCACCCTCATACGTTCATTTTCCAAACCAATCACTCTCCCCTGCTATTATTGGCAGAAAAGAGCATATAAAAACAAACAAGCTTCTGCCGATAAAGCAGAAGCAATTTTTGTGCATTAAACCGACTTATGCGCCGATCATCTTAACGAGGTCTGTAACTGCAGCGACAACTTTGTCAACAATGCCGGACTTCTCGATCATTGCGATAACATCCTTAACAGCCTTGATGATTGCATCCCAGTCAATGTTCTTTACGAACTCCATGATCTGATCCATTTCTTTTTCACCTCCATAAACACTGATTTCGGTAAGATTATAACATCCGATACTTTATTTGTCAAATAAAATTACAAAAAAAGAGACAAACCTGAACGGTTCGTCTCTTTTTAATGCGATATGGGAATTAAAACTGATTAAAATTAACCAAGAAGGCTCTTAACAAAGTTAACAATCATCTCAACGATGCCTGACTCCTTAACCATGTTAACGATATCAGCTGCCTTACCCTCACCGAGGAAATCGAGAAGCTTCTCTACAAATGCAAGAATCTGATCCATTATTTTCACCTCCGTAATATGTAGTTTGTAGCTTTATTATAGTCTTTAATAAACGTGATGTCAATAAACCATTAACAATCTATTAACATTCAATGTAACATAACGGTAAAAAACGCCTTGTTATTTTTCTGATTAGAAATTTAAGTCCATTTTGTTACGTTAACTTAACCTTCAACAATACTTTTTCGTTTTTTACTGCATTCACCAAAAGTAGCGCACAGCAAAAAAATAAACAAAACCTAAACTGAAAACCCGTTTATATTCAGCATATTTGCGGTTGACTTTAAAAAACAAAGTGATATACTTTTTTAGGATTTTTAATAAAGAAATGAAGGCGTTAAAAATGGAAACCTTATTATGCTTATCCTTTGCGCTCGGTGCAGGTCTTCTGCTGTCACGTATAGCAAAGCCGCTTGGTCTTCCCTCGGTTACCTCTTACCTCGTTGCAGGTATACTGATAGGACCTTACTGCATAGGCCGACTCGGCATTGAGGGCATAGGCTTTATCTCGATGGAAAACGTAAAATCGTTTGAGATTATTTCTCAGGTAGCTCTCGGCTTTATTGCGTTTGCCATAGGTAATGAGTTCAGACTTTCTCAGCTGAAAAAAATCGGCGGCAAAGCAACATTTATCGGTATTGTTCAGGCGGTTATCGCAACGCTGCTTGTAGATGCAACCCTTATCGGCCTGCACTTCGTGCTCGGCGAAGACAAGCTGCCGCTTTCAATGGCTATTACACTCGGCGCAGTTGCCGCTGCAACAGCACCCGCCGCAACGCTTATGGTTGTACGTCAGTACAAGGCCAAGGGCAAGCTGACAGACCTGCTTCTGCCCATCGTTGCAATTGACGATGCCGTAGGTCTGATAATATTCGCCGTATCCTTCGGAATTGCAAAAGCAATCGAACACGGCGAGGTAAATATAAAAGCCATTGTGCTTGAGCCCATTATCGAAATAGTGTGCTCGCTTCTGCTCGGCACGGTTATGGGTATGCTCTTCTCAGTATTCGAGCGCTTCTTCAGCTCAAACAGCAAGCGTCTTTGCCTTTCTGTAACCTGCGTAATCTTCACCGTTGCACTTTCAATGCTCAAATTTGAAATAGGCGGTGTACATATCGGCTTCTCCGCACTGCTTGTATGTATGATGCTCGGCACAATGTTCTGCAACCTCTGCGATTTTTCGGCAGAAATTATGGATAAAACAGATGCATGGACAACGCCGCTCTTCTGCCTTTTCTTCGTTTTAAGCGGAGCTGAGCTTGAGCTGAGTGTTTTCACGGATATAACAATAGTCGGCATAGGTGTCGCTTACATCCTCAGCCGTTCACTCGGCAAATACTTCGGCGCATTCGCAAGCGCAAGAATCACCAAATGCGACGAAAAAACCACCAAGTATCTCGGCATTACGCTTCTTCCTCAGGCAGGCGTTGCGCTCGGTATGTCCGTTACAGCTATGGAGCTTGGCGAAGTAGGCTCAATGATAAGAAACATTGTTCTTTTCTCTGTTCTGGTTTACGAGCTGTTTGGTCCCGTGCTCACAAAAATTGCGCTTACAAAAGCCGGCAACATCGAGCCCAAGCCCAAGCACAAGGAAAGAAAGCACCGCACTCCCCCTGCAAAGATATAATTCAGCAAAACACAATAAAAACAATGGCTTGAGTAGGATTAAAGCTCCTTCTCAAGCCATTTTATTGTTACCTTTTTATTATAAACCAAAGCAACATATTTAAAACTAAAAACACAATATTTACTACTGTAAACACGAGCACGTATCTGCCCTTGCTCACCTCTTCTTTTGCAATAAACTTAAAAGAAATAAGGCTTGCCATTGAAGCTATGAGTGTTCCCAGACCGCCGAGGTTGACACCGACAAGCAGACTTTGAGCATCAGAGGTAAAGCGTGAGAGCAGGATTGCCGCAGGAACATTTGAAAACACCTGGCTTGCGGCTATACCGACAGGCACCTCGTTGCCCGAAACAAGCGACCCGAGCATATCGCTGACAGCTTGGATTTTGCCGAGATTGCCGATAAAAATAAAGAGGAACACAAAGGTGAGAAGCAGGCTGTAATCCGCCTTCAGCAAGGTTTTCCGGTCAAAAATCAGCATCAATGCAACCGTGACGATAAGCACAGGCAGAAATTCGAGCACACGAAAAACAGTGAGAAGCGACGGAACAAAAAGCAAAAGATAAAGTACAACCTTTGATTTTTGCGGAGCTATTTCAGCCTCCTCATCCGCAGAAGAAACCGCCTCTTTGCCAAAGCCGAGCGAACACAAAGCAATAAGCACCAGCGACAGCAGCACGTAAGGAATAAGAGCTGTAAGAAACGAGCCCATATCCATTTCAAAAGCAGAAAACAGATAAAGATTCTGCGGATTACCTATGGGCGTTGCCATACTGCCGAGATTTGCGGCAACAGTTTCAAGAACAACAAGCTTTATAAGCTCATTCATTCTGCCTGCCATTTTCAGTGCTACTATCGTAAAAGGCACAAAGGTAATCAGCGCAACATCGTTTGTAATTACCATTGAAGAAAAGAAGCACAGCAGGCACATCACAAGGCCGAGCACACGCATATTGCTTGCCTTGCCGAGCACCTTGCGTGCAAGCAAGCTGAAAACACCCTGACGGTTTAGCCCTGCCGTTACAAGCATAAGGCACAGCAGCAGTGCAAGCGTGCGAAAATCTATATAATCAATATATTCTGCCGACGGAGTAACAAAAAACGCAGATATTACCGCCAGCACAAAGGATATGAGAAGCACTGCCTCATCCTTTAAAAACTTCAAAACTTTGCTTGCCATATAATACTATTCTCTTATTTAATACTTAATAACATTTAATTAAAAAGCGTTTTTGTGCCTGCATCATATTCCCAAGCCACAAAACCTGCTTCAAGCGCAGGGCTGTTTGTTGCAAGCGTAAAATCTCTGTTTGCGGCATCCTTGAACAGAGGGTCAGTGAAAACACCGTTGTTGTAATATCCCCTGCCGACCATTGCGGGAATATTCTTTCTTTCAAAGAATGACATTGAATCGCCCGAATAAACGTTGCCGCCTTTTTTATAATCCCAATAAAGATTGCTGTCATCAACAAACCAATCCATATCTGTGGTAAGCGCATACATTGTTGCGTTATCGGTAACAAGAATATTGTTGGAAAGTGTAAGTGAATTGTGCTCTTCATTTCTTGTGATTCTGAATGCACCCTCACCGCCGAAAGCAAAGATATTGTTACGGATTATATTGTCCTCACCGTAGTGCTGATGGAAGGTCTGTGACGAACAATCGTAAACGAGATTATTTTCAACAAGCATAAAGCTTGAGCCTTCGTCGAGATAGATACCCCAGCCGCCATAGCCGTATCTGCCCTCATCACAGCCGACGTTATAAATTACGTTGCCGCTGATAACAGTATCGGGCTGAATGCCGAGAGTATAAATTGCACCCATATCCGAAAGCCAGCCGTTACCTATATCATAAATAAGGTTGTTGCATATTTTGATATTGTTGGTTGAATTATCCGAATAGCCCCAATTCCAACCGACGGAAATACCCGTATACCAACCGTCGTGAATCTCGTTATAAGTAAGGTCGCAGTCAATTGCATGGGTGAGCAGAATGCCTATAGCGTTGTTGAAAATTCTGCCGTAGCTGCTAATATGGCAATCTGTTACGTCAATATTTCTTGTGCTTGCAGGCACAACAAAATCGCCGTGGATAAACACTGCATTTGCGCCTATTTCGTTGAACATACAGCTTGCTACTTTACAGTCTGCCGCTGCCTTATCAAACTTCATTGCTGTGTAAGAAATGTTTTCAAAGCGGCAATCGGTAAAGTTGATTTCAGATGAAGTTACAATATTGATTGCGGCAGGTGTTTCAAACGCAGCCTGGGGATGAGTTGCGCCGTATTCAATGTTTTTGTACAAAGGATGTGACTCATCAAAAACCTTGCCGGAAAACGAGCTTTCTTTGCCTACGTAATCCCAATCAGTTTTCTCAAAGTTTATACCCTGAAATGAAATATTCTCTGCGCCGTTAAAGCTCATAAGCTTTTCCGTAACACCTGCATAGAGCACGGTATTGTCAACGGTGTCTCCCTCTTCGGGGATATAGTAAAGCTTCTGCTCAGCTCTGTCGAGATACCATTCGCCGGGTAGTGAAAGAGCCTCTTTTACGTTTTCAAAAACATAATTGTCTTCAACTCTTATTGTCATTGCGCTCGGCTTTCTGGTTTCTATTCTGCCCGTTGCGGCATCGACCGAATTGAGCGGCATAAGCTCATCACACCAGAAATGCATCACTCTTACGGCAACATCTTTAACATTGGCAAAATCAAGCACGTCACCGGAACTTGCATAGAAAACAACGGATTTTGTGAAGAACTGTGCTTCATTTTCCGGCACCATAGCCTCATCGGTTTTGGGGTCTGCTACCTTCAAAAGACCTTCCTTAGGATAATTGGGACGTGAAAGTCTTTTATCATTTTTGAAAAGGGAACTGAAATAATCAGCATCGCTTTCAACAGGCATATCGGTTACAAAAGCTTTGACACCGTTTATTTCGGTTTCGCTCCAGCTGCCGCTGATTTCCTTTGCACCCGTGAACGAAACCTCTTCATCCGGATATGAACGGTAAAGAACGTTGCTTCTGTCTTCAGCGGTAAATTCAACGGCATCCTCAATTAAATATGTACCTTCTCTGAACCATACGGTAACCGCTTCGTCGGAAGCGTTGGCTTTAAGCAGAGCCTTTGCTTTCTCAAAGGTTTTAAGCGGTGCTTCAAGAGTGCCGGCATTATTGTCATCACCGTCGGGCGAAACAACAAGGTCGTTTTCGCCCATCTCAAATTCGCCCTCATCAAAAGAAGTCTGTACACGCTCTTTTGTTTCGGAATACTCGGGCACTATTTCCGGTTGACAGAAAACCGCCGTAAATAAAGTTGCAATTGAAGCAAACCAGGCTGCAATCCTCACAAAAAATGCACTCATTGTTTCTCAACCTCTTTCCATAAATTAAAGCTGACACATTTTCATTGCGTTAATAGGTATCAAACGAATATCGCAATTGACACCCGAACCGAAAATATTATATTTATAATAACATTAAAAAACATTCAATACAATATGCGGAACACATTTATTCTTATTTTTTAAACTATCTCTTGACAAATGCGTATTTTTGAATTAGAATATCAAATGCTGTGATTTGGCACAGCTTTATTGCGGATTCAAGCTGAAAGTAAGTTTTTAACTGAATAAATTGTAAGCTCCGCCTCGGCCGTCTCACCGTGTAAAATTCAGAGACAAAAGTTAATATGCGGGTATGGCGGAAAGGCGCAGCGGTCAAAATTCGGCGAGCGAACAGCGAGCATACGAATTTTGGGCACCGCAAGAGTCACGCGAAACGCGGCTGCCGTACCACAAAACAAGTTAATATGCGGGTATGGCGGAATTGGCAGACGCGTTAGATTCAGGTCCTAATAGTTGCAAGGCTGTGCAGGTTCAAGTCCTGTTACCCGCACCATCAAAAAACGGCTCTAAATCAATGATTTAGGGTTGTTTTTCTTTTTACCCTGCAAAATCACAAGCAAAGCAAATGGCTTTTTTCTAACACTTTTCTAACACGATGAGGAACTGAATACATCTGTCATAGACTTCATAATATTTGCTTTCCGTTCAGTATCCAAATGAGCATAAATATTTGCGGTTGTCTGAATATCAGCGTGACCGAGCCATTCTTGTATATCTTTTAGTGTAAAGCCATTCGAAACAAGCAAACTCGCACAGCTATGCCGTAAATCGTGAAAACGGATAACCGGCAAATTGTACTTTATTAAAATCTGCTTGAAGTGCCTTGATATATAATCCGGTTTATAAGGATTTCCGTTATCCCAACAGAACACATAATCATTTTCATTATACTCATTACCAAAAAGCATTTTGTTCTTTTCCTTATTTGACATAAGGTAAAGCAACATACTCTTTACATCTTCACTTATCGGATATGAACGATAGCTCGAAGCATTTTTCGTACTGTCTTTCGCAATGATTTTCCCCTCACCAACAACTGTATGTTTGATTGTTAATGTGTTGTTCTCAAAATTGATACTATCCCATTTTAAACCAAGCACTTCGCTTCTTCTCAATCCAAATACAGCCGTTATGTAGATTAAGGGATATAAAGGCTCTGATTTTATAAGCACAAACAATTCCTTTAGCTGATTGACAGTATAGAAAGAGGACTCGAATTTTTGGATTTTAGGCAAAACAATATAGTCACTCGGATTAGATACAATCAAATTGCTTTTGACAGCTTCTTTCAACGCTTGCTTGATAAGCACCATATGTGATTTTACACTCTTGGCAGATAAACCGCCTTTGCCGTCTCTCCTGCCCTTTTCATATTTGTGATTAACATACATTTGCAAATCGTTTCTTGTCAGCTTATCCAAAGTGACTTTTGAGTTACTGAAATACGGAACTATATGTGCGTTTGCCAAAAACTTATAAGATTGATATGTACTTTCATCCAATCGGAGTTTTGCCAAATTGAGCCATTGCAGAACATAATCGCTGAACAACATATCTGTTTGCAATACATTTCCTTTCAGCTCAAATTCCTTGATTTTATCACGCAGAAACTGTTCAGCCCTCTTTTTATTGCCTTTTGTTTCCATACCTGTTGAAATCCATTTTTGTTTTCTGTTGCCGTTTACGTCTGTAACATTTAAAACAGCATAATATTTGCCGTTTTTAATTTGTAAGCTTCCTGTCATTGCAACTCCTTTCTGTAGGAAACTACATAATTACCTTTTTATATTATCGGTATTTGTTTATGAAGTCAATTAAGAAAACCTTGGGAATATAGTATTTTCTTCCTATACGAACGGATTTTATAATACCTTTCTGCAGAAGTTTATACAATGCGTTTTTACCTATTCCCAAAGCTTTGCACGTATCTTCAACTGTTAATATGTCTTTATACGTATCAAACACCGCAACCACCTCAATTCACATAATCATCAGGCAAAAGTTGCGTTATATCTCGTTTGCCGTATTTATCCATATCAAATTTAAGAACAAGGTCTATTCTTCTGACAAACGCTTCCCAAGAATTAGGCTCATCAGCTTGTATGTTTGGATATTGCTTATTCAAATCAATATTGCTGATTATATAAACCTTATCAAAACAAGCTACTTTATCCGAAAATCGTGCAGGCAGGCGGCAAGGATAGCCGTCAATATATTGCAACATATCCGACAAAGGCAAAGAACTGCGAAATTCATCAAACAAAATCACTCGTTCACCTGAATAGGAATCGAACGGATTTTTGTAGTTTGTAATTTTATAAACATTTTCATATCCGTATTTTTCCATAACATAGCGTGTTTTTCCCGTTGCTGTATCTCCGAATATGTATACAACGTTAACATCTCGCCAAGTATTTCTATATTTATCCTCTAATAAGGTTTGCCTTGCTTTATCTATATGAGCAATTTTTGTTGAATAACTTGGAAATGCTCTTATTATTTCGGTATTCGTACAATCATTTTCTATCATTGACAAAACCAGTTCCGAAACACTTTCATTTTTAGAGGACTTATCAAGGGGCATTTCTCCGTATTCTTCAAAAGTTTCAATTATATTTGTCTCTTTTTTATCCGAATTGAGATATTTACCCTCTTTTCGTATATAATCTTTATTTTCTTGGCAACTGCCGAGTGCAGTATCTATATGAGCAGATGGAAACAATTTTTTCACTCTGTCAAACATAACGGCATTATTACAGTAAAAGAACAGATGAATGTGAGGGGTTTTATTCTCCCCTATTTCATCACACAAACAATAATACTCCCATTTTAATTGCTTCATTGTTTCATTTACTGAATTGTGAGAAACATTGTGTTCCTCAGGGTTATTGAAAGTAAGCAAATACTTTCGAGATTTTGTGCTTATAATAAACACATCCTTTCAAAATTAAATTATTTTTGACACAAAAAACACAAGTTACGCAAAAGGTAATACTATACTTTTGCTGTAACTCTCGTTTCGGTTGAGGAGGGGCAACCGAAAACTGTGAGTTACGTTTTGTAACTTTTTCAATTTACCCGAAGTACATTTTGAATATATCATAATCTGTGCTTTTCGTCAATAGTACAATTTGTAAATAATGTGTTAAAATGTATTGATTTTTATTTGTCATTCGGTTATAATGTAGCCGAGGTGAAACAAATGAGCAAAGAAACATTAAAAAATTACAATAATCTTTTTGACCCTGCAGAAAGAAAACAACTAATTGCGGAAAGTTTAAAAGTATTAAGAATATCCAAAGGATTACAAATGAAAGACGTTGCCGACTTGATAGGCATAACTTCACAAGCATACGGAGCATACGAACGAGGAAGAAATGAACCGCCTGCAGAGGTACTTGTAAGGCTGTCAATGTTGTATGATGTAACAATAGATGTGCTTGTACAGCGAGATAATATGAATAAAGATAAATTGACAGTCAAAAAACAGTTAGATATGTATGATGAACAGATAAAACAACTAAAAGCAGACTTGCTCAAAGGAGACCCTGAAACGCAAAAGGCATTCGGAGAAATGCTTGAGCAAATACAAAAGCTTACAGATACAATCAGAGAGAAAGTGCCAACACCAAAGAGCGAATAATCAGCCGTTACGGTCGCACTTATAACGGCATATAACATCAACGCTTCATCAGCAAGGCGGTATTTGCCGATAGAGCAGGAGAAAAGCGAACAAAGAACATACAGCGAGCATTTTTACAGAGTGCAGAAATATAATGACATCAACAAGGCTTGATAAGGTCGCCCCCTTTTCGGGGGCTTTTTTATTGCTGATACAGGGAGATAATGGTATCTGCTCTTGAACGCTCTGCACCCTGTACCCACCAACACAACAGCACCACAGAAAAAAAGCCACGAATTAACGTAGCTTTTCTCATTAAGTAATTATGCAGTTTCTAACACTTTTCTAACATTTTTTCTATTTTATAAACTTTCGCTGTTTCAAGGATAATTGAATTTTAAGTATAAAAAAGCTTTAAAATCGTTGATATATAGCGGTTTACAAAGCAACTAAACAATGCAAACCAATTCAAGTTAATCAATAGAATACATAATTCAGGTTCTAATAGTTGCAAGGCTGTGCAGGTTCAAGTCCTGTTACCCGCACCAAAAGCTCAAGTCTTAAAGGACTTGAGCTTTTATTTTTCACTATTCACTCTTCCATTTTGGTGGATGAAATATTGCTTTTGTCAGCATTCACTTAATGTGAGTGCTGTTTTTTATAGTCAAAAAACTTTTGTAAAAAAACGGAGAAATTTCCAAAAATACATTGCGTCCAAATAGGATGTGTGCTATAATCAGCAAGAAATCAATAATAAAAACAAATCCTCTTAACAAAATTACGGAGGTTGATAATAAATGATACGTGTAGACAGAGCGGAGCTGACCCGAAATGAAATAATCCGTGTTGCGGCAAACCGCTTTCTGAATGACGGATTTACAAAAACAACGGTTGCTTCAATGGCGAAAGCGCTGAACATGAGCACAGGCAATATGACCTTTCACTTTCCGACAAAAGACCACATGTTAGCAGAGCTGGTAGATATACTCTGCAGATATCAGCATAAGCTTATGGAGGAGGAAGCAAAGGACGGCTACAGCTCGGTTATGGCGATATGCCTGGAGCTTCTTACAATTGCTTCTGCCTGCGAGCAGGACGAGGTTGCAAAGGATTTCTTTCTTTCCTCTTACCGCAGTCAGATATGTATGGATTTGATTCGCAAAAACGATAAGGAACGGGCAAAAGTGGTGTTTAAGGATTATTGCCCGGGCTGGACGGATGAGCGATTTGAAGGAGCTGAAACACTTGTTTCGGGAATCGAATACGCATCGCTTTTGACGACGAGCAATTCGGCATCACTTGAACTGCGAATCAGCGGAGCGCTTAACACGATACTCAGCATCTATAACGTGCCTGAGGATGTGCGCAAGCAGAAAATCGAAAAGGTTCTTGCAATGGATTATAAAACTCTCGGGCTTAACGTGCTGCAAAAATTCCGCAACTACGTTGACCGTGAAACCGAGCAGGCACTGCACAACCTGCTTGCAAGAAAATAAAGCAAAAGTGAATGCAGAGTTCAGAATGCAGAATTGAGGCGGAATTTTGAGTGAGAATATAATTTCGAAGAAAACATTTGACTTTGCAGTAAGAACGGTAAATCTTTATAAACATCTTACTGCAGAGAAAAAAGAGTTTGTGTTATCAAAACAGCTTTTGAGAAGCGGAACAAGTATAGGCGCAAATGTTTCAGAAGCAGAGCGAGGTCAGAGCAAAGCGGATTTTAATGCGAAGCTTAACATAGCTTTAAAAGAAGCCAACTAAACATATTATTGGTTAAGGCTTTTGCACAGTACAGATTATCTGACCGATATAGAGTTTCAAAGTATGGAAACGGATATAGACGAGATAATTGCAATTCTCGTTTCAATATGTAAGAAAACAAACCCGAAGTGAATGCAGAATGATGAATGCAGAATGCAGAGTTAATGTGTTCGTTCTGCGTTCTGCACTCTGAACTCTGCACTTAATAACCAAGGAGGCAAACCTATGAAAAAAACAAACAAACTCATAAGCATTTTAATCGCTGTTGCGATGCTTTTGTCAATGGCGCCGATTTCGGTGTTTGCGGCATCGGTAGTAGCAAGCGGTAAATTCGGCGCAAGCGGCAGCAATCTCACCTGGTCGCTTGACAGTGACGGTGTGCTTACCATAAGCGGCAGCGGTGCAATGGAAGATTTTGCCAACGTTTCAAAAGTGCCGTGGTACAGCAAAAGAACCAATGTTAAAACAGTTGTTATAGAATCCGGTGTTACAAACATCGGCAAAGATGCGTTTTACGGTATTTCTTCTCTTGTTAATGCAACGATTTCAGACACCGTAACAAGCATAGGTAACAGAGCATTTTCTGGCTCCGGTCTTACAAATTTTGAGTTTTCCGATGCAGGCAATCTTAAAACAATCGGAAACTCGGCGTTCAACAGTACAAAAATTAAAAGTATGATTATTCCCGACGGCGTTACAACGCTTGGTTCATATGTTTTCGGCTACGGTCCGATCAAAAGCGTTACAATTCCCGCAAGTGTAACATCTATCGGAAACTACTTCTTTGAGGAAACTTCCAGTTTGAACGAAGTTATTTTTCTCGGCAATAAAGAGCCTGAAACTATAGGCGATACAGTATTTCTGGCTTGTTCATCGTTAGCTTATGTATCTGTTCCCGCAGATTATGAAGGCGATACTTTCAGTAATATGAAGGTATCAAAGGCTGCAGCCTCTGTAGCAGAGGTGAACGGTCAGGGCTTCGCAACTCTGGCAGATGCGATTTCTGCAGCACAGAGCATCAGCGGCGCCGAGCTCAAGCTTCTGTCTCATATTTCCATTGACTCAGGAATCACGATTGAAAGCGGCAATTTTACCATTGACCTTAACGGTAAAGAACTGTTCTCAAACGGTTATTTTCTTTTACGCATTGACGGTGCGGATGTAACTATCGTTGATAGTGCAGGCGGCGGTATTTTTAATGCAACTAACGATCAGGGCAACATAGTGCTTGAGGTGTTAAGCGGAAGTGCGAACATTTCAGGCGGTACGTTTAATTCCGCCGGCTATCCCGCAACCGTTAGAGACGGCACACTAAAGTTGACGGGTAAAGACTTTGTTTTGAACGGCAACTGGCGTATCGGTTGGTATGGCGGAAGCATTGACCTTTCAGCCTGCACAGCTGATGAGGTTCGTATTCAGGCTTGTGCTGACGGATTACAGGCAAGTGCAGTCACATTACCCGATGGATGGGGTTTGTTCAAAACCAACGGCACACCCTGCATCGATTTTGTAAAAAACGATATTTACGTAGCCAAGGCAGGCTTTAAAGTAACAGCTTCTATCAACCCTGCTGAAGGCGGAACAGTAGAGGGAGCAGGCACATATAGCGCTGGTGCAACAGTTAATCTCACCGCATCGGCAGCTAATGGTTACAGATTTGTTAATTGGATAGAAAACGGTGAGGAAGTAAGCACAAGTGCAGTCTATACTTTCACAGCTTCCGGAAATCGTGAGCTTACTGCAAACTTTGAAATTGTTCCTCACACCCACTCATTCACATACTCTGCAGGGGGTAGCAGAATAGTTGCAACCTGTATTGCAGGTGACTGTCCGCTTGAAAACGGCATTGGCGGCATGCTCACAATCTCCGCACCCGCTGACCTTTATGTTGACGGCATAACCGCAAAAGAAGCAACCATTGAAAACAATCTTGCTGATACTTCGGTTGCAATCAGTGATATTACATATTCAGCCCCTTACGGCTTGCCCCCTAAAGATGCAGGCACTTACACCGCAAGCGTAACAGTCGGCGGTGCAACGGCAACGGTTGAGTTCACTCTTCTCAACTATGCCGCAAAGGTAACCGACAAGGACGGCAACGCTGTCGGTACTTACAAGACCCTTGCAGATGCAATAACAGCGGCAAGTGCAAGCGAGGGCAGTACGGTAACTCTGCTTGATGGTATTGTTCTTACACAAACTCAGCAGGTAGAATCCGGTACGTTCACCCTTGACCTTAACGGCAAAACACTCAGCAGCAAGGACTGCTACGTGATATTTGTCAAAGAAAGCGCTGACCTTACGATAAAAGACAGCGGTACAAACGGCAAAATACAAAACACAGGCAACCTTGCGGCAGTAATAAACAGAAACGGCACAGTTACCGTTGAATCCGGCAGCATTCACAGTGAAGTCTATGGAATTGATAATATAGGAACACTTAACGTCAAGGGCGGAAAAATATACTCCGAAACAAAAACGGCAATAGAAAGCGGCGGAAGCGGAACAGCAAGCATTTATGACGGCGCGGTGATTGAAAGCGCAAAAATTTCCGCTGTAAGCAGCTTTGCAACGCTCCACATTTACGGCGGCGAATTAAGCGGCGTTGCTGCTCTTACGACCGGCGGCGATACTTATATTCACGGCGGCAAGCTTACGGGTAAGGACTATGCTGCCATCAATATGCTCGGCGGCACTTGCGAAATTCTTGGCGGCACCATCACAGGAAAAGATTTTGCAAACGGCTATTACAGCGGCACACCCGACGGCGAATGGACCTTTGACTATAATGAAGACGCAACCTTCATCCTTAAGGGCGGTGAATATCCCAACGGTATTGTAATTGATGTCAAAACCGTAAACGAAAGCCTTGCGGACGGTTATCATTTGCGTGATGCAGACGGCAGAATTATTGATGTTGCAGATGATGCAAAAATCATTAACGGCTACGTTAAGGTAAGCAAGGGTGCTGACCTTGAAGATGCGGTTATCACTCTTGACGAAACTCAGTTCACTTACAGCGGTATGGAGCACAAGCCCACGGTTATCGTAAAAGTCGGCGGCAGAACTCTTGCCGAAGGAACAGATTATACGGTATCCTACGCAAACAACGTCAATGCGGGCACCGCAACCGTAACAATATTGGGCACCGGTCAGACGGCAGGCGGTATCGCAGGCGGCGGAAACATCGGTAACAGCTCAAATGCAGGCGAAATTACCGAAAGCGGCTACACGGGCGAGGTAACCAAGACGTTCACAATCAACAGGAAGCCCGTAACCGTCACCGCAACCGCACCCGATAAGGTTTACGACGGCACAACGGATATTCTTGAGTATTCAAAGGTTACCGTCACCATTAACGGCGCGGTTGAGGGCGAAATGCTCGGCTTCACCGTCGGAAAGGCCTGGTATGACAGCGCAGATGCAGGCGAAGGCAAAACCGTTCATATCATCTACGCTCCCGTGGCAAGCAGCAGCATTGATAACTACGAATTCCCCGCAAATTCCGAATATTCAACTGATAACTATTACGTTGCAACAACGGCAGATATCTCAAGAAAGGATATTTCCGACGGATTTATTATCCTCGGCGATGCTCTCACCTATAACGGCACCGAGCAGACCCAGACCGTCGAAAAGGTTCTTCCTACAGGCACAGCTCCCGAAGCAACCTACACCGTAAGCGGCAACAAGGCAACAAACGTTGGCGTATATCTTCTCACAGTAACGGGCACGGGCAATTTCACGGGCGAGGCAAAGCTCAGCTATGAAATCGCTCTTGATAAAAAGTGCGTTTCTCACATTGATCTTGTATACGTTGAAAATAACGGTGTATATGAGAGAAGATGGAAGGTAAAATCAACCGATAAAGAAAGCGTTCAATACGTGCTCGACCAGCTCAACAACGCAGTAACGGATATTGCGCCTGAAAACAAAAAGGAAAGATGGAACGAAATGAAGGCGGCGTGCGAGGAAATACTCGGCATCATCAATTCCGTTGAAGAAACTTTGGCTGACGTTGAAAAGGATTACGCTTCTTTCAGTGAGGATACCGTAAAAGCCTCCGATACCGATGCTCTCAACGAAATCGTTGAAAAAGTAAACGAAATCAAGGAGAGGTACGGCTATTATCTTACCGAGGAAGAGGCAAAGAAGCTTGATGATATCCTTGCAGGCGTTGAAAAGCTCAGGGCAAAAATTGCCGCCACCGCTCAGGAAGTTGCGGATATTGAAGATGCGGCAGATGCCTATAATCCCGACACGGTAACAAGCGCAGATAAGGCTCAGCTGGAATCAATTATTGCCGATATCGGTGAAGTCAATTCCAAAAACCTTACCGAGGAGCAGAAGTCTGATCTCAATGCCGTAAAAGCAGAGCTTGAGGGTCTTCTCGGAAAAATCGCTCAGGCAGGAGAGTCGGTTGACGAAATCGGCGCAGAGCTTGAATTGTTTGATGAAAACAGGGTGACAATCTTCTGGGAGGATGAAATTGAAGCCCTCAGGGCAAAGATTGACGAGCTGCTTGCAAATACCAATATGGGCGAAGCCGAAAAGGCAAAGCTCAACGAATACAAGGCGCAGTGCGATAAGCTTATTGAGATTATCCACACCCCCGTCAAGTATATCTCCCTTCGTTTCTTCTGGCTTATCGTCGATGCCTTCAGCTGGGTATGGACCTCAATTCTTAACCTCTTCTGATTAATACTTATTCAATAAACCTGAAGCCGACGGATTAAAACCCCGTCGGCTTTTTATGCAAAAACAAAATACTCTATTTATTTTAATAAAATCGTATGGTATAATATTTCCATAATCGCAGGAAAGGGGTTTTTGCGTGACAAACAGAGAGCGTGCAATGAACATTCTTCATTATAAGGACGTTGACCGTCTGCCTGCCGTTCATTTCGGTTACTGGGGCGAGCTTCTTCAGGAGTGGGCACAGCAGGGCAAAATCCCCGCGGAGCTTGCCGAAAACAACTGGGACGGCAACGAAAAGGACAGAATGCTCGATAAACTCATCGGCTGGGACTTCAACTGGTCCTGCACAAGGGGCGCAAACAACGGTCTTTACCCGAGATTTGAGGAAAAGGTGCTTGAAGTTCTGCCCGACGGCTCAAAAAGAGTCCTCAACGGGGTCGGTGTTATTGAAAGAATCAAGCCGGGTATAACCTCAATCCCTGCCGAGGATGATTACACTCTTAAGGACAGGGAAGCGTTTGAAACTCTCTACAAGCCGAAAATGCAGTATGCTCCCGAAAGAGTGGATTTTGAATATTTCAGAAATTTCAACGAAACCCGTGATATGGACAGACCCATCGGTCTCAGCCTCGGAAGCGTGCTCGGAAACATCCGTGATATGACCTCGGTTACAGGCATGAGCTATCTCATGTACGATGAGGATGAGGAGCTTTTTGCGGATATTGTTGATACGTATGCCGAAATGCAGTATCAATGCGTAAAGGCTGTGCTTGAAACGGGCGCAAGGTTTGATTTTGCCCATTACTGGGAGGATATCTGCTTTAAGAACGGACCCCTGATTTCGCCAGAAATGTTTGATGAGCTTTGCGCAAAGCATTATAAAAAGAGGAACGATTTGTGCCATGAATACGGCATTGACGTTATTTCCCTCGATTGCGACGGCGTAACCGAAAAGCTTCTTCCCACCTGGTTTGAAAACGGAGTTAACACCATGTTCCCCATTGAAATCGGAGTTTGGGGCGATCAGTTTGAGCCTGCCCGTAAAAAATACGGCAAGGGAATGCTCGGCGTTGGCGGCATGGATAAAACCGCCCTGCGCAAGGATAAAGCGGCGGTTGATGCCGAGATTGAAAGAATAAAGCGTCTTGCGGCAATGGGCGGCTTCATCCCCTGTCCCGACCACAGACTTATGCCCGGCACAAAATTTGAGCTTGTTCAGTATTATGCCGAAGAAATAAAGAAAATCAGACTTTAAACAAGGAGAAGAATATGAGTATTTATCTTGAAATATCCGAAAATCTTCAGAAGGGCAGGGCAAAAAAGGTAAAGACGCTTGTGCAGCAGGCGGTTGATGAAGGTTTGCCTGCAAAAGAGATTCTTGAAAAAAGTCTGCTCGCAGGTATGGACGAAATCGGTGAAAGATTCAAAAACGGCACGGTTTACGTGCCCGAGGTTCTTGTTGCCGCAAGAGCGATGAAGATGGGCTTTGAAATCCTTGAGCCTCTGCTTGCCGAGAGCGGAGTAAAGGCATCGGGCAGGGTCTGCATAGGCACGGTTCAGGGCGATTTGCACGATATAGGCAAAAATCTTGTTAAAATGATGATGGAGGGCAAGGGACTTGAGGTTATTGACCTTGGCAACGACGTACCTCCGCAAACCTTTATAGATGCCGCTATCCAACAGGATTGTCAGGTAATTTGCTGCTCCGCACTTCTCACAACAACAATGGACGTTATGGCGGACGTTGTGAAGTGCGCTCAGGAGGCAGGTATAAGGGATAAGGTTAAAATCATGATTGGCGGAGCGCCCGTTACGGAGGATTTCTGCAAGGAAATCGGAGCGGATAAATACACCTCCGATGCCGCAAGCGCCGCCGATGCCGCCGTGGAGCTTTGCAAAAGATGAACATAGAAAAATATCTTGACAGCCC
Organism: Acutalibacteraceae bacterium; assembly: GCA_045604525.1. GTDB lineage: Bacteria > Bacillota > Clostridia > Oscillospirales > Acutalibacteraceae > UBA8612. Next base: position 68,516 of record JAZUOH010000042.1, read on the forward strand.
TGAGATTTTTCAGTATAAGCTGATTGATACGGCTGAAATCCCGTTTTCTCAGGCGGTGGTTGATATGTGCAGGGCAAACCGATGCGGAAAATACGGCACCTGCTGGACCTGTCCGCCCGGAGTGGGTGAGCTTCGGGAGCTTGAAAGCAGGATAAAAAGCTACAAAACCGCCTGCGTTTTCACCTGTAAATACAACCTTGAGGACAGCTTCGATTTTGAGGGCATGGTTGCAGGGCAGAAGAGCGCAAAGTCCGTTTTGCGCAGTATAACAGACCGCCTGCGTGCCGACGGAGAAAGGTTTATGGCTCTCGGCTGTGAGGGGTGCGACCTGTGCGAAAAATGCACCTATCCCGACGCTCCCTGCCGTTTTCCCGAAAAAGCCGTGCCGTCTGTTGAAGCGTGCGGAATCAACGTTGTGGAGCTTGCAGGAAAATCGGGAATCGGCTACAACAACGGCACAAATACCGTAACTTATTTTTGTATTATTCTTTGGTGACAGTATGAAACAAAAAGCTTATGAATTATTAAAGCATAAAAACAAAACGGTCCCCATTCTGTCCTTTCCCTCAACACAGCTTCTCGGAATAAGCGTAAAGGAGCTTCTTTCATCGGCTGAAATGCAGGTTAAGGGAATGCAGGCGATTGCGGAAAAATGCAGCGTAGGTGCGTCGCTTAACATGATGGATTTATCTGTTGAAGCTGAGGCTTTCGGCGCACAAATCCGCTTTTATGAGGATGATATCCCTGCGGTTGAAAAGGGTGTAATCGATGATATTGCCGATGCCCGTAATATCGCCGTGCCCGAAATCGGCGCAGGAAGAACGGGAATCTGCATTGACGGCATAAGAAAAGCAAAGCAGGTAATAACCGATATCCCCGTTTTCTGCGGAGTAATCGGTCCGTATTCGCTTGCAGGCAGGCTTTTTGATATGACGGAGCTGATGCTGGAATGCTACGACAGCCCCGATGATGTTAAAATCCTGCTTTCAAAGGCAACGCAGTTCATAATCAGCTATATAAAGGCATTCAGAGAGGCGGGAGCGGACGGAGTTATCATGGCGGAGCCTGCGGCAGGCCTGCTTTCGCCCTTGCTTGCGGAGAAATTCTCAATGCCGTTTGTTGAGCAGATTTTCAATGAGATAAACAGCGATGATTTTATAATCTGCTACCATAACTGCGGCGATGCGGCAGGGGATATGCTTGATATGATATCGCAGCTTAATGCGGATGTTATCCACCTCGGCAACGCAATTAATCTTAAAAAGGCGCTTGAAATACTGCCTCAGAATAAAATCGTAATGGGCAACGTAAATCCCGTTCTGCTCAGAACGGGAACACCTGACGGCATCCGTGCCGACGTGCAGAGAGTGTATGACGAATGCGCAACACATGAAAACTTCATGATTTCAACGGGCTGTGACGTGCCTGCCGCTTCAAAGTGGGAAAACATCAACGCATACTTTGAAAAGATAAACGAAATATATTGTTAAAAACAAAAAAGCCGCTTCTCTCGGATTTGCCGATTGAAGCGGTTTTTATTATTCCCTTGCGAGTTTATATATCAGGTCATAGGCAAAGGTGAGATCCTCAACAGAGCAATGCTTCTGAACGAAATGCGAGGTGCAGCAAATCCAGCGTTTGCCTTTAAGGAGCGAAAAGATTCGCTTTATTTCCTCTCCGAGAGCATCCCGGTCCATAATTCCGATTGCAGACTGCACGCATATTCCGCCCATGATTGCAAAATCGTTGCTGTATTTTTCAATATATAAATCAAGGGGCATTCCTGCATTTTCCTGCCAAGGGTGAACAACGTCAAATCCGAGGTCACGAACACCGTCAAGCACCTTTCTGATGCATCCGTCAGAATGCAGGCTTGCGAAAACGCCCTTTGAATGAATATGCTCTACGATTGGTTTCATATTGGGGAAGATGATTTCCTGCCACGTGTCGGGGCTGAAAAGCATATCCTTCTGCGAGCCCCAGTCATCGGATAAGTGAATCATATCCGCACCGAGAGCTATGCATTTATCGGCAAAGCGGATTGTCCATTCCGCCTGCCGCCTGTAAAGCTCGCAGAGCTCTTCGGGGTAAAGGGCGGTATACAGCAGGTGGTTTTCAATGCCGAAAACCGTGTTGAAATGCTCAAAGAGACCCGGGGTCTGCATATAGCAGAAACGGTCATGCTGCTTGTGGTGAGCGATTTCCCTTTTCACCTGCTCAAAATCCGCATCGTTATCGGGGGAAGTGAAAAGATTGTAATCAAGCAGAATATCGGGGGTCAGCTCCCCGTGGCGGCTTCTTACGGTATCGAACGTGTCGCCGTCAAATGACCACGGACCGCCGAAAATATGCGCCGCATCAAATTCAAATTTATCCTCAAAGGCATCAACGCTGCCGAATTTTGCCGAGATTTCGGCGTTGAGATTTTCCCTCACCCAGCCGTATATCGGCTGACGGTCAACCGCCTTGCCGAGGATAGTGTTGCGAACTCTTTCGGTGCTGTTCATGGCAAAACTCCTTACCTGAGAAATTATGCTTGTTGCTCTGTGTTATAAATTTCAAAACTGTGTGGCTTGTTGTTAATCAAAGTATACCACAAGGCAAGCAATATTTCCACAAAAACATAAAAGCTTTTTCAGGCGGCATACCCTCTTACGGCTTACCTCCTGCGGCGGAATTAAAAACTGCCGCGGGGGATTTTCTTTTGCGCTTATTTTGCAGATAAAAAGCGGAAAACACGGCGTTTTTTTGATTTTGAAATAACGGAAATATATTTTGGGTTGCAAAAGGTTCTTCACCAATCAGAAGTTTTTTATATTGGATTAATCAAACAACACAAAAATAATACACTTTACGGTATTGATTTGTATATTTTGTTATATTATAATATAGATATTAATTCGATTTGCGATTTATACAAAATAAAAGTATGCCAAACGGGAGGGTAAATAATGAATCAGAAAAAATTCAACTATGACTATTCAAAAACATTGTGGATGAAGATGTTTCTTGCAAAACCCGATTGGGAGAAAAAAACATCCGAGATTCTTATCACTTTTGAACAGGCACTTGAAATAATCAGGATGATGGATAACATAA